>DATIWL010000069.1:0-49361 GCA_035519435.1 Terriglobales bacterium
GCGGCGTCGAGAGCAAATACCTTCTGCGACGGTGAGATGCCGTAAAGCACGCCATGCACAACAATCGGGCTGGTCTGGAGGCCACCGACTTCCTGCGTGTCGAAACTCCAGGCGGTCTGGAGTTTCCCGACGTTGGTTCGATTAATCTGGGCGAGCGGCGAATAGTGACCACCCTCGGCAGCACCGCCATAGACCGGCCAATCACGATCCTTCGAGCAGGCCACCAGAGAAAGCACGCCGATAACCGCCAAGACTAGATTTACCCACAGACGATCGGTGTGTGTTCGCACGGTGACCGCGTTTGTACTCGAGACGGCGGCTGCGGTCAAGGGTGTTCAGGGTTTCACTGAATTCGCGATCCAGTCGAGGTAGGCGGGACTGCCCTCTTCGATGGCGAAGGCAACGCACTCCGGCAGATCGTAGGTGTGCAGTCTCCGAATCGCCTCGCGGAGCGGTTCGAAAGCGCTTGCAACCGTCTTGATTACGAGGAGTATTTCCGTGGCGGTTTCAACCTCGCCCTTCCAGCGGTACACAGATTCAATCTGCGGGACGACATTGACACAGGCAGCCAAACCCTGTTCCACCAGTTGCCGAGCGATGCGGCGCGCTTCTTCCAACGAACCGCAGGTTGTGAGCACAACTCGTTTGTCGGTCATATAGAATCGGGCTTCTGAGCATTGGGCATTACATAGCGACCACCGTTCGATTCGAAGCCCAGCGCCAGAGCCTAACGCTGAATCACGAGGCACGCAATGATAACCAGGATCAAGTTTGGCACGTCGGGCTGGCGCGCCATCGTAGCGGAAGAATTCACGTTTGCGAATGTCCGGCGAGCCGTGCATGGAATCGCCCGCTACGTGGTAGCGCAGAGCCAGAAAGCGCCGAAGGTGATTGTCGGCCGCGATCCCCGGTTTTTGGGGGAGACATTTTGTGCAATCGCAGCGGACATTCTCTCCAGCTATCAGACCACACCCTTGGTAATCGCCGAAGCTGCGCCCACTCCGGCGATCTCCTATGCCGTGATCCAATCGAACGCAGATGGGGCGATCAACTTCACTGCCTCTCACAATCCGCCCGAATACAACGGCATCAAATTCTCAACGCCCGACGGAGCGCCGGCCTTGCCGGAAGTCACCCAGGCGATTGAGGCGGAAATCGCTGCCTACGATTCCGGTACGAGCCCCAATCAGGTAGGTGCGCCCGCTCCGCTGGCAAGAAGTGCGGAGGCGCAAGCGATCGATCCGCGGCGGATGTACCTCTCGCGGCTGCGGGAGATCGTCGATCTCGACGTGATCAAGAAGGCTGGATTGAAGGTCGCGTTCGACCCGCTCTGGGGATCGGCGCGCGGGTACTCCGACGCGTTGCTGCGCGAGGCTGGAGTTGAAGTCGCAACCGTGCACGATTACCGCGACGTGTTGTTTGGCGGTCACGCCCCTGAACCAGACGACCACCTTTTGGAAGACTTGCGGCAGAAAATGCGCGAAATCGGCGCCGGCATCGGGATCGCGACCGATGGAGATGCCGACCGGTTCGGCATTGTCGATGAAGACGGGACCTTCCTGCAGCCAAACTACATCATTGCCCTGCTCTTCGATTACCTGGTGGAGACGCGCGGCTGGAAGAATGGCGTGGGGAAATCGGTGGCCACCACCAACCTTATCAACGCCCTCGCGGAGAAGCACAAGATCGAGTTGTACGAGACTCCGGTCGGGTTCAAATACATCGGCGAACTGATCAAGGCGGACAAGATCCTCATCGGAGGAGAAGAGAGTGCAGGACTTTCGATTCGCAAACACGTTCCGGAAAAGGATGGCGTGCTGGCGGGCCTGCTGTGCTGCGAGATGGTGGCGCGCCGCGGCGCATCGCTTGGGAAACAACTCGAAGGGCTGTTTGCCAAAGTTGGTTCCTACTACCCGTTACGGGAGAACTTCCGCTTGACGCCCGAGGTGAAGGAGAAGTTTACTGAAAAGTTACGCCGCGATCCGGCGGAATTTTGCGGAAGCAGAGTTGCCAGGGTGGTGAGAACCGATGGGCTGAAGCTCGTCCTGGCGGACGGGTCGTGGGTGTGTTATCGCCTTTCGGGGACGGAACCAGTGGTGCGCGCGTATTCGGAAGCACGCAGCAAAGAGGGGCTGGAAAAGTTGAGCGTGGCAGCAAAGGCATGGATCTTCGACTAAGACCGCCATCACGAACGCGCATTGTGCCGCCGGCAAGCGAGCGGCTGCGCGCGGTGATCGAAGAGCAGGGGCCCAAGGCGGAGGAGTTGGCCGCGCAGTATGTGGAACGAACACGACCCTTCTGGACCTGGATCGCAGCCGAGTGGCGCCGGCTCGGCACGCTGGCAGCGTTGGCGGTGACCGTTGGACTCGTGCTGCACGCGATGTTTGGTGCAAATGGCATCGTCGTGTATCAGCAAAAGCGCGCCGAACACTCGGATCTGGAAAAAGAAGTCTTGCGCCTGCAGAAAGAGAACGATCAGTACGTCGACCGGATCAAGGCACTCAAGACAGATCATCGGGCGATTGAGAAGGAAGCTCGGGAGCAATTGCATTACGCGCGCCCCGGCGAGTTCGTCTACGTTGCGCCGGATCCTCCACAACGGCCTCCAACCGACCGCGCCAAGAACTAAGCACTAAACATATACCTTTGAGTATTTTCCTGCGTGCCAACCTTGCGCCGGCTGTGATACAGTTCGAAAAACCTGGAGATCACTACTCTTCACAACTTCAAGGAGGATGGCATGCGTAAGTTCCTGCTGACATTTGCCGCGCTGGCGGTGGTCTCACTGGTGGTGACAGCTTCATTTGCGGGCGATGCGACGACCGTAAACGGCTGGATCAGTGATTCCAAGTGTGGCGCAAAAGGTGCTCATGAAGGAGCCGCGGAATGCACGAAAAAGTGCATTGAAGGCGGAGCGTCGATGGTGGTTGTGACCGACGGCGACCAGAAGGTTCTCACCGTGAAGAACCCGGAAGCCCTCAAGGGTCATGAAGGTCACCATGTCGCGGTTACCGGACACGTGGAAGGCGACACCATTCACGTGGACAGCGCCAAGATGCTATAGGCTCGAACAAGCCTCTAAAAATATTGGGGCGGCTTCCGTGCCGCCTCTTAGTTTTGTCGAACGCGACGCAATTCTGCGCCGCAGGCTACTTCACAACTCCTTCCAGCGGCGAACTCGCAGTCGCATAGAGTTTTCGCGGCATGCGTCCGGACAGATAAGCCTGACGTCCAGCAATTACCGCGTGCTTCATCGCTTCTGCCATGAGCACCGGCTCCTGGGCGCCAGCGATACCCGTATTCATCAGGACTGCGTCATAGCCCAACTCCATCGCTATTGCGGCATCGGATGCAGTCCCCACCCCGGCGTCGACCACCAGTGGAACGCCGGTGATCATCTCCCGCAGAATGCGGAGGTTCGCTGCATTCTGAATCCCCAGGCCGCTGCCAATCGGTGCTCCCAGCGGCATGACCGCAGATGCTCCGGCATCGACGAGCCGCTTGGCGACGACAATATCGTCGGACGTATAAGCCAGCACCGTGAATCCTTCTTTCACCAGCACTCGGGTCGCTTCGAGTGTGGCTTGGACATCCGGATAGAGCGTGGCCTGATCGCCGATAACTTCGAGTTTGATCCAGTCCGACAATCCGACTTCGCGCGCGAGCCGGGCGGTCCGGATGGTCTCGTCGGCGGTATAGCAACCCGCAGTGTTGGGCAAGAGGAAGTACTTGTTGGGATCGATGTAGTCGAGCAGCGATTCCTTGCTGCGATCGAGGTTCACGCGCCGTACCGCGACCGTCACCATATCGGCTCCGCTGGCCTCGAGCGCTCGGGCGGTTTCCTGAAATGAACGATACTTGCCGGTGCCTACAATCAGCCGCGAGCGAAACTCGCGGCCGGCGATGATCAATGAGTCCGTCATGGGTCTATTGTACGGCGGGGATTCGCAGCCTGCTACGGACTGACTTCCTGAGAAGCCATCTCGGCTTTTTCGTACATTTCGTCGATCAGGTCCCGGTACCGCTCTTCGATTCCCCGGCGGCGGACCTTCAGAGTGTGAGTAAGAGTCCCGTCCGAAGCCGAGAACTCATCCGGCACGAGCAGAACGCGTTTGAGTTTTTCAAAGCGCGCCAGATTCTTGTTCAGTTCCTCGACGATACCGTCGTAGAGGGCTTGTACCTTGCCGTTGGCAACCAGTTCCTTCCGGGACGAGAACGGGACTTTGTTCACTCTGGCCCAATCTTCCAGGAGCGGGAAGTGTGGTGAGATCAGCACAGACGGAAATTTCCGCTTCTCGCCAAGCACAATCGCGGTGCCGATCAGAGGGTTGAGCTTCAGTGAATTCTCGATAGGCTGGGGCGCGATGAACTTCCCGCCCGAAGTCTTGATCAGATCCTTCTTCCGGTCCGTAATCGAAAGAAAGCCTTCGCTGTCGAGATTCCCAATATCGCCGGTCTTGAACCAGCCATCGACAAAAGCATCGCGTGTCTCCTGTGGCCGGTTCCAGTAGCCCTGGAATACGGATGGACCGCGCACGAGAACCTCACCGTCGTCGGCGATGCGGACCTCAAGATTGGCGAGGGGTTTGCCCACCGTCCCCAATTTGTGGGCTCCGGGGTGGTTGACCGCGATCACGGGCGACGTCTCCGTCAAACCGTAGCCTTCATGAATCCGAATGCCAATGTCGGCATACCAGGCCGCGAGTTCCTGGCCAAGCGGCGCCCCTCCGGAGATGAAGATTTCGGTCATGCCGCCCATCCCGGCGCGAATCTTCGAGGACAACAGCCGGCTGGCGAGGCGCCATGCGATTGAGTCCGGCGAGATTCCGGCCAATGTCTCATCGCGGTGTGCATGCCCGACCCCCAGCGCCCAGCGATAAATCACATTCTTTGGAAAGCTGGCGGCTTTCAGAATCACCTGCTGGTGGATTTTTTCGTAAACACGCGGGACGCCCACGAAAATTGCCGGACGGATCTCGGCCAGCGCCTGGGGCAACTGCGTGATGTCCGGAACGTAAGCAAGACTGACGCCGTGGTAGAGCAAGGCAAAGTCGACATGCCGGGCTGTGACATGCGAGAGCGGAAGAAAGGAAACACTCACCGCGTGGCGTGGAATACCGAATCCCTCGAGCGAACACGCAATATTGGACGCCATGTTGCCGTGGGTCAACATGGCGCCTTTTGGGGTGCCGGTTGTACCCGAGGTGTAGATGATGGTCGCAAGATCGTTCGGCGAAACCGCGCGAGCACGGGCGTCGAAATCCGGATCGAACCCGGTGGGCCCTTGCAGCATGAGCCGGTGCATTGGGGCGGCATGGGCAGTCTCGACCTTGTCCATTACGAGAATTCTCTCGATCGGAGTGTGAGACTGGATCGTGAGCACCTTCTCGAGTTGCGCCGCCGTCGAGACCGCGATCACGCGCGCGCCGGAATCGTTGAGAAGGAACGAGGTCTGCTCGGCTGTTTGTGTGGAGTAGATGGGGACAGTCACAGCACCGAGGCTGAGCGCGGCAAAGTCCGTGGCGGCCCATTCAGGACGGTTCTCACTCAGGATCGCAACCCGATCTCCAGCGCGGATTCCCCAGGAATCGAGCGCGCGCGCCAGTCCCACGATGTTGCGGTACAACTCGGCAGCAGAGATGGGCACCCATCCCAATACCTGGCGCTGCAGCATCACGCGATCCCGGTGGCTGGTGCAGACGGTCAGCAAGATGTCGTTCAGGGTGCGAAGGCTCATCCGAAGGCCGAGGTTCCGGAAAACATTGTACCGAGGCGGCGCGGGTTTGGTGTTGGCCGCCCAATGGTCTGCGGACAAGCTCTGTTAGAGCGGGCGCAACGGTTTGACCCTCCTCATCCCCGCTGCTATGATTTTTCTGCGGGGTGGAGCAGCCTGGTAGCTCGTTGGGCTCATAACCCAAAGGTCGGTGGTTCAAATCCACCCCCCGCAACCAACCTCAAGCTCCTCATAATCAGTAATTCCACAGATTCACTCCCGAAACTGAATGAAAACTGAATGAAGGATTCTGCTTGACTCTGCCGAATAAAGAGTTCGGCTGAGCGAATGGCCGTTTGTCAGCTTCGGCTCTTCGCGTTACAAAAAGCTGCTCTCCAAACTCAGTCGTGGAGCTGAGTCGATGGGGTCCCATCCGATCGGTGCAGAAGCAGCGGAGGAATCCAATCCGGCGGCCTCGCTTTCCACTCAAACCGTTACCGTCTACACGCGCCACCAAGAATCCTGCCCCAGGAACGGCGAGCCGTACTGGAAACGGTGTCACTGCATGAAGTACCTCTACGTTTACAGGGAGAATACTTCGCGGCAAGTCAGCGCAAAGACACGTACTTGCGCCCATGAATAAGCAAGCCCCAACCAAGCTTCATTCGGTGGACCGGAACTATCCTGCCTTGGCGGGGATCGCCCGGCTAAGGCAGGGTGCTAGCAGCCAGCGAACTGGGAACACGCAAACATCGATAAGCCTAGCCAGCTCTCATATTCAAAGAGCATTTCTGAACAGCATTTCGAGCTTGCCGGCGAACCAGACTCATCTGTGAGGATCGGGCGAAGGGAATACGGGAGTCTTGGTCTCCTTCAGAGCCTTCGATTCCCGCCCTTCCAATTCGGCTTGGCGCCGTTGGGTGGCTTCTGCGGGATCTGTTCCAGCCTTGAGATCAGTTTTCTCAATGAAGTAGCGCCAGCCCTCATGCCGATCTGAGGAGCCTTGGAAATCCTCAAACTTCTTCAATTCTGACTCTGCATTATGCCTGCCACCGACAACAGCAACCACTCCGGCAGACCGGTAGGTCCGACTGTTATAGCGGATGATGGCATAGGAAGATGTGAGATCGTCGCGTGTCACAGAGCCCATTTCATTGCGTGCCAAAAACGAACGAGTAGTTGTTGACGAGTTCTCAATTCACATCCTGTGTCGCCGATGATCCCTTCGATCGGAATCGCGCATTGGATCTCGATGAAGCTTCGGGCGAGCTTCGTTCACGTTCATCGCACGACCGTTAAGCATCGTTCCGTTGAGTGCAGAAATAGCGCTTTGGGCTTCCGTCGCTTCCGTCATCTCTACGAAAGCGATGCCACGAGGTTCGCCCGTATCCCTGTCCTTTACGATGGTGATGCTTTCGACGGCACCGTGGACTGCAAACAGTTCCCGCAGTTGCTGCTCCGTCACCGTGATATCCAGGTTCCCGACAAAAACGTTAGTCACGAGTTCATCTCTTCTTGATCTTCTCGAAATCTCGCAATCAAGAACGAATGTGGAACTTGAAAAGGCGATCTTGATGTAGATCGCCCTTCGCCAGGACGCGCACTCAGAGAGGCTGTACGTTTTCAGCTTGCCAGCCCTTCGGGCCCTTTGTAACTTCGAACTGAACGGTTTGGCCCTCCTGAAGACTCTTGAAGCCGCCCGCCTGGATTGCCGAGAAGTGCACAAAAACATCCTCTCCACTTTGGCGGCTAATGAAACCATAGCCCTTGGCGTCGTTGAACCACTTTACTGTTCCTTGTTCTGCCATATTGACACTCGTGTTCCTTCTGATTGATTTACGCTGGAGAGATTCGGAGGTACTGAAGGCAGGTTACTGGCTTATTGGGCGAGAGCTGCTCACGACCGATTCGGTCAAACGCACTTTTTATCCTACGCGCCAGACACGCAACTCGCAAGCACGTCGGTGCGCGGTACGCAATCGTCATGATTTCGTGGGTTTTGACGTTCCGCGAGATATTTGATCTTCCAGTTCAGCGCACCTCTCCATCAGGCGAGAATCTTGCTCAATCAGGCGGGTAGCCGTAGAACGTAAGCCGTTGAGTTCGGCGCGCAACTCTTCCGACGTTGCTTTGGTCTGTCCTATCGGGTTCATCATGCCACTGCGAACCGCGAAGATGAAGGAGCAACCACCATAGCCGCGGTCCGAAATCCACCGCGCTCCGGCGCTGGCTTACGCAATGCGATTCGAAACGCGATATACTGTTAATACTTAACCTCGAAGACACGCCTAAACACCTTGCGCCCTTCGCGATTGAGAGATCGAGAGGCGTAACCCTTACATCCCTTGTTTCTGTCCGCGGCATTCCGCCTTGCCTTTAAGCGGGTTCGCGCGATCGACCGTCGATTGCGCAGATCCACAGCTGGCTAACCCTCTCATGTCAGGAGTTCACTATGTCCGCACGGAACGGAGACAAGTCCAGATTCAACCGCGAGCGAAAACAAAAGATCGCTCGACGGAAGCGTAGCCACGAAATGTTGGGACGCGCAGCAAAGGGAACCCACGCAGCGGATACCACCGTACGTGCACAGCCCCGGTCGGTGTCGGCATGAACCCTCCGCTGCTCTCGTTGCCGGTCTCCGCGCCAATTCCCGACTCAGTCAAAAAGAAGCGAGTATTGCTGATCGACACATCGCATGCGAAGCGCGATTTACGTGCTGAGGTCCTGCGGAAGCGCGGGATCGACGTCGATAGCGCCGCTGACATCGTGGAAGCCCGCATCTGGTGGAGACCCGCCCTCTACGACCTCGTGTTGATCTATATGGAAAAGGAGCGGGGCCAACGCGACAAGTTCTGTGATGACGTTAGAAGCGCGACTCCCCCGCAGCGCTTGGCTTTCCTGGTTGGCCAGCCCGAATACCTCGCGGATTCACCGAAGGCGAATGAAGAATCGCCGGAGAACGGGGACGAAGAGGCCGCCATCGGCGCGAAAAGCATTGTTGCTACCGATCTTGGAGATACGACCCAGCGCTGGGGCATCCTCGAAGCCTCCCGTCGAATCTCCGCGGTCCGCTCCGCGTCCATTGCTCGCACGGAAGCGATGCGCGCCTTGCCTCCTCCGCCTCGCGATTCTGAAGGGCGGCCAGCGAAGCCCGAAACAAGACCGACTAGTTTGGACGATTTACTGAAAGAGGAATTGCGATGAAGAACCTTTACGTTGGGAATCTGCCCCACAGCACAACCGAAGCCGAGTTGCGAAACCTTTTCGAAGCGCACGGGGCCGTAGAAAAGATCACGCTCGTAACCGACCGCGATACAGGCCGTTCTCGTGGGTTCGGGTTCGCGGAAATGGCCAATGCCAGTGAGGCTGACAAGGCGATCGTGACTCTTAATGGGACCGATCTAGGCGGACGCACCTTGACCATCAACGAGGCCAAACCAAAGGCAGAACGTCCTCGGGGCGGGGGTGGTGGAGGCCGTCGTTTTGGTGGCGGAGGCGGGCGCGACGACTATCGCGGCCATCCACGGCAACCGCGCGAACCGCGCTGGTAGCTTTTTCGAATGCACAAAGTCGTCCTGTCAGGCGACCAAATGCCTGTCGGGAACGAATAAGAGATTCTAGGGGGATAGGTATGCCAACAGGCCGATCAACATTCACAAAGCGCCAAAAGGAACACACGCGGCAACAGAGACAACGAGACAAAGCAGAGCGCAAGAATCAGCGAAGACAGGTGGAGACGGTTGCAGGCACTATCGACGAGATGGCCGAACTGCGTAAACACGCCGCAGAGCAGGCGGCACTCTTCAATCTCGGCAAAGAAGAACCGGACACCGCGGAACAGTCCACGGGTGACCACATCGGCGAGTAACTCGTGATTGCAGCTTCCGAGCGTTCGGTCCTGGCACCGTAAGAAACGGCTATACAAGATCGACATCGCACCAATTTTAGGAGGGTAAGAGTGGCAGAAATTCGATTGCAAGAGGGCGAATCCTTGGAGAATGCGCTCCGTAGGTTCAAACGTAAGGTTCAGTCCGAAGACATTATTAAAGAAGTGAAACGTCACTCGTACTACCTAAAGCCCGGTGAAAAGCGTCGAGTGAAACAGGCTTTGGCGCGGAAGCGTGCGCGGAAAAAGATTCGTAGAGAAGGTTCTTTCTTGAAGGATTCGCATCGGAATAATTCATAATTCCGGTGAGTGATCTGTGCAAGACAAAAAGAGAACGCCATTGCCGTCCTCTTTTTGTGCACTTGAATCCGAATTACTTGAGCTCGCGAATAGTTTTCGCGTATTCGTCGCTGGCGCTGACAAGCTTCTGCCTAAGGTTGTCCGGATTACTTGCGCCAGCCTTCTTGAGCGCGTCTAGAATCTCTTGCACTTTCTTCCCCGCAGCTCTCACATCGTGAATGCTGGACACCAACACCTCCAACTCTCGTGCCGCTCACCAACGAGTCATTAAGCGACACCGGAATCTACGAGTTTGCCAGCCTATACGAATACCTCACCTGGCAAGGCTGTCAGGGTCCGCGAGGCCAGCGTGTTTTGAATCATTGGCCGCGATGGCAACGTCGTTACCGCGTCCGACTGCAGGCGTTCCATCTTCAGCTTCAGAGTACGTTCGATGTGGCGCAGTTCCAGGACCTCGGCTCCTGCCGCCAATGTCGAGGCGCGCCCTTGGAGCCCCGCCCTCCCAGTTCGGCCAACTCGATGGATAAAGTCCTCGGCCATTTTGGGCACATCGTAGTTGATAACGTGAGCAACGTCATCCACGTGCAGACCACGCGAAGCGATATCTGTTGCCACCAGCACCTGGAAACGGCCTTCCTGAAAGCCGCTCAAAGCTCCGTTGCGCTGCGACTGCGAGCGATCGCCATGAATCATGGCGGCCGCAAAACCGTCGCGTACCAGTTCCTTCGTCAATCGTTCGGTGCCTCGCTTCGTGCGTGTAAAGACTAACGTTTGCCCCGTTTCCGCATAGAGCAGTTGACGGAGAACATCGAGTTTCTCTCCCGGACGCACTTCGTAGGCTCTGAGTTGCACAGTCCCGGCTGGCTTGAGCACCGAGCCTAGAGCGACCCGCACCGGATTCTGCATGTAGTCATTGATGAAGCCGGCAACCGACTGCTCCATCGTGGCTGAGAAACACAGCGTCTGGCGCCGCCTGGGCAGCGTCGACAGAATCCGCCGGATCGCCGGCAGAAATCCCATATCCAGCATGCGATCTGCTTCGTCGAGTACGAGCAGTTTGACTTGGCGCAAGTCTACGAAATTGCGGTTGATAAGATCCTGTAATCGTCCGGGAGTGGCAATCACCAATTCCGACCCAGTCCGCAGACTCTGGATTTGCGCCTTCTCGGAGACGCCGCCGATGATGAGCGCAGCTTTGGGCATGGCTTTCGTGCGTAGTTGCTCGTATTGCTCGTGCACCTGCATTGCGAGTTCCCGCGTTGGCAGCAGCACCAGAGCGACGGTCTGACGCGCTGGCTCATGGTTCAGGATCTCAATCAGAGGAATGAGAAACGCCAATGTCTTGCCAGTGCCCGTCTCGGCAGTCCCGATCACATCGCGACCTTCGAGAGCAGGAGGGACTGCACGTTCCTGGATGGGTGTGAGGTCAATGAATTGAGCCGCCGCGAGTTTGCGCTGTAGCGCAGAAGACAGGGGCAGTTCCGAAAATGTCGTCATTCGAATTTGTTTCTTTCTCGAGAGGTCGCGCACACTCTGACACACTTCTAGAGTCGCGAAGCCCCTCACATTTGTTTTTGGATTTTACGCAAAATAAACGGCGGGCAAGATAGGCGGAGATGAATCTGGTCTTAAGAAATGACCACCGCGTGACGAGCAAACCGTGGCAATAGCGTTGCAAACAGTATAGCAGTCTATGGTCCAATTATGGTTCAGCAACTGTTTCTCACCGCTTTAAACGCGCCTTCGGAAGCCATCCGTGTCGCGTGTTTTCAGTCAGTTACGAGCAATGGCGTGCTGTCACGGCATTCTCAGGAAGTCTTGGGAAATCGGCGAGCAGCCGGAGGAGCACGCGGTAATCGCAGGGAATGATTTTCAAAGCGGGGGCGTGGTTCAGCTGGTTAGAACGCCTGCCCATCTCCACAAAGCGCATGGCGGCACGCGGGTACTCTCTTTCCGCTTCCTCTTGCTCGGGCTTTAGCAACGGCACAACATGATGGTGTGCAACCTGCTGAGTGGCTTTCATAATGTGAGGCCTGTAAGATGGCCCGAATCTGCACGGAGTCGAGCGAAGGATGTTTGAGTCTCGGCATCCGGCACTTGTGGAAAAAACTGATTGAAAACTGAATGAAGGACCTGCCTTTCTCGCCTCTTTCAGCATTTTCGCCAGTCATAGAATCAACAAGTTACGTGAAATGAGTAGTCCACTGGGGACAAATCCCCCCGCAACCAACCTTCCGGCTCTCAACTCCACACACGCCAGTCAATGCGGACCGGCTGCGCGCCCGTTCCTTGGAAAGACCTTCAGAATTCACGGCCGCAGGCTGCCCTGGACTGTGTTGATTCCCGATTGGGAAAGCCAGGCATTCACTAGAGTCTCTAGACGGCGGGCCGGTTCGCCAATGCTGCCTTCAGCGTCGCCAGTGCCTCATCGCGTTCCGAACCGGCCATCTCCAAGCGCGGGGGGCGGACGCGCTCGCTGCCCATTCCCACTTCCTGTTGCACCAGTTTGATGAGTTGCACAAACTTCGGGACCGTGTCCATGCGCAAGAGCGGAAGGAACCAGCGGTACAGAGCCTCAGCGCGTTTGCGGTCGCCCTTGATGCCAGCTTCCAGCAACGCAACGGACTCTGCCGGGAAAGCGTTCACAAGACCAGCCACCCATCCTGTCGCGCCCACTCCGATCCCTTCCAGAATCGCATCATCCACTCCCACACAAATCGCAAGACGGTCTCCCACGAGTGCTCGAATGGCGCTCACGCGCCGGACGTCGGCGCTCGACTCTTTCACTGCTTTCAAGTTCCCGTGCTCCATCGCAAGCTCCGCGATATTCTCCGGAGTGAAGTCGGTTCCATACGCGATCGGATTGTTGTACAGCATCACAGGCAGCGGCGTTGCGCGTAGAACAGACGCAACATGGGCCTTCATTTCGCGCCAGTCGCCGCGATAGACATAGGGCGGCAGCACCATCAGGCCGCTGCATCCCGCTTCTTGCGCGGCGGACGCAAATTCCGCGGCATGATCCGTGCGCAGCGACGAGACGGTTGCCACAACTGGAGCCTTCCCACCGGACGTTTGGACGCAAGTGCGCAGGACCGCCAATTTCTCATCGGTCGACAACGTTGCTCCCTCGCCCAGCGAACCGAGCGGCACAATTCCTCTGCAGCCGTTCGATAACAGCCAGGCGCAGTGCTCTGCCAGAAAGCCATGGTCTACGGTAAGGTCTTTGTTGAACGGCGTTGTGATCGCGGGGAGTACTCCGCTCCAATCCATGATTCCGTCTCCTGTCCTATTTCTCTAGTGTCAAAGTCTTCCCGGCCAGGCTTTCTACCCTCGCCGGAAACACTGGCGGCCGTGCACTGGCAAGCTGCCAGTGCCACAGAAATTCGGCGACCGCTCCGCAGGTCCGTCCCTGGCACGCGCCCATACCGCAGCGTGTCTGTAACTTGGCTTCACGCCAGCTCGTCATGGGTTGCAGACGTTCGTATGTGACATCTTCGCAGCGGCACACGACAGTCTCAGGTTGGCATAACTGGCGCAGTTCGGGACGCAGGGCGAATGTGAAAGCTAGGGTCTCCTCGAACTTCTTACCGCGCGTGCGCGCCGGAAAGAGCCCCCGTGCTTTCTCCTTGCGGCCAACAGTTGCGAAGCCCGCGATCTGCCCCGCGCAAAGCGCAGAGTCGATTCCCCCGATTCCCGTCGGCTCACCGGCGCAATAGACATCGTCGATAGAAGTTTGCTGCCACTCATCTACCGCAACGAAGCCGTTGTGAACCTCGCAACCGATGAGCCTCGGCAACTCCAGGTTGGGTATCAGGCCGAATCCGCAAGCCAGGTAGTCGCAGGCAACGGAGAATCTTCCTTGCTTGCTTTGAAACTCGACCTGTTCCAGGACGGACTCGCCCCGCGCCGCAATCGGCCAACAACTCGATTTGAACCTCACACCTCGTAAATGAACCCCCATCAGGATGGCCTGCCACAGCTTGTGCGGCGAGGACTTCAACTTCGCAGAGAAACGAACCAGGCGGGACCAGGGCGCTTGCTCGGCGATGAGCACAATCACGGCACCTTGTAGGCGGAGATACGTCGCCACAGCCAACAGAAGCGGCCCCGAACCAGCGATCGCCACCCGTTTCCCTGCGATCGGCGCCCCACCTTTGACCAGTGCCTGCAATCCTCCAGCTGCGACAACATTGGGAATCGTCCACCCTGGAAATGGCAAGAGACGCTCGCGAGCTCCCGTGGCCAGAATCAGTTGTGAATAATCGACGCGCTGAATTCCACGATCGCTCTCTGCCAGCAGTGACTTCGTTCCCAGGCGGTCCACAATTCGCGTTCCACACTGCAGCTTCGCACCGGAGCGCATGAACCGATTGAGCCAATGCCCGGCCTCCTTCGCCTGGGGGATCTTTCCGCCAGAACGCCAGATCTGGCCTCCGAGTCTGGGGTTGTCATCGATCAAGACGGTGGAGGCGCCATTTTCGGCCACGCAGGCAGCTGCCGCGATCCCGGCCGGACCTCCTCCGATCACGACAACTGTGTTGGCCGAGTCACTCATCCGCGCTGATCTCCATGCCCGCCTCGCAAGTGGTGAGGCAGCTACGTACATGAGCGCGGCCGTTGACTGTCACGCGGCATTCGAAACACACTCCCATGCCGCAAACGGGGCCGCGCAGCGCGCCGCTTGGTGATCGGTGAATGCCCGACTTTCCCGACAGGAGCACCGCTGCCGCCACCGTAATGCCTCCTGGGACCGTCACGGCTTGGCCATTGATCGTGACTTGGATCAGGTTAGGCATGCTTCTCACCATCCATGACGCGTGCCGGCAAGTAGGGTGTTACTGCGATCTCCGGTTCGCGTCCAGTGATCTGACTCGCTAGGAGCTTTGCCGTTGCGAGGGAAGTCGTGATGCCTAATCCCTCGTGTCCCGTCGCCAGGTACACATGGTCCGTGCCCGGCGCCGGCCCGATGAGGGGCAGCTTGTCGGGGGTACTGGCGCGGAACCCCGTCCAGCATCGGATCGCACTCAACGTGCCGATCCCTGGCATGTATTGGAGGGCCCGGCTCAGCATGGCTGAGACAATCGCCGGATCGACATCCGCGTTTGTCACGCCATATTGCCGCGACGAGCCAATGAGAATCTGCCCTGTTCGCCGGGGCTGCACGTTGAACGCAACCGATTCCGCAGAATGCGTGTGCGCGCTCTTCAGATAGCCTAGTTCCACCAGTTGATGGCGGACGAACCCGGGATAGCGGTCGGTGATCACCAGATGTCCCTTGCGTGGCGCGACCCGGACACCCGCTGTCAAGTTCGGAGATGCATCGCCCGCGGCATTCACGATCTTCGCGGCTGAAATGCGTGTGCCGTCCTCCAGCGCGACGCCGTCGTTTGTGATCGCGCGTACCGCGCTGCCGGCAATAACGCTCACGCCGCGCTCTCTCTCCAGCAGGAATCGAGCCACCACGGGTGGGTAAACCACCGCGTCGTCGGGCACAAGTAGACCTCCCGCCAGGCCTGGCCGCAAATTGGGTTCGGCTTCGGCCAGCATTTTGCTGTCGAGAATCTCCGCCGCCACACCGCGCGACGCGTAGTACTCATGCTTGCGCCGCACTTCCTGCATCTCGCTCTCGTCCGCGGCGACCCAAATCGTTCCCGGAGTCTCATATTCCGCCTGAGGAGGCAAACCGGAGTGGAGGTCGCGCCAGAGACGCCGCGAATAGCGAGTGAGGGCGAATTGTGCTTCGGAATCGTCCATGACGACGATGTGGCCCATCCCCGCGGCCGTGGCGCCGCCGCCGATGATGTCGCGATCAACGACCGCAACACGCATGCCTTCGCGTGCCAACTCCGCCGCACACGCCGCACCCACAATGCCGGCGCCCACGATCACGATGTCGAATCCCGAAGCCATGGTCAGGGCGATGGCTCGTGTTCGGTTCCGGCCTGACCGCGGATGCCCCAACAGAGGGGATCGCACGGATCCAGGATCAGATCTGCCTCAGCGTTCACCCACGCCGATCCTTTGATACTGGGAAGGACCGTTTCGTCTTCCACGCGAATGCTGCCTTCAAACACCGTGTTCACGATGCTTTCCTGGCGCCAGATCTCGCCGGGTTTCAATTTGCCGTCGGCGTACAGGCACGCCATCTTGGCGCTTGTTCCCGTTCCACATGGCGAGCGATCGTAGGCCCTTCCGGGACAAAGGACGAAGTTGCGCTTGTTGTTGTGTGGATTCTGCGCTGGGCCCAGCAATTCGATGTGGTCGATTTCACGCCCGTCCGCGCCCGCGATCCCCTCTCTATGCAGCGTCGTGCGGATCGCCCACGTGTACTCCGTCAAGGCCTCCAGGTTCGCAAGCGAGAGTTCGTGCGGATGGACCTCCACGAGAAAGAACCAATTGCCGCCCCATGCGATGTCCCCGATCACGCGGCCATGTTCGGGAACCTGAATCTCGACATTCCCGGCCAACCGGTAGCTGGCGACGTTGTGCACGGTCACCGCACCGCTGGAATGCAGTTCTGCTGTGACTTCACCTGCGGGCGTTTCGATCCGGTGAACACCGAGTCCTATGCAGCCCTTATAGGCAAGTGTGGCGATGACTCCCATCGTGCCGTGACCGCACATCCCGAGGTAGCCGACATTGTTGAAGAAGATCACGCCTGCGACCGCATCAGGATTGGTGGGCTTGCACAGCAAGGCGCCAACGATAGCGTCGGAGCCGCGCGGTTCGTTGACCACCGCAGAGCGAAAACCGTCATACTTTTCCCGGAAGACCCGCAGCCTCTCCGCCATCGTTCCGCTCCCCAGGTCCGGTATTCCGGAGAGGATCACGCGCGTTGGCTCACCGGCCGTGTGCGAATCGATGACATGGATCCGATTCTTCCGGTTGGTCAAATTGTCTCCCCTAGGCGCGGACGAGGACCGCGCGAATCGTTGCGAGCTCTGGTGTTGCTGCTCTGGGCTTCTATTGTATCCAACATACAGTATCCATCGGCAGAGATCCTCACCAAAGGAACCGCCGCCACTGGCAGATAGGAGTGTAACCAAGAGCATGTGATTCCGCTCCCTGGGGGGATATCGCCTCTAAGCCTGGCATCACAGAACGGTGAACAGTCACGTCAGCAGGGTTCTCGCTCGTCCGAATGTGAGCGATCGAGCGCAAGCGGTGACCACAGCTTTGCAGCGCAGCCTTGTTCACCTGTAGCCTAGTGCTTGCCGCTCGACGCGCATGAGTTCTTGATTCCAGGAGGGAAGCTTTCCATGCGAACCACGCAAATGCCTGTAGCAGTGATTGCGCTGCTGCTCTATCCGAGCCTGATATTTGGCGGAACGGTCAGCGGCAATGCGACCTATGCGGGTACGCCAGCCAAACCAAAGGCCATCGACATGTCACAGGAACCGGTGTGTGCGAAGGAACATGCCACGCCAGTCACTGCCGAGACCGTGGTCACCGGCCCGAACAATGCCCTGGCCAACGTCGTCGTGTACATATCGGCCGGAGCGCCTGATGAAGGTCAAGTACCCACTCAAGCCGTCACGCTCGAGCAGAAAGGATGCCAATACATTCCTCACGTATTGGTGGTGCACACTGGACAGCAACTGGATGTGGTCAACAACGACCAGACCTCACACAATGTCCATCCGCAGGCAAAGGCGAATCGTGAGTGGAACAAGTCACAACCGCCCGGCGCGCGGCCCATCACTGAAAAATACGACAAAGAAGAATTCATCCCGGTGAAGTGCAACGTTCATCCCTGGATGCGCGCTTACCTGGTTGTGTTGAAAACAAATCATTACAGCGTGAGCAAGAGTGACGGCAGTTTCACACTTCCTAACCTGCCTCCCGGCAGATACACGCTTACCGCTTGGCATGAGGACTACGGCACCCAGACCGCGGAGGTGACCATCACGGGAAACGAAACGAAGAAGGTAAATTTCACATTCAAGGTGAAGTCCTACTGACCTGTGCAGCGAAGGAGAACGCGGCCCTGGATTAAGGCAGGTGGGCAGTTCCTGGCTCAGAAGACCTTGCCCGAAGGGTGAAAAAGAAAGCAGGCGACGCATCGTCTCCGCTCCGCGCCGCCTGCCTGTTCTTGCAAGGGTGAGTTACTTTCCCTGTTTGTCGCGGTGAATATCGCGACGGTCGTGCCGCAGGTCTTTCTTGTCGTGCCGGATGTCCTTCTGGTCGTGTTTCACATCGCGGAGATCGGCGTTGCGGTCATGTCGATCCTGATGCAGGTCGCGGCGGTCTTTGTTCACGTCACGTTGCGCAGCATTCCGGTTCACGCGTGCGCCCGCCAGATTCCGCTTGTCGTTACGGATGGCAGCACGGTCGCCAGCCAGATCGCCCGTGTTGCCGGTCTTCTTGTCGGTGGCAAGTTCCTTGCGATCCTGATTCAGTTCGTGGCGGTCCTGGTTGACAACACGCTGATTCTGGTTGCGATCAACGCGGTCCTGGTGCAGGTCACGCCTGTCCTGATTAACATCCTTCTGATCCTTTACCGCATCTCGCGCGTCCTGGTTCCGATCCCGCCTGTCCTGACGCAGGTCTTTGCGATCCTGACGTCGGTCTTGACGATCCTTCGCCAGATCACTCGATGTCGCTGCATTGTCCTGCGCCAGTGCTATCGCTCCCGCCAGTACTAAGAACCCAATCATCCATCCGCTTCGTCGCATCTGTCCGTCTCCTGAGGCTTCCCGCCTTCGTTTACATGAACACAAGAAGTCTGGGAAAGTTTCGCTGATGCCCGCCCGCAGGCAAAGGTACTGGGAGTACAGCGCCTGTTACTTCGGTAACTCGAACCGCTGGACTCATCCAATTGGCGCATTGATTTCGAACCACTTACTCCGGTCTGCGCGCACGCAGGTTCAGGCGCCAATAGTCGAGGATCCACGGTGGGTCGTCCGCTGAGGAGATTTCGGCGAGCGTCGACGTGAAGAGCCGCCGCATATCCCCTGCCGGCAACTGCTCGAGATGACGATGGAGTATGAAGGTGCGGAGATAGTCTTGGAATTGTTCGTTGGATGACAGACACACCGGAGAACATTCGAGAGATGTGGCAATCTCGTGGAACCCGGCGGAGCGCAGGCGGGACTTTGCCGCATCGTCGTTCGAGAAGTGCCACGGTTCCGCGAAATCACCGAGCCATTTCGAAAATGCCGGCGTCTGCCCCAATTCCCGAACCCGCTGACGCAAGCGTGCCAGATTGGGCCCGCCGCCGCACTGCGCGTGCAGCCATCCCCCAGGACGAAGCGCGTTTCGTAAATTGCCGAACAAGGCGTCGTGATCCAGAACCCAATGAAACGAAGCGGTGCTGAAGATCCCGTCGAACACCTCGTGGAACGGAAGTGCCAGCAGATCAGCGGCAACGAAGTGTGAGCGCGCCCCAAACTCCCCGCGCAACATCTGCTGCGCGTGCGCCACCATGTTGCATGAGATGTCCACTCCTACAACGTAGCCCCGGGGGAGACTCCGCAATAGGGGCTCAGTCAACCTGCCGGATCCGCATCCGGCGTCGAGCACACGCTCGTCTCCACGAAGAGGCAGTTCGCTCAGGACGCGCTGGCCCCATGCGTACTGCGGCGCGGACAATCGGTGATATTCGGCGGCATTCCATTCACGAGAAGTCTGAGAATTCATCATCCTGTATGAAGTCCGCTAGATTGCGCCCAGCGCCTGGTCGAGATCGGCGAGGATATCCTCCGCATCCTCGATCCCCACCGAGATCCTGACCAGCCCATCAGTAATTCCGATCCTCCGGCGCCCTTCTTCGCCAACAGCGGCGTGAGTCATCGTCGCGGGATGGGAGATCAGGGTTTCGACTCCGCCTAGCGATTCTCCCAGCGAACAAACGCGCACCTTGCGCAACATCCTGTTGGCATTGGCCAGAGAACCGGTCTCAAAGGAGATCATGGCGCCAAAGCCGGACATCTGGCGCTTGGCAAGTTCATGCTGCGGATGATCGGGCAGGCCAGGATAGAAGACTTTCTTCACCTTCTCGTGCTGCGACAGGAATTCCGCGACCTTGCGGCCGTTGCGATCGTGCTGTCTCATGCGCACGGCGAGGGTTTTCACACCGCGCAGGATCAGCCAGCACTCAAACGGCGAGAGGATGGCGCCCGCGGCTTTTTGCAGGTACGCCAGCTTCTCCACCTGCTCTTTCTTTGTGCAGACGACGACACCACCAAGGCCGTCGCTGTGGCCATTCAGAAATTTCGTGGTCGAATGCACAACCATGTCGGCACCGAGTTCGATGGGCCGCTGGAAATACGGCGACATGAAGGTGTTATCGACCACGACTTCGATCCCATGAGAATGACAAAGTTCGCTGATCGCGCGAACGTCGCACAGCTCCATTAATGGGTTGGTCGGAGTCTCCAGAAACACGAGGCGCGTGTTCTGACGCAGAGCGCGCTCGACGTGCGCCACCTCGGAGGTCTGTACATAACTGAATTCCATCCCGAAGTTGCTGAGAACAGTGTTAAACAGCCGGGGCGTTCCGCCGTAGAGATTGTGTCCCGCGACCACGTGATCGCCAGCCTTCAGCAGGCTCGCGACGGCGTTGATCGCCGCCATGCCGCTGGCAAACACCTTCGCCCCGACTCCGCCCTCCAGAGCCGCCAGATTTGTCTCCAGCCGGTCGCGCGTCGGATTCGAAACGCGTGCGTATTCGTATCCTTTGTGTTTGCCGATCTCTTCCTGAACATATGTGGACGTCGCGTAGATCGGCACGCTGACTGCCCCGGTGGCAGGATCGGCTTCCTGGCCAACGTGGATGGCGCGCGTAGAAAACCCTGGTGTTCCGTTTCTCTTGTCAGATTTCACATGGTTCTCCGCAAAGCACTATTGGAAGTGTGTTCGCGCATCCAGGTCAGGCAAGCACGGGCTGCATATCATAGCGGGCAGTTTGGGGGTTAGCTAAAAGCTAGGAGCCAAGAGTTAGAAGCTTCTTTCACACCCCACCCTCAAAAATCTTCTTCGACAAATACCGCTCGGCCGAGTCTGGGATCATGGTGACAACCCGCTTTCCCGCTCCGAGTCTCTGGGCCAACCGCAGAGCGGCAACCACGTTACATCCTGCGCTCGACCCGCCCAGCACGCCTTCGCGAGCTGCAAGATCCTTCACCATGGCGAAGGCCTGCTCGTCATTGACCGCAATGACCTCATCGCAAACCGCCGGGTCGAAATTCTTCGGGATGAAACTGTTCCCGATGCCTTCGACCTTGTGTTTTCCGGCTTGTCCCCCACCCAGTACCGAGCCTTGCGTTTCAACCGCTGCGCAATGCACCTTCGGCAGGCGTTCCTTCAGGTAGCGTGCAACTCCCGTGAACGTCCCCGCGGTGCCGGCGCCGATCGCAATGGCATCGATGCGACCCTCCATCTGATCAAAGATCTCGCGTGCGGTGGTCTCGTAGTGGTAGTCAGGGTTGGCAGGATTCTCAAACTGCGCAGTCACAAATGCGTTGGGGACGCTCGCCGCCAGATCCCGGGCGCGTTGAATTGCTCCCTGCATGCCCTCGGCTTCCGGAGTGCGGATCACCTCGGCCCCGAGGGCCCGCATGATCATGGCCTTTTCTTCCGAAAACTTCTCCGGGATGAACAGCTTCACTTTGTACCCGCGATTGACCCCGATCAACGCCAAGCCTATTCCGGTATTTCCAGCCGTGGCCTCGACAATCGTCCCGCCCGGCTGCAGCTTCCCTTCCCGTTCCGCTTGCCGGATGAGCCCGATTGCCGCGCGATCTTTCAGGCTGCCGCCCGGGTTCAAGTACTCGAGTTTGGCAAACACGTCGCCCGCCCCAGCGGGGACGAGCCGCTTGAGCTGCAGCATCGGGGTCTCGCCTACCAATTGAGTGATGTCGTCGCTGACGCGGAGGCGATGGTTCGAGGTGGTTGAAGGCACACTACAGAGTATGAAAGCGTGAGGCGAAGCGTCAATGCGTGATCGAGGCCGTCTCGCCACCGGCGTAATATCCGCTCTTCGTGCGGACGATCAGCTTCCCATAGCCGCGAGACTTCGCATCCACCTTGACTGTGCGGTATCCGCCCTGGTTTTTCGGCGTGCTCGGCTTGTACCCGATGGTGTACTGGTTGCGGATATCGTGAGCAACCGAGCGGCTGATCGCATCCACTTCATCGAGCGTCTTGGGAAAGAATGCGATTCCTCCGGTGCGTTCCGCAATCTCCTGCAGGGCTCGGCGAGCGCGCTTCGGGTGGTCCTCTTCCCCCAGGATCCCGATGGCATACACGGTCGGCCCGTTCTCAGCCTGCAGGCGGCGAATCGTCTGTTCCAGCGATTCCGTACTGGCGTTGTCCTCGCCGTCGGTGACGACAAAGATCACCTTTTTCTCGAGTTTGGCACGTTTGAGCCAGTCCGTTGACGCCACGACAGCGTCATAGAGCGCTGTCCCGCCGCGCGCCTCGATCTTCTCCATCGCTTCCTTGAGCTTGTTGATGTTAGCCGTGAAATCCTGGTCTAGGTAGTACTCGTCGTTGAAATTCACCACGAACACTTCATCGCTTGGATTGCTGGCCCGGACCAGATTCAGCGCTGCCGCGTTCACTTTTTGCCGCTTCTCGCGCATCGACCCGGAATTATCCACTACGATGCCCATGGCGACAGGTATATCCTCGTGCCGAAACGACGTGATCGTTTGCGGCCGGCCGTCTTCGTAAACGGTAAACGCGCCCCGATCGAGATTGGTCACGAACCGTTGCTTGTCGTCCAGAACCGTGGCGTGCAGAACGACTTCCTCGACCTGCTTGCGGAAGACGAAGACGCCGCTGTCGGTCTCGGGCATCTGGCCGGATCCCTGATAACCAGTCTGTCCCGAGGCCCCGGAGGCCTGAGATCCAGATGTCGACTGCGCATTGGAGGCCGAGGGAGAGGCCGCTGGCGCCTGGCCATTCGTGGATGCTTGAGGATTGGCCGTTAACTCCGTGCTGGCAGGTTGGTTATCGGTAGTTTTTCGCTCCGGAACTGTCCCGCTCGATTGGGCGAATAGCGGAACAATGCTGCAAAGGATGACAAAGAGGAGCAGGCGTCTATTCCGTCGGAGCATAGTAACCCGTCTTCGCATAAACCCGCAGCGGTGGCAATCCTTTTGGCGGAATCAACTTAACCTTTATTTTACGCCACTTGCCGTCGCGCACTGGGTTCTTTGGACGGTATCCGAGCACGTATTGGTTGCGCAACTCAATACCAATTTTCGTGGACACGTCCGCGAGGTCATTCGGGTTATCAATCGTAAACGCCCGTCCCCCTGTCAGTTCCGTGATATCGCTGAGCAGGGTTGGCCCCAGCCGCTCCTCGTCGGTTGGGAAGTAATGATCGTAGATGCCTATGGCGTAGATCAGCACATCGGCTTCTTTGACCACTGACCGGATTTCACCTTCCGTGTAACGGCTGTGGTTGTCGCCGCCATCGGAAATGATAAGCAGCGCCTTCTTCGGATAGCGGGCCTGGCGCATCTTGCTCACGCCCAGATAGATCGCGTCCAGCAACGCAGTCCGTCCTTTGGGAACTGTATAGACCAGCCGTCCCTGGATATCCTCCACCGAGGTCGTGAAATCGGAGATTTCCTCCGGCTTGTCGGCGAACGTAATCATGAAGAACTCGTCTTGCGGGTTGGCTGTCTTGAAGAATTCGATCACGGCTTCGCGGGCACGCTCAATCTTGCTGTTCATGCTGCCGCTCATATCAAAAATCACACCCAGCGAGACGGGCGCGTCTTCGCTGGAAAACGTCCTGATTTCCTGCTGTTCTTTGCCCTCGAAGAGATTGAAATTCTCACGGTCCAGGCCAGTGACAAGCCGGTTCATGGGATCGGTGATCGTCACCGGAACCAGAACCATTTCGACATCGACCCGCAGCGGCTTGGTATGGGTCTTCAGTGCAGGATCGATTTCGAGCTCTTTGGGAGGAGGTTGCGTCCGGGGTTGAATATGAACGTCTTCGGTCGAATTCTGGGCGAGAAGAGGTAGGACACCCAGCGATGCCGTCACCACCACAACGAAAACCCGAGCCAGCCACCCTTTTGCGTACAACATATTCCCCACACAATCACAGGTTCGGACTGCCGTTAGGGATCCAGTCGACCCGCATCCCTTCGGGCGGGCCAGAAACCGTTTCTGACCCGGATACTAGCATACTCCGGGATTCCTGGCTCCCGATTTTTCCCTGTTCAACTTTCAAAAAATAGGGCGGGGTTCCCGCTGGTCGTGCAACCAGAACCCGCGTCGTTTGGCCTGTCCGGCGGGCTTTCTCCCGCACGCCAGCGTTAAGGCCCGCCGCTCGCATCGCGCCAGACACTGCGGCTAAGAGAAGAAATCAAGCGCGCCATGATCGTACCGAGCGCCTGTTACAATTTTGCGACTCCTTATGGCCATCATCGCTCCATTTCGAGCCTGGCGCTATGACCTCAACCGCGTGCCCATTACCCAGGTCATTACACAGCCCTACGACAAGATCACACCGGAGATGCAGGAACGCTACTACGCGTTTCATCCCAACAACCTGGTGCGCATCATCCTGGGAAAGCACGAGCCTGGTGATGGCCCCGTAAACAACGTCTATACCCGTGCTGCTACGACCTTTGGTGACTGGCGTCGGTCCGGAGTTTTGCGCCAGGACGCCCAACCTTCGCTGTATCGCTATTGCCAGACCTTTTCCGGCCCCAGTTCTAAGACGCCGATCGAGCGCGAAGGTTATATCGGATTAGGGCGGCTTGAGGATTACTCAGCCGGCGTGATCTTCCGGCACGAACTCACCCACTCCAAGCCCAAAGCCGACCGCCTGGACCTTCTGCGCGCTACTCAAACTCATTTTGAGCAGATTTTCATGCTCTACAGCGGTAGTGAGATCGACCGGCTCCTCCGGTCCGACGCGCCCGCCGATATTGAGGTAACGGATGAATACGGGGTCATCCATCGCCTCTGGCGAGTCTCAGACCCGGCTGTGATTTCCGCGGTCCAATCCGAAATGCAGAGCAAGAAACTGATCATTGCCGATGGCCATCATCGCTACGAAACCGGCCTCAATTACCGTGATGAGCGGCGGGCGGCGAGTCCGGAAACTGGTCTGGCTCCCCATGACTCCATGATGATGACTTTCTTCAACATGGAGAGCCCGAGCCTTCTTGTGCTGCCTACGCACCGTATTGTGTATGGTTTACCGTCTTTTTCTTCTGCAACACTTCAGGCTGGAGCGCGTCAGTTCTTCAACGTCGAAGAAGTCGATCCGGCCCTGACCGCCGATCGAGCGGCAGCCATCCTCCGCGAAGCCGGACACGCCGGCACGGCACTGCTCACCGTGACTGCCGATCGCGCATTCCTCATGCATACCCCGAAGGCGATCGGCACGGCTCGTTTCGCCGGCTTATCCCTGCGCCAGCAGTCGCTCGACGTTGTGCAATTGCACAAATGCCTGCTGGAGGGTGTCCTGAAGATCTCGGAGGAAGCGATCCGAAATCTCCAGAACGTCGCCTACTACCGCGACGCAGCCGACGCACTCGCACAGGTCCGGAGTGAACAGGCGCAAGCCGCCTTCCTCATGAATCCGGTACGCATGGAGCAGATTCGCGACATCGCCTTGGCCGGCGAAGTCCTGCCGCAGAAGTCCACGGATTTTTACCCTAAGCTGCTCAGCGGATTGACCATCTACTCCATGGAATAAGCGATCGTTCCTCGTTCCTGTCCTCAGGGTTGGCCGAGAAGCCGGGGACGAACTGTTTGCCAACAATTCCTCTAGCGCAACTCCGGAGCGAAGAGTTAGCGTAACGTCAGGTGCACTCCGCCGCGAAAACGAAACTCCTTGCCGTGACCCTGGCCTTGCTCGGCCTGGCCGCAGCCCCATCGGGCGAGGAGAAGCGCATCTCGATCTATTCTTCGGTCGCCACCTATACGTTGCCGGTCATCGATCGTGGGAGCCGTGAGTATGTGGGCCTTCTTGAATTGCTCGAGCCTTTGGGGCGGGTGACCTCCAATGCGGCCGGGGCTCGCTGGAAGCTCCGCTACAACAACGTCGACAGCGAGTTCGTTGCCGGGCGGACACGATGCCGAATCCGCGGACGCGATCTCGACCTTCCTGCCCCTTTCCTCATGGAGAGTTCGCGCGGCCTGGTGCCGATCAGTTCCTTGAGCACCCTCCTGCCCCAGTTCCTGGGCAATCCAGTCTCTTTCCGTGACGCCGCACGGAGGCTGTTCATTGGCGATGTCACGACACAGGTCAGCGCACAACTGGATAACGGCAACCCGCCGCATTTGCTGCTGAACTTCAGCGCGCCGGTGAATCCGACGATTGCAACCGAACCAGGCAAGCTACGGATGGTCTTTATGCGCGAGCCCCTGGTGCCGCCCGGTCGCCAATCCCTAACCTTCAACAATGCCGCGATTACGCAAATGGCATTCTCCGAGAGCAACGGCTCCGCCGAGCTGTCCGTTGCTGCAACCATCCCCTTGATGGCCAGTTTCTCTAACGGCGGACGCACCATCACGATTGCTGCCGCCTCGGCCGCTAATGCTCCTTCTTCCGGGGCCGAGCAGGCACCCGCCTCGTCCACACAAGGACCAGCTGAGGGAACTCCATCGGCTACGGGCGTGGCTCCGCGACGGATTCTCATCGTCATTGATGCTTCGCATGGTGGCGCCGAACGTGGAGCGGCACTTACCGACACTCTGGCCGAAAAGACCGTGACCTTGGGATTTGCCCGTCTGCTCCGTCACGAACTCGAACAGCAGGGATACGCCGTTATCCTCTTGCGGGAAGGGGACGACACCCTCACACTCGACCAGCGCGCCGGAGCCGCCAACGCTTCCGGTGCAGCCCTCTGCATAAGCCTGCACGCCGGTTCGCAAGGCACCGGCATGCATGTGTACACCGCGATGCTTCCATCGGCAGTCCCTGGCAAGGGTCCGTTCCAGCCGTGGGATTCTGCGCAGACGGCTTCCCTGCCGATGAGCCAGAGCGTCGCCGCGGGCATCGTCGGTGCGATGCAAAAACACGAACTCTCTGCTCGCCTGTATTCTGCCTCCCTGCGCCCGCTCAACAATCTCATTATCCCGGCGATTGCCGTGGAGCTTGCTCCGGGTCCGAACGGAATCTCGGACTTACCCTCAGCCAACTACCAGCAGAAGGCCGCTGCCGCCATTGCCGACGGACTCTCCACGTTGCGCGATCGCCTGGGAGCCCAGCCATGATCCCGCGCCACCTTCTGATCAGTGTGGCTGTCATGCTGGTGATCGTGTTGTCGATGGGTCTATACCTGCGCCACATGCGCCGCTCCGACGTTGAGATGCAGCGCCTGGCCGGCGATACCCGTCCCGTCGCTCCACCTGCTTCCGGTCCCACCGAAACCGTCACACTCTACGTGGCCGATGACGCCGCGGGCGGACTTCGCACCCAGGCTGCGCAGATTCCTCTTCCAAGCGGACGCCAGCAACGGGCCGAGGAACTGCTGCGCGAACTGCTGCGCATCTACCAGCAGACCGATTCGCCTCACCCGATCGCTCCTGCCGCCGACCTGCGCAGCGTTTACCTGATCGATCCCGGAGCCGCGGTCATCGACTTCAATGCCGCCTTCGCGGACCAGCACCGATCCGGTGTCCTCACCGAGCAACTCACCGTCAACTCGCTGGTTCAGACGCTGGCGGTGAATGTCCCCGGTGTTACCCGGGTGAAGATTCTCGTGGATGGCGCGACGCGCGAGACCCTGGCCGGACACGCCGATCTGACGGAATTCTTGGATACAGGTGCAGTAAATCAGGCAGTAGCTCAGGAAGCCCAGTAGTATGAGAGTTGGCCGACCTGCAGAGCAACGCGAAGTTATCTAGACGTCATGCAGTTTTCGAATGCGGGCCAGCGCCAGATTCAACACCCGATCGAGTTCGAACCCATGCTCGGCATTCCGATCGGCGAGCAGTTTCTTCTTCGCTCTCTCCGGAGTAAACCAGGTTGGATTCCGTTCTAATTCCTGCGGGAGATCGAGCCCCAGCACTTCGCACAAATGCATATTGACCACAACTTCGACCCTTGCTTCTCCCTTGAAGCGCACATACTGTGCAAAGGCGGCTTCTTCCATCCTGCCGTGAACTCCAGCTTCTTCGAAAGCTTCTAGTGCCGCGGCTTGCGCGTGGGTCAATCCGGGTTCGGCGCTGCCTTTGGGAAACGTCCAGCGGCCGCCGCGCGTTTCCACGAGCAGAAACTCGACGCCACTTTTGCGAATTCGGTAGCAGACCGCCGCCACCTGCTCGGATCCTCGCAGACGGCGGAGGTGCTCAAGGTGAAAGAACTTAGTCGAGGGCCGGCACGACGGACTACGCATCGCACCACTGGTCAGCCGCGTTCCTCCTGCGCTCATGTCAGCAGAGTGCCTTAGGGAAACCGCACCTGACTAGAGCACACTGTGGTTCCTGTCTCGACGAACGTGGATCACCATGCGCCGTGTGCGGAAGGTTGTCATGTATCCGGGAATCACTCTGCATACTTGTACCGCGCGCCTGCCTCAAGACAGTATCGTTGCAGGTTGCCTGAGGCCTCCGAACCGGTCATGGATAATTCTTCCTGTTTGCGCTGCAATAAGGAGCTGGAAGCAGGGCAAAAGTCCGTTGCGGTGTACATGTTTTCTCAAACCGTGGGTGTGAAGCCGCGACAGAAATCTTCCGCCCAGCGGATCAACTTCTGCCCGCAGTGTTCCGTGTCCCTCGCCATGGGACCGCCACCCGAGGGTGCTCTGAACGTCGCCGCCTGGCAAATGCTCCGCGATCTGGTCGGCTCCGATCCGGCTCTGACCGAGGCCGCATGGGAAAACCTTAATGGCATCGCTGGGCTCCTGCCCCCTGCAGTCCTTTCACCCACGGGCACGGATGGGACTTCGCGCCGCACCCAGTCCGGCGGCTATTTTGAATTCTGAGAAGCCCCAGCGGCCCGCAGCCTGATTTAGAATCGCTGCCGATGATCTTTCGCAGCGATAACCGTTCCCCCGACCACATTCGTCCCGTCAATATCATTCCCGATTTCATCACGACGGCCGAAGGGTCCGTCTTGATTGAGGTCGGTAATACTCGCGTGATCTGTACGGCTTCCGTCGAAGAATCTGTCCCCCTCTTTCTGCGCAACTCCGGCAAAGGGTGGATCTCCAGCGAGTACGGCATGCTGCCCCGCGCCACTCTAACGCGTACGGCTCGCGAAGCCGCCAAAGGACGGCCTAGCGGCCGGACCCAGGAAATCCAGCGCCTGATTGGCCGCTCCCTGAGGGCGGTGACCGATTTGAAGCAGTTGGGTGAACGCACGATCTGGATCGATTGCGATGTCATCCAGGCCGACGGCGGGACGCGCACCGCCTCGATCACAGGATCGTTTGTCGCGCTCGGCTTAGCCCTGCAGCGGCTGGTAGAAGCGGGCACTCTGACCACAGCTCCGCTCAAGGACTTCGTGGCGGCGATCAGTGTCGGAATCGTCGATGGCGAGATTCTCCTCGACCTCAACTACGAAGAAGACTCCCGCGCCGATGTCGATATGAACTTCGTCATGACGGCGGGCAACAAAATCGTTGAACTGCAGGCCACGGCCGAACACCAAGTCTTCGACGACGCCCAACTGGCGAAGATGATGTCTCTGGCACGCCAGGGCGTACAGTCTATGATCGCCAAACAGCAGGCTGTGCTGGGAACACTCGCCCTTCGCCAGTGACTTAGTCGCCCTGGCCCGAAAGCCCGTCCCGATGAGTGGAAGTAGATTCAAGAAGAAGAGCCGGACATGAACGCCCGGCTCTCCATCTTCCTGCAATCCGAACTATCGGACACCCGCCAGATTCGATTCGTACTGCTTCGCCATCTGCGACAACGGAATCGGCTTGTAGTCGCCCGCATGCCCTGCCTGGCCGAATTCGGTCATGCGCTGCGCGACGACTTTCTTCATCGCTTCGCGCGCCGGCTTCAGGTAGTCGCGCGGATCGAACTTCTCCGGCGTCTCGGCGAACACCTTGCGGATCGCGCCCGTGATCGCCAGGCGATTGTCGGTGTCGACGTTGACCTTGCGCACGCCGTTGCGGATGCCGAGCTGAATTTCTTCCACCGGCACGCCCCATGTCGGCTTCAGCTTGCCGCCGTACTGGTTGACGATGTCCTGCAGGTCTTTCGGCACACTCGACGAGCCGTGCATCACCAGATGGGTCTGCGGAAGCCGCTTGTGGATCTGAATGAGCACGTCCATCTTCAGTACCGAGCCGTCCGGTTTCTTGCTGAACTTGTACGCGCCATGGCTGGTGCCGATAGCGATGGCGAGCGCATCGAGGCCGGTCATCTCAACGAACTTCACGGCCTGATCGGGATCGGTGACATGCTCGAGGCCGCTGCCGCCCGCGCCGTGTCCATCTTCAATTCCGCCCAGCACGCCGATTTCGCCTTCTACGGTCACGCCCCGGGGATGCGCGTACTCGACCACCTTGCGCGTCTCGCTGACGTTGTAGTCGAAGCTCGACGGAGTCTTGCCGTCCGGCATGAGCGAGCCATCCATCATGACGCTGGTGAAGCCGAGGTCGATGGCGGACTTGCAGGTCTCGAAGCTGTTGCCGTGGTCGAGGTGCATCACCAGCGGAATCTCAGGATAGAGTTCCGCGGCGGCCAGCATCAGGTGGTAGAGATACTTGTCCTGGGAATAGGAACGGGCGCCACGGCTGGCCTGGATGATGACCGGGGAATTGGTCTCCTTGGCCGCTTCCATGATGGCCTGAATCTGCTCCATGTTGTTGACGTTGAAGGCGCCTACGCCATAGCCGCCTTTCGCCGCCTCATCTAGTAGTTGCCGCATCGACACTAGGGGCATGACTGCTGTCTCCTCTCGGATCAGTATGAAGTTTCCGCTTCAGTCTAAACGTGGGCGGGCGCGGCGCTGGTGACGCTCGTCACAGGCAATTGTGGTCTTAGGGACGTAAACCACCGTGTCTGCCGGGCCATATATAATTGCCGCAATCCTTGCGTCTTCAATTTTTCGGTAGCAGATCACGAATTCTCACCCGCTCAGGGTCATAGGAGGACTCATGAAACTTACCCCCGGCAAACTCAAGGGGCTGAAAGCCGTCTCGAACGAACATGGTGTAATTGCCGCTGCGGCCATGGACCAGCGCGGCTCGCTGCAGAAATCGCTCGCCAAAGAAAAGGGTGGCGAAGTCACCGACGCCATGATGGAAGAATTCAAATCGCTGGTCACAGAAGTTCTCACCCCGCACGCCAGCGCCATTCTGCTCGATCCGGAGTGGGGACTGCCTGCCTCCAAGCGCCGCGCGAAAAACGCCGGCCTGCTGCTCGCCTATGAAAAGACCGGATACGACAAGACTGGCCCCGGCCGCCTGCCCGATCTGCTCGATCTATGGTCGGCACGCCGTCTGAAGGAAGCCGGCGCCGATTGCGTGAAGATTCTGCTCTACTACACGCCGTTCGATCCGAAGCACGTGAATGACACGAAGCACGCCTGGGTTGAGCGCATCGGCGACGAGTGCCGCGCCAATGACATCGCGTTCTTCCTCGAGTTCGTCGGATACGAAGAAGGCGCTGACGAAAAGGGTCTGGAGTACGCCAAGAAGAAGCCGCATATCGTGACCGAGAGCATGCGCGAGTTCAGCAAGGACCGCTACGGCGTCGACGTGCTGAAGGTGGAAGTCCCGGTGAACATGAAGTTCGTCGAAGGCACCAAGTCCTTTGCCGGCCAGAAGGCCTACAGCAAGCAGGAAGCGATCGACCTGTTCCACAAGGCAGCCGCCGCCGCGACCAAGCCGTTCATTTATCTTTCGGCTGGCGTGAGCAACGCGGAATTCAGCGAGACGTTGGTTCTGGCGGGCGAGTCGAAAGTGAAGTTCAACGGCGTTCTCTGCGGCCGCGCCACCTGGAAGGAAGGCATTCCCGTCTACGCGAAGCAGGGCGCAGCGGCATTCCGTCAGTGGCTCGAGACCGAAGGCGTGAAGAACATTAACAACGTCAATGACAAGCTGAAGGCTGCCACTTCGTGGCACGGAACCTACGAGATCTAGTGGAACGCATGCTGTACTGGAATTCGCAGGCTTGCAGGGCAACCTGCAAGCCTCTTTTGTGTTCCTACTCCCTGGTATCTGCCGTGCACATCTGACGTTGCCAGGAGGGAAGGCGATGCTCAGGGCCCCAATTGTATTGCTGCTCACACTCACCGCGTCTGCTGCCGCCCCACCAAATTGGGTTCTCCCCAACTTCCGCGACCTGAAGATCAAGACACGAACCACCGAGGGAGTTGCCCCCGCACGCGAGACGACGTGGTTTCTGAAAGGCGCCCGCTCCCGCGTGGAGAACGGCTCGACAATGAGACTCCCCCCTAAACCAGGGCCAACGCCGAGTTCAAGACCACCTGCCTCCATGCCCATGTCGATCGGCATTCAACAATGCGATCTGAGGACGGTCTATCGCCTGCACCCCTTCATGAAGTCCTATATCAAGATGACGGTGCCGGAGCGCCAACGTGAGCGGCCGCAGGATGAGATCCCGCCTTTGGAGCAACTGCAGATGCGCAATCTCAACGGCCCCGATGTGACAATCACTGTCGACGCGGTCGATACTGGCGACCGTCGCCAGATGGGTAGCTACGAAGCTCGCCGCGTGAAGACAACGATCACGGTCGAACCCAGCAAGAGGGCGACGACCAAGCCGGGCACTATGCAAGTAGACGGCTGGTACCTTGACTTGAAGGGCGTGGCCTGTTTCGAGCGAGACACGCAGCAGCCTGTCGACGTAAACAAGATCGTCTTCGAAGTCGTCCGTAACCACGACCACCCGATCGTCAGACTACTCGGCAACGCCCCCTCGGGTTTTGCCGTCGAGCAGAACTCGACACGCAAGGAAGGCGGCAACGTAATCCTGGGCAAGATCGAGTTGCTTGAGTTCTCCGAGCAGCCGCTGGATCCGTCCCTGTTCGAACCGCCGCCTGACTACACTCAACACACTCCCGGCCAGGGTCCGCCAGGTCAGCGGGTTGGACCAGACGGATTGATCCACATTCAGCACTAGCGGTTGAACCCGGTCCGTCGCACCCTGTTTTCCTTTGTGGCCCTTAGTGTCCTTCGTGGTTTAAGGTTTTATGGGACCGGGAAAGACATGGAGGTTCATAAGGGAACCCGCACTGAAATGACCCAGCAGAAAACTGCTCTCATCACCGGCGCCTCGTTCGGCATCGGCCAGGAGTTGGCGGCCATTTTTGCCCGCGAAAGTTACAGCCTAGTCCTTGTAGCACGCACCGCCGACAAGCTCCGCCAGATCGCCGCCGACCTCGAAAAAGCCCACGGCACTCGTTCTCTGATCCTCGCCACTGACTTGGCCGCTCCCGGGGCCGCCGCTTACGTCCACGACCAGACCACCCGCGCTGACATCAAGCTCGACGTCCTCGTCAACAACGCAGGCTTCGGCCAGTTCGGACTCTTTGCCGAGAGTGATCTCGAGGAATGTCTGAAGCAGATCCAGCTCAACATTACGACCCTCACCCACTTGACTCGTCTCTACCTCCCCGAAATGCTCGCCCGCAAGACGGGACGCATCCTGAATGTAGCGTCCACCGCGGCATTTCAGCCCGGACCCCTGATGGCCGTCTACTACGCGACCAAGGCCTACGTCCTTCACTTTTCCGAGGCCATTGCCAACGAACTCAAGGGGACCGGCGTGACAGTAACATGCCTGTGCCCTGGCGCGACCGTGACTGAGTTTCATAAGCGTGCCAACATGACCAACATCAATCTGTTGAAGTTCGGTGCGATGGATGCACACACCGTGGCGGAAGACGGCTATCGTGCCCTCATGGCAGGAAAGCCGCTGGTGATCTCAGGATTTAAGAACTGGCTGCTGGCGCAGTCGGTTCGCCTCTCCCCCAGGCAACTTGTGATTGCTGTCGCGCGAAAACTACAGGAGACAAGAAACCAGTAGCCGGTAGCTGGTGATCCGTTGGCAAGATCTCACGCCTGAGCGCCTTGGCAGGCGCCGTCGGGTTTACTGACTACCGACTACTAACTACCGACTACTGGTCTTTTAGTCTGCCCCCGATGGCGCGCCAGCGCTATTCATAGCTTGCACCTTGCTGTGCTTGCGTCCGTAGCTGAAGTAGATCGCCAAACCGATCACCAGCCAGACGCCTAGCCGCAACCAGTTCGTCCAGCCGAGGCCGTAAATCATGGCGCTGCAGATGATGACTCCCAACGGCGTCACCACCGGCACAAGAGGCACTCTGAAGGCACGAGGCAGGTCGGGGCGCTTGACGCGCAGAATCCACACTCCGATGCATACCAGAACGAACGCAAACAGCGTTCCGATACTCGTCATTTCGCCCACGATGTCTTCTGGGAGAAACCCCGCAAACAATCCCGTAAACACGAAGAAGAGCATATTCGACTTGTATGGCGTGCGGAATTTTGGGTGGATATCGCAGAAGATCTTCGGCACCAGCCCGTCGTGACTCATCGAGTAGAACACTCGCGACTGGCCGAGCAGCATCACCAGGATCACCGACGAGAATCCGGCCAGAATCGCGACAGTAACGGATTTCGACAGCCACTCATAGCCGTGCATGTACTTGGTGATTGCAAACGCGACCGACGCTTCGCGTCCTGCCGTACGGAAATCGTTAACCGTAGCTACTCCGCTCAGAACGTACGAGAACAGAACGTACAGCACTGTGCAAATTACCAGCGACCCCAGAATTCCGATCGGCATGTCCCGTTTGGGGTTCCGCGCTTCCTGAGCGGCGGTTGAAACGGCGTCGAACCCGATGTAGGCGAAGAAAACGACACCGGCTGCGCCGAGAATGCCGAGCAGCCCGCCGTAATGATGCGTCACCCCCGCCGGCGTCACATACGCCGAGGGCGCAGGAATGAACGGCGTGTGATTGGCGGGATTGATGAAACCCCAGCCCACGCTGATCACGAGAACGACGATCGTGACTTTCAGAATCACGATGAACGCATTCACGATCGCGGACTCCTTCGTCCCTTTAATGAGGAGAGCCGACAGGAGCAGCAGGATGAACAGGGCCGGAAGATTGATGATGCCGCGAGCGCCGTTTCCCATCATGTCCGTTTCCAGCGGAGAGTGGCTCCACTGAAAAGGAATTCGCAGGCCAAACCAATCCAGCACGCGGTTGGCATATTGACTCCAGGAGACGGCCACAGTTGCCGCTCCCACCGCGTATTCCAGCACCAGGTCCCATCCGATGATCCAGGCCACCAGTTCGCCCATCGTCGCGTAGGAGTACGTGTACGCGCTTCCCGCAACTGGAATCATCGAAGAGAACTCCGCGTAGCATAGGCCGGCAAACGCGCAACCGAACCCGGCAACAATGAATGCGAGCGTCACGGAAGGGCCGGAGCGGTCGGCGATGGCGTCAGCGGTCCGCACAAACAGGCCGGCGCCGATGATCGCTCCAATGCCGAGCATGATCAGGTTGATTGGGCCCAGCGTGCGCTTCAGACTGTGCTCGCCCGTCTCCTGTGCCTCCTGCAACAGGGAATCTAACGGTTTGGTTGCGGTCAAACTGGCCATGGAGCCGTTCTCCTTTTTTATTCCGGAATCGACTGGTTCGCGATCGGCGCTGCTGACCGCGACTTCCACAAGTAGTACACCGGGATTCCCAGCAGCACGATGCATAATCCCGGCCACGTGTATTGCGGCTTGTAGCGTAACAGCACGATATCGATAAACAAAGCCAACACAATATAGATTGCCGGCAGCAACGGGTATCCGACCGCCCGGTACGGCCGCTCCGCCTCAGGATGCGTCCGCCGCAGCACGAACAGCCCGGCAATCGTCAGAATGTAAAACACGAGTACTGCGAACACGATGTAATCCAGGAGCTGCCCGTAGCTGCCCGAGATGCACAGGATGCAGGTCCAGACCATCTGCACCATCAGCGAAACGGCTGGCGTTTTGTAGGTAGGATGCAGTTTCGCAACGTCGCGGAAGAACAATCCGTCTTTGGCCATCGCGTAGTACACGCGCGCACCCGACAGAATCAGCCCGTTGTCGCAGCCGAAAATCGAGATCAGGATGGCAATCGCCATCAGCGCGCCGCCAGCCGAACCAAACATCTGTGTCATGACTGCCGTGCCCACGCGGTCCTCGCTGGCATACTGAATGCCCCGTTCCAGTACCGTTGCACCCGTCGGGCTTCCGACCAGCGGCAGCGCGCTGAGGTAGATGAAGTTGCACGCGATATAGAGTGCAATCACCACGCCGGTTCCAAGTGCCAGGGACAAAGGCAGGTTGCGGCTCGGGTTCTTCACTTCTCCGGCGGTGAAGGTCACCGTATTCCAGGAATCGGCGGAGAACAGAGAGCCCACCTGCGCTACGGCCAGAACAGTAAGCGTACCGACGAAAACTCCAGCCGAAATCTCGTGCTGCACGCCGAATCCGGAGTTCACCCAGAAATTTCTTCCGAAGTTAGCCGCAATTGCATGCGCGTTGCGGCCGATGAAGATTCCGAGCAGCACCAGCCCGAACAGAGCCGACGTCTTGGCAATCGTAAAGATGTTCTGGATGAACGCGCCGATCTTCACGCCAAAAATGTTGATCACCGACAGCAGGATGATCACCAGGATGGCTACCAGATTCTGCGTGTTCAGCCCGACATCCATATTGCCCAGGATCATCGGCCCGATTGGAATGGGCGGCACCTTCCACAAATGAACAATCCAGTTTGACGATGAGATGGCGGGAAAGAAGACGCCGAGAAACTTCCCAAAGGCTATGCCCACGGCTGCAATCAGTCCCGTCTGGATCACGAGAAACAGCGTCCACCCATACAAGAATCCCCAGAGAGGCCCGAGCGATTCACGCAGGTAGACGTATTGGCCTCCCGCGCGGGGCATCATGGCAGCCAATTCACCGTAGCTGAGTGCAGCAACGATCGTGAGGAAGCCGGTAATCAGCCACGCACCGATCAGCAATGCCGGCGATTGCACTTCGCGCGAAATTTCCGCCGAAACGATAAAGATGCCCGAACCGATCATCGACCCCATGACCAGCATGGTCGCGCTGGTCAACCCCAGGCCTTTGACCAGTTCTTTGTCCTGGTGAGTGTGAATGGCCCAATCGTCGATGCGGGTGGCCGGAACTGGCGGTTTAGCGTCGGCGATCACGAATCTCCTGGTCTTCCACGGAGCGGGCGCGTTCGCCCGCCAAACGTTGACAAGGCTCCAAATTTACCTCAGAACCTCGAAAAATGCCTCTGCTGATTTTCGCGGGTCGGGCAACAGACCGGATATCACCGCCACGCTGTCGGCCCCGGCCTCGATGACTGAACGTGCCGTCGCGCGAGTGATTCCACCGATTGCGACCAGCGGCTTGCGCGTCTGTTTCCTCGCCCGCCGCACCCCGTCGAGCCCCACGACCGGATCGGGATTCGTCTTGCTGCTCGTGGCAAATACCGGGCCAATGGCCAGGTAATCGGCGTCTGTCTTGTCTGCTGTGGCAATCTGTTCTGGATTATGCGTGGAGACGCCAAGCCAGCGCTCGGGACCGATGATCCTCCGGGCGGCCCCGGAGGAAAGATCGTCCTGTCCGATGTGCAACCCGTCAAACTCCGCAGCCAGACACAGGTCCGCACGATCGTTCATGATGAGTTTGGCGCGCGTGCCCACGCGCTGCTTCAGTTCGCGCGCCAGTTCCAGCACCTCGCGGGCGGTCTCATATTTATCGCGGAATTGGATCAGAGAACAGCCGGCGTGAGCCAACTCCTCGGCACCCGCCAACATGGTCGTCACATCGGGAAAGCAGGATGCGTCAAGAATCGCGTAGAGACCGGGCAACCGCATGGTTCAGCTCACACAAGAGATGTGTCCGATACACCTCAACGCGCCGCTTCTGCTTTTTTCGCCAGGAACCGTTCGATGAACCCGGTATCTGCCTTTCCCGCGCGGAACTCCGGATCCGCCAGAATTCGCCTGTGCAGCGGAATCGTTGTGTGGATGCCTTGAATGATGAACATCTCCAGCGCGCGGCCCATCCGCGAGATTGCTTCGCTGCGATCCTTGCCGCGCACAATCAGCTTGGCGATGAGCGAATCGTAGTACGGCGGAATCGTCGCCTCGGCATACGCGGCCGTATCGATTCGAACCCCGGTTCCTCCGGGAGGATTGAATGTCGTGATCTTGCCTGCCGATGGCGTGAACTTCTCCGGGTGTTCGGCGTTGATCCGGCACTCGATCGCATGTCCTCGGTGCAAGACCGGCCCCTGCAACACGTCGGCCATCTTGGCCCCCGCAGCAATCATGATCTGGCTCTTGACCAGGTCCACATCAGTCACCATCTCGGTGACCGGGTGCTCAACCTGGATCCGGGTGTTCATCTCGATGAAATGCAGCCGCCGTTCCTGATCCATCAGGAATTCGACCGTGCCGGCATTGCGGTATCCCACTGCACTTAGCGTCTTGCTCAGCACGTCGCCGATCTCTTTACGTAATTCCGGTGTCATCTGGACCGATGGCGACTCCTCCAGCAGTTTCTGATGCCGCCGCTGGATCGAGCACTCGCGCTCCCCCAGGCTCACGACGTTTCCATGCTCGTCTGCCAGCACCTGGAACTCGATATGCCGCGGACGCTCGACATACTTCTCCATGTACAGATCGCCGTTACCAAAGGCCGCCGCTGCCTCGGATTGCGCCTGGCGGTAAAGGCCCGCCAATTCTGGCTCCTCGCGCACGATGCGCATCCCGCGCCCGCCGCCTCCCGCGGAAGCCTTGATAATCACCGGGAAGCCGACCTGTCGCGCCCATTCCACGGCCTCGCCTTCGGACGCGATCACACCGACGGACCCGGGCAGAATCGGCACGCCGTGCTTTTTCATCGCTTCGCGTGCCTTCTCTTTTTCACCCATCAGACGGATTACATCGGGCGTAGGGCCAATGAACTTGATATGGCAGGTCTCGCAGACCTCGGCGAAGTTCGCGTTCTCCGCCAACAACCCGTAACCAGGATGGATCGCATCCACATTCGCAATTTCTGCCGCACTGATTACGGCGGGAATGTTGAGATAGCTTTGCGAAAGCTGGGGCGGGCCAATGCAGATTGCTTCGTCGGCAAAGCGAACGTGAAGGGAATTCCGGTCGGCCTCGCTATAGATTGCAACCGCGCGGATGCCCAGTTCCTTGCACGCGCAAATCACGCGCAGGGCGATCTCACCACGATTGGCAACCAGAATCTTCTTGAACATAGATGAAGGTCAGTTGCGCTGAACGCTTCGAGCTACGGGCCGCGAGCTTCGGGCGAGCAATCAACTTTGTGCTCGCCCGAAGCTCGTGGCTCGTAGCTCGAGGCACAGCTGAGAGCCTATTTCTCCGGCCGGATCAGAAATAACTCCTGTCCGTATTCGATGGGCTGGCCATTGGTCGCCAGCTTCTTGACGATCTCACCCGCCACGTCGCATTCGATTTCGTTCATGAGCTTCATCGCCTCGACGATGCACAGGACTTGGCCCACTTCCACTTTGTCTCCGGGCTTGACAAACGGAGGCGCTCCCGGCGAGGGCGCCTCGTAAAACGTTCCCACAATCGGCGAGCGGACACCATGCAGTCCTTCCTCGACCTCGGGTGCGGCTTCCGCTTCGCTTTTGACCGCCGCTGCAGGCGGTGTCGGAGGCACAACGAGCGGCACTGCTGCCGGGTGGACCGCCATGTAGCGCGTGTCCGGCATCGGCACGACTGCTTCACCACCGCGCTTGATCTTGACCTTGACATCGCCGCGTTCCAGCTCGAACTCGGCAATGTCCTTCTCGATAAGAAACTCGATTAATTCCTTCAGCTCTTTTTGATTCATCGTTGGTGGCGGGTTTCGCTCAAGATCCCGCTCGCGGGCCAGCGGGAGCCGGCCACAGCATCGGGCCAGCCAATCTAATCAAACAATGATGAGTTCCTTGTCCGTCGGCCTCAGCACCTCGCATCCCGTGCGAGTGACGACGGCTACATCTTCAATGCGTACACCCTGCTTCCCCGGAACATACGCACCGGGCTCGATCGTGATCACCATTCCCGGCTCGAGCTTTTGCATCTGGCCCGCAGCCAGACGCGGTGCTTCATGGATTTCCAATCCTAATCCATGTCCGGTGGAATGCGTAAAGTATCGCGCTAAACGGTGCTTTCTTAATACTTTGCGAGCAGCACCGTCCACTTCCGCGGCGGCGATGCCAGGGCGAACCCGGTCGATCGCAGCCGCCTGAGCCTCCAGGACAGCCTCGTACAGCTCTCGAGCCTGCCGCGACGGAAACCCCACATGCACAGTGCGTGTGCGGTCCGAACAATAACCTGCGAGTATAACACCGAAGTCGCAGACCACGAATCCTCGCTGCGGGATACGAGCCTCCGAGGCGCGGCCGTGAACGACCGCCGATCGCCTCCCACCGGCAATGATCGTCGAGAAGGACATCCCCTCCGTCCCCGCGCGTCGCGCAGCGTGCTCCATAGCTGCGGCGACTTCCACTTCCCTGATTCCGGGTTTGAGCTTCTTGCGCGCAATCTGAAACAGGCTCGCTCCGAGATCAACGGCCCTCCGGATCAGGTGGATCTCATCCATGTCCTTGACCATCCGCGCGCCCTCAACCAACGGTGGCGCCGACACGATTTTCCATTTGCCCTTCAGCAAAGCGCCGAGTTGTTCACGCTGCCCCACCGTCGTGGCCAGAGGTTCGATGCCGAGTCGCCCCGCAGTTCTACGCCGCCGCAACGCAGCCAGGAATTCGGCGGCGGCAAGCGCCGGCGCCTTCCGGGCGACGACAATCTTGGCGCCCGCGACTTCATCGCGGGACTGCGTCGCATATCGCCCATCGGTGAAGAACGTGGCCTCGTGCCCGCTGATCGACAACACACCCGAGCTGCCGGTAAATCCGCAAAGATAGCGAACGTTAGGAAGGTGAGTGACAAGAATGGCATCCAGCTTGTTTTCAGAAAGCGCAGCCTGAAGACACCGAAGCCGCCCCGCGTGATCCATAGGGAGGAGTGTAGCAGTATGAGGTGTCACGCCTCGGATATCAGGCAGGACGGGATAAAGGTGGTTTTCCTGGCACCTGCCCCTAAAACAAACCCGCCGGTTTCTCGACAGGTTCTTCGAGAAAGCCGGCGGCTGTGGCTGGTTGAACTTTGCCTATGTCTGGATGATCCGTGGGGTGATGAAGAAGATCAACTCCTGGCTCGAGGTCGAGACCGAACGGTGCTTGAACAGGTTGCCCAGGTACGGAATGTCGCCCAAAAGCGGGACCTGCGAGATGTTGAGTGAGTTGTTGGTCTGGATCACTCCACCAATCACCACCGTGCCGCCATCGGTAACCAGTACCTGTGTCGTGGCCTGCTGCGTGATCAACGTTGGGTTGCCGTTCACCACGCGTCCAAAGTCAGGCGTCGTATTCTCCACGTCCACGTTCAGGAAGATGGTGCCTTCCGAAGTGATCTGCGGAGTCACGGTGAGGCGCAGGAACGCGTCGACATAGCTGACTGTCGGCGGGCCGCCCAACTGCGCCAGCGTCACGACCGGCACGCGAACACCCTGCTTCACGACGGCTTGAATGTTGTTCTGGGTAACGACCCGCGGACGGGACAGAATCTTCAGCAGACCGCGCGATTCCGCCATCGTAAGCATGAAGTCGATGCGCATGTTGTTGGTCGCGTTCACGAACTGGATGCCGCTCGTCGGGTTGGTCAAGCCCAGGTTCGAGAACAAAGGAATCTGAGATCCCGTCGTACCGGTGCCGGTGATGGGGTAGAGCGGGGCAGGGACCAGGCCCGGTCCAACGATGGTGGGCGTGGTTCCAACTTGCTGCACACCGCCGGCATGGCTTACGCCGTTGCCCCAGCCGAAGCCGAGCTGCGTGCCGATATCGCGTGCGAAGCTGCGAGTTGCGGCCACGACGCGGGCTTCGATCTCGACTTCCTGCGTCTTGCGGTCCATCTGTGCAATCAGGCGATCCAGTTGCGGTAGAACCGCCGGAATGTCGGAGATGATCAGTGCATTCGTACGATCGTCGGACACGATATCGCCGCGTTGCGTAAGGAACTTCTTCAGCGTCGGCACCACATCCTTCGAATGTGCGTAGCTCAGGAAACGGGTGATCGTAACCTTGTCGACAGCCAGCGCCTCGGCTTCAATCTGCGCGCGGCGGTTTTCAGCTTCCTTCTTGAGTGTGTCGACGGTCGCGATGCGGAGCACGTTGCCTTCCAGCTGCCGCGACAAGTCGTTGTTCTTGAGTACGATGTCCAGCGCCTGGTCCCACGGCACGTCATCGAGAACGATCGTCAGGTTGCCGTGAACGTTGGGATCGAGCACCACGTTCAGCCCGCTGATTTCGTGAATCAGGCGGAAGAAGTCCTTCAGATCGACATCTTTCAGGTTTACCGAGATCGGCTCGCCCGTATATTTGGGTCCGCTGGCGGCCTTGCTCTGCGACATTTGCGCCTGCTGCTCGGCGGCCAGGTTGACGGCCGGCTGGATGGCCGCTCCGCTGCCCGCATCCTGGTTCATGGTGGAGTGGCTGTTCGTCGCGACCAGTTCGGCAGCCGTCTTGTCGGCAAACCTCGCCGCCGCGTTGCTGGCCTTGATCGCCGGCTCAACCGGAGTCGCCTTGTCATCTTTCGCGGTGTACGTCGGCTCGATCACGGCGAAGTCCACCGGCTTGGTGGACAATGCCGCCGGCGCCGGAGTACTCGTCACCGCCACCGGCGTCAGGTTCGGCGCGGGATTGGCGGCGACGGGCTTCACGGCAGGTGCGGGCTGGCTATGGGCCAGCGTCGCCGCCTGAAACTTGAGGGTATAGTGTCCGTCCTTGCCGGCGACGAGCTCGGGTTGATGCGCGCCGTCCAGGTCAACCACCACGCGAGTGGTTGGCGGAACCTGGCCGTTCATGCCGATGCGCACCGCTTTCACGCCGTCACTGCCGACACGGATCAGCTGCTGCCCGGTCGCCATCACCGTGTTGGGAAGATCGACCACGATGCGCGCCGGGGAGTCGAGCGTCGTCAGCTTGGGCTCGGTCACGCCCTTCGCCGTGAACTCGACACGCAAGCCCTCCGGGCTGTGCGCTACCTCGAGCCGCTGCAAGGCGGCGGTCGCAACCGCACCCTTGCCCGGCATGTCAGCCGCGGCGGCGATCAGCACGAACGCCAGCAGCGGAAGAATGAGACCCAGCAATTGCTTTCGCATTTCGTATCTCCCCATCGGAGGCCCTTGCGCCCCTTATTTCTTCGAACCTCAGCTCTCCAGCCCTACACGGCCGGAGTTGTGATCTTCTTCGTAACTTCCCGCGTAAACGTTTTGCCCAACCGGTCCTGCAGCGTCTCCTTGAAGATGATCGAGTCCCCGGTGATCTTCACCACGTAGCCGTCGAACACCGGATCGTTCTCCCGCAGGAAGTACGCTTTGTTCAAACTGTTGGTCACCACCGCGATGAACCCCGCATCCGAATGAACTATCCCGCGCAGATTGATCGCGCCGATTTCCAGGCACTTCTTGCCGGTGCTGCATCCGGATCCCCCGGCGTGATTCACCACCGGGCTGATGAACGGATCGCGCTTACCCGACATACTCCATTTCTTGTCCTGCTTGTCCGCATCGTCGTCTGACTTCGCTTCCTCGGACGAGGCCGCGCTGTCAGCGTCCGCTGGGCTGGCCGCTGCGGGCGGAACTGTTTTTGCCGCAGCTTCGACCTGTTTCGGAGCTTCCGCTTTCGTTTCTTTCTTCGGCCCTGCGGGCTTGGCCGCAACTTGCTTGACGCCGAGCTTCTGATGCCCGCTGGCGGCCGGCTTCTTCGCTACGGTTGGATCCTTGGCCGGCGCAATGCTGGCTTTTGCTGTTGCCGGCGCCTTCGCCGGAACCACCGCAGGCTTTGCCGTCGGAGCCGAATTCTTCACTACCATCGGAGCCGACTTGGCCGGACCTGCGGCCGGCTTCGCCGCGGCATGCGCGTCCTTCGGACTCTGGCTGATTCCGAGCGCCTGGTTCGATGCCGCGGTCGCGTTCTGTTGCACCGTGTTCATCGCCGAGCGCGTGTTCTGGATAACCTGAGGACTCTGGGCCCAGGCCATGCCGGCAGCCATCGTGCATGCGAGAATGACGTGCTTCATCGTCTCCTCCTACCGTTTTGCCGGCTGTCCCGGCTTGCCCGCCCCTGAACCCGCAGGATCCAGGTCGTGGCTGAAATAGGTCGTCGTCACGCAGGTCGCCACCACGCTCTCGTTGGGCGCGTACTGGTACGTCTTTTTCGCCTTGGCATCGGACGGCTTCCGCGTCGACGCGACCAGCAGGTTGTTCACGTTGACGATGCGCTCCAGTTTGCCGACACGGTCGAAGAACCCGAGCATGGAGTAATACGGCCCATCCAGCTCCACTTCAAACGGAACCTCGGTGTAGTACTCCTTGGTCGCCATGGGGCGTGCCGTGTAGCGGCGGATTTCGATGCCCGCCTTGCGCGCTTCCCCGCTGACCATGCGCATGAAGTTGTCGACTTCCTTGTCGTCCGGTACGATCTTGCGCTCGATGTCGAGCTGCTGTTTCAGGTTCGCCAGCTGGCGCTCGATATCAGCCAGCTTCGGCCGGTACGCTTCCAATTCCGCGTTCTCGCGCATCTTGGCCTGCACCTTCTGCTGCGCGGCCGCGTTATCGTCCCGTTGCGACCTGAACACGGTGTAGTAGAGCGCGCCCGTGCCCACGATCACTGCCAACGCCAGCACGCCTAACAGCTTGATTCCTGACAATTCACCGAAATTCATAGCGTCCGCCTTTACGACTTCGCTTTCTGGCAAGTGAGCGTGAACTGAAACGCCTGCATATCCTTGATCTGCTCGTCCTGAACACTTTCCTTGATCTCGATGTTGCCGAAGTAACCCGTCTTCTGCAGGTTGCTGATCAGGTTGGCCACGGCATCATTGCTTAGCGCCATGCCGTCGATGTCGACGCTCGCGCCCTGATCCTTCAGGCTGTTCAGCCACACCGCTTCGGTGCCGTTCACGGTTTCGCCAATCATGGCCAGCAGATTGACCGGGCCACTCTGGTTGCTGCGTAACTGGTCGATGACATCGACGCGCCGCTTGTAGGCATCGGCCTGTTTCTGGCGCTCCAGGTAACGCGCCTTGATATCGGCCAGTTCGCGGTTCTTCTGTTCGGCCAGCCGCATCTGCGCTTCGATCGCCTTCTTCTCCCGGTCCAGGTGATACCAGTACGCCCCGTTCACCAGACCAAAGATCACCAGCGCCGCCGCGATCATCAGCATCGGAGAGCCGCCGCCACCGCCGCCTTCGAACGAAGGCATGCTGACAGCCACGCTCTTCTTGCCACTTTTCGGTTTTGGAGCACCCAGCAGGTTGATTCGGATCATAGCTTTTCAAAACTCCTCAGAGCCAAACCCACAGCCACCGCTAATTGCCCGGCGTTCTGCTCCACCAGTTCCGCTGCCGCGCCTTCCATCGGCGCCAGCACTTTCTGGAACGGGTTGAACAGCTCCACCGGCATCGAGAACTCCTGACGCAGCGCTTCCACCAGCCCCGGAACCTTGGCGGAACCGCCCGCCAGATAAATCTTCTCGATATGCTCGCCCGCCGCGCTTGCGCGGAAGAAGTCGAACGTCTTCTGGATCTCGAGCACGATGATCTCAGTCACCTGCTGCAGGATCGGCGTCTTGGCATCGTCGTGCACCGTGCCCACCTTGCGCCCCAGTTTCAACGCTTCCGCATCCTCGAAGCTGAGATCGAGTTCCTTCTGCAGCGAATCGGTGTACTGATGTCCGCCCACCGAAACGTCGCGCGGGAACAACGGCGTCGTGCCCTTGACGATGTTGATATTCATCACGCTGGCGCCCAGGTTCAGCAGCGCGACCACCTGTCCCGGCGCCGGCTCGTAGTTGTACTCGTAGCAGTTCTGCAGCGCCAAGGCATCGATGTCCACGATAGCGGGTGTCTTGCCGGCCATCGAGAGTACGTTGGTGTAGTTCAGAATTTTGTCTTTCTTGACAGCGACGAGCAGCACGTCCATCTGCGGGCTGGTCGCGTCATCGGAAAGGATCTGGTAGTCGAGATTCACGTCGGCCAGATCGAACGGGATGTGCTGCGCGGCTTCCTTCTGGATCGTCTCCGCCAGTTCCTGGTCGCTCATCGAAGGCAGCGAAATCTTCTTGACGATCACCGAGTGGCCGCTCACCGCGGTCGCGACGGCTTTCGCCTTGATCTCGGTATCGGTGAACAGCTTCGCGATCGCGCTCGACACCGTGCCCGAGTCGACGATCATCGAGTCCACGACGATATCCGGAGCGATCGGCTCCAGCCCCAGGTGCGCCACTTCGATGCCCGCGCGCGTCTTCTTCAGTTCGACCGCCTTAATGCTCGAAGAGCCCACATCCAGACCAACAATCGTCTTCGATCCGAATCCAAACATGTGCCCGCCTTCTCTGTGTGGCGCGGGCATTCCTGCCCGCGGCGTTTTCTACTGCTGCCCGGCGGCTTTCATCGCCGCCTTAGGTTTTTTTTTGCCCCGCGATTCCGTTTCCATGGACTGTTCTTCCATCCACTGGTCGAGCTTCGATTTCTTGAACCGCCAGCGGTTGCCCAGTTTGAACGCGGGAATCTTTTGCTCATTGACGTACTTGTAGAGCGTGTCCGGACTCACTCCCAGGTACTGCGAAGCCTGGCGAATGTTCATCACTTCTCGCGAGTCGGCCATAGTGTTTAGCCCTTTCCACAGAATCAGTCTCAGCACAGCCTCAATTCCCGGCATCGCTGAGGAAATTGGGAGAACCAGTTCCTCGATCTAAATGCGTTCGAGTGAATTTTGGTGTGCTGAGCATATCTCAACCGGAAGGACGGGCCTGTCAACGTGAATCTCCGTGTTTTTCCGGGTTTTATGGGTGTTTCCTGGAATTCTTGCGAAAGCGACCTGCGGCGCTCGTCTATAGATTGTGCTCAATTGACAGGAGGCCACCGCAGATAGTGGTGTTTACGCGAATGATGCTCCAGTCACGTCGGTTGGAGTAACCAAGGTACTAGAGACGGTACGGAAGTACTTGAACGTACGCGCAAACCCTTGCGAATCATACGTCCGTCGCATGTCCCCCGCCGTTACGCGTGGGGCGCTTCCTTCCATTTGCGACTCCGAATCCCGCCCTTGATAATGGATTGGGAGTCTCCATCCTTTATGCGATCTTGTCTCTGCATTCACACTGTTTTGGTTCTCATCTTGTTAGGTGTGTTGACTACACCCATGCACGCCGCCGACAGCACCAATATGAAGACCATCGCCCCCGAGGAACTGGTGCGAACACTGACCGCTTCCAAGGGCACTAAGCCGCTGTTGTTTCATGTCGGCTCTCATATGCTGTACGTGCAAGCGCACATTCCCGGATCCGAATACCTTGGAGCAGGAGCCACTCCGCAAGGGGTTCAGAACCTGGCAAAACGCGTCGCAACGCTCCGTAAGAACACGGCCATCATCCTCTATTGCGGTTGCTGCCCCTGGAACCACTGCCCTAACGTGAATCCCGCTTACGACACGCTTGTGCGCCTTGGGTTCACAAATGTGAAAGTGCTTTATCTGGCCCAGAATTTTGGCGTCGATTGGGTGACCCGGGGATATCCGACTGCCCGTGGAGAGTGACCAACATTCTATGAAACGCGCCCTGCTGATCATCGCCGTCGCAGCCGTGCTGCTGATATGGATCCTTTTGCGTCCGCCTTCGGCAGACAACCACGACGGAACCTCCTCACTTCGCCCTGCCCCGGGGTTCACCCTGACCGATCTGTCGGGAAACAAGCTGTCCCTCGCGGACTATCGTGGCAAGGTCGTCCTCCTGGACTTTTGGGCGACCTGGTGTGCGCCGTGCAAAGAGGAAATTCCGCACTTTATCGATATGCAGAACCACTACGGAGCCCAAGGCCTGCAGGTCGTCGGCATCTCGATGGACGATGACGAAAAACCGGTCCGTGAGTTTCAGCAGCAATTCAAAATGAACTACCCGATCGCCTTGGGAACAACGCAGTTAGCCGATCAATATGGCGGCGCGTTCGGGCTTCCCATCACTTTCGTCATCGATCGTGAGGGGCGGATCGTCTCGCGCCATATCGGTCAAACGAAACCCGAAGTGTTCGAAGCGGAAATTCAAAAGCTCCTACAAAGGTAAACGTGTGGGGCGGACGTTCTTGTCCGCTCAGGCGAAACGAGGAAACAAGTACCAAAGGCTTGAAAGTGAGCGCCGGGCACCCCTCACCTGCCCACCTCGTGCCGCTCACGACGATCGCTCATTGTGAGCCCCGTCACTTACGCAGAAAACTTCCAATCGATATTCTGGTTAGTCTTATAAAGGAAAGCACTCATGAAACTACTCGTCATCGGTTCCGGAATGATGGGTTCGGCGGCCGCCTACGACATGGCCCGTCAAGCCCATGTGGAGGCAGTCACCCTTGCTGACAGCGATATAAAACGGGCCAAGGATGTCGCCGCCCGCGTGAATCGCATCACGGAGAGCAGAAAAGTTCGCGCCGTGGGCCTCGATGCCTCCCGCGAGAAGGACGCTGCCCGCCTGATGAAGGGCCACAACGGTGCGCTCTCCGCGGTTCCCTACTTCCTGAACCTCGGGCTCGCTCGGGCTGCCATTTCTGCCGGATGTCACTTCGCCGACCTCGGCGGCAACAATACCGTCGTCCGTCAGGAACTCGCCCTGGCCAAGAAAGCCGAAAGTAAGGGGCTCGGTCTGGCTCCCGACTGCGGGCTCTCCCCGGGCATGGCCTCGATTCTGGGCGGCGAACTTGTCCGCCGTCTGGGCGGACGCGCCGACGCCCTCAAACTTTACGTCGGCGGACTGCCCGCGACACCGACTCCGCCCTTTCACTATCAGCTCGTTTTCTCGGTGGAAGGCCTGATCAACGAATACGTCGAGCCCGCCCGCATCCTGCGCAAAGGCAAGCTCGTCACCATCGAACCCCTCACCGAGCCCGAAGAATTCCACATGGACGGCTTCGCACCCCTGGTTGCCTTCCAAACCTCAGGCGGAACCTCGACCCTGCCCGAAACCTTCGAAGGCCGAGTCGGAGAGTGTTTCGAAAAGACGCTGCGTTATCCCGGCCACTACGACCTGCTCTGCGAACTGAAAGAACTCGGTCTGTTTTCCAACGAGAAACTGCGCGTGAATGGCAGCGAAGTCGTGCCAAGGGCCGTCCTGTCCAAGATCTTCGAAGGCAAGTTCGCAGGCAAAGGGCCGGACGTCTGCATCATGCGCCTCGAAGCCCACGAATCAGTCAAAGCCCCCGGCGTCCGCGGCTTGCTAGGTGGCAAACTGAAAGGTCGAGTCGCGACGTTCACCATGGTCGACCACTACGATCCCAAGAGCGATATGAGCGCCATGATGCGCACCACCGCCTTCCCCGCTTCGATCGTTCTACAGATGATGTGCTCCGGCGCCATCGAAAAACGTGGAGCCGTGCTGCAGGAACGCGATGTCCCGGCGGA
>DATIWL010000070.1:0-20987 GCA_035519435.1 Terriglobales bacterium
ATCATGCTGGTGTCGGTCACACAGCGTACCCGCGAGATCGGCGTGGAGAAGGCCCTGGGGGCGCGCAGCTGGCACATCCTGTTCCAGTTTCTCGCTGAAGCGCTGGTGATTACGCTGTTAGGCGGTCTGGCCGGAGTCGTGCTCGCCTACATCGTGTCCTGGTCGGTGGGGTCGCTCACGCTGTGGAGCGCTTTTATCGACAACGCCAGTGAGGGAGACATTCATTTGACGATCGATTCGACGACGTTGATTGCGTCGTCGCTGATCCTCGGGCTCGTCGGAATCGTCAGCGGCATGTTGCCAGCCATTAAAGCTTCGCGGCTCGACCCAATCGAGGCCCTGCGTTACGAGTGACAATCTCGAGTCGGACTCGCGCGTGGCAACCCGCCAATGCAGGCGTCCCGCTAGTAGAATGACGGCGTGCCCGAATCCGAAAGCCTGCGAAAAGTTCGCACTCATCTCGCGCTCTACGATCATCCCCTGCTCGCGTTCTCGGCTCAGGAATCGAACGGCGCGATCGAAATTGCGATCGATTTGAAGAATTCATCCGTCCCGGTTCACACGTATCGATTCACCATTCATCCGCGCGATCTTGAACATCCGCAGTTTGACTGGAACTTTCAGCGCCAGCTGTACGATGCGCTGCACGACTACTTCATTGAGATGTTCACCCGCACACCGCAGGACCGTAAAGTGCCACATTCTCTATGAAGGACTCAATGGAACTGCGTTTGCGAGTAATACAACTGACGTTAGATGGGTCGGCCAATCAGGATGCTCACGATCATACAAGTGATCGGAATCGTGAAGGCCAAAACTATCGACACAGAACAGTAGATCCTCTTTGGGCTCTTGGGAAACAGTCTCGCGTGTTCACCCCAAAACCAGTGCATCTTTAAGTTCTGCCGCATGGCCTCGCGCCAAGACACGTCCCAAGCCCACCATTTCCACGGGTCCTGCTGGTCTGGCGGGAGGGCCTTGTTAACATCTGTCCGTATTGACTGTAGCCAATAGAGCCACAAGATGCCAAAGATAAGGAATCCAGAACCGGCGATAATCTTCATTGTCGAGATCCAGACCCATTTTCTGAGACAAACATATCCCTGGCAGGCTCGAGTGTAAAGGACTGGGAATGACTCTTCGCCAGCAAATCGAGCAGGAGATCCACGATCGCGGGCCAATGCCCTTTTCCCGCTACATGGAAATCTGCCTGTACGATCCCGCAGCTGGCTACTACTCGCGCCATGCGGAACAGTTCGGCAAGGCCGGGGATTTCTATACGTCAAGCGACGTGCACGCTGTTTTCGGCCGCCTGTTAGCCCGCCAATTCGAAGAGATGTGGCGGGCAATGGGCTCGCCCGATGAAATCGAACTGCTGGAACTTGGCCCTGGGCGGGGATTGTTTGCGCGCGACGTTCTGGACTGGTCGCGAAAAAAATTCCCCGGTTTCCACTCCGCCTTGCGCTATGCGCTTCAGGAATCGTCGCCTTCATTGCGAGTCAAGCTCGCTGAGAATCTCCGCGAACACATCGAAGCAGGCAAAGCCGCCCTCGGGCCGTCGGATCAGGTCATCGAAAGCATGAAGATCACCCGATCACCCGATCATTCGATCACCCGATCTCCCCTCATTGTCTTCGCCAACGAATTCTTCGATGCCCTCCCGGTCGAAATCCTGAGCGCTCACGGCAAACTGTATCTCGGGTTTGATAACGGCGGCTTGCGTGAAATCTGGCTTCCCCCGGCTGCCGACGAACTCGAATTCCTCGACCGCTACAGTATTCATCCTGAAAAAGGCGAGCGCGTCGAGGTGCCACTTCAGGGACAACGCTGGATGAAGACGATCGCTGATTCGACTAGGTATGGATTCCTCATCATCATCGACTACGGCTACGCGCGGAATGAACAACTCGCCGGGCATCATCGCGGAACTTTGATGGCCTATCGTCAACACTCGGCCAGTCCCGACCCCTACCAGGCGCCGGGCGAGCAGGACTTGACCACGCACGTCAATTTCACGGCCCTTGCCGCCGTCGCCGCCGAGGTGGGAATGAACGTGCAGCCGCTGCGCACGCAGTCGCAATTCCTGATGCGCATCGGCGAGCAAAATCAGTTTGCCGATGCTTTCGAAGACTGCGTCCTGCCCCAGGAACGCGCCAAGGTTGCACTCCAGCTCAAACATCTGGTTACACCCGCAGGCATGGGAGAGAACTTCCAGGTGCTGATCGCCAGTCGAGGTGTGAACGATTAGACGCTGAACGATCGATCGGTAAGGCAGTTGTTGCGCTTCCTACGTCCTAACGCCGCAGCACCAAAGTGCACTTTTCTGGTGCTATTTAACATCCCTGAAATATCTTGCCAGTAAACTACCGATAGCACGATGGGTACATCCCGGATAACCCGTGCGTCGTTGCCGCTGCAGGTGGCCGCTGTCTGCTACCGCCGCCGCAATTCGCACGCCGAGTTCCTGCTGGTGAATACCAACGGTGGGAATAAATGGACATTCCCCAAGGGCGCGCCCGATTCACGTCTCTCGCACAGCCAGGCCGCTGAGCGTGAAGCTCGCGAAGAAGCAGGCGCCATCGGGCTGATTGAGCCGCGCCACTTTCACATCTACGTCCATTCCAAAGGCGTCTTCTGGCAGCCAGGGGGAATACAAGAATACGTGGTCAAGGCCTTCCTCATGGACGTACGCCAGACTCGCCGCCCTCACGAAGACTTCCGCAACCCCACCTGGTTCGATCCCGAGGAAGCCCGCGTCATCCTGGCCAAAGGCAGAGAGGTGAAGTACGCCCAGGAGCTGCAAAAGGTGATCGACCGTGCGCTCGAGCACATCGGCGTCGCCGTAGAACACGCCTGAGTACGGAGTTCACCGAGCGCAGCGAGCAAGCTACCTTTCAACTTGACGCCTCTCCTCCACAACGCCAGCGTATGTTTAGATAGAAGTACGCCATGATCCAACTCTCCGCCGCCGGCAAGCGCTACGGCCACAAACTCCTGTTCGAGAACGCCGACTGGCTCATCACGCCGGAGTCGCGCATAGGTCTGGTCGGCGCCAATGGCACCGGCAAGACCACAGTCATGAAGATCCTCGCTGGGCTGGAATCGCTCGACTATGGCTCCATCTCGCGCGCCAAAGGAATCACAGCCGGCTACCTGCCCCAAGACGGCCTCACTCTCTCCGGCCGCACCATCTTCGCCGAGTGCATGTCGGTGTTCGACGATCTCCACGCCATCGAGAAAGAGATGGAGTCGCTAACCCACAGCATGTCGGAACTCGACCATACCGGCGCCGAGTACAACGAGGTCGCCGAGCGCTATCACAAGCTGGAGCACGAGTTCCGCGTTCGCGGTGGTTATGCGCTGGATGCGGAAGTGGGCAAGGTCCTGACCGGCCTCGGCTTTCAGCGTGACGACTGGCACCGCTTGACGGACGAGTTTTCGGGCGGCTGGCAGATGCGCATCGCGCTCGCCAAGCTCCTCTTGCAGAAGCCGAACCTGCTGCTCTTGGACGAGCCAACGAACCATCTCGACCTCGAAGCCCGCAACTGGCTGGAGGAATACCTCGGCGAATATCCCTACGCTTTTGTTCTGATTTCGCATGACCGCTATTTCCTGGATGTCACGGTGAAGCGCATCATCGAAATCTGGAACAAGCGGATTCATTTCTATGCGGGCAACTACGACCAGTACCTGGCGACAAAAACGCAACGGCGCGAGCAACTCGAAGCCGCCTACAGGACACAGCGTGAACGGATCGAACAGTTGGAAGTCTTCATCAACCGCTTCCGCTATCAGGCGACCAAGGCCAAGCAAGTCCAAAGCCGTATAAAAGAACTTGAGAAGATCGAGCGGATTGAAATTCCTGAAGAAGAAAAGACTGTCCACTTTTCTTTTCCGCAGCCGAAGCCGAGCGGCCGTATCGTCGCCGAGTTCACAAATGTCGCGAAGAGCTACGGCGAGCATCAGGTCTTCGCCGGAGTGAACTTTATGATCGAGCGCGGCGACCGCATCGCGCTGGTGGGAGTGAACGGAGCAGGGAAGTCCACCCTGATCAAGCTGCTGGCAGGCCAGGAGCCGCTCACCGCTGGTGAGTACAAGTTGGGACACGAAGTTCATTTCGACTACTTCGCCCAGGACCAATACAAGGAGCTCGATCAGGAAGCGCGCATTCTAGATGATCTGGGAGAGCTTTCCCGCTCCTCAACCCAGACCCAGTTGCGCAGCCTGCTCGGTTGTTTTCTGTTTGCAGGGGATGACGTTTTCAAGCGCATCGGCGTGCTTTCGGGCGGCGAGCGCAACCGCTACGCGCTGCTCAAGATGTTGTTGCATCCCGCCAATTTCCTGCTGCTCGACGAGCCGACGAATCACCTCGACATGCGTGCCAAAGACGTCCTGCTCGGAGCGCTCGAAAAATACACAGGCACAGTCGTCTTCGTCTCGCATGATCGCTATTTCATCGACAAACTTGCCACACGCATATTCGAGATCGGCGACGGCAAGGCCGAAATCTATCCCGGCAACTACGAGGACTACCTGTGGCGAAAGCAGGGTGGCGCTGCCCGTCAGACCGAAGCCATCACAAACGAACTAGTCGGAGAACTGGCCAAGGGTGGCGCGGGCGCCCTCGCCCGCGAACAGGCGACCCGGTCCAGTGCACTAGCGCAAGTCGAGGCGCCAGCCAATGGAGACGCGCCGGCCGCCGAGTTGTCCGATGCCAAGGCTCGCCGTCTGAATCCGATCAAGCGCAAGCAAATGCAGGACCGCCTGCACGAAGTGGAAGAAGAAATAACGCGCGTGGAGGCAGCGATCGCGCTGTATGAAACGCAGCTTCAGCAATTCGTCAGCGCCGAAGAGACGCAGCGCCAGTCTCAGGAACTCGCCTTGCGGAAAGGCGACCTGCAAAATTTGATGGGTGAATGGGAAGAACTGTCGGAGGCGCTAAATTAAGCTGGACATCCCATCGCGATTCCGACCATTCGTGACAGCCCGCAAATCTGGTAGGAACTAAGAGTCCGCAGACGTTCCCGTGCAGGATCGAGTTGCGATTTCCATACAGCTGAGATGTCCTCTGCCTTCGCGATCACACGTTCGCGCAATCCCGTTTGCCCGGGTTCCAAAACGAGATGGGTAGGACTTTCATCTTTGTGAACTGAGGTACTGAGCGGTACCACGAGAACCGAATTAGCGCGCGGATGATTGTTTCGCGCGTTGAGCGAGACGATCACGACCGGGCGCCTTCCTTTTTCCAGGGGATCCGTGGGCAGTTTGGTGAACCAGATCTCGCCGCGCTGCGGATTGAGCATGTGCAAGTTCCTCCTCGCTCAACACAAGATGGCTTCCGGTGAATTGTCCCCAGGCTCGCTGTTCTTCAACCTCTTCCTCGCTCAGGCTGTCGTAGTAAGCCTCGACCTGTTCCTCATATTCGGCGAGTTTTTGGTCCCTCACTTTTTCCAGCAACAACTCGTCGAGAAACGCAGATTGCGAAGCCAGTTCCCGCTGACGCGTCTGCTCTTCGATGAACGCAAGATTCTCGGGCGATAGTGTGAATGTCCGCCGGAGCTTTCGAGGCTTATTCTTCATATTACAAAACATCATACCATAGGTATGAAATCATATTTCTCTTCCATTTCCAGCTTTTTGTTAAGTCCCAGAGTAATGTAGACCCTGTTCCAGCCACAGCCTACGATTGTGTAGTGAGAAATTCAGAAGAGACAGCTGGCGATGCACTCTGGATGAGTCTTCTCGCGGGCCTCGGTGGAATATTCATCACAGCCGTGCTTCTCGGAAGTGTTTATCTGTTTGAGCCTGCGGCGAGGATGTGGATCGACGCACATCCGCTCTACGCAATGCTAAGTTTCCCTTTGATCTTTGTTGCCGGTTTTGGTATGTCGCTTGCCTTCACGCTGGAGTCGCAATTCCGGCGTGGGAAGTGGAAGTAGAGGTTTGACCGGGAACTGGGAGAACTGACTAGCAACAAGAAACCAGCAACCAGCGACTTCTTGCTACCCCCCCTGCTTCAACTCCACCAGCACCTGCCGCGCGATTTCTTTCAGCGTCTCGAAGACGCCGACGCCTTGAAATGCCACTGCTTCCAGGACGGGTTCGTTTTTGCGGCGCAGTTCCTTGCTGAGCTGCTCTACGGGAAGAATGTTGGGCAGATCGCGCTTGTTCAGCTGCAAGACGTACGGAATCTTGTTGAAGTCGTAGCCATGTTCTTTCAGGTTCGACATGAGGTTGTCGAGCGCCTCGACGTTGGCGTCCTGCCGCTCCTGCTGCGAGTCGGCCACGAACACAATGCCATCCACGCCGCGCAGGATCAGCTTCCGGCTGGCGTCGTAGAACACCTGTCCGGGCACCGTGTAAAGGTGAATGCGGGTCTTGAAGCCTCGCACGGTTCCGAGATCGAGCGGAAGAAAGTCGAAGAACAAAGTACGGTCGGTCTCGGTCGCGAGCGAGATCATTTTGCCTTTTTGCTGATCGGTTGTTTTCTGAAAGATGAACTGCAGGTTTGTCGTCTTGCCGCCCAACCCGGCGCCGTAGTAGACGATCTTGCAGTTGATCTCGCGCGCTGCGAAATTGATGAAACTCAAACGGTTTCCTCTGTCGAAAACACGGACGACTCCCTTCGCGGGAGCCACTCCGTCACGAATCACACAAAACTGCAGTTCGGATCCTGCTCGTTTTTATATCACACCCGATGGACTGGCCGCAGGTTACCCACGTTACTAAAGGGCCACGGGTTCAATCAGTTCCCGGTTCTGAGAGCCGAGGGCCGAAGACAAGTCAACCACTACTTCGGCGCGGGCAGCGGATAGTAGCCCGCCTTGGTGTAAACCTTCACCTCTGGACGGCGTACCCGCACTTCAATCTCGCGATAGCCGCTCGACCCCGGCTTCGCCGCATACGCCATCGTGTATTGATTGCGGGCATCTCCGATCGCGCGGTTGTAGGCGCGCTCTATGTCAGCCTTGGCATTCTCGGCGTAGACAGTTCCACCACCCGTGGCGGAAACATATTTCGGCAGAATGTTGCCGTATCCGGCATTGAAGTCTGCCAGTCCGGGTACATTCAGTCGCGGGAGATGGATCTTCTGGAGTTTCCCGTAGCCCGGCAGCGCGGCACTATCCACGCCCACCGCATACACAATGATGTTCTGCGTGAGTAGGACTTTGAGTGTGTCGGCGTAGCTGGCATCGCTGCCCATTTCCCGCCCATCGCTGATCACAAAAATGATTTTGCGGCGGGTCGGATCGCGACGCGACAGATCGCGGGCTGCCATCAGAATCGCATCGTTGATCACGCGCGCCGTCTTCGGGGGAGTGATCACCGGCTGGACCTGGGAATCGATTGGATGCCCGTTGATGATAGGTCCCTGCGGCCCGAGGGGTCCGCTGGTCACTGGCGGTCCGTTGTTTGCACCTGTATATGTCTTCAGCTGGTTCATGACTGCCGTCAGACGCTGGGTGACAGCGGCATAATCTGAGACGCGGCTCACGGTGCTGCTGTAGGTGTAAATCGCGACTTCGTCAAATTGACTGAAGGCTCCCTGCAGTGCAGGTAAAGTGTCCTGAATCTTGCGCACGGCCACATCAGGCATGCCTAGATCAAACAAGACAGCTACCGACAACGGAAACGAATCACTGGTGAAGAATTTCAGCGTCTGCTTCTGCCCGTTCTCCAGCACAGTAAAATCCTTCGGAAGCAGGCCGTTCACGAGTCGTCCATCGTTATCCTTCACCATCACCGGAACAACCACGTAGTTTACTGTCACAGGCGGCAGCGTATAGAGATCGTCCCGGGCATTCTCTTTGTCCGGAGCAACACTGCCTTCGGGCACCGTGGTGACGGGCGGCATGGGCGGGGGCGGCGTGGTCTGCCCGGAATCTGCATCCGTGCTGTGGGGTGGTTCGTTCGACACCGGCGGCTCGTCCGCCTTGGGCGTCTTGGAACTGGATTCGTCTGAGGCTGGCGGCTCTTCGGGGCGCTGCCTGGAAGGTGGTGTGGCGCTCGGAAGTACGGGCGGCGGAGCTGGCCGGGTTGCCGAAGGCGCGTCCGGGATGTCATCAGTCTTCTGCTGTGCCCATAACCCACTGCCCGCCAGCAAGACCAATACGCACAGAATCGCTAACCCGGACTTCTTCGCCATCGCCCGACACCTGCCCTTTCGCCCCGACTCTCTGTGAAAACAGCTTATTTCCATCAGTTAAGATGCCCGCATCCGGCGCTTTGGTGCATCTAACCGCTACAGGATAGACTAGCAAAGTTTCGGGATGAAAACCGCCATGACGAAAATGCTTTACGGGGCTGTCGTCGTTATGTGCCTTTCTCTGTGTGCGCTTTTCCTGCCCTGCCGGCTGGCCGCTCAGGATACGCAGAATCAGCCGACCGGCGCCGAAGACCAAGCCACGGAAACTCTGAAGGTCAACGTCGAAGTGGTGCAGCTGTTCTTCAACGTCAAGGACAAGCACGGCGCTCTGATTCCGAATCTGACGAAAGATAGTTTCGACGTCTTCGAGGACGGTAAGTCTCAGACGATCAAGTACTTCAAGGCAGAATCCGACTTGCCGCTAACCCTGGGAATCTTGATCGATGCCAGCGGCAGCCAGAAGCGCGTCTTGGACATGGAGAAGGAAGTCGGGGGATCGTTCCTCGAGACCATTCTGCAGCCCAAGGACATGGCGGCAGTCTTCAGCTTTGATGTGGATGTCAATCTGTTGCAGGACTTCACCGGCTCGGTTTCCCGGTTACGGCACGCCATGAATGATGTGAAGATCAACGCCGGCACGGGCGCCTGTGCCAACCTGCCCGGATTGGGCGGTGGCCCGATTCCGTGTCCGTCGACCGGTCCCCGGGGTACCGTGCTCTATGACGCGGTCTACGTTGCCTCTCACGACGCGTTTGCGCAGGAAGTGGGACGCAAAGCGATGATCCTGCTCACCGACGGTGAAGACCAGGGCAGTCGCCTGAAGATCCGCGACGCCGTCGAGGCTGCCCAGAAAGCCGACACGATCTGCTATGTGTTGCTGATTGCCGATCGCGGCTTCTACGGCTTCGGTGGATACGGTGGCGACTCCGCCATGAAAAAGCTAACCGCTGAAACCGGCGGCCGCGTCATCGAAGTCGGCAATAAGTACGAAAAACTGAAAGACGCCTTCAACCAGATCGCGCAGGAACTCCGCAGCCAGTACAACGTGGGATACACGCCGACCAATTCCGTTCGCGACGGTTCCTTCCGAAAAATCGACATCAAGACGAAGCAGGGTGACTACAAGATCCAGGCGCGGGCCGGTTACTACGCGCTGCCCCACAAGGGCGAATAGCCAATCTGAGCGGTGAAGAACGCCACGATACGGGTATCTCAAACGGTCGGCACCACCAGCGCCGCCAAGACTGTCAATCTCACGAATCGCTCGGGCGCGGCCCTGACGATCTCCAGCATCTTTGCCGGCGGCGATTACACAATTGTGTCCGTCGGATCGAAGCCTTGCGGAACGACCGTGGCCGGTGGTGGAAAATACACGTTCGGCGTGACCTTCACCCGAATGCAACCGGCTCCATCACCGGTGCGGCGACTGTGATTCACAGTGCCCCGCTGGGACCGGCGGTCATTAAACTCACAGGAACCAGACAGTAGAAGGCTATCTGGAGAGTTGCCGGGGAAATCGCAGTTATCGTCCCGGACGATTCTTCACCGGGATCACGAACTTCAGGCCCGACCATATGTCGGTCACCGCACACACTTTCACATCCACGAGTCCGGCCTTCAGCCCGATTTCGCGAATGATGCCTTCGGTCAGGTCAGTCGTAACTCCGGAACTCTTCTTGGGCCACGAGATCCAGAGCATGCCCGCGGGCGCCAAAGTCTTGGCTGCCAGCTTCACTTGCGTCTCCAGTTCCGAACGTGACTTGGAAAAGAGATGCACGAAATCCAGCGGACCAGTAAGTTTGTTGACAGCTGTGCATTCCCGTAGCGCTTCCCCGAGCACGGATCGAACATCCACAGGCGTGCCGAGCAGAGCAATCTTGTGGCCGGCCTTGATCCCCAGCTTCTTATGTAGAGGAGTGCCAGAATATCCGGCCATGGGGATGGGGATGCGCTAGTGCCGCGGCGCGAAGTATCCTTTGCGCGCGCGCACTCTGTAGCCTTTCTCCTGGGCCAGGATCTCGATGGTGCGGAAGTGGCCATCCGCCACGAAGTCTGGTGGCCTATATGACATCCAGTACTGGCTGCGCAGTTCGTCCTGGATGGACCCGAAAGCGTCGGTTACATCGCGAACCTGGAAGGGAAAGAACGCGCGTCCGCCGGTCGCCTCGGCGATTCGCTCCAGAACCTTGTCACCCTTACCTTTCGATCCGGTCACGTTTGTGCTGATGGTGTAGACGATGACTTCGGCGCGCTGCGCCATTTCAATCGCTTCTTCGCGGGTGACGTGGCTCGAATTGTCATCGCCGTCGCTGAGCAGAATGATGGCTCGGCGCACGGGGCCGGTGGGGACCTGTTTGATCAGTTTGTCGCGGCAGGCGTAATAGAGGGCGTCATACATCGCCGTGCCCCCACCCGGGCGCAACGCTCGGACGCCTTTCGACAGCAGTTCTGTATTGTCGGTGAAGTCCTGAGTCACGTCCGGCGTAGAGTCAAAACCCACGGTGAAAGCCAGATCGTACCGCGGACGGATGATCGAGTTGAGAAACTCGATCGCGGCTTCCTGCTCAAATTTGAAACGGTCGCGGACCGAATTGCTGGCGTCGACGAGAAGTCCAACCTGTAGCGGCAGATCGGTCTCACTGCGGAAACTTCGAATCTTTTCCACGAGCTTCTTGTCGTCGAGTACCCGGAAGTCGCGTTCCTTCAGGTCCTTGATGTACCGGCCACGCTTGTCGGTGACGGTGAAGATCACGCGCACTTCGTTGGCATGCACCACGATGGTGGGAAAGGAACTTTCCGACTCACCTTGAGGCACGTCCTCCAGTTTCGGTTGTGTGGACGCGGGAGCAGGTGTCGACGTTGCGGGCGCGGCATCCGTGGCCGGCGATCCCGAACCTGAGCCGGTTCCGCCGGCAGAAGAAGGCTGCGCCGCATCTGACGTGGCTGGCGGCGGCGCTTCGGATGCGGAAGGGGGATCGTGTTTCGCGCTGTCGTTGGAGGACGGGGCAGCCGGCGTGGTGTTGTCTCCGGGCCGGAGTTCGTTGTCTTTGTGCGGTTTTGGCGTTGATTTTGTCGCCGGAGGCTCCGGCTTGGGCGGAGCTTCCTGCTGCGCCGAGGCAGATGGCGCCGACGGCAATTCCTGGCCGGCCGACTGGCCTGCTGCGTATCCGGAGATCATCCAGGCAGCGACGATAAACAGAGAAACGCGGAGTTTCATCGGAATTGAGATCATTATAGCCGCACTATGGTCGGACAGGATCACCTGTGCGTACCGGCACGGGAGGCAGAATCCTCAAGCGTTCAGGCGATCCAGGAATCCCTGAAGTTCCTGGGGCAGCTCGCGCGCGAAGCTCAGTCGTTCGCGAGTTCTCGGATGCCGCAACTCCAACGCCCAAGAGTGAAGAAAATTCCGATCCAGTGTTAACGTCACAGGTTGTCCCGGCTGGCGGGTTTTTCCTGAAGCAACGCGCAACTCGCGCGCCGCACCATACAGCGTATCCCCTACCACAGGATGCCCGAGCGACGCCAGATGCACGCGGATCTGGTGGGTGCGGCCGGTTTCGATCTTGAGTTCGAGCAGGGCAAACTTGCCGTAAACCGTATTGAGTTTGCGGGTGACAGCATAGTGCGTGATTGCTTCCCGTCCACGGGCGCGTTTCGTTGTCATGCGCGTGCGGCGCTGCGCATCGCGGCTGATCGCGCTCCGGATCGTGCCCCGCTCTTGTTTGGGCCAACCCTGAACCAGCGCGATATAGGTCTTGTGCACTTCGCGGCCCGAGAACTGTTGTGCCAGCCGCCGGTGCGCTTCATCGTTCTTGGCCACCACCATCAAGCCGCTGGTTGCGCGATCCAGCCGGTGCACGATTCCAGGACGCAACTCCCCGCCCGTCCCGGAAAGAGATGCGAACCGGTGCAGCAAGGCATTGACCAGCGTGCCACGATTACGCGCGTCATCTGTGGCTCCGGCTCCGGCGTGCACCATCATGCCCGCGGGCTTGTTCACGACCGCCAGATCCCCATCCTCGTAGAGCACATCCAGCGGAATCTCCTCCGGAATCGCCCGCAACGGCGGCGCTTTTACCTGGCCATGGATCGTGATCTGCTCTCCGCCACGCAGGCGCAAGGAAGCCTTCGCCACTTGCCCGTTGACCCGCACTTCACCTGCGCCAATCAATTGCTGGATGCGTGAGCGGCTCGTCTCTTCCAGACTCCCCGCCAGGAACTGGTCCAGCCGCCGCCCGGCATCGATATCGCTGGAGGCAAGTAGGATGGGAAGCTCACGCATCGGTTTGATCTGATTTCTGAGAGTACTGTTGTTTTACTTGATTTCCTTCATCGGCAGCATGGAACCGTAGTCTCGTCCGGAAGATTCGACCGCGCGGGCGGCAACACCGTCAAAAGCGTCACGGAACTCCGGAAATTTGGCAACCAGCGCTTTGATCACCGCGATATTTGCCTCGTACGTCTGGTAAGTGTCCGCCACGTTCGCCGCCTCGTACTTCACCACGAGATCGAAATCGCTACCCACCGCCGCGGGATAGATCGCGGTGAGCTTGTAGGTCTTGTTCCCGGCGGTCACGTCAATCGTAGCTCCGTTGATCGGGAGATCATTGGGCTGCACGCTTTGCGCTTCATCGTAGAGCCGGTCGGTGGCGAGCGTGCTGACAAAATCGGCGGGCGCAGTGAGCGCGATGGCCTGACGAAAGTAGAACCACGCGCTACGATTCTGTCCCTTGGCCTTGAACTCCTTGGCGCGTTGCGCAAACCAGGCGCCATCGTGGCCGTTGATTTGTGACTCGCGCGCAAAGAACCCGGCCAGTTTCCAGGAGCCTCCGATCTCTTCCAGGATCAGCGTCAGTGTGTGGCTGCCCTGGCTTGCCTTGGCGTCCCAAATAACTGCCCCATAATTTCCAGGGGGAAGATTGTTTAGGACGAAGACACTGCTGTTCGAGGTTTGTCCGTTGGGCCCGAACACGCCACATAGAAATTCGGCTCGCGTGAGCGGCTCTTTCCCCTCCGCCGAGAGCAAGAAGGAAGAGCGGATTGTCGGTTGTGCCTGCGAGAACGCCGGTTGGCTCTCCTTTACCGCTGATTCGACGGCAGCGAAGTGTGCCGCCAGGTCAGGAATGGAATTCTGGGCCAAACCAGAAGTGTCTCCTCGAGCGGCCATGTCGAAGTACCGCCGTGCCGCAGCCTCGATTTCAGTCCGGGCAGCCCCTTCCATGTCCGCTGTCGTCTGACAGGTCTGTGCCTCCGCCGAGACTCCGGCCACCCAGATCGCAATCAGGCACACCGGGCTGAACCAGCACCAGCCGAAGCGGCTCCAGCGAAACCATGAACAGCGAGCTTCGCCCTTTGGATTCTTCACAGGCCGTCTCCTTCTGCATTTTACGCCGCCGTGACCCCTCTGGGGAGTAAGTGCTTTCCGGAGTTATAGCTGCGGCTGTGGCCTTCTGACGATCACGCAAGAAATAGCCGGTCGGCCGTTCTCTAATCGGTGCTAGAATCGCTCTACGTACGGCGGTTGCCCTAAAGGCGGCTGATGCGGGGATTCAGGGGGTTCCAATGCCGCGGTCGTTCCGGCGCTCGGCGCTGATTTCGCTAGCTTTTCTCGCGTCGACGGGCATCTTGTTCGCCCAGGTGCCACGTTCGGCTTCGGGCAAGACGCATAAGACCGTTGCGCACAAACCGATTGTGCTGCCTCCCCTCCCCAGCGGCCCGCTGCCCCAGGTCCCCATGGATCAGCTTCCGTCAACCCCGCCGCAGGTGACGTTTCAAGGCGGGATGCTGACGATTGTTGCTCAGAATTCGACCTTGGGAGACATCCTGCGAGAAGTTCACAAGCGGACGGGAGCCTCGATCGATGTTCCGGCGAGCGCAACTGAGAGGGTTGCTGCTCACCTGGGCCCTGGGCCCGCGCGGAATGTTCTTGCCGATCTCCTGAATGGCTCTGCCTTCAACTACGTGATGGTAGGTTCACCCGCCGATCCTGCGGTTCTTTCCAGCCTGGCCCTGACTCCCAAGCCGGCGCGCAGCACAACGGAAACTGCGGCCTATCAGGCCCCGCAATACCCTCAGGCGTATACCCCGCCGCCGGGATCCATAGTGCCCGCTCCGGGTATGGGCCCGGGTGGCGCGGTCGTTCACCAGGCGCAGAGCGGCGACGACGAAGCCGACAGTGCTGACGAAGAGACCGACGATAACTCCGCGGAAGATCAGGAGGATCAAGAGGACCAGTCGGGCAACGGTGCGGGTGAGGCCGCTCAGCCCAACGCCGGCCCCAAGACTCCGGAACAAATCCTCGAGATGCTTCGCCAGCGCCAACAGCAAACGCAGCCTGGGCAGCAACTTCCGAAGCCGATTCTGCCGCCACAACAGCAGACGCAACCGGAAAACCAATAGGAAGCAGAGGGCTTGGGCGTGTGGCCTTCAGCCAGCGGCATGCTTTCTTTGGGGAAGACGTACTTCAGCCCCACCCGCAACTACCCGATTCGCTATGAGTTAGTCGCCGCTCGCCGAACTCTCGTGCGCGACCAGTGCCGGCAGAGGCATCGAAGGACGAGAAGGGTTGAAGGCGGCCAATAGCCCGGTAACGGCACAGTACGCGCCTAGGATCCCCAGGGCCACGCAGAAAAGAGATGTCGCAATGATAAGTAGGACGACCAAGAACGCGTTCACAGTCGAAATCCGCCTCGCGTGCAAGTGCTTGGATGGCAGAAGCTTGCCAAGTGTTTACTCTAGCTGCGTTGACTCCCACCCTTGTTAACAACTAAGATACGGTAGTCAAACTGCGTAATTTCACTCTCCAACATTTCTGGGGACCCGTCCACGTTACGGAAGTTCATTTTTATTGGGCCGGATGGCGATTACCAAAATTTCGGTGCGCGGCGCGCGCCAGCACAATCTGAAGAACATCGACGTGGAGATCCCGCGTAACACCCTTACGGTGATTACCGGCTTAAGCGGCTCCGGGAAATCCTCGCTTGCCTTTGACACCATCTATGCCGAGGGGCAGCGGCGCTACGTCGAGACGCTCTCGGCCTACGCCCGACAGTTCCTGGACCAGATGGAGCGTCCGGACGTGGATGCGATCGACGGCCTGAGCCCGTCGATCTCAATCGAGCAAAAGACCACCAGCCGCAGCCCGCGGTCCACGGTCGGCACCATCACCGAAATCTACGACTACCTGCGCCTGTTCTATTCCTCGATCGGCGTCCCCCACTGCCCCAACTGCGGCCAGCCCATCACCCGCCAGTCGGCTGACCAGATCGTGCAACGTGTCCTGGCTCTGACTCCCGACGACCGCGTCATGATCATGGCGCCCATCGTCCGCGGCCGCAAAGGCGAGTTCAAGAAAGAGATGGAAAAGCTCGTCCAGCACGGGTTCACGCGCGCCCGCGTGGACGGCGAACTGGTCAATCTCGAAGACGACATCCGTCTCGACAAACGGAAGAACCATACGATCGAAGTTGTAATCGATCGCCTTCTGGTCAAGCCGGGCATTGAGCATCGGCTTGAGATGTCGGTCGGGCTGGCCATGAAACTCGGTGGCGGGTTGGTGCTGGTCGCAGTGGTCAATGGCGAAGAGGCGCTGTATTCGTCGCGACTAGCCTGTCCTGATTGCGGCATCAGCGTGCCGCAACTGGAGCCGCGGTCGTTCTCCTTCAACAGCGCTTACGGAGCCTGTCCCGAATGCCATGGCCTGGGAAGCCGCTACGATTTCGATCCCGCAAAAGTGATTGTGGATTGGTCGAAACCTCTGCTGGATGGCGGGCTCGGACCGGGCTCGGCCTCACAGAATCTCACACACGGACTACAGTTGGTCGCTGAAGCCTACGGCATCGATCTGGGCACGCCGTTCGAAAAGTTTCCTGACAAGATCCAGAATCTGCTGCTCTATGGCGAAAACGGACGGGGCAAAACCGGATTCCTTGGCGTGCTCGGCCATCTTAAGCAGAATCTTGAGGGCTCGACGTCGGACGCCTACCGCGAGTATCTCCTCGACTACATGTCGGCTACCGATTGTGCGATCTGCCATGGCAAGCGCTTGCGCCCGGAGAGCCTCGCGGTAAAAGTCAACGGGATGTCGATCGCCGATTTCACAGACCTGCCTGTATCGCGCGCGCTCGAGACCGCGCAAAAGATCAAGCTCACGGGCAGGGAAGCGACGATCGCCGGTCGGATCGTCCACGAAATCACTGAGCGCTTGCAATTTCTGAACGCAGTCGGACTGGGCTACATCTCTTTGGCCCGTTCGGCGGCAACACTCTCCGGCGGAGAGGGCCAACGCATCCGGCTGGCCACGCAAATCGGATCGAAGCTGCGTGGCGTGCTCTACGTTCTCGATGAGCCGTCAATCGGACTACATCATCGCGACAACGGACGGTTGCTCGCTGCGCTGGAGAACCTGCGTGATATCGGAAACACCGTCCTGGTCGTCGAGCATGACGAAGAGACGATCCGCCGGGCCGACTACGTCATCGACCTCGGCCCAGGCGCCGGACGCCAAGGCGGGGCACTGGTGGCCAGCGGCACTCCGGCAGAAATCGAACAAGCTCCCGGGTCTCTCACCGGGGCTTACATCTCCGGGCGGCAGCACATCGCCATGCTCGAACAGCGGCGCAGCCCGAATGGCAAGGCGATCACGATCCTCGGCGCGCGTGAGAACAATCTGAAGAATCTCGACGTGACGTTCCCCCTGGGCGTGATGACGGTGGTGACAGGCGTCTCCGGCTCTGGCAAATCCACGCTGGTCAACGACATTCTCTACCGTGCTCTGGCCAAGCAACTTTATCGCTCGCGCGAGGAAGCCGGCGCTCACAAGGCGATTAGCGGAGCGGAGCAGATCGACAAGGTCATCCGCATCGACCAGTCTCCGATTGGACGCACGCCACGGTCGAATCCTGCGACCTACACCGGTATCTTCGCCCAGATTCGCGACCTCTATGCCATGTTGCCGGAATCGCGCGAGCGTGGCTACAAGCCCGGGCGTTTCTCCTTCAACGTCTCGGGTGGGCGTTGCGAGGCCTGCCAGGGCGAAGGCCAACGCCGCATCGAAATGAACTTTCTGCCGGATGTCTACGTGCAATGCGAGGTCTGTGGAGGACGCCGCTACAACCAGGAGACGCTGGCGGTTCGCTACAACGGCTACTCGATTGCCGATCTGCTCGAGACCCCAGTTTCCGACGCGCTGCAGATTCTGGAAAACATTCCGCAGGTGAAACAGAGACTGCAGACACTCGTCGATGTTGGACTGGGTTACATCCATCTTGGCCAGTCCGCCGTGACACTCTCCGGCGGCGAGGCGCAGCGCATCAAACTGGCGCGCGAATTGGGCAAACGCCAGACTGGGAAAACGCTCTACTTGCTGGATGAGCCCACGACCGGGCTGCACTTCGATGACGTCCGTAAACTTCTTGACGTTCTGCACCGTCTAACCGACCTGGGTAACACGGTGATCATCATCGAGCACAATCTGGACGTAATCCGCAACGCGGACTGGATTCTGGATCTGGGTCCCGAGGGCGGCGAAGACGGCGGACGCATCGTGGCACAGGGCACGCCGGAGCAGGTTGCCCGCGTGAAGAAGTCGTACACTGGACAAGCCTTGGCTGCATACTTCAATGGTGTGAAGACGAGTGTGAGCGCGTAGGCACTCGGTGGGAATGGCATTGAACTCGTTTCCCGACAACCCGGAGCCTCCTCAAGCGATACCGCCGGAGCAGCCGCCTCAGGCTTCCGCATCGCTGCCTGTTATGCCGTCTTCAGATCCCGCGTGGAACGCTTGGGACCTTTTGGGTCTGATTGCAGTCGGCATCGTGGCGATCGTAGTCTCCACAGTCGTTGTGCTGCTGGCCGCGAAGCAGTTGTTCTATCCGCATGCCGATGTAGCGTCGCTGTCGCGGAACGCGATTGTAATCGTGGCAGGACAGGCGCTCGGATACCTATTGGTGTTTGCGTATATGTACGCCATTGTGACCCGCGTGCGACGCCGGCCGGATTTCCTGGCTGCTATCCACTGGAACCTGCCGCGCAATCCGGCCATCTACCTGGCGGCCGGCGTATTGCTCTCGATTGGCTTGCAAGTGTTCGCGCATTTCTTGCCGATTCCCAAGAACCTGCCCATTGACACGTTATTCCGCACCTCGGCGGAAGCATGGATGCTCACGATCTTCGGCATCACGCTGGCGCCGTTGATGGAAGAGCTTTTCTTCCGTGGATTTCTGTATCCGGTGCTGGAACACTATCTCGGATTCGCGATCGCGGTGCCGTTCACCGCTCTGGGATTTGCCCTGCTGCATGGTTCGCAGCTCAAGTTCGCCTGGGGCCCGTTGCTGGTGATTTTCATCGTCGGGCTGGTATTGACCATCGTGAGAGCGCGCAAGAAGTCGGTGGCCGCCAGCCTGCTCATTCATGTTGGATACAATACGACGCTTTCCGGGCTGATCTTCGTGGCGACCGGCGGCTTCCGCCATCTGGAGAAGCTCAAGCAGTGACGGTCCTCGCAAGGGACGGGTCGCAGAAGAACCATGGCGTAGCCTGGCTCAACTCCTGTGACCGGTGACCTACGACCTGTTATCGTAATCCTTCATGTCTGCCGAAATGTCCACTGCGAAACAAGAGCTGCTCGATATGCTGGCGCAGAAATCGTTCCGCCTGGGCGAGTTCAAGCTGTCCTCGGGCGGCACCAGCGATTACTACATCGATTGCCGCACCACGACGCTCGATGCTCGCGGCGCGCAACTCACGGGCCGGGTCTTCTTCGACGAAATCCGTGAGCAGGGCTGGGAGGCCGATGCCATCGGCGGCCTCACGATGGGTGCCGATCCGATCGTGGTTGCGGTAGCGGTGGCCAGCGGCACGATGCACGGATTTCTCGTCCGCAAAGCTGAGAAACAGCACGGCACCGGACGCCGCATCGAAGGCTTCTGTGAGAACGGCGCGCGGGTGGTGATTGTCGACGATGTTTGCACGACCGGGGCTTCCACCATCGAGGCAATTCACGTCGCCCGCGAAGCCGGATTCGAAGTTGTCGGCGCAATGTGCCTGGTAGAACGGCAGGACGCACATGGGCGGCCAGCCGTAGAAAGAGCCGCGGCGCCGGCGCCGTTCATTTCCATCTTCACCGCGACTGATGTGAGAAAAGCGCACCTTACGAACAGTGAGTGAGCCGCAGCTACGCTCCAACAACATGATCCAAGACGGCTATACCGACCTCCCTCCCGGAAAGATCGCATCGGTCGTCACCTATCTCGAAATGCTGACGCGGCCGCTGCCAGGCGATGCTTCGTCCCGCCCGGTGCATCTACGGCAAATTCAGAATCCCGATCTTGACTGGTATCGTGCCCTCTATCGGCGCGCCGGCGCGCAATGGTTCTGGTTCAGCCGCCTGGAGCTGACGGACGAACAGTTGTCGGCAAGACTGAACATACCCACTACCGAGTTCTTCATCGCGGAACACAGTGGCAGCGAAATTGGCCTCGCTGAACTTGATCGTTCTCACACTCCCGACGTCGAGATCACATTTTTCGCCCTGTTTCCGCAAGCGATGGGCAAGGGCCTCGGCCGCTCTTTGATGGACGCGGTCCTCGATCGCGCCTGGAGCGGTTCGACCTCGCGGGTCTGGCTGCATACCTGCACATTCGATGCTCCGGTAGCCCTGCAGTTTTACTTGAAGTGTGGTTTTCGGCCTTACAAGCGCGCGATCGAAGTAGCCGACGATCCGCGTCTCCGTGGAATCCTGCCCGAAGACACAGCCCCGCACGTTCCGATCATCCGGTAATCTATAACGTTGAGTTCGCAGCGACTAACAACTGACCACTGAGACCCGATCTTTCATGATTCAGACTCTCCAATGGACCGACCAGGGCGTCCGCTTCATCGACCAGACGAAGCTGCCGACCGAAGAAGTGTACGTAAACTGCACCACTCACCAGCAGGTTGCCGACGTCATCCGCAACATGGTGGTGCGCGGCGCCCCCGCAATCGGCGTGGCCGCCGCCATGGGCATTGCGCTCGGCGTGAAAAATTCGAAAGCGGAGCATGGCGCTGACCTGAAAAAGGACTTTGACCATATTTGCGAGACGATCCGCCAGACGCGGCCGACGGCCGTGAATCTGTTCTGGGCGATCCGGCGCATGCAGGAGAAATTCGAACGCATCCGGGTGCAACAGATCCCACAAATCAAACAGTCCCTGATCGAAGAAGCCCAGCGCATGCACGCCGAAGACATCGCCGCCAACCAGGCCATGGGCCGTCACGGTGCCACCCTCATGCCCGCGAGCGGAGGCGTGCTAACGCACTGCAATGCTGGGGCTCTCGCCACCGCCGGCTACGGCACCGCGCTCGGCGTTATCCGCGCCGCCGTCGAGCAAGGAAAGAAGATTCACGTCTACGCCGACGAGACGCGTCCCTTCTTGCAAGGCTCGCGCCTCACCGCGTGGGAACTGATGAAAGACGGTATCCCTACCACCGTCATCTCCGACAACATGGCCGGAGCCATGATGAAGCAGGGCAAGATCGGCGCTATCGTAGTCGGCGCCGACCGCATCGCCGCCAACGGCGACGTCGCCAACAAGATCGGCACCTACACCGTCGCCGTCCTCGCCAAAGAACACGGCATCCCGTTCTACGTCGCCGCCCCGATTTCGACCGTCGACCTCGAAACGCCCGACGGCTCGAAGATTCCCATCGAGCAACGCAACGCAAATGAAGTCACGCACATCGCCGGCAAACAGATGGTCCCGGATGGCGTGGAGATCGAAAATCCGGCGTTTGATGTCACACCGGCGAAATATGTGGCCGCGATCATCACGGAGCGAGGGATTGCGAGGGCGCCGTA
>DATIWL010000071.1:0-56484 GCA_035519435.1 Terriglobales bacterium
GTCTGCGTCTTCAGGCTGATGTCGCCGATTTCGTCGAGAAAAACAGTTCCGCCCTCGGCAATTTCGAACTTGCCCTTCTTGCGATACTGAGCTCCGGTGAAAGCTCCTTTTTCGTGGCCGAAGAGCTCGCTTTCCAGCAAAGTCTCGGTCAGCGCTCCACAGTGAATCACGACCAGCGGATGGAACCGCCGCGGGCTGGCGTGGTGAATGGCACGCGCGACTAGTTCTTTGCCCGTACCGCTCTCGCCGGTGATCAGCACCGTAGCGTCAGTCGGCGCCACGGTCTCGATGGCGTTATACACCTTCTGCATCGGCTCGCTCTCGCCGACGATGTCTTCCGGCCGCGCGACTTCGGCAACCGTCTCGCGCAGGCGGACGTTTTCTTCTTCTGTCCGCTTGTGCGCCAGCGCTTTTTTCACCAGGTGCGCGATCTCATCCGGATCAAGCGGCTTGGTCACGTAGTCGTACGCACCATTTTTCAACGCAGTGACGGCGGTCTCGACCGATGCGTAGCCGGTCATCATAATGACGATCAGCTTGGGATCGATCTCGTGCATGCGCCGTTGCAATTCGATCCCGTCCGTGCCGCGCATTTTGATGTCGACCAGTGCCGCGTCCCACGGCTTCTCGGCCAGACGCGTCAGCGCGCTGTTGGCATCTTCCGCTGTGCCGATCTCGTAGCCCTCTTCGTGAAACCACTTGGCCAGCGAATCGCGTACGCTCAATTCATCGTCCACAATCAGCAGGTTTCCTTGTGACGTCAAGCGAATCACCTCGTTTTCGTCGCTCCCGCAAGCGCGGGTTCCGCCATGTGCGCGTCATTGCCCGGCACTGGCAGCGTGATGGTTACCGTCGTTCCTTTTCCCAGTTCTGATTGCACAGAAATCTTTCCGCTATGCCGTTCGATGATGCTGCGGCTCACCGCAAGCCCCAGGCCGGTCCCGTGGCCATGTTCCTTGGTCGTAACGAAAGGCTCGAAAATCTTGGGCAGGATATCGGGTGGAATGCCGGCGCCGTCATCGCGCACGGCGATCACGATACGACTCGAGTCTTCCGACATTTGCGTGGTGAGCCACAGATTCCCGCCTTTCGCCATCGCATCGACCGCGTTCACAATGACCGCCAGCAAGACTTGTTCGATCTGCGACGGATCACACTGCAGCCGGGGAAGCCCTTCAGCGAGTCTTAAAGTGAGTTGAATGCCTGCGTGCTCAAGGTTGTGCCGGAGCAGGAGCACGCACTGCTGCAGCAGCTGATTCATGTCGGTGGGCTGCACGTTCATGGGAGCCTGCCGCGAGAAGCTGAGGAGGCTCTTCACCAGTTCGCCGCAGCGGCGGCTCTCGGCCGTAATCAGGTCCAGGCACTGCACCGCTTCATCTTTCTTTTCGCTGCCGGCCTGGCCATTGTCCACCCACTTCTTCAATAGCTTCGAATAGGTGAGAATCCCGGACAGGGGATTGTTGATCTCATGCGCCACCACCGCTGCCATCTTGCCCAACGAGGCCATGGTCTCTACGTGCAGAACCTCGTCATGGGCCTGCCGCAGCGCGCGGGTCTTCTCTTCCACACGATCTTCCAGCGTGCGCGCCCACGACACCATTTGCTCATTGGCCCCGCGCAACTGCAGGCTCATCGAGTTGAAGGAGGTTGCGAGCTCTCCGATTTCATCCTGGGATTGCGGTTCGATCTGGTACCCAAGCTCGCCTTTGCTCAGCCGTTCGGTTCCTGTCTGCAAGCGCTTCAGGGGTCGATCGACCATCCGGCGAATGAAGAGCCAGCTCAGCACTGCGATCGTGACCATCGCGAGCACATCGTAGGCGAGCATCTGCCACGTTCCTTGCGCAAGTTGCGCATCGGCGCGTGCTAACGACATGTGCGTATCCAGCACGCCCAGGATCTGCTGGCTCTCGGGATGCGCGTGGCAAGCCGCATTCGAGCACTCCGGCCGGTTCTCGATCGGCGTAATGATCGCCAGCACCCGGGAGCCGCCCGCATTGCGATAGATCCGGAATCTGTCCGGCCGGTTTAGCTTGGCCAGCGGCTGTTGCTGCGCGTGACAGGCGTAGCAGGCTTCGGCGTTCTTGTCTACGCCGTGGTTGATTTCGGAGGGTTCGGTTGAATAGCTGATCCGGCCCTCGCGATCGAAGACGCGGACCCGCTCCACGCCCGGCTCATCGGCCATGGTCGCCATGGTGTGGTACAGGCCTTCGCGGTCGTTCCGCATCATGGAGTAGTTGGTTGTGCGCTTGATGACGTCGCTGATGCGCTCGGCGCTCTGCAGCGCGGCTGCGTCCAGGTGCTGACGATGCAGTTTGACGGTGAGGTAGCTGAGGAGCGCAAAAATCACAATCATCGCTCCCAGCAGCAGCCCGATCAGTTTTGTGCCCAGCCCGTGACGGAAGCGTTCCCGCACGTCCACCCACCAATGTCTTGGCTCAGTCTCCAGCATGGACGAATACCCCGGCACCCGCGGCTGGCACTGCTTCTGCTTGCGCGTGATGTTCTTCCGCGGGGAAGATCGGCAAGTACTTCGCCGCCATTCCAAACAACGCGAACCCGGCCGCAATGATCGCCGCCGTGATCGCCAGTTCCGTCCACTTCGGCACGTAGTGCATTCCCGCCGACGATTCCAGCCCCGTGATGCTCACATTGAGGCGGTTCGTGATGAATCCGAGCACAACCAGGACCGACGCCACGTACAGGCCGCCCGCACTACTTCGGATCTTCTTTTGTGTGAGCAAAACCAGCGGAATGATCAGGCTCAGGCTGATCTCCAGCCAGAACAGGTACATCTCGTACCCGGGCTTGAGCATGAGTCGCAGCACTCCCCGATGCAACAGGTCCTCGAACCGCAAAATCCCGATCACTCCCAGCACCACCAGCAGTACGCGTCCCAGTTCCTTGATGATGGGCAATTCCAGCTGCCGTCCAAAATGCTTGGCGCTCATCGACGACTCGAAGATCGTCATCGCCAGCCCCACCGCGATCGCCGAGAGGAAGAAGAACACCGGCAGCAGCGGCGAATACCAGAAGGGATGCAGCTTCTCGGGCATGATCAGGTACATCGTTCCCAGCGACGACTGATGCAAGGTGGAAAGAATCACGCCGCCAATCACCAGTGGGATCAGCACCGCCTTCACGATCTTGAGCAGTGTGTGCAGCTTGAAGTGCTCCAGCACGATCGGGGAGAACTCCAGGCTCAGCACTGTCGTATAGAGCATCACGCAATACGCCACCTCGAACATCACCGAGTGCGGATTGCGCATGATCAGCGGATGCCAGATGTTGTAGGGCTTGCCAAGGTCGAACACCAGAGCGATGCTGACCAGAACGTATCCGAGAAATGCGGTCAGGATGGTCGGCCGCACAATCGGCTCCAACCGCTTGATATTCAGGATGTGCACGGCCGCCGTCAGCGTGAATCCGCCCGCCGCCAGCATCACGCCGCAGAGCACGTCAAATCCGATCCAGATGCCCCATGGAAACTGGTCGCTCAGGTTCGTGGACGGCCCCAGCCCTTTGGCGAAACGCACGTAAGTCGCATACGCCCCCGCGGCCATCAGAAAGAGGAAGACGAGCTTCCAGAATGTCGGTTTGATTTTCATTTCGTGCTCCTGTCACCGCCCTGGGGGTAAAACACTTCCTGCTTGGCCTCACCTTCGGCTGCGGCGACTTCTTCGCGGCGATGCGTGATCCACCACACACCGCCCAGCACCATGCCGCCCAGAGGAATGAAGTCGGGAATCCGCGAGAGGATGCGATACGTGAATATCGGCAGTGGATCGCGCGTCAGATCGGTACGGTAGCCGAACTCCTCGAACGGAACGCTGGAGAGCAACAGGATCGAGGTTCCACCCACCTCATTCAGCCCATAAATGTGATTGACGTACTGTCCGGGATTTTGGCGCAGCCTCTGCTGCGCTTCTGCGATCAATTCATCGCGTTCGCCGAACTTGGTCGCGCCGGTCGGACAGATCGCCGCGCACGCGGTCGGTTCGCCGGCCTGAACCCGATCCGCGCACATCGTGCACTTCTGCACGCGCGGCGCCAACTTGTTCCACTCGTATTTCGGTACGCCGAAGGGGCATGCCACCATGCAGTAGCGGCATCCCATACAACGGCTCGCTTCGTAGATCACCGGGCCTTCCGGCGTCTTGCGCAGCGCTGCAACCGGGCAGACGGAAGCGCATGCCGGCTCGGCACAGTTCATGCATAGCCGGCGCATGTATTTTTCGTTCTTGTTCAGAACAACCGTGAATTTGTGTTCCGACTGGTGATCTTCCGCGGCGACCGTGTCGTCATAGGGAAGATGGTTGTGTTCCGCGCACGCGCCTTCGCATTGCTTGCAATTGATGCAGAGCGTGGCGTCGTAGAGTATGGACTTGCTCATAAGAGAGTCTCCCCGCCGTTTCGAGACAGGACGTCAGCTCCCGGGGGCACACGTGGGCAGGTGAGGGCTGTGGCGAAGCGGCGATACCGGACCCGGCTCAGAGGATGGGCCAGTTCGCGTCGAACGTATAGCCCGGGTCCTGACACCGACGCAGGACCCGGGCGGGCTGTTCCGTATTCGGCAGCGGGATTGGCACGCATCTCTCCCCACTTCCAGGAGCCGCCGGCTACGTTTTGTATGAGTCCAGTTCCACCGGACACCGGCATCACGAGCCACCTCCCGCAGGCTTCCGCTAGCCGGGGGGGTCGAGTCCGACCGAAGACTAGCGGCAAGCGAAGCAGAACAGCCGAAGCACTACTTTTTCTGCAGCGAGCGAACGAATGCGATCACGGCCTTGGTGTCGTCCGCGCTCAGCGACTTCGCAGCCGCATGCTTCGGGTTGGTGGCCAGCACCTTCGCGATGTCGTCGTCCGACATCTTCTTCACTTCGTCGGAAACCAGGCTCGGAATTTTCGCAGCCGGTTTGCCGGCGCCGTCAGCGCCATGGCAGGCAGAGCACTTCGCCTTATACAGGGCGGCGCCATCTTCGGCCCACGCCAGATTCGGGAGCAGAATGAACAGTGCTACCGCGATTGTCAGCACCAGCATCGCGATCTTCATCGTCTTCATGATTGCGTCCTCTCAAGATTGAGTTGATTAGCGCGCAGAGAGCGACAGCGGCCAAGCTGTGTTGCGTTTTTCACCACTGCCGCAGACCTCCTGAATCCAGCTGTAGCGTTTCTCCGCATTGCTTGCGCTGATGCAAGTTTCAACGGCGGTAGGAAAACGTGCGGTGATGCGGGTCACATCGGAACGTGACCCGAGTACGCCCGCAACGTATTGTCCATCAGAGAGATAGATGGAAGGCCGAATCAGAGCTGACTGCACCAAGAACTCTGATAATCAATCGCGGTTACCTCAGGACACAGGAAGACAATTCCTGGAAGTGATGCGAAACTCGTCGGAAATCAGTTCGTGAGTAAGGCATTGGACTGGATGTTATAACCATACAGCCTCAGCGTGTTGCCGGAACTAACCCAGGTGAATGTCTCTTCAGCCGCACCCCGCTCGAAAGTCGTGCTGTAGTGCGCGATCAGGAAGGTGCCATTGGTGTTGGAATCGATCCGCAGGTTGGTCAGAGTGTGATCTCCGGCATTCCCTAGCTTGGTGTGAACAGAAGCAAAGAATTTAATCAGGTCTTCGTGTTTCCCCGAGCGGGTAAAACCATCGTCCGCGGCATTGCAGATTTCTTCGTACTGGCCACTATTAAGCTTTTGGTGGAAGTCCTGCACAAACGCATTTGCGAGCTTCCGTCCAGCATAGAACACGGAGCCGCACTTCCACGACACCGCCAGCAGGAGGACAACGCCCAGAACAATCAGCCACTTTGGAAATCGTCGCTTCGGTGGCGGCGGGACGGGAACTGGAACGTGCCCGTAACTGGGAGGTGGCGACGCAGGAGTAGTCACTTTGACACCTCGTTGGCGCACGAATATTAAACCGAGCGGCCCAGCACCGTCCATCATTTCCAGGATTGGGTCCGGAGATTGGTTGATATCACCAGCGCGTGATCGTCATTCACCCATGACTTTCACAATCACCCGCTTGTCTCGCTGGCCATCGAACTCGGCATAGAAGATCCGCTGCCACGGCCCGAAGTCGAGCTTGCCATTTGTGACCGGAACGATCACCTCGTGATGAATCAGGAGCGCCTTCAGGTGCGAGTCCCCGTTATCCTCGCCGGTTTGGTGATGCTGATAGTCACGCTGGAACGGCGCCAGCTTTTCCAACCACTGATCGATGTCCTCAATCAGGCCACTCTCGTTGTCATTCACGTACACGCCCGCCGTGATATGCATGGCCGAAACCAGGATCATCCCATCTTTGATCCCGGATTTCTTGAGAATGCCCTCCACCTGCGGTGTGACGTGAACATAGGCCCGCTTGGTCTTCGTATGAAAGGTCAGGTATTCCGTGTGAAATTTCATCCTCAACATCTAACACGGCTTTCGAATTGGAGGGAAGCGGCGGAAGCACTGTCAGAATCGGAAGCCTGCCAAGGGTTGCCTGCTCAACGATCGCAGTTACCATTCTCCGGTGCTAGCGCTTCAGTACTGTGGCAGCCGGCGGGGCGTTGATTTCTCATATCCTTGCTGGGGCTAATCAAAAGGAGAACACATGCGACGGATCATTGCGGTGGGCACTTTTTTGCTGGCGCTCTGCCTGCCCATGGCAGCACAGAAAGCGGAAGTGTTTGGCGGTTATCAGTACACGCACTTTGATGGTGGCGGGAACTTCAATGGCTGGAATGCCGCGCTGACCGGGAACGTTACCAACTGGCTCGGCGTCACCGGAGACTTCAGCGGCACCTATGATTCCGGCGTCAAGTTCCACACCTACACGTTTGGTCCGGTGATTGCGGCGCACACGCCGGTGGTGCAACCCTTCGCTCATGCGTTGTTGGGAGGCGGTACGTTCTCGGGCGGCGGCTCAACTACCGGTTTCGTCATGTACTACGGCGGCGGCCTCGATGCCGGATTGCGCCATGGTCTTGCTTTTCGTGTCGCGCAGGTGGACTGGATGGTCCTTCGCTTCAGTGGCGTTACGGACAAGAACAATGTCCGGATCTCGACGGGAATCGTGCTGAAGTTCTAACGGACTCTCATTTGTTCGGGGGCGGACATCGCTGTCCGCCCCATTCTTCTCTTCCGGGAATCGTTCAACCCTGAGTGGAGTGCAGCACGCGGAACGTGTTGCCGCCATTCGACCAGACGAGAACCAGCGCGTCTTGCCCCTTGTCGACGTTTTGCAGCTCTCGCACCGCCTCCGATGCCGAGTCCACTTTCTTGCGGTTGACTTCGAGGATCACATCCCCGCGCCGCAATCCGGCATTGTCTGCGGGACTGCCCGGCTGAACGTTTCCAACCACCGCTCCTTGCAGATTCTTCGGAGCCTGTAGTTCTCCGCGCACATCGGGCGTCAGATCACCAAGGCCCAGCCCCCAGCGTGGTTTGCCGTGCTCGTTGCCGGCCGAGACCTGCTCGCTGTCCCGTGCGCCCATCGCCTCCAAAGTCACCGGAACCTTCATGCTGTTGCCGTCACGGATGACTCCCAGTTGAATCGTCGTGCCCGGCTGCTTCTGTCCCACTTGTACTTGCAGGTCCCCCGCGTCATTCACTGTCTGACCATCCAGTTGCGTGATGACATCACCCGTCTTGAGTCCCGCCTTTGCTCCGGGAGAATCCGGCTCCACCTGCGTGACCAGCGCGCCCTCCGCCTTCTTCAGATCGAAGAACTTGGAGTTCTCGGGCGTTACGTCGCTGATCCCGATACCCATGTAGCCATGCTCGACCTTGCCGTGCTTGATCAGGGAATCAACGGTCGGACGAACGATCTGCGTCGGAATCGCAAACCCTGCGCCCGAAAACGAGCCGCTGCCGGAAATCAGGAACGTGTTGATGCCCACAACTTCGCCGCGCGCGTTCACCAGCGGGCCGCCGGAATTTCCTGGATTGATCGCCGCGTCGGTCTGGATGAATTCACCCGGCTTGCGCCGATCGGTTGCCGAAGGATTCGGACGATTCAGCGCGCTCACGATTCCCCGCGTCGCCGTAAACCGCAGGCCGAAGGGGTTGCCAAACGCCAGCACCGTTTGTCCGGGATGGAGCTGGGTCGAGTCGCCCCATGGCACACTGGGCAGATCGTTCGCATTGACCTTGATCACCGCCAGGTCCGTGAGCGGATCAGACCCCACCAGCTTTGCATGCAGAACACGGCGATCATTCAGAGTGACGTTGATGTCGGTCGCGCCGTCCACCACGTGCTGATTGGTGACGATGTAGCCATCCGGCGAAATGATGACGCCGCTGCCCAGGCCATGCTCCACCCGCGGCTGGGGCCGCATGTCAAACTGCCCCCCAAACGGATTTCCGAACGGGCCGAACTGCCGGAACTGCTGGGGCATCTGCCCATCGTCATCGCCTGCGTTGGATTTCAAGTCGGTTTTCGACGTGACCGTGACGTTGACAATAGCGGGCGTCACGCGCGCCGCCAGCGCCTCCATCGCACGATCCAGTGAAAGCAGCGCTTCCACGCTGTTGCTATCCAATGCGGGGGCGGCCGGCGCCGGAGCGGGAGACGCCGCGCTCGCCGGCTTCGCCAGTTCGTAGGCACCGAATGCCGTCATCGTCACAGCCGCCAGCACCGCTGCCAGAAGACGTCCGGTTCGTTTGCTCTTCCAGGTTGTCATTTCTTTCTCCTTCTCCTACTAATCATTTAGTTGTTAATGAAAAAAAAGAAAAGAGCTACAGCGACTTCATGACCAGTTCTTCGCGCACCACACGGCGATCGGACCGGTCTACCGTGATCTGCCACACACAGAACTGCACTCCGCGTCCATCGAACCGAGTCGTTTGCATCACGACCACGAACTCCATTCCCCTTGCCACGCTCTCGCTGTTGCGTGCCGGGGCGGCATCTGCCATCTGCGCTTTCGCAGCGGGAGCCGCAACCTTTGCCAATTGCTCAGTCGACTTTCGAATCGCCGCGCTGCGAACCGGCTTCCGCGGCGTACGGCTCCCTGCAACCTGCACCACAGGAACCACGGCGCCGCCGGACAGCAATGGCGCGCCCGGAACCGTAGTCGCAAGAGCCGGCGCCGCTGGAGTCGATTCGAAACTCACCAGGTTCATGCGGTAGGGCAGTGCTACGATACCGGCGGCGGCCAGCACCGCTGTCAATCCCAGCGCCGGCTTTAATGCGAACGTTCCCACGCGACGATTCCCGTCGAGGATTCGTGCCAGTCGCTGTGCCGTCTCCTTGGCCCGACCGATCACGGCCTGCGCCAATGCCAGAGTGCGCCGAGCCGCGCTCTTCTCTGCCAGCGATACCAGACACTCCGCATATTCGCGGGGATTCTCTGTTTCGGCCAGTACCATGTCGTCGCAGGCCATCTCGCGCTCCAGCGCGAGCCGCCGCTCGATCCACCACACTGCCGGATGAAAGAAGAGAATCGTCCGGATCAGCTTCTGCGCCAGATTGGTCCAGTCGTCCCAGCGCCGCAGATGCGCAAATTCGTGAAAGAGGACGACGCGCAGTTCCTCAGCGGGTAGTTCTGCAATCGCCCATAGGGGAAGAAGAATCATCGGCTTGAACAAACCGATAGCCGTGGGAACAGTCACTGCTGCGGACTGGCGAATCTCAACCCGCCGCATGGCCTGCATCGCTTGTACTGCCTCGCGCACTGCGGGAACCATCTCTGGTTCTGCAATCGCGACGCTTGCCTCGCGAAGGCGCCGCACATTCCAAAGTCCGAAAGCAATCCTGGCCACAGCCCAGCTGGCGATGAGGAGCCACGCGACAGCTACACCCACGCCGAATGACGCTGGCAGCGCGAATACCGTGGATCCGCCCGATCCCGTACCTGACGTCACGGTTGAGTGGGGAACGAAAGGTAGCGCGGCAACCGCCAGCAGTGCGGCAAACCAAACCACAAACCTTGTTCCAGAATGTTGCCGTCGGGCAATTCGCAGCAGCAGCCACGCGAAGCCGGCGATCGCCAAACCTTCCGGGATCGAATTCACCACTCGTTCTGCCGCCGTTTGGGCCAGCAGGTGCATGTCAGGCGCAATCATTTGCTGCTGCTCCGTTCCAGCATCTCGCGGAGGCGCTTCAGTTCCGCCGCGTCCAGCCCGCGGTCCTCGAGAATGTTCAGGACAAGTTGTTCGTGAGAATTCTTGAAGAAGCGCGTCACCAGGTGACGGATTTCGGACCGCGATGCGGCACTGCGCGCGATCAGCGGCACGTACACGTGCGCGCGTCCCTCCGAGGTTGTGTGTTTTACGTAGCCCTTCTTCTCCAGGACGCGGACCGTCGTCAGCACCGAGTTGTACGCCAGGGCCGGCTTCGCGGGCAGATCGTCGAGGATCTGCTGAACCGTGCGGGACCCTCGGTCCCACAGCACATTCATGATCCGCAGTTCAGCTTCCGTCAGTGTCGGAGATTGCCGGGGAGGCACCTTGCTCTTCCTTTCTCGTCGTTGGACGTGGCCCCACAGGATAAGTAACTAAACAATTAGTTGCTGGGAAGGTCGCTTTGGTTGGCCGGCAGGGAATCTGCAATTGACAATCAAGAATCACGCGAGAGAATGCGCATATTGCGCCCGGCCGGGTGCAAGTCCCTCAATCATAAATCATTAATCGTCAATGATTTAGCGCATCGACTCTTCGACTTCGGAGATCCAGTCGGGGCGCTTGAGCACTTCTCGTGGCTTAGGGCCATCGGCGGCCCCTACGATGCCGTCGCGCTCCATCAGGTCGATGAGATGCGCGGCGCGGCCGTAGCCGATCCGCAACCGTCGTTGCAGCAGGGAAGTGGAAGCCTTGCCGAACTCGATCACCAGCCTGACCGCGTCGTTGAAGAGTGGATCATTGTCGTCGTCGCCCAGTTCGCCGGAATCCTCGCCGCCAGCCAACGACTCGCGCTCCTCTTTCGGAGCTTCGAGGAAGTTCTCCTGATACTGCGCGCCGGCCTGCGACTTCCAGAATTCGACCACAGCGGCGATCTCTTTCTCCGTGACGAACGGCGCGTGCAGCCGGTGCACACGCGCCGATCCGGCCGGAAGATAGAGCAGGTCGCCGCGGCCCAGCAAGGCTTCTGCGCCGTTAGCATCGAGAATCGTGCGCGAATCGACCTTGGTCGCGACACGGAACGACACACGCGCCGGGAAATTGGCCTTGATCAGCCCGGTAATGACATCGACGGACGGCCGTTGTGTCGCCAGCACAAGATGAATGCCCACTGCGCGCGCCATCTGCGCCAGCCGCGTAACCGACTCTTCCACGTTGTTGCCGTCGAGCATCATCAGGTCGGCCAACTCGTCGATGATGATGACGATGTAGGGAATCGGCCCCTCGTCGCCGCTCTGCTCGCTGAACAGGCTGGGCGTCTCGTCGAACAGGCGATTGTACTGGTCGATGTTGCGCACGCCTCGCGACGCCAGCAGCTTCAGGCGCCGTTCCATTTCGCGCACAGCGTTGCGCAGCGCATTCGCGGCCAACTTCGGCTCGGTGATGATCGGCGTGTAGAGATGCGGCACGCCTTCATAGTTCCCGAGTTCCAGGCGCTTCGGGTCCACCAGCACCAGTCGCACTTGATCGGGGGTCGCCTTGTACAGGATCGACATGATCATGGCGTTGATGGCCACGCTCTTGCCCGTGCCTGTCGAGCCCGCGATCAGAAGATGAGGCATGCCCGCGAGATCCGCGATCGCGATCCGCCCGTTGATATCCTTGCCCATGGCCAGCGTGAGCTTCGACTTCGAGCCGAGGAATTCCTGCGACTCGATGTTCTCGCGCAGCCAGATAATCTCGCGCTCGCGGTTCGGCACCTGAATGCCCACGGTACTCTTTCCGGCCATGCGCTCGATGAGGATGCTCTCGGCGCGCAGTGCGAGGCAAAGGTCGTCGGTCAACCCGGTCAGGCGGCTGTACTTAATCCCCGCTTCGGGCTTGAACTCGAACGTCGTGACGACCGGCCCCGGATTGATCTGCGTGACCTGTCCGTGAACTTCGAATTCGGCGTACTTCTCGGTCAAGACCTGCGCCAGAAGCTTGAGTTCGTCCTCGTCGACAGCCTGCGCCTCATCGGAACGATGCAACAGGCTCGATGGTGGCAGCTTGTAGCTGCCCGCGATCTTGGGCAGAGTGGTCTTTGCTTTAGGCTGCGAATCGGCGCGGTCGGTGACTTCAATCTCTGAAGTGGCTGGCGCGGCCCCTTCTGTCGCAGGAGAAACAATGTCCTCCTCCTCTGCTTCCATGCGCTCAATCCCGGTTCGCCGCGCTTCCGATGGGACCGGCTCCGGTCTCGGTGCCGGGTATTCCGATTGTTCCTGACGCGGTGCCGGCGTCCGCGCCGGCACCAGTTGAGCCGTCACCGTTGGACGCTGCGCGCGTCGCCGTTCCAACTCTTGCTGCTGCCGCTTGCGCTGGCGTTCATCCCGCCAGTCTCGCCAGCGATCCATCAATGCGCCTGCGAAGGCGAAGCGTGTGGGTGCCCATAGCTGCAACGTCGAAAACGAAAACGCGGTCGTCAGATAGAGCGAGATCGCGAGGACCGTCGTGCAGACGATATACGCGCCGGCGACATTGAAATAGTGAATCAGCGCATCGCCCACGATGCGGCCCAGCAGCCCCTCGATCGGGATCGCTCCCATCCAGCGGAAGTGGCCGGGAAGGATCGCAAGCAGTCCAGGAACAAAGATCGCTAGCCACGCGCTCCCCAGTGTCTTCGCAATCGGGGACTGCACCGCGCGGGAGCGGAACCAGCGCGCTCCCAGCATCGCGAGGAACACCGGCAGCAGGAACGCGCCCACGCCCAGAAACTGCAAAATTAGATCGGACAGATATGCGCCAACCATGCCGATCCAGTTACGGGCAGCGCGCGCTCCCGTCAGGACGGACGCGCTGTTGAGAGAGGGGTCGAGCGGAGAATAGGAAGCCAGCGCCAGAAAGAGGACGAGCGCGCAAACGCACAGCAGAAATCCGACCAGCTCATTCAGGCGCCGGTTCCTGGTCGGTGCAAAGATCTTGGAAAAGACTTTCATTGGCTTAGGCGGCAATCACTTAGATGCAGACACCACACCCGCGTTGCCGCAACAAGGCCAGAGCGAAACGATTATTGCAGGAAGGCACAGGCGCGGCAATGCGGGAAATGGTACAGGGTGGCAAGGTAGCTACTGCCGCCCTGCCTCGCCCGCCTACCGTCCGATCAGTCCCGTAACCCATCCCAGGACAACGATTCCCAGCACAATCCGGTAAATCGCAAATGGCAAGAATCCCCGCTTCCGTACCCAGTTCATGAACCATGCCACCGCACCATAGGCAACGATGAACGAAACGACAAACCCAATAGCCAGGATCACCCACTGGTGCAAAGTGAGTTCGGCGACCCCGATCGGATTCTCCTCCTTGCCCGAGATCGACTTGTACAACGCATAAAGCGTGGCCGCCGCCATGGTTGGCATCGACAGGAAGAAAGAAAACTCCAGCGCCGCGGCGCGCGACATGCCCGCCAGTTGTCCAGCGGCGATCGTCGCCATCGAGCGCGAGGTCCCTGGAAAAACAGCCGATAGGATCTGGCACGCGCCAATCCAGATCGACTGCCCGCCACGAATATCGTCCATCTTCCAGGTGTGGATCGGCGACCCGTCTGCGCCCGGTCCCGCTGCTTCCCATCGTGCTTTCATCGCATCCACCACCCACATCACGATGCCGCCGATCAGCAGCGATGCTCCCATGACGAACAGATTTTCCAGGTTCTTGCCAATGACCTTGGTCAGAAGGAACGAGGGAATGGCGGTCACTACGAAGGCGATGATTACCAGGCTCAGGGGATGCGTCAGCACGGTGCAATCCCGGTTCTCACCCTCCGGGTATGTCGACAAAAGCTTGGCAATATGTTTCCGGAAATAGACCGGCAACACCAGTATGGCGCCCAACTGGATGACGATGGAATACATCTTCCAGTAGCCGCTCGAGAGGGGCACGTTGAGCAGCGCCTCCGCGAGACGCAGGTGCCCGGTAGAGCTGACAGGCAGGAACTCCGTGAGACCCTCGATGATGCCGAGGATCAACGACAGTAGATATTCGTTCAACGCAGCCTCCGGAGCCGCCCCACGACAGTATTACAGAAAGATGTTGCAGATGAGTTACGAAGGAAGATTCCGGTGAGCGTTATTCGGTGATCGGCAGTCGGTAGTCAGTTGTTCTCCGGGTTCGGCGCGATTTTCCAGCTGCTGGCTTCCGAATACCAGCACCGGCTACTGAATCCCAAATCTCTCCGCTGCCCTAGCTTTCGCCTTCGCCGCTTCTTCCTCCCGATTCTTCGGCGGCGCCGTTGTCTCAAGCGAATGCAGCAAGCGCGCCGAAACCTCTGCGACATCCTCCACTGCCTTCCGGAACGCGGCTTCATTCGCCTTCGACGGCTTGGTGAAGCCGCTGATCTTTCTGACAAACTGGACCGACGCGGCTTGAATCTCCTCCGGTGTCACCGGAGGATCGAAATTGAAGAGGGTCTTGATATTCCTACACATATTCCCGGTCTCCGTCAGGTTCCCTCGGCGTAACGCCGGAAAAAGCTGTCCTGCTTCCACTGCGGACGGTGGTCGCGATTGCCGAGGTCAACCAGAACGCCGCGAACGATCTCCTCGTACTTCGCTGCTGCCGGCAGTTCCACCGGCTGATTGATGTCGTCCGAGGGTGCATGGTAGCGGTTTGTCAGCCAGTCCTTGAAAATCTTCTGTTCCGGACTCCCCGGATCCGACCCCACACTCATGATGATGGCTGGAATTCCGTGGCGTATGAAGTTGTACTGGTCGCTGCGGATGAACAGATTGCGCAGCGGTTCCGGGTCAGGCTGCACTCGCACACCTTCCGATTGCGCCGCCGACTTCGCCAGATCTCCCAGATCCGAGTCATCAAGTCCAAGAACTCGCAGAACCTTCAGCGGAACGATCGGCAGAAACATGTCGACGTTGACATCGGCCACCAGCGACTTCGCCGGGACGGTCGGATGTACGGCGAAGTATTTCGATCCGAGCAGGCCCTTCTCTTCGCCGGTGACCAAAACAAACAGCAGCGAGCGCCGCAGTTTTTCCGGATTCTTCTTGAAACTCGCGGCCATGTCCAGCACCAGGGCGCTGCCCGAGCCGTCGTCCATGGCGCCGTTGCAGATGTTGTCACCATTGATCGGCGCGCCGATGCCAACGTGATCAATGTGAGCCGAAAGTACGACATGTTCATCTCGTAGCGCGGGGTCGCTGCCGGTCAGCTTGGCGACGACATTTGCCGACTCCACTTTTTCACTTTCCACCTTGGTCTTGGCCTCGATCGACGCCACAAGAGGGAAGTGCGGCATCGGCTTGCGATCCTTGCCGAGATCGGCGATTTCCTCGAATGTGTGCCCCGAGCCCGCAAAGAGTTTCTCCGCACTGGCAGGGTTTACCACGACGTACAACTGCGCACCCGCGGTCTCGTTAAACTCCGGATAATCAAGGTCCATCGTTGGATGATTACGATTGGCGGTGATTCGCGACCAGGGAATATCCATGGATGCCGGGTTGATCAGCGACACCATCCCGACCGCGCCTGCCGCCCGCAGCGTTTTCCATCGCTCGAGCAGTGTCTGATAGTGCGACGCCAGCGGACCGGGTATTTCCTCCGGCGATCCGGAGAAGATCACCGCCAGTTTGCCCTTCACGTCTACACCGGCGAAGTCGTCGTAGTTCTTCTCCGGCACCTTCAAACCATAGCCAACGAAAACCAGCGGGGCTTTGACGCGCGGGGCTGGTGCAACGCGGCTGCTGATCAATACGTCTTCACCCAGAACGAGCGCTTCGCGCTTTCCATGGCGGACGAGAGCGATGCTGCATTCCTGCTCTACCAGATGCCTGGAAACAAACTTCACCGGCTGATAGAAGCCGTTTGTGCCCGCAGGTTCGAGGCCGGCCTTCTTGAACTGCTCGACGGCAAAGACCTCGGCCGCCTTTTCACCACGGCTGCCCGTGTCGCGCCCCTCCATCTTGTCGTCGGCCAGTACCTTCACGTAGTCCCACCAGCTCTGGCCGTCGAAGTGCGCCGCAGACTGGCTGGCGGCGGAAGCGGAGAGGGCGATTGCGAGCAGAACAACGCCAAGCTGCATCTTCATGGAATCCCCCGGGAGATGCTTAGGATATCAGGACTGCCCAGGCGAGACGTCTCTGGGGCGGGCTAATTGAACCCGAATCTGTGGCCGCATCATCTACTATTCCGACACGACCATGGCGACTCCACCGATTCCCAGTGCACTCGATGCCTTCACGCAGACATTCCCCACATTGACGCAGCCTCAGATTGCTCGCCTCCTTCCGTACGGCAAAATGCGCAACGTCAAGGCGGACGAGATCCTGTTCGAACCGGGCGACACGAACATTCCGTTCTTCGTCCTGCTCTCTGGGAGCATGGAGATCGTGCAGCCTGATCTGTCCGGAGAGCGTCTCATCACGACCCATAGTCCCGGTGCCTTTACCGGCGAGATCACCATGATTTCCGGCCGCAGCGCCCTGGTGCGCGGCCGCGTCAAAGACTCGGGCGAGTTCCTCGAGATCGGCCCCGAACAGTTGCGCACGCTCATCGCCAAAGATGCCGAGTTGAGCGAGATCATCATGCGCGCCTTCATCCTCCGCCGCTTGGCCCTGATCAAAGCCGGCTTTGGCAACCTCATCCTCATGGGCTCGAATCATTCTGCGAAGACTCTGCGCTTGCGCGAGTTCCTCAGCCGGAACGGGCAGCCGTACAGCTACATCGACCTCGATACCGACAAGGCTTCCCAGGATCTGCTCGACCGTTTCCATGTGACCATCGACGAGATTCCCGTCGTGATCTGTAGCAGCCGTCACGTCCTCCGCAATCCGTCAATTCAGGAACTAGCGGACCGCCTTGGATTCAACGCCACAATTGACGAATCGCAGGTGCGCGATCTGATCGTTGTGGGCGCTGGTCCGTCCGGCCTGGCGGCCGCAGTATATGCGGCCTCCGAGGGGCTGGACGTACTCGTCATTGAAACCGCTACGCCCGGCGGGCAGGCGGGATCCAGTTCGAAGATCGAAAACTATCTCGGCTTTCCCACCGGCATTTCCGGACAGGAGCTCGCCAATCGCGCGACAACACAGGCTTTGAAATTCGGGGCCCAGATGATGGTGGCCCGGAGCGTCTCGAAACTGAACTGCAGTCGCCGGCCTTATGAAGTGGTTCTTGAGGATGGCCGCGCTCTCGGTGCACGCAGCATCGTGATTTCCACCGGCGCACAGTACAACAAGCCCAACATTTCCAATCTCGCCAAGTTCGAAGGCTTGGGTGTCTACTATGGCGCGACCTATATCGAGGCGCAGCTCTGCGGAAATGAAGATGTGATCGTTGTGGGCGGCGGAAACTCAGCCGGCCAGGCCGCCGTGTACATGGCGCAAACCGCGCACAAGGTTTACATGCTGGTGCGGCGGGGAGAGCTGTCGAGCACAATGTCGCGCTACCTCATCAAGCGCATCGAGGAAAATCCGTCCATTGAATTGCGTTGCAACGCCGAAATTGAGGGGATGGATGGTGCCGACCACCTTGAGAACGTGGCGTGGAAAGACAACAAGACAGGCGAAACGGTGTCCCGTCCGATCCGCCACGTCTTCATCATGACCGGAGCCTCACCCCGCACAGATTGGCTGCAGGGGTGTCTGGCGCTGGACGAAAAGGGATTTATTCTCACCGGCCACGATCTGGAGATCCGCTCCAACGGACATCCAGCTTGGCCTCTCGGGCGATCGCCTCACATGCTGGAAACCAGCCTCCCCGGCGTTTTTGCCGTGGGCGACGTACGTTCAGGAAACGTGAAGCGCGTGGCGTCAGCCGTGGGGGAAGGTTCGATCGCCGTGCATCTTGTCCACCGCGTGCTCGCGGAACTCTAGCGCCGGCGTCCCGTCCTCAGGACTGCTCAGTCGGTCGCGTTCCCGTAGGCCGGTACTCCCTGCTGCAGCAGGAAGAGTAGAGCCTGCCCCCGGGCCGCCCAGTCGCTCTGCGAGTATTGCGACACCAGTTGTTGCGCCAGTGCGATGGCCCGGTTCTTGGACTCGTCAGATTTCTTCGACTGCTCTTCCGTCTTATAGATTTCGATCAACGCGGCCCGGCGGTAGGCGGCGTCGTATAACGCTTCCGGCGCCGACGGCGATTGCGGGTGCTCCTTCACGTACTTCTCGTATTGGTCAGCTTCCTTGTCGGGACACTTCGACGCGCCCTGCCAGTCCCCGCAGAGCTTGTTATCGATGAGATGGAAGGCGGCCAGGTCTGCCCATTTCGTCCCCGGATACTTCTTCATCACCAGCTTCATCCACTGCTCATCGATTCCTTCGCGAAGATAACTCTCCTTCTCACGCGCCGAGGGCCGCGACAGGACATCCGCCCGTTCGATCTGCCACTGAATATCCGCGGCACGGTACAGCGCCTCTCCGGCCACCGGCGAATTCGGGAAGTAGTCATATACACGGTAATAAAGCCTTCGGGCATCGTCGGCAGCGCCCTTGCGTCCGTGTCGCCGGCTGCCTTCGTCTTCGGAGTTGACGGCCTCACCATAGAGGATCAAATCTCCCTGTGGCGTCGTGGTGCGCACGGCACCCTTTTCCTGGATCCATCCGGTAATGGTCTTCTCCGGGCCGAACAGAGCTTCCACGTGCAGCCACTGGCGGCTGGTGTCCAAAATGATCAGTTCGCGTCCACGCTCGACGTTCCCGAGTTTGGCCGACGACGTGTCCGGCGACAGGTAGATGATGGCTTCCCGAACCAGCGCCGCCCGATCCGCCGCAAACAGTGATGCGCCGGTGATGACGAACCAGGCTACCAACAACCGCGTGACAGCAGACGCCTTCACGACCATAGTCAGTCTCCGAAATCTGAGGTTAGCACGGGAACAGCTGCCTGCTCACGGTCGCGGCAGAACGGCCAGAGAGTTCCTGAATCTTGCTCCTCTGCAACATCCGATGAATTGTGTTGACAACTACGCAACAAGTGCTGTACACCCTGTCTTTCTTTCCGCGCGGGACGAGAGGAAGTATATGGCCGATCAGAAATGGACACCGCTGGAACAGCGCCTGCAGTTGTCGGAGGGCAAGCTGAGTCCGCGTCGGCGGCGCTTGTTGCAGTCCGTCCTCGATCATGCCGAAGATACCTACTATCTGTCCTCTCGCAAGCTGGCGCGCCGCTACAATGTCGACGCTGCCACGATCGTGCGGACCATCCAGGTCCTCGGCTATGACGACTACTCGACCTTCCTCGCCGACCTTCGGTCGCACTTCGTAACTCGCATTACGCAATACCGTGTGATGCAGGCGACCGCACGAAAGCATCGCAACATCCATGATCAGATTCACTACTGCCTGCAGCTGGACCGCGCCAACTTCGAGGGTTTGGAGGAGGGGGTGCCGCTGGAGCGCATTGTGGCATTGGCACGCCGGCTCAACAAAGCGCGCCACATCGTCGTGGTCGGCGTCGATTTTGCCTATTCCCTGGCGTGGCTGATGGCTTACGGCCTTTCCTGGCTCGGACTTCATGTCGAAGCTCCCATGGGAAGCTATGGCAACCTCCACCACAGAGCGCGCTCTCTGGGTCCACGCGACATTCTCGTAGCCATCAGCTTCGGTCGCTGCCTGCGTGTCTCCGTGGAGGCCGCGCAGACGGCCCGGGAACAAGGCGCATGGACATTCGGTATCACGGACGCTGGCAATTCCCCAATTGCGGCGGTCTGTCACGACCATTGGGTGGTTTCCGTTACGAACCCGATTCACAAGGCATCCTATGTTGCCCCGGTGGCCGCGTTGAATGCCCTGCAGGTAGCGTGCGCGCACCTGGAGCCGAAACGGTCGCTGAAGCGTCTCCAGCAGATCGAGCGGGACGAGGAGGCTGCTGGCCGTTGGTACGCCCCAGCCGCCCCGCTCTGGGAGCCTGGCAGGAAATGACGGCTCCCGCGGGCAAAATCCATATCCGCGACCTGAGCTGTTTTGATGATCTGCTCCAGCTCAGGGCTGTCGAAAAGGAAGTGTGGGGCATGGCGGATGAGGACAGCCTCCCCATGACCCTGGCCGTCGCGCTTCAGGCTGCGGGCAGCATTTTTGTCGGCGCCTTCGACGGTCCCAGATTGGTCGGCTTCGCCTTCGGCTTTCTCGGCCAGGAACACGGCCAGCCCGCGGTTCACTCCCACATGCTGGCAGTACTTGATCCCTACCGGCAGCACGACCTGGGACGGCGGTTGAAACTGGCACAACGCGAGCGCACCCTCGCCATGGGGGTTCGCGAAATGACCTGGACCTTCGATCCCTTGCAGAGCCGCAATGCCCACTTCAATCTGGCGAAGCTGGGGGTAGTCTCAGACACCTATAAGATCGATTTCTATGGACCTGAAACCTCCAGCATGCTGCATCGCAATGGCACCGATCGTCTCTGGGTGCGTTGGCTTCTGGATTCCAGGCGCGTGCAGGATCGCATCGCGGGAAAGGACACCCGAGCTGAAGCGATCGATGCCCTCCGTCATCTCGCGCCGCTCGTAAGTTTCAACGGCGACGGACGTCCGGCTCGAGCCTGCCTTGGGGAATCGCTGGCCCGGCAGCGTGTGAGTATCGAGGTCCCCGGTGACATCCTCTCCGTAGAACGGGCGGATATGAACCTGGCGCGCGAGTGGCGCGAGGCGACGCGCTGGGCTTTTACCAGGGCACTCGAGGCAGGCTTTGTTGTGACTGATTTCTGCCGGAGTCTGCGCGGACAGCAGGGCCCAGGGGCTTATTTGCTTCAGCGTGGCTCCGTGGCTGAGTGTGCCGGCGCCGGTTAGGTTACTCAAAGCAGAAACGGACGCAAAATGCAAAACAGTGCTGTGGGAACAACCCGACTCCCTTCTGCAACCTGACTTCTGCAATCTGACTTAGCTTTACCGTGCCATCAGCTTCACATGTTGAATGTCTTTTACCGCCCGCATGTACTGTGCGCGTTCGAACGCAGCCGGATCCGGAGAATGGATCTGGCTCATGCTGCCTAGCATTTGTCCGACGGACTCGTACTCATGCGCTTCCATCCATTGCCGCACGCCCTGCTCAATCGCGCGCAGATGGTTGATCCCGTTGCGCAGCAAGGTCGAGCACAGCATCGTCACGTTGGCCCCCACCATCAACAGCTTGATCACGTCTTCGGCGCCGTGAATGCCGCCTGTCGCGGCGATATCGGCCTTGATGCGGTGGTAAAGAATGCCAACCCACGTGAGCGGCAGCCGCATCGCCTGCGGGGTGCTCAGCAACACGCTCGGCTTCATCTCCAGTTCTTCCAGATCGATATCGGGCTGGTAGAAACGGTTGAAAAGCACCAGCGCATTGGCGCCGGTCTCATCCAGCCGCTTCGCCATGTTCGCGAAGTTGGTGAAGAAGGGGCTCACCTTGACTGCCACCGGAATGCGGACGGCCGTCTTCACCGCTTGCACGATGTCGAGGTAGTGCTGCTCGACCTGCTCCGCCGTTGCCTCCGGATCGGTGACGATCCAGTAGATGTTGCACTCCAGGGCATCCGCGCCCGCCTGCTCGATCTGTGTGGCGTACTGGATCCACGCTCCAACGGAACTGCCATTGAGGCTGGCGATCACGGGGACCTTGACCGCTGCCTTGGCCTTGCGGATGTGTTCGAGATAGCCATCCGGCCCAAGCACGAACTCGCCGGCCTGCGGGAAGTAGCTCAGGCTCTCGGGATAGCTTTCCGTCCCCTCGCTGAGATAGTAGTCCAGTTCCAGCGTCTCGCGCCGCAGTTGCTCTTCAAACAGTGAATACAGAACAATCGCCGATGCGCCCGCATCTTCCAGCCGCCGGATGCTGTCAAGTTCTTGCGATAGTGGAGAAGCCGAAGCCACCAACGGGGTGCGCAGCTGCATTCCGAGATAGTGCGTTGTCAGGTCGGGCATGATTTCTCCTGTTGCTCCTTCAATCAATCCGCGGCAGTCGTGGCCGGTTTGCGTGACGCAAGATACTCGTAGAACCGATACCGGGCCTCGGCGTCGTGCTGCGCTTCCTGCCAGAGCCGCTTCGCGTCTTCCGGCTTGCTCTTGGTCAGCATCTTGAAACGCGTCTCCATGAGCATGAAGTCCTGCACCTTTCGGGTGGGCGCCCGCGAATCGAGCACCAGCGGATTTTCGCCCGCCAGAGCGCGCTCCGGGTTGTAGCGGTACAGCAGCCATTGCGCCGAGTCGACCGCGGCCTTCTGGTCCTGCATTCCGGTGGTCATATCGATGCCGTGCGCAATGCAGTGCGCATAGGCGATGATGATGCTCGGACCGTCATACGCTTCGGCTTCCAGGAAGGCTTTCAGCGTGTGTTCGTCCTTGGCGCCCATCGCGACGCTGGCGACGTAGACGTTCCCGTAGCTCATCGCCATCAGCCCGAGATCCTTCTTGCCACCAGGCTTACCGCCCGCCGCAAACTTGGCAACCGCGGCGCGGGGCGTGGCCTTGGACTGTTGCCCGCCCGTGTTCGAGTACACCTCGGTATCGAGTACCAGCAGGTTGACGTTGCGCCCGCTGGCGATCACGTGATCGAGGCCGCCGTAGCCGATGTCATATGCCCAGCCGTCGCCGCCGACGATCCACACGCTCTTCTTCACCAGTATGTCGGCCAGGACCAGCAGCTGTTTCGCGTTCGGCGAGTCGTTGCCCTTGAGTTTCTCCTTGAGCAGAGCGACCCGTTGCCGCTGCTCGAAGATGTCGGACTCGTCTTTCTGCGGAGAATCCACCAGCGCCGTTGCCAATTCTTCTCCGATCGTGCCTGCCAGACGCTTGACCAGCTCGCGCGCGAATTCCGCCTGCTTGTCGATCGAGAGCCGGAAGCCCAGTCCAAACTCGGCGTTGTCCTCGAACAGGGAATTCGACCATGCCGGCCCGCGGCCGTCGGCATTCTTCGTCCACGGAGTCGTGGGCAGGTTGCCGCCATAAATGGAGGAGCAGCCCGTCGCATTCGCGACAATCGCGCGGTCGCCGAACAACTGCGAGAGCAGCTTCAAGTATGGCGTCTCGCCGCATCCCGAACACGCGCCCGAGAACTCGAACAACGGTTCCTGAATCTGCTGCTGGCGGATCGCGCCTACTTTGATCTTGCGGCGGTCGAGTTCCGGAATCTTGAGGAAGAAGTTCCAATTCTCCTTTTCGGGAGTGCGCAACGGTGGCTGCGGACCCATGTTGATTGCCTTCAGCCGCGCTTCCGATTTGTTCTTCACCGGGCACACATCCACGCAGATCGCACACCCTGTGCAATCTTCCGGGGCCACCTGGATCGAGTACTTCATCCCGGCATATTCCTTGTCGCGCGCCTCGGTGGATTTGAACGTGGCCGGTGCGCCCGCCAGTTCTCTGGAGTCGTACACCTTAATCCGGATCACCGAGTGCGGGCACACCATTGCGCACTTGCCGCACTGGATGCAGATCTTGCTATCCCATACCGGGATTTCGAGGGCGATGTTGCGCTTCTCCCACTTCGCGGTTCCGGTCGGGAACGTGCCGTCAACCGGAAATGCGCTGACTGGGAGTTGATCGCCGCAGTTGCCGTAGATTGTGCCCAGCACGTTGCGTTCGAAATCGGGCGCTTCGGCGGGGAAGGGAGGGGGGAGTTCCAGTTTGCTGGTAGCCTGCGCCGGGACCTTGACTTCATGGAGGTGGGCGAGTGTCTCGTCTACCGCCTTCATGTTCTTCTGGACAATCTCCTCGCCTTTTTTGCCATAGGTGTCACGGATCGACTTGCGAATCGCCTCAATCGCTTCCTCTCCTGGCAGGATCTTCGCAATCGCAAAGAAGCAGACTTGCAAAATGGTATTCATGCGGCTGCCCATGCCGGTATCGCGCGCGACGGTGTAGGCATCGATCACAAAGAAGCGCGCTTTCTTGGCAATGAGCTGTTCCTGCACGGTACGCGGAAGTTTGTCCCACGTTTCATCGTGACCGAAAGGGCTGTTCAGCAGGAAAGTTCCGCCCTCAACGAGGGCACTGAGCATGTCGTAGCGCTCGAGGAAGATCCACTGGTGACAGGCGACGAAGTTCGCTTTCGATACCAGGTAGGTCGAACGGATCGGCTTCGGCCCGAACCGCAGGTGCGAAACCGTCACCGCGCCCGACTTCTTCGAGTCGTAAACGAAGTAGCCTTGCGCGTAGTTGTCAGTGTTTTCGCCGATGATCTTGATGGAGTTCTTATTGGCGCCCACCGTCCCGTCCGCGCCCAGGCCGTAGAACTGCGCCCGCACCACGCTGTCCGGTTCGGTCGAAAACGCGGGATCGTAATCGAGACTCGTGTGGCTGACATCGTCCTGGATCCCGACTGTGAAATGAGTTTTCGGCGTGGCTGATTTCAGGTTGTCGTAGGCGGCCTTGACCATCGCCGGGGTAAATTCCTTCGACGACAGCCCGTAACGGCCACCTACGACCTCGGCCGTCCGCTTGCTCTCATGCAGGGCGTTGACGACGTCGAGATACAACGGTTCGCCGGCGGCACCGGCCTCTTTGCAGCGATCGAGGACGGCGATTTTCTTCACGGTTGGGGGCAAAACCGCGGTGAAATGCTTGACCGAGAACGGACGATAGAGGCGGACTTTGAGCAGTCCAACCCTTTCCCCGCGGGCCGTCAGTGCTTCGACCGTCTCCTGCGCCGCTTCCGCGCCCGATCCCATCATCACGATGACCCGTTCCGCATCGGGTGCGCCGACATAGTCGAACAAGTGATATTGCCGCCCTACCACCTGCGCGAACTTGTCCATCACCGCCTGCACCTTCTCGGCGGCCGCGTCGTAGAAGGGGTTGATCGTTTCGCGGATCTGGAAGAAAACGTCCGGGTTCTCCGCTGTTCCCCGCAACACCGGATGTTCCGGTGAGAGCGCCCGTTGCCGGTGTTCGAAGACGCGATCCATATTGATCATGGCCCGCAGATCGTCGTCATTCAGCAGTTCGATCTTGTTGACTTCATGCGAGGTGCGGAAGCCGTCGAAAAAATGGAGGAAGGGGATGCGGGTCTCGAGCGATGCCGCGTGCGCAATCAGCGCCATATCCATTGCTTCCTGCACCGAATTCGACGAAAGCATGGCGTATCCCGTCGTGCGGCAGAACATCACGTCGCTATGATCGCCAAAGATCGACAGCGCATGCGTGGCCACCGTGCGCGCGGAAACGTGGAATGCCGTCGGCGTCAGTTCGCCGGCGATCTTGTTCATATTGGGGATCATCAGCAGAAGGCCCTGCGAGGCCGTGAATGTCGTCGCCAGTGCGCCCGTCTGCAACGCCCCGTGCACCGCGCCCGCGGCTCCGCCTTCACTCTGCATTTCCGTGACTTGCGGCACCGTATCCCAGATGTTCTTGACTCCCTCCGACGCCCATTGGTCGGCCCACTCTCCCATGTTCGAAGACGGCGTGATGGGGTAAATGGCAATGACCTCGTTGACGCGGTACGCCACATGCGCAACCGCCTCGTTGCCATCCATGGTTTTGAATTTGCGCTTCATGTTCTCCCCTTTGTGTTAGGCCGGGTGGATCGCGGCTCGACAGCCGATACACGAACGGCGGGCCAGTTCACCGTTGAGTGTCCATGATGCCGGAGGGGTGGCTCGGGGGTCGGCAACGTGGGTCACATTCGGATGTGATGAAAATCACAACACTGAAACCCTGCCATTAACCGTGGCCCGTGCGATTGCTCACAATTTCAATGGTTTTTGTGTCACGGAGAGGGGGTCGCAGCTCCCCCCTACGCCCGTTCGGTGCCTACCAGAATCCTCCGCCCCGCCGATAGACCAGATGGCCCCTTCTGCGTATGTCTGCGCGAAGGCGCCACGAGGAGAACCGCGATGAGAGCAAGGTTTGCCGTCCTCTCAACTTTGGCCATGGTTGTAGCGGTAGTCTCTTTCTCAACTCCCGTTGCAGTGGCAGGGGATGTGCCCTCGCCGGTCCACTCCGCCGGCCCGGCAGCGCCGACAGCCCCGCCCGACTCGCTCCTGCAACTCCTTGTCGATAAAGGAATCATCAATTCTGACGAAGCGCGCTCCATCGCCGCCACCCCGGGCCAGCAGCGCGCACGATTGATCGAATTGCTGCGGCAAAAGGGAATCCTCAGCGCTGCGGATTACGACTTGCTCAGCAGCGCCCCGCTCCAGACAGCTCCCAATCTGATCGCTTCCACCGTGCCGGCACTTCCAGCGGCTCCTGCTGCTGCCAACCCGGTCCCCGAACCTGCTGCCCCCAAACCCGAGGCGCCAAGGTTTGTTCCCGCCGTGGCCCCCATACGCGCCCTGCAACTGGAGCCCTCCAGGCCCGGCGGCCTGATTCCCGATCTGAAGCTCAGCAGCGGAGCCCGCCTCAAGCTCTACGGCATGGTGAAGACAAGCGTGATCTACGACACGTCATCGCCTTATGGCACGGATATGCCGCTGCCCGGTTTCGTGACTGCATCGGGTTCATCCTTCGATCCCGGACCGACCAGCAGTCCTGAATTCCATGCCAAAGCGCGCTTCGCCCGCATTGGGACGAACTTTGAGTGGCCCGACGTCGCCGGCAGCAGCAACACCATTACCGGCAAGCTGGAATTTGATTTTGAAGGGAACTTCAGCCGCGCACTGAACCGAAACATCTCGACGATCCGTTCCAGCATGGCCTCGATCCGGCTCGCCTACGGCCGCATCGACCACAAGTTCAACGACCAGACCAGCATCTTCGGCGTTTTCGGACAGGACTGGACCCCTTTCGGGTCCTCGACTCTGCCCAATCTGTTTGAGACTACCGGCCTCGGACTCGGCTTCGGCACGCTATATGAGCGCGCCCCACAATTCCGCTTTGGAGTCGGCCACAAAATTGGGGGATCACGCAACTTCTTCCTGCAGCCCGAATTCGCGATTGTGATGCCGGCCTACGGGAACGATCCTTCCAATGTTGCCGATCAATTCGGCTACGGAGAGAGAAGCAGGGCGCCGATTCCGGACATCCTGAGGTTCAGGCTCGCCTGGTCACGCAGTGGCAACTGGATAAGGCCCCCGGTGTCGCACCTGCGCAGCTCATCTTCAGCGGTGTTGAAGGCCAGCGCAAGGTGATGGTCCGCGCTGCCGATATCCCCAGCTGCAACAATCCCGATACCGACATCTGCGCTTCCAAGAACGTATTCAAGGACGCATTTACAACCGGGGCGGGCGAAACCTCCAACCGCGCGGGATGGACGGCAGAAGTGCAACTCCCCACGCGCTACGTCACCCTGATCACGAAGTACTGGAACGGTTCTGACTTGCGCTGGTACTTCGTGGGAAGCCTGTTCTCCAGCTTCAACGATACCGCTGGGCTGACGAAACCATGTCTCGACAGCAGTGGCAACCCCATCTTCTGCGAGGCTCCCTCCAACGACGGTGGCTCGACCGTGGTCTTCGGTCTCCGTGACGGCGTGCCCGAGTACGCCGAACAGCGTCCTGTGCGCAGTCAGGGAGGGTTCGTCAATCTCGGCTTTCCGCTCTCGCGTATCTTCGGCGCCGATCCGGCCGGCCGCAATGCCGGCTGGCAGTTCTATCTGCACTATGCCTATGACGAGGCCAAGGCTCGCGACATCCGCCGCATCGGAAACACGCGTCAGAAGAATGACCTGGCGGCCGCCACTCTGTGTTACCGCATGAATAGTCTCGTGACTTTTGTGTTGGAAGAGTCACTGTATCGAACCCGCGCCGTTGGTGATCCCACGGGAACCAAGCCATTCCCGACCTATCGAGGTGTCCCGGCCCGTCAATGGCACGATTTCCGCTCGGAGTTTGGTCCGATCTTTAACTTCTGATGTTGTTTTGACACAGAGGCTCCGGGGGCCGATTTCCCGGGCCTCCGCGGCTTGCCCGCTCTGGCAACGACAGCGCCGAAAATCGTTCACGGACTCCATCCCAGCTCTCCTGATGGTGGCGAGGCCTTTCGGGGGCAGACATTCCTGACCGGAGCGAAGTAGAATTTCAGTCGGTCCCGCGCGTGATGGGGTGGCGCGGGACTCCTACGATTACGGCAATCCTACAGAGGGGAATATGGCCGAAACGACCAATCAGCAGACCAGCATCGATTCCGTTCTTCACGAGCAGCGCAAGTTCGAATGCCCCCCCGAGTTTGTCCAGAAGGCTCACTTAAGAAGCCTCGCTGAGTACGATGTCCTGTACAAAGAGTCGGTCGAGCAGCCGGAGACATTCTGGGGTCGCGCTGCGGAAGAACTTCATTGGTTCAAGAAGTGGGACAAAGTCCTCGAATGGAACTCGCCTTGGGCCAAGTGGTTCGTCGGCGGCCAGATCAATCTCTCCTATAACTGCCTCGACCGCCACGTGCAGACCGCGCGCAAGAATAAGGCTGCGCTCATTTGGGAAAGTGAACCGGGCGAAATCCGCACCTACACCTATCAGCAGCTCTGGAAGGAAGTGCAGAAATTCGCGAACGTGCTGAAGTCGCTGGGGGTTCGCAAGGGCGACCGCGTCGCCATCTACATGGGCATGACCCCCGAACTTCCCATTGCCATGCTTGCTTGCGCGCGTATCGGTGCGCCGCACTCGGTTGTATTCGGTGGCTTCTCGTCCAATGCGCTCGTTGACCGCATCCACGACTCGCAGGCGGTTGCTGTCATTACGCAGGACGGATCCTACCGACGCGGCGGTGAAGTGAAACTCTTTCCCGCAGTCGAAGAAGCGCTCAAATCATGCCCATCGGTGAAGCACGTCGTCGTCTACAAGCGCACCGGGACTCCGCTCAACATGCAACCCGGACGCGACCACTGGTGGCACGAACTGATGGCCAAAGCTTCCGACACCTGCCCGGCTGAGCCTCTCGATGCCGAACATCCGCTTTACATCCTGTACACGTCCGGTACGACGGGAAAGCCGAAAGGCGTTGTTCACACCACCGGTGGCTATTCCGTCGGCACGGCCCTGAGCACAAAGTACGTCTTCGACATCCGCGAGGAGGATACGTACTGGTGTACTGCCGACATCGGCTGGGTGACGGGCCACAGTTACATCATTTACGGGCCGCTGCAGAATGGCGCGACCAGCCTGATGTATGAAGGCGCTCCCAACTTCCCTGAACCCGACCGCTTCTGGTCGATCATCGACCGGCATCACGTCAACGTCTTCTACACCGCACCGACTGCGATCCGCACCTTCATCAAGTGGGGCGACGAATGGCCCCGCAAGCACAAGATGGAGAGCCTGCGCCTTCTGGGCAGCGTCGGCGAACCGATTAACCCAGAAGCCTGGATGTGGTATCGCGAAGAGATTGGCCGTAACCGCTGTCCGATCGTCGACACCTGGTGGCAGACCGAAACCGGCTCGATCATGATCACGCCGATTCCCGGCGCGATTCCGACCAAGCCGGGTTCGGCGACCCGGCCATTCTTCGGCGTCGTCCCCGAAATCGTCACCATGGACGGCAAGCCTGTGCCCGACGGCTCCGGCGGATTCCTTGTCATCCGCAAACCATGGCCGGCGATGCTGCGTACGATCTACGGCGATCCCGACCGCTATGTGAAGCAGTACTGGTCGCAGATTCCCGGGACATATTTCACCGGCGACGGCGCCCGCAAGGACAAAGACGGCTACTTCTGGATCATGGGCCGCGTCGACGACGTGCTGAATGTCTCCGGCCATCGCCTGAGCACGATGGAAGTCGAATCCGCCCTGGTGGCCCACGATAAGGTCGCCGAAGCCGCTGTTGTCGGCCGTCCCGACGACATTAAAGGGCAGGCAATTTCCGCATTCGTGACACTCGAACAGGGAATTCCGGCCACCGACGAACTCAAAGAAGAATTGAAGAAGTGGGTCGCCAAAGAAATCGGCGCCTTGGCCAAGCCTGACGAGATCCGCTTCACCGATATGCTGCCTAAGACGCGCAGCGGCAAAATCATGCGCCGCCTGCTCCGCGAACTCGCCAGCAGCGGCGAAGTCAAAGGCGACACGACAACGCTGGAAGATTTCAGTGTGATTGCGAAGCTGAAGGAGCAGGACGAGGCATAGAGTCGGCCCCTACAGGCCCTGGATTGCTTTCGAATGCCTCCTGCACAATCTGCAGGTTGGGGAGCACCCCTTCAACTAGGAAGAGCCACAGGGCGAGCGCGATCAGAAGTCCACACCAGGGGTCCATACGACATCCTGCATTTCAAACCGAAGATGGAATGACAATTACGTCAGGGCTACTCGGAATGCAGCGTCTGGCGTTGTTCCCTCATCTGCTCCAGGAATGCTTCGACCGGGATCTGAGCCTTGTAGCGGAACAACTCAACCAGCGGATCCTCGATCCCCGGAACTTGCGGCTCGGGCGCCTCTCCCGTCGGACTTTCCAGACCCTCAGGTTCAACCTGAAGTTCGGGGGATTTGCTGCCGCTGGCACGTAGTTTCTCGATCATCCGATGCACCTGGTCGTGTTGCTGCGGCGTGGTCTGAATAAATTCCACTCCCATGCCGAACTCCGCATGCGCGACTCGGACCACTCCGCTGGCGCGCACTTTCAATCCCCCCGTCATGATCGAGAGGCTCACCCGCGTACCCTGTGGGAAAGGAGATACGCTCTTCAGGTAGCAACCGCCCAGGCTCAAATCCGTCAGCATGCAGGTGACGGGCGGATCGTCGTGCTCCGGCTCCGGCAGTTGGCTGTTGAGCCACTGACGCAACATGTCCCGTTGTTCTTCGGTTACCGTCTTGAAGCGCACCCCGGCCTGCTCGCGGTGACCCTCCCAGGCCCATTCGCCTTCCACTTCGAACTTGCGGTCCATCCCGGGCAGTTCCAGCACGAATCGGAGAGAAGTTTCTTTCGGGATCGGGCCAGGGAACTGGATTGCCATTCCACCTTCGCAGAGATCGAGCGTTTTGGCCTTGTAGGTGATGGAACTCCCAAACCCGCGGCACTCCAGCGGAACCTGCACGGCCACCCGCAACTGGCGCCTGCGCTCGCGCTTCATCAGGGCGCGAACCGCCCGGAAACTGGCCTTGGCGCGCTCACTGGACAGGGGTTGATGCAGAACGAAATGCGCTCCCATCTCAAATCCGCCGCGAAGCCCCACGCCGGCCTCGACCAGCACAATCGCAATCGCGCGGCTGTTGCCCGGCGCCGATTTCGCGCTCCGCAGCACGCTGCCTGCTTCGTCTACGCTGGAGCAGTCCACCACAATCGCTTCAAAGCGTTGTCGGGTGAGCTTGTGCACCGCCGCCTCCGCCGTTGCGCAGTGCTCCACTCCGATCTCGAGGTCGCTGAGCACCCGCCGCAGTATGCGCACGGTCTTATCGTCAGAGCTCAGCAGTAGGGACTTCAGACTCATACTCTTCAAATCGGATCGCACAAATCGGCAGGTTCTCTGGCCTACCCGGTGATGGTGGAAACGACTCTTCGACGTCTCAGCCGGCGGGTGGACAGATCGGTTTCTACCGGTTCCCGATCAGAACGGTTCTCTTCGCACTCTAAGTGTATGGAATTCCATGGTCAACGAAATGGCCTGATCTTCTGGTTACGACCGTCACCCGGACTCGTCGCGCGCCCGGACGGGACTCCAGCCCGATAACGAACGGGAGGTATGCCTATCCCAGGGCTGGCCTGCGGCCGTTCGGCTTCCATTACCGGTTCGAGAGCCTTGCCGGAAGTACCTGTCCATGAATGGGATACGAATTTCCGTAGCCGCGGCTGCATTTTCCTGTTGACGAAAATCAGGAAAGCCATTATTATCAGTAGTTTCCATAGTCATCCAGGGGTCGATACGTAGGGATATAGCTCTGGAACGGGCGTGTGAATCCATCGGACGCCTTTTGGAATCAAACAGAAGAGACAGACGATATCAACCGTTACTAAGGGCAAGAAAGGGACACCTTCCTCATGGCAAAGCGACGCGGAAACCCCAACTGGGGAAAGCCCGAGCCGATCGGGCCCATCACCCCCACGATTACCGAGTTTGAGCAGGTCGTCCGGGAGTATAAGCTCTCGCCCGACCAGTATTTGCGTTCGACGCGGCTGCGCGAGTGGGCCCGCCGCAACAAGAACTCCAAGTACATCCCCGAGCCCTTGCTGGAAGCATGGGGCTTTGAGATCGAGTCCACTCTGTAAGGTTGGGGATTTCTGAATCCACAAGGGTCGCCTCGCGCGACCCTTTCTCTTTTGATGGCGGAGGGGCGGACAAGGACATGCTGGCAGGCATAAAGATGGGACATGCGGATCTGGTCGGCCTGATCGTGGCCGTCAGCTTCGCAGCTGGACTGAACCTCTACGCCACCGTGGCGACTTTGGGCATTCTTACTCATCTCGGTGTGCTCGCCCTGCCACCCGGATTGCACGTACTTGCCAGTTGGTGGGTCATTGCAGCCTCAACCCTCTTGTTCGTCGTCGAGTTCTTTGCGGACAAAATCCCTGCATTTGATCTCCTTTGGAACGCGCTGCATACATTTGTCCGTGTCCCCATTGCGGCGCTGATCGCCTACGGAGCGACCTCCCTGCTTTCTCCCGAGAAACAGCTGATGGCAACCCTGGCTGGAGGCCTGATTGCCCTGGCCGCCCACGGAGGCAAGACCGCCGCCCGCGCCGCGGTTACCCCCTCGCCGGAGCCGGTGTCGAACATCGCCCTGAGCACGGGAGAAGACGTGCTTGCCATCTTTCTGGTCTGGTTCGCAACCCAGCATCCGATACTCACAACGATCATCGTCCTGGCCCTCTTGCTGACGATCGTCGTGGTGATCCGCTGGGTTGTACGGGCGCTGCGGGAGTTATTTCGGGGAGCAGAGAAGGAAGCAGTGAACCTGGAGAAAGGGCTTGTGTAGGGCATAAGTGAGCAGTTAGATTCACTAAGCGCGAAGGCAATCGCGGATTGAAGCAACTCTAGTCGCGAAGACCGACTCTATTTATGTAGTTCCGTACCGATTTTAGGGCCACAGGTTGCAGGAGTAGTTATGGAACTCCCCTATGATCCCGAAATTGTTGCGGAAGACAAGGTTGAAGCGCACGAGCGTCCAATAGGGCCGAACTGGGCAGCACTGGTCGTTCTTGGCGCTTTGGTGCTGATTTGGTACCTGCTGAGTCCCATCTGGATGCCGCTCCTTTCGCTTCTCGGTGTCCTTCTTGAACCTGTCCTTGTGGCCCTGGGTTACGTATTTCTCGCCTTAGCTGCAACCTTCTTATGCGGCTTCACGCTCGCGGCAGTGGGCATGCTTCTCGGGGGCGCCATACCTTCAGACTATGAATGAACCGAGGAAACGGCGCGGGACCGTAAGTCGCAGATCGGTATTCCGTCCCTGGTTGAGATATGAGATCCCGCCAACCCAGATGGCCCCCTTTGCGGTGCTAAAATCTCTACACGCATGTCTTCCGCCAGCCCCTTTACTGACGTCGGAACTGCCTTGGAGGAAATCCGAGCCGGCCGCATGATCGTCGTGGTCGACGATGAGGACCGCGAAAACGAGGGAGATCTCACTCTCGCAGCGGAAAAGGTCACTCCTGACGCCATCAACTTCATGGCCAAATATGGCCGTGGATTGGTCTGCCTGGCGATGACCGAAGAGCGGCTGGACTACCTTCGCATCGGCAACATGACTGCGGAGAATACTTCGCAGTACGGCACAGCTTTCTGCGAGGCGATCGACGCTCGCCAGGGCGTCACGACTGGGATTTCTGCCTACGACCGCGCCCACACCATCAAGGTCGCAATCGATCCCTCGACTCGGCCCACGGACCTTGCCCGTCCGGGGCACGTCTTCCCGCTCCGCGCCCGCAAGGGAGGTGTGTTGGTTCGTGCCGGACAGACTGAGGCTGCCGTTGACCTGGCGCGTCTTGCCGGTATGGTTCCTTCTGGAATTATCTGCGAAATCATGAAGGACGACGGCACCATGGCGCGCGTCCCTGACTTGATCGAGTTCTGCCAGGTCCACAATATGAAAATGCTGACGGTCGCGGAATTGATCCGCTACCGCATGCAGAACGAGCGCTATGTACATCGCGTGGGCGAGGCTCTCGTTGCCACGCGCTATGGCGAGTTTCGCCTGATTGCTTATGAAAGTGAAGTGGACGGCGGGGAATCACACCTGGCGCTGATCCGCGGCGACATCAGCGACTCCTCCAAACCCGTGCTCGTGCGCATGCACGCGCACTGCCTGCTGGGAGACGTTTTCGGCGCCGCCGGCTGCGACTGTCGCGCAACACTCGAGGGTTCTTTGCAGGCTATCGCCGAAGAGGGGCGAGGAGCGCTCATTTACCTGCACCAGACTTCCAAAGGATTTTCAGCCGAGAAAGTTGGCGAACAGTCGTTCCTGACCTTCCATCGGGAGCGCCGCTTGCCCACTCTACCTGATAGCGAACGCAAGACACAGCGCGAGATCGGACTAGGGGCGCAGATCCTCTCTGATCTGAATCTCACAAGAATTCGTCTTCTGACGAATCACCCGCGTCGAGTTGCGGCACTGGAAGGATTTGATATCGAGATTGTCGAGCAGGTGCCGGTGAGGTTCTCAAACTCCCCGATCGTCCGTTAGCGTCTCCCCCCGGACCGGAAACAATCTGACGGCGGATCTTCTTGCGGCTTTGGCGGCGATCTATCGGTGCAATCAATGATGACGACTACCGACTACTGCTTTCAAAACGGTTTCCTCGGTGTGATCTCGTCCTCATTGATGAAGAACTGCGCCGAGCAGTGTGACGATCCGCAGATGACCGGAAGCAGTCCCGCCATCTGTTTCCGCGTAATCAGGCCGAGTGTGCCGCAAGAGGGGCACGAGAGGACCGCCCAATAAGGATCTTCCTTCTCTCCCACCTGGCCTGCGTTTTCCAGGACGAATACGGTTCCGGGTTCCATCTGCTCGGGAATCCACTCGCCGATCACGCTTAATTCTCCGATCATCTTGCCTCCCCGTTCCGCTTACGCTCGTTGCGCCCGGCGTTCCGCCCGGGCTTGCTCGGGAGCCGCGTCCTTCTTCAGGGCGCGGATCTCGGTTCGCACCCTCCGCACTTCATCGCTCAAACAAATGTCGAGCATCGGCTGTCGCGCATTCTTCAGCAGGTCAACCACCTGCCGCGCCGATGTGCGCAGATACAGATGAGTGCCGTCCGTGAGCAGGTGGTATTCGGACGCTGCGGCGACCGTCGCCGCCAGGTTCGTTCCGAATTCCTGCTGCAGGAAGCGGATCACCTTGCGCACCCGCTGCAGGGAGAAGCCTCGCTTCCTCAACTGGCAGATCACCGCCACCGTGACCAGTTCGTCCCACGCATACACTCGGCGGTGTCCCTGACGTTCGGGGACGACAATGCCGCGCTCGTCCCACCACTGCAGTTGGCGGGCTGTGATCCCGGTGAGCCGCAGCACGTCGTTGGATGTAAACTGTCCTCGCATTCCGTTCGACATCCTGTTTCAAACAAATGAGATAGAAAATGTTTGAAACATTCTAGGCACACAAGGGCAGAAGTCAATCGGCGTTTCGCAGCAAGCTCTGTTGACTATGCGGGTTCAGGTCCGTCGAAGGCACAGTGCTGCGCCAAAAACGAATCAGAGATTTGTCGGATTGTGCCTCCGAGCCTTACCATGAGTTGCACAGATTTTCCCTTGGAGACAGGTTCATGAACCCATCGGTCACCATGCGCGCGGCGGCGGTTCTCCTGCTGCTCGCAAGCTTCTCTTCCCCCGCCGTTGCCCAGCAAAAGGAACGAAATCGCAGCCAGCAACCCGCGCAGGCCGCAGCGGCAGCATCGCCCGCCCAGCCCGACGACAGCAAGAAGGAGAAAGACGAAGGCGATCCGCTCTTCAAAGGAATGAAGTACCGCTCCATCGGGCCTTTTCGTGGCGGCCGCTCTCTGACGGCCGTGGGCATCCCCGGCGATCCGACCACCTACTACTTTGGTGCGACCGGCGGAGGAGTCTGGAAATCCACCGACGGCGCCAACACTTGGTCTCCGATATTCGACAAGGACGGCGCCCCCTCCATCGGCAGTATTGCTGTGGCTCCATCGGATCCGAACGTCGTCTATGTCGGCACAGGCGAGGCCTGCATTCGCGGCAACATTTCACAAGGCGATGGCGTGTGGAAGTCAATCGATGCCGGCAAGTCCTGGAAGAACATCGGCCTGAAAGATTCGCGTGCCATTGGCAAGGTCATTGTCGATCCGCGCAATGCGAATGTCGTTTTCGTCGCCGCTCTCGGACATCCCTACGGTCCGAACCCCGAACGCGGCGTGTTCCGCTCGATCGATGGCGGCAAAACCTGGGAAAAGGTCCTCTACAAGGATGAGAACGCCGGAGCCATCGACGTCGCTTTCGACCCGCACAATGCCAACATTCTGTTTGCCGCTCTCTGGGAAACGCGCCGCACTCCCTGGACGCTCGCCAGCGGTGGGCCGGGCAGCGGTTTGTATCGGTCGACCGACGGTGGCTCAACCTGGAAGCGCCTTGAGGAGCATGGGCTCCCGAAAGGTCCGTACGGCCGCATCGGTGTTGCAGTAGCGGCGAATTCCGACCGTGTCTACGCCATCATCGAAGCGAAGGATGGCGGGCTCTACCGGTCTGACGACGGCGGCGATACCTGGGACCGTGTCAACGCCAGCCACAGCCTCTACCAGCGCCCCTGGTATTACATGCACGTGTTCGCCGATCCGCAGGATGCGAATGTGCTCTACGTCCTCGATGTGGATTTCTATCGCTCGACCGACGGCGGGCGCAGCTTCAACAAGATCAAAGTGCCGCATGGCGACAATCACGGCTTGTGGATCGATCCAAAAGATACGCGGCGCATGATCGCGAGCAATGACGGCGGCGCCACCGTGACTCTGGACGGCGGTGAATCCTGGACCCGCGAAGATAACCAGCCGACGGCACAGTTCTACCACGTCATCACCGACAACCGTACCCCCTACTATGTCTACGGCGCGCAGCAGGACAACTCGACCATAGCGATCGCCAGCCGCAGTGATGACGGCGCCATTGATCGCGCAGACTGGTATGCAGTCGGCGGCGGCGAAGCCGGTTACATCGCTCCTTACCCTCCCGATCCCAACGTGGTGTACGCCGGCGACTATGAAGGCAATCTCACTCGCTTCGACAAGCGCACGGGACAGATCAGGAACATCGCCGTGTGGCCGGAACTGTCCGACGCTCGCGGCGCAGCTCCGCTCAAACACCGCTTCCAGTGGACTGCTCCCATCGTCGTTTCTCCCCATGATCCGGAGACGATCTATTACGGTGGTGAGGGCGTCTTCAAGACCACCGACGGCGGCCATCGCTGGGAAGCAATCAGCCCCGACCTCACGCGCAACGACAAGTCGAAGCAGCAGCCCTCGGGCGGAGCGATCACCATCGACGATACGGGAACCGAGTACTACGACACCGTGTTCTCCATCGCGCCCTCGCTGCTTGCCAGGGGCCTGATCTGGGTGGGGACCGATGATGGACTGATTCAGCTTACGCGCGATGAAGGGAAGAACTGGGCAAACGTTACACCCAAAGACCTGCCCGAGTGGAGCCGCGTCAGTCTGGTTGAAGCATCGCCGCACGATGCCGGCACCGCCTACGTCGCGTTTGATCGTCATCAGAACGACGACCTGCATCCCTACATCTACAAGACCAATGACTACGGCAAGACCTGGTTACGGATCGTAACCGGAATACCGGACGACGTTTTTGTGCGCGCTGTGCGTGAAGATCCCAAGAAGAAAGGCGTGCTCTACGCTGGCACAGAGCGCGGCGTGTACGTTTCGTTCGACGATGGCGCGCACTGGCGCTCGTTGCAGCTCAACCTGCCGATCACCCCGGTTCACGATCTTGTGGTCAAGAACGACGATCTCGTGCTGGCTACACACGGGCGCTCGTTTTGGATCCTGGATGATCTCTCGCCGCTCCGCCAGTTTGCCGACCCAGTAGCCAAGGAAGATCTTCACGTCTATCAACCGGCGCTTGCCTATCGTGTCCATGCCGGAGAAGCTCCGAAGCACGCATTCTTTGCGGGCAAGAATCCGCCGATCGGCGCGGTCGTCTACTACTACCTGCGCCAGGCTCCCAAGGGAGAAGTGAAGATTGAGATTCTCGATGCTTCGGGCAAAGTGATTCGTGACTTTTCCAGTACGCGCAGCGAACCTCTCGACGAACCGCTTGATCCTGATGACAAGAAACCCGAAAAAGAGATCAAGCCAGAAGCTGGCCTCAACCTCTTTGTGTGGGATCTCCACTATGAGGATGCCATTCGCGTTCCTGGCTACTACCTCTGGGAATACGGCGAGGGTGCGCGTGGTCCGCTGGCGTTGCCCGGCAACTACCAGGTGCGAATCACCGCAGGCGGGAAATCACAGACGGCTCCGCTTGAGGTGAAGCTCGATCCTCGAGTCAAGGTCGCCCCGGGCGACCTTGAGAAACAGTTCCATCTCCTGCTCCAGATCCGTGATCAGATTGACACCGTTTACGCTGCCGTGAATCAGATTCAGGACGTGCGCGATCAACTGAACGGGCTCAAGAAACGGCTGGCTCCGGGCGATGCGCAGAAACCGCTGCTGGACGCCGCAACAAGTCTGGACGGGAAGCTGGCGGCCGCTTGCGAGACGCTCATCAATCTCAAGATCTCCGCCAACGAAGATTCGCTCGCCTATCCGCCTGGAATCGATGCGAAGCTGGCATATCTCTCCCTGTCGGTCGCGGGGTTCGCCGACGCGGCGCCTACCGAATCTCAGACGCAGATCTTCGACCAGTTGAAAAAAGAGAGTGACGAATTCCTGGCTCGATGGGAGCAGATGCGGAGCGGGGAACTGGCGGCGTTCCAGAAGCTGGCTGCCAGCCAGAATGTTCAACCGATTCTGGTGCCGGACGTTAAGAGTGAGCGGGTGCTGGGCGGAAGCATGGAGGGAACCTCCCCGGAATGACGACCCGGCCGTGCGTGCTACAATCCGGGTTTGGCGGCTAGCTGGGGATGATTTCCCGGCGTTTCCCGGCATCCAACCCACAAGCATGGTGAGTTTGTTCGGCGGCAAATCGGCGGCCCGCTGCATCGTGGTTCAGATGCTGGTCGCGCTGTTGTGTCTGATCCTCGCAGTGCAGGGCGCGCACGTCTGCTTCGCCCAACATTCCAGGACTCCAGGCGTGCAAGCGGAAGCGGGAGCAACCGCGACGTTCTGCACGGTTTGTGCGGTTGCTCATTCCGTCCTGCCTGCCATACTCTTCCTTCTCGTTCTCCTGATCCCCACCGCCTCTTTTGCTGATTTCGTGTCGGCTCAGGCGGAATCTTTTTTGGAATGGCCTCCGGTTATACGTCCGTCCCCCACCCGCCCTCGTCTAGCCATGTCCATGGGGTGGAACCGCCCCAGCCCTTTTTCCGTGAAGCTCTCATTCATGCAGGAGTTCAGAAATGCGATTTTCGACCCCATTGTTTCTTGTAGTTGTTCTTGCAGCGACGTCCGCTCTCGCGCAACAAACTGCGCCCGCATCCAGTGATACCGCAGCGCTGGAGCAGAAGATTCGTGACCTCGAAGACCGGATCATTGCGCTGGAAGGGCAGGTACGGACGCTGAAGACACAAGCCGCGCCCCCGGCCGCCGTTCCCACGGCAGCCCCGACCGAGACCGCGACCCCGACGCCTCCCGCCGAGAGCGTGGCGTCCGCGCCCGTGAGCCTGGGTGGCGCCGGAGGTTCTGCCGCCAAAGCGCTAAACCCCGACATCAGCATGATTGGCGATTTCGTTTCGGTAGCGGGCGGGAACTCGATCAGTCCTTCGCCATCTTTCCAGATGCATGAGTCCGAGATTGGCATGCAGGCGATCATCGATCCTTACGCACGCGGGGACGTGTTTCTGAGTTTTGGCGAGACCGGAGTCAATCTTGAGGAAGGCTACATCACCTTCACTGCGCTGCCGGATAGCTTCGTCGCCAAAGTCGGAAAGATGCGCTCTGCGTTCGGCAAGGTCAATACGATGCACAATCATGTGTTGCCCTGGGTCGATCGTCCGCTCGTCACGCAGAACCTTGCCGGCGGCGAAGATGGCATCGACGATGCCGGTGTTTCGGTTGAGCGCATCATCCCGTTCCCCAAGAGCATTTTCCTCGAGGCAACCGGCCAGGTCTTTCGCGGCGATTCCGGCGAAGACAACGAACTGGTGTTTCAGTCCCACAGCAAGAGCGATGTGAGCACCGTCGCGCACTTGCGTGCCTACAAGGACCTGACCGAATCGACGAATCTCGACCTCGGCCTTTCTTACGCCCGCGGCCACAACGAGCTCGGATCGGATTTCATCACGAGTCTCTACGGGATCGATGCCACCCTCCGCTGGAAGCCACTGCGCCGCGCGATCTATCATTCTTTCGTGGCGCGCAGCGAGTTCATCTGGAGCCAGCGCCAGCAGAATCCGTTCGAACAGCGTGCCTTCGGCATGTACGCATCCGGCGAATATCAATTCAAACGGCGATGGTTCCTTGGCGGGCGCTACGACTGGTCCGATCGTGCGCGCGAAGCGAATCTTACCGATAAGGGCGGCTCGGTCATTCTTACCTACTGGCCGAGCGAGTTCAGCCAGATTCGTGGCCAGTATCGATTCACCGACTACGCCGGCGATCATAAGACCAACGAACTGCTGGTGCAGGTACTTTTCTCATTGGGAGCGCATGGCGCGCACCCCTTCTAGGAGATGGCATGATGCGATTTCTTACTCGATTTGAATGCGCTCTGGCGATTGTGTTGGCTGTCAGCCTGATGCTCCCGGGCGCAGCATTTGCCAAGAAACTCAACGTCGTGACCGCGACTACCGATCTTGCTTCCCTGGTGCAGGAAGTGGGTGGCGACCACGTCAACGTCGACTCCATCGCCAAGGGATATCAGGATCCCCACTTTGTCGAGGCCAAGCCCAGCTTCCTGCTCAAGCTGCGCCAGGCCGACCTGCTCGTTGTGGTCGGCTTGCAGTTGGAGATCGGTTGGCTGCCACCGCTGATCACGCAGAGCGGCAATGCCCGCATTCAGGTCGGGGCTAACGGATATCTCGACGCCTCGCAGTTTGCCGAGATCCTGGAGATCCCGCAGGGTTCGATCACTCGCGCCATGGGCGACGTGCATCCTCTCGGAAACCCGCACTACTGGCTCGATCCCGACAACGGGCGGCGCATCGCGAAGGGTATCGCCGCCAAGCTGGGCGAAATGGATCCGGAAGACGCGTCGTATTTCCAGCAGCGTTACCAGGATTTCGACCGCCGTCTGTCGGAAGCCGAGAAGAAATGGGATGCCGAAACCAAGTCCTTCCGTGGCCGCAAGGTCGTCACCTATCACAACTCGCTGCCAAACTTCGCCAAGCACTTCGGGTTGAATGTAGTCGGGTTCGTCGAGCCGCGTCCCGGCATTCCGCCCACGCCAAGCCATACTCTCGACGTCATCAACATGATGAAGCGCGACGGCGTGAAGGTCATCATGGTCGAGCCGTACTTTGATCGCAAAACGCCGGATGCCATTGGGCGCGAAACCGGCGGAACGGTTATCGAGTATCTGCCATCAGTCGGCGGCGTCAAAGAAGTGACGACATACTTCCAGTTGTTCGACTACAACATCGCTTTATTGGCGAAAGCGTTTCAGGGGAATTGACGCTTAGAGGAAACCCATGAGCATTCTCGACCTTTTGATCTGGCCATTTGTTGCCAGTCTGATTCTGACCGGAATTCACGCCTACCTTGGCGTGCACGTGGTGGAGCGCGGTGTGATCTTCGTGGACCTGGCGCTGGCACAAATCGCTGCGCTCGGCGCCACGATTGCCATCCTCATCGGCATGGACCCACACGGCAGGGAAGCCTACTTCCTCAGTCTGGGATTCACGTTCCTCGGGGCCGGGGTCTTCGCGTTTGCGCGCACGCGGCGCGGCCACATTCCGCAGGAAGCGTTTATCGGCATCGCCTATGCCGTTGCCTCTGCGACCGCGATCCTCGCCATGAGCAAGGCGACGGGTGAGACCGAACATCTGAAGGACATGCTCGTCGGCAACATCATCGTGGTCTCCAAGGCGGAAGTTGCTAAGACGGCGATCCTCTACGGCGCCATCGGTGTATTCCACTACTTCTTCCGCAAGAAGTTCCTGCTGATTTCCACCAACGCAGCGGAAGCCGAAGCCCGCGGCCTCAACGTGCGCTTCTGGGACTTCCTCTTCTACGCTTCGTTTGGTTTCGTCGTCACATCGTCTGTCGCGATCGCGGGCGTACTCCTTGTCTTCTGCTACCTGATCGTGCCTTCGGTCGGCGCGATGCTCTTTGCCGATAAGATCGGACGGCGCCTGGCCATTGGCTGGACCATGGGCACTCTGGTGTCAGCATTGGGAGTGTATTTCTCTGTGCTTCTCGACTTGCCGACTGGAGCAACGATTGTCTGCACCTTCGGCGCCGTGCTCGTGCTGATGTTCCTGGTCCACTTGCTCTTCTTCCATGGTGCTCGCGCCCGGCCTTTGGAAGGCGCGCACTCGGTCGAGGAAGAGCGAAACCGCATCCTTCAAGCACGGCACTGAGCGGATGATCCGCCTGGTGGCGTTGAGCTGATGCCACTGTGTTTCTCCCGTGATTGACGCTCGCGCAATGACCGCTTAAACTCACCACTGATGACTGCCATCCTCTAATTTCGCTCCCGCTGCGCGTGTGGAACGTTCCCTTTCTTCAGGGGGAACCTGCGCGCATGAATCCATCCTGCAACTTCAGGGAGATTAGAGATGCAGCTTGCCTTGCTGGGCTGGAACCCAAGGTTCGCAGCCGCGTTTTCCGCGCATGCTTCTGTCGGGCTGGTCCCCGGCCGGGTCATTCAACAGTTCAACCACCTCTACACGGTTGCCACCGAAGTCGGCGAGATGCGTGCGCAACTCTCCGGGCGCCTTCGCTATGAGGCATCGCCCGAGCAACTGCCGGTGACCGGGGATTGGGTTGCCCTGCGCATTCCGTCAAACCGAATTCCATCAAACACAGATGTGGCGCAGGTCATGGCGGTGTTGCCGCGGCTTACTCGGTTCTCCCGCCGCGCCGCCGGGAAGGGCGACCGCGAGCAGGTAATCGCCGCCAACCTGGACTATGCGTTCCTGGTCTCCGGCCTGGACAACGACTTCAGCCCACGGCGTATCGAACGCTATCTGGCGGCGGCTTGGGATAGTGGCGCTACGCCGGTAGTGATCCTGAACAAACTCGATCTGTGCGCAGATCCCGCAGCCAGCGTTCACGCGGTTGAGGAAGTCTCCGTTGGTACCGCGATCCACGCCATCAGTGCTCTGCGTGGAGATGGCTTGGAGGAACTCTCTCGATACTGCGAGCCAGGGCAGACCGTGGCTCTGCTCGGTTCGTCCGGCGTGGGCAAGTCAACACTGATCAACCGCTTGCTGGGAACCGAGACCCAGATCACGCAGCCGGTGCTTGACGACGGCCGCGGACGCCACACAACCACTCGCCGCGAACTCTTGTTTTGTGCGCGAGGCGGTATGGTGATCGACACCCCGGGGATGCGCGAACTGCAGCTGTGGGATGACGACGAAGGCCTCCAGAGGACTTTCGATGAAATCGAAACGCTCGCTCGCAATTGCCGCTATCGTGACTGCAGGCATCAGCAGGAGCCAGGTTGCGCCGTTCTTGAAGCGGTAAATGCCGGTACTCTCAGCGCTGAGAGATTGTCCAGCCTGCATAAACTGCAGCGGGAGCTTGCGTGGCTGGATCGCCAGGAGGATCCAATGGCTGACCTGGCCGAAAAGCGGCGTTGGAAGAGCATTCACAAATCAGCCAAGCGTTTTATGAAGGAGTCTCCAAAACACAAGTCATCGTGACTCCCTACCGTGCGAGGTTGGATGAATTCTGTCTACTCGTTGAAGACGAGGTGAGACTGTGGGTGCTTTTTTGGGAGAGGGGAGTGTCAGTTCCCGATACCTGAGACCTGACACCCGAGACCTGCTTTTAGATAAACATCTCGTCTTGCGGCACGCCCATGCCGTTTCGCGGCTGGCGCCGCTTTTGGCCGAGGAAGACTTCCACTCCCGTGCTGATCGCGTTCATCAGTCCCGAGACCTGCCGCAGCGGCGAGACCACGGTCTTGTGAACGACTTCCGTCGTCTCTTCCACTTTGTCCATCGTGCGATTCAGAAGTTCGTCGGCGCGAATCACCTGCAACCGCGTGCGGTCGAGGACGTCGCTGAGCGTTACATCGATCCGCCCCAGTTGCTCCCGCAAAATTGTGCTCGACTCCGCTGCATTTGTAGTCAGAGTTTCAATTTTTGGCCGCAGTTCGACCAGCATGTTGTGCGCCGTTTCCAGCGTCGGTACCGCCTTCGTCGTCACTTGCGTGGCAAGTTCTTCCATCTGCGCCGTACTCTTCCGCACCGCGAGATAGAGCGCAACCAGAATGCCCGCTTGAATGACGACCGCGAACGCCGTCAGCGCGATAAACACTCTGAGCAGATTGTCATCCATAAGGACTCCGCTGCTTCCGATTCTCCTAGACGCCGCTCTTCGGTTCTGGTCCCGCGGTCGTGGTCTCGTGATATGCCTGGCGGCCAGCTTCATAGGCAGCGCGGAACTGATCCTTCTGCTGATTGATCACTTCGCGGCCACGATCCACCCAGTCTTCCGCCTGTTCGCGCACACGGCGCGCCTGTTGACGCATCCGATCGCGCCCTTCCTGCGCTTTCGACATCAGCACCTCGCGCGTCTCATCGCCTGAGCGCGGTGCGTACAGTACGCCGACAACGGCCCCGATTCCGAGACCTGCCAGGAACCACAAAAAACTATTCCCGTCACGATCCGACATAACGGACCTCCTCGTTCTTTACCTATCGCGATGGTAGCACCGGCATATGTGAAAAACAATTCACGGACGACGCTGCACGCCGCAGCAGCACGCAATCACTCCGCAACATGCATTTCGACTCCCAACAGCCTCTTGTGTGTTGCACCGGAAAGGCGGACAATGAGGCGGTTTTAGGAGGCATTTCTTGTCAGACCGGAAATACCGCCAGCGCGGATACCAGGATTCCGGTAATGAACCGCAGAAAAAGCAGGAGAAACCCGCTGCTTCGCGGCGCGACAACACCTTCGGGCCCCGCCCTTTGAATATGCCCGGAACGCGGACGGTCTCTCGCTGCGCGCAATGCGGCAACCTGCTACAGACACTGACTGAGCCTCTCGGCCAGTGTCCCAAGTGCGGATTCGATCTGCACTCCTGTAAACAGTGCGAACACTTCGACCCTTCCAGCCGTTTCGAATGCAATCAGCCCATTCCCGAACGGATCTCACCTAAGGACAAGCGCAACGACTGCTCGTTCTTTTCCATGCGCGTCATGCTCGAGAAAGAGACGACGAGCAAGGGGCAGGCGCGCCCCAACGACGCCCGCGCCGCGTTCGAGAACCTGTTCAAGAAGTAGTTCCCGCGAGTGTGATCTCGATGTGTCCCACCGAAGCGCTTTTTTTCTGAGACCTGACACCTGCCTTACGGTTTCTGCGTCGGCCTCAGTAAAATCTCGCTGGCAAACGACTGCGGCGCCTGTGTCACGATCATCGCCACCGCGTGCGCCACATCGGCTGCCTGCAGCATCTTCTCGGCGTTTCTCCCGGTATGCGGACTGAACTCCGTGTGCACAGATCCCGGGCAGATCACAGACACGCGGATGTTATGTCCTCGCAGTTCTTCTGCAACCGAATACGTCAATCCATTCAGGCCCCATTTCGACGCCGAGTAGGCCGCACCGTTCGGCAGGGCATTCTTGCCGGCCAGGGAAGAAACATTGACGATGTGGCCCATCCCTCCACGGATGATCAACGGCGCAAACGCGCGAATGCAGTAGTAGACGCCGCGGAGATTCGTATTCATCACCCGCTCCCATTCCTCCGGATCGAGTTCGTGCAAGGGAGCGCCAAATGCTCCCACCCCCGCGTTGTTGACAAGAATGTCGAGCCTTCCGAAAGCGCGGTCTAACTGTTCCGCAACAGATTCGACCGCCCGTAGATCTGTGACATCGCACTCCATGACAACACTCTGCCCCCCGGTGTTGCGGAGGCTGACTGCCCTTGCTTCCAGGGAACTCCGTGTCCGCCCACACAGCGCGACGACGGCTCCCATGCCAGCGAGAGTCTGGGCGATTGCCGCGCCAATTCCTCGCCCTGCCCCGGTGACGACCGCGATCTGCCCCGAGAGTGCCGAATCTGTAGTGCTTTTCATCTAACAGGCTCCTTCCGGCACCCATGGTAGCTCTTTCGGGCTATGCCACGGGGACGGCAGAATCCATCTGTCTCGATCTTTCCCGCATCGAAACAGGAAAGGAGGGCTAAGGCACGCAAACGTCTTGCCTTAGCAGGATGACATCCTTATAATCCCGCTCACCGGATTAATCTCATGCCGTCCTTCATCTTACAGACGGTCCAGGGATTTCGCGGGATTCGCCGTTCGGCCTCGATTGCCGGCGGTGGAAACCGGCACATTGCTCGGGTGCCGGACGATGTCGATTCCAGCTTCCCCGAAGAGTGAAGGAGCCACAGGAATGAAGAAGATTGTTCTCGCGATGTTGCTGGTAGCCGCCGTTACCGCCGTCGCTCAAACCAGTTCTGCTCCGGCGCAGCCGCAGCAGAATCCGGCTCAGCCTACAGCGCCGGCAGCACAGAAAAAAGAGATCAAGGATCCCGCCGAGTACAACGCCTACGTCGGAGCGGTCGGCCAGACCGATCCCGCAGCCAAGATCAGCGGGTTTGAAGCCTTTCTCACCCAGTATCCCAACAGCGTCATGAAGGAAGACGCCCTCGAACTTCTGATGGGCGCCTATCAGCAGACCGGCAACCAAGCCAAGACGATCGAGACCGCACAAAAAGTTCTGGCGGCCAACGCCTGCAATCTTCGGGCTCTTGCCGTGCTCGCATTTACCAAGCGGGCCATGGCCGAAGCCGGCGGGCCCACCGCGCTACAGAATCTCGCCGAGGCCGGGCAAGCCGGCGAAAAGGGCCTACAGTGCGTTCAGACTGCTCCCAAACCGGAAGGCACGAAGGACGAAGACTTTCAGAAGCTGAAGGGCCAGGTGTCGGGCATCTTTTACGGCACAGCAGGCATGGCCGCATTCCAGAACAAGGACTATGCCAACGCCGAGAAGAATCTCCGTGCCTCCGTCGATGCCGATCCTACGAATTTGCGCGATGTGTATCCCCTCGCTCTGGCGTACATGACGCCTGGTCCTACCGTGGATATGAAGAACGGCTTGTTCTTCATTGCACGCGCCGTGAATCTTGCTCAGGGACCTGGCAAGGATCAGATCGCCAAATTCGGCAAGAGCAAGTACACCAAGTACCACAACAGTGAGGAAGGCTGGAGCGATCTTGTGACCGCCACCGCAACGGCCACGCTGCCCACGCCCGAGATCCTGGCCAAGATCGTCGAGTACGTGCCTCCCACTCCAGCCCAACAGGCAGCCGAGCTCGTGAAGACCAAGAAGGTCGAAGAGATGAGCTTTGCCGAATGGCAACTGGTGCTCTCCGAAGGCAATCCCGAAGACGCCGACAAAGTCTGGGGCGTGCTCAAAGGAAAACCCCTGCAGATGGTGGCTCACATCATCAGCATCGAGTCCCCGAGTCACCTGATGCTGGCGGGCAGCGCGGACGACGTTGAAGCCAAGCGCGCGGACATCGACCTGACGATGACCGCAGCGATTCCGGCCAAACAGCTGCCGAAAGTGGATACCGACCTGCAATTTGAAGGCACGCCTGTCTCCTACGTGGCCAAGCCGTTCGTGATGACCATGAAAGAAGGTGCTCTGCTTGTGAAAGCGGCGCCGGCGCCCGCTAAGAAGCCGCCCGTCCGCAAGAAGCCGGCCGCGCACTAAAGGAAAGCAGCCAGAAGTCACCAATTAGGAGTCAAGCAAAAGGCGGTCCCGATCGGGACCGCCTTTCTTCTTCCAGAGATTCACTATCCGCGAACTACTGATCCTCTACCGCATGACTTTGCGCTCCACCATAACCGGTCGTGCACTTCGCGGCGGCCGCTTCGCCCCCTCCCGCAGGGGTCGGACATCGATCTTCAACTCCTGCATCGTGCGGCTGAGGGTATTCCGGTGCATCCCCAATTGCCGCGCCGCCTTGCACTGATTGCCGCGATTCTCTTCCAGCACGGTGATAATGAATCGCTTTTTGAATTCGCGCACGGCTTCGGAGTAGAGAATATTGCTGCGGTACATCTGATAAATGAGTGCTTCCAGTTGATCTTTCACGGCGTCCTCTCGTCTGCTTCTAATATCTCTATTCAGCACCGGCTTCCCGCCAGCCCCGCAATTGTCTCTCGCCCTGCCCTGCCGCACTCCCATAACACAGCAAGTTTTACTTGCTCGGTGCCGCGGGCGGCGCATTCGGAGCCGAGCGCACATTGCGAAGGTAGTCCAGCCCTTCGTTAAATCGTTGCCGCAACTCCGCCGGCGCAAGCCAGACCACCGCCCGCCCCGCGACCAGAAAATACGGAGCGAGTTCCGATCGCTGCAACCATCGTGACGTCGGCGCGAACGCCGCCATCGCGACCAGCACAATCGCCACGATCAGACTGCCCTTTACTAATCCCAGCAGCCCGCCCAGCGTCCGGTCCATCGCAGTCAGGCCGGCTTCCTTCATCAGCCAGCGCGACAGCCTTCCCAGCAGGAAGGCAACGATCAGCACTCCAAAGAAAATCAGTAGGAACGATCCCACCTCGCCCAGCCAGGGCTGCTTCAAGATCGGTTCGAACCAGTCGGCCAGCCGCCGGTATTGCCACGCGGCCACCAGGTATCCAACGATCAACCCGGCCAGTCCGAAGGCTTCATGAAAAAAGCCCTCCCAGGCGGCCGTGGCCACCGAGAACACCAGAAATGCCAGGATGATCCAATCCGCTACGCCCATGCCAAGGCTCCAGCGCGCGGGTGGCTAAATCTCCAACTCGCGTCCCGTCAACTGACGATACGCCTCGAGATACTTTTCGCTCGTCCGCCGCGCCACGTCCTGGGGAAGAGACGGCGCGGGCGGCTGCTTATTCCAGCGGATTTCTTCGAGGTAGTCCCGTACATACTGCTTGTCGTAAGATTCCTGCGCTTTGCCCGGCTGATACGTGTCGGCCGGCCAGAAACGCGAAGAGTCGGGTGTGAGCACTTCATCCGCCAGCGTGATGCCCTGAGCGGTCTGCCCAAACTCGAACTTGGTGTCGGCAATGATGATTCCGCGCTGCCGCGCATAGTCAGCAGCTTTCTTGTATACCGTCAGGCTGACGTCGCGCAGTCGCCGCGACAATTCCGGATCCACCAGCTTGCACATCTCCTCGAACGAGATATTGATGTCATGTCCGGTCGTCGCCTTCGTCGCCGGAGTAAAAATGGGCTCCGGCAGTTGGTCGGATTCCTTCAGCCCTGCCGGCAGCTGGATGCCGCACACCTTCCCGCTTGCCTGGTACTCTTTCCATCCCGAGCCGGACAGATACCCGCGCACGACGCACTCGACCGGAAACATTTCCGCCCGCATAACCAGCATCGAGCGCCCGCGCAACTCGTCCGTGTGCGTCCGAATTCCTTCCGGATAGAGATCCACATTGGCCGTCACCAGATGATTTGGCACCACATCCTTCAGGAAGTCGAACCAGAACAGCGAGATCTGCGTCAGCACCCGGCCTTTGTGCGGGATGCCAGTAGCCAGCACATAGTCGAAAGCCGAAATACGGTCGGTGGCAATGAACAGCAGGTGGTCGTTGTCCACCCGATACACGTCGCGGACCTTGCCGCTCGCGTGCAGTTCCAGTTCGGGATAGTCGGTTTGCAGAAGAACGGCGTCGAGAAGTTCGGGGCTCATTCGTTCAATTCTACCGGGAGAAAACTCCGCGTATTCTAGCCGCCACGAAAAATTTGTCAACGTTTTCGATCACAGCGGAAGGGTTGCATTCTACGCTGCAAGATGAAAAAAGATTGACAGTTGCTGAATCGATGAAAAGGCTTGCCCACAGCCAGGTTCAGGCTACATGCCGTGTGGAAAAACTGAGGAAGCCGGAGGAAAAAAGGGAACACACCGGACAGTTCGCAGTCAGAATGGCGCGAACAGTTCTGTGAACCTAGCGCCGTTCATACACGGCGGTCCATCCCATTATGGAAAAGTTCCGGACCGGCTACCGATTACCAACATCTGGCTACCGGTTTCACGCCGCCCCAAACTTGACCGATACCAGCTTCGATACGCCCGGTTCCTGCATCGTCACGCCATACATCACCGGCGCAATGCTCATCGTCTTCTTGCTGTGGGTGATGAGCACAAATTGCGTCTTTACCGACATTTCTTTCACAAGTTCGGTGAAGCGGCCGATATTAGCCTCGTCCAGCGGCGCATCGACCTCGTCCAAAATGCAGAACGGGCTTGGCTGATACTGGAAGATTCCGACCAGCAACGACAACGCCGTCAGAGCCTTCTCGCCTCCCGAGAGCAGCAACACATTTTGCAGCTTCTTTCCCGGAGGCGACGCCACCACATCGATGCCGCTCTCGGCGCTGTTTTCTTCGTCGGTGAGACGCATGAAAGCATGCCCACCGCCGAACAGCTTCCGGAACGTCATGCCGAAGTTCTCGTTGATCTTGTGGAACGCTTCTTCGAACTTCTGTCGCGACACCTGGTCGATTTCCCGAATCGTCGCCGTCGTGTTTTCGATCGATTCGATCAGATCCTTGCGCTGCGTCTCCAGGAACTGATGCCTCTCCGCCGTTTCTTTGTACTCTTCGAGCGCCATCATGTTGACCGGGCCCATGCCGTCGAGCTTGGCCCGCATCTCGCGATACGCCTGATCTTCCGCTGCCAGTTGCTCACCGGCGACGACGGCAATCGAAGCATCTGCCATAAGTGAAGGCCGTTCCACGCCCAGTTCATTGAGACAGGTGTCAGCCAGATGCTGTAAGTCTGACTGCAGTTTCGCCGCCGTCGCCGAGAGCTCTCCCCTCCGATCTCGCGCTGCATCCAGTTGCTGCCGCGTCGTCCGTAACAACTCGTCGATCTCCGCCAGACGCGCCCGCACCTGTTCCGACTCGAATTGCAGCAGGCCTTCGCGCGCCTCGCCGACATTGCGTTCCGCCTCGAATTCGACCAGTTGCTCGGCCAGTTGCTGGTTCTCCGCCTGCCGCTGTGTAATCTCCGCGACGGCGGACTCCATCTGCACCTGCAACGCGTGTGCCCGCTCCTGCATCTCCGAGACGAGCGTCTCGATCCGCTGCACCAGCGTCGCCGCCGAACGATGCCGCTCCTCGAGAGCAGCCACGCGGGCCGCCCGCTGCGACGTGTTCTCCGCCGAGACATCGCGCCGCATCCGCAGACCAGCCAGCCGCTCTTGTGCCGCCGCTGCCCGCAATCCGTGCTGCGCGCGTTGCTCTTCTATCGCGGCCAATTCCGTCTGCCGCGATGTAATCAGGCTTTCCTGCTCCTGCCGCTCGCCGGCCAGCCGTTGCAGTTCGCGCTCGCTGACGTCCAGCCGCTCACCCACTCGCTGCATCTCTGCTTCGAGTTGCGACAGCATGTGGCCCGATGTCATTGCCTGCTTCTCGGCTGCGCGCTTTTCCTCGTCCAGCCGGTCGAGCAGGGAAGTGTACTCCTTGATTTCGCGCGCGAGGGCCACGACTCGTAGCTCTTTCTCCTGCAGTGCCCGTTCGAGCTCCTCCAACAGGCGCATCACGTCCCGCAGATCGCGCTTCATCGACAGCGGGCCTTCGCTGCGCTGCCGGCCGCCTGTGACCGTTACGTTATGGAAGCACTCACCCGACTGCGACAGGAAGAACGCGTCCGGGCTGCTCAGCGCCAGTTCCCGCGCCATTACCGGATCGGGAACGATGTATCCGTTCCCCAGTTTCGGCAAGATCACTTCCAGCGACTTGCCGAACCCGTTCAGCACGCGAATCGAATTCTTCAACGGCAACACTGTCTCATTGGATTGCCACTGCCGCGGACTCTCGCCCGCCGCGAACGAGAACTTCGCCTGCGAATCTTCCGGATGCACCAGAAACGTCGCCCGCCCGTCCACGTCGGATCGCAGCAACCGCAACCCTTCGTCGGCCGCGTCCCACGACTTCACCACGACATAGTTCAGTTCGTCGCGCAGGAAATCTTCGACCACTTGTTCATAGCGCGGCTCGACTTCGAGGAAATCGGCGAGCACGCCCGCCGGAGCGTGTCCGCCCTGCAGCGCGCCCGATTGAAACAACCTCCGCACCGACTCGGTCGAGTACCCATGCTCGGCGATTACCGCTTCCAGCGATCCTTTCTTGCCTAGCGCCGACGCATACTCCGACCGTAGGGAATCGAGATAGCGCTTCGTGTCGGTCTCTTCCTGCTTCCGTGCCTCGATGGTTCGCCGCAGGTCGGCAATCTCGACATTCAGCCCGACCAGGCGATGCGACACGGTTTCAAATTCGAGTTCCAGTTGCCCGCGCTGACCGCCGAACGTTTCCGATTGCGTCGCCGCCACGGCCATTTCAGTCCGCAACCGCTGCTCCTCGCGGTCCAGGCCGGCCAGCCGCTCCTGCGACTGTGTCAACTGGTTGCGCAGATTGGACGCCGCCCCCACCGCTTCCAGGATCGCCCCGCGGCAGGATTCCTGTTCGTGCTCCAGCGCCGCGAGCGTCGCAGCCGCGTCCGCTGTTTCCTGCTGGCTCAGCGTCAATTCCTGTTGCGCTGCCGCAAGATCGGCGATGGCCGAATCCAGCACCTGGCGGTGCCCGTCGCGCTCCTCTTCCAGCGCCATCAACCGGTTCTGGACCTGGCCAAACTCCGCCTCCGACGACGCCGTGCGCACCGTCAGCTCGGCACAGCGCTCTTCATTTGTCCGCCGGCGCGCGTGCGACCGATCGACATCCATCGCAATCTGGCTCAGCCGCTCGCGATTCTGCCGCGCCTCAGTCTCAATCGCATATCCGCGCTGCGTGCGCTCCGAGTGTTCGCTTTCGAGTTGCTGCACACTCTCGGTCTGGTGCCGGATCTCTTCTCCGAGTTGATTGATCTGCGTATCGAGTGCCAGCCCTTCCTGATCCATCTGCGTAAACTTGCTCGCCAGCACAACCCGCAACTTGGCGCGCATCTCGTCGCGCAAGCGTGCGTAGCGCTCCGCCTTGCTCGCCTGGCGCTTGAGCGAGTTCATCTGCCGCGTTACTTCCTCGAAGATGTCATTCACGCGGTTCAGGTTGATCTTTGCTTCTTCCAGGCGCGCTTCCGCCAGTCGCTTCTTGGTCTTGAACTTGGTCACCCCGGCCGCTTCTTCGATCACCGCACGCCGGTCCGTCGGACGGCTGCTCAGAATCTGCCCGATGCGCCCCTGCTCGATCAGTGCGTAGGACTCCGGCCCCAGGCCCGTGCCCATGAACAGTTCCTGGATATCCCGCAGACGGCACAGCTTGCCATTTAGCAGGTATTCGCTGTCGCCGGACCGGAACAACCGACGCGTCACGACAATCTCGCCATCGTGGAATTTCTGCTGATTGAACTTCCGCCGCCGGATCTTCAGCACGACCTGCGGTCCGGCCGCAGGCGCCGCGGCCTCACTGTCCTCTGTCGCTGCGACAGAAGGAACGGGGAGAACAGCAGGAGCAGGTGCTCCTTCAACCTCCTCCGTCTTTCCCGGCTGTGCCTCTTCCACCGCCCGCTCGGTCTCGGTAGTCGCCGCTGCTCGAAGCTCGGCTTCGTCCCAGTCCTCTTCACCTGCCGGGATGTCATCCTGGATATCAATTTCGGTCGGAGCACTGGCATCCGGCCCGGCGTAGACCTCAGGATCAATGAGCGTCAGCGATACTTCTGCCATGCCCGTGGGATTCCGGTCCCGCGTTCCGGAAAAAATCACATCTTCCATGCGCGAACCGCGCAACGACTTGGCCGACTGCTCGCCCAATACCCAGGAGATCGCGTCCGCAATGTTCGACTTCCCACAACCGTTCGGCCCGATGATGGCGGCAATGCCTTCACCGTGGAACTTCAGCTCGGTGCGATCGCAAAACGACTTGAACCCCAGGATTTGCAGCCTCTTGAGTTTGAGCAAAGGTCACTCCTTCGTGCGCGGACACTTCCGTCGGCTGGCGACGTCTTTTGGCTGGGTGCGCCGTGCGTTTGTGCCCGACCCCGGTATTAACCACCGTGGTTCCACCCTGCTTGCACAATACGATGCCATCCCCGTTTCCGGGGCAGCTATCACGGCTTTTGTGCAACTGTAACGGTCCAGACCGGGACGGGTCAAGTAATAAAACACCATATATAGGGGCTCTTCCCCGCGAACCGCCTTTAGTTGCACACACACTGCAGCTTCTGCGCACAATTCCAAGGGTGAGAGACGAGAGGTGGGGAAAACCGCGAGAGCTAGTTCACTCTACGCCAGCCTGCGGAGGGTGGCAAGAGCCGGTTGGGGCGACGGGATTCGTCCTTGAAATGATGGATTGACAGGCCTCTATGGCTGCACCAGTTCCTTTCTCTCACCGAAATCCAGCTTCGCATCGCCGCTCACGCCAGCAAGTCCAGCACACGCATCCCCCACCGGGCCCTCGAACACCTGCTTCCCATTCCATCGCACTCTCACCGGCCCCGCCTGCGGGAACATCTCCGGGCGCAGATAGAGCCTCAGTCTCTTCACTTCGCGTGACCGGATTTCGACCACATTGTCCTTCTTGATCTCCGCATTGACTTCCGCAACTCCAGATCCCTTCTCCAGCACTTCCAACCAGTACTGCCGCGACAACTCCGCACCCGGAAGCTGTGCATTCACCCGCTTTGGGAACGCCTCGCGCGTTTTGTCTTTCAGATAGGAAAGCGTCAACCCATCGTCCGAAGTGAGCGTGATGTCGTGATCCCGGTCGGGCAGCATTCGCAATTGAGGCGCCACGCGTGGACGCTGCTCGGCAATCGTGTCGCGCGTCGCCCGTGAGCACTCCGGCGCGATTCGGCCGTCCTTCTCCCCGTGCACGAACAGCAGCGGCAGGTTCGCCAGGTTCGGCAGCATCTGCTTGACTTCGTCCATGCACTGTCCGGCCCCCATCAACGACACAGCTGCGGCAAACCGCTGCGGCCACAACTCGGCCATATAGAGAGCACCCGTGCCGCCGTTGCTGAATCCCGCGATGTAGACGCGATCACGATCAACATTGAATTCTCTGAACGTATCGCGTAAGGCGGCATCCAGTCGCTCTGCTACTTCCGGCTTCCACCAATAGTCGCCTGCCTGCGGATAAAGGACGAGATAATCCGTGCCGGCAATGACGTCGTTCGCTGTGTTCACGCCGTCGAGCGCCAGTCCCGGTCCCCCGCTGAGATAGACCAGCAGCGGCGCTGGACGTTCCGGCCTGTAGCTGAGCGGAACGCGCAAAAAGTATCCAATCCCCGGCCCTGGCTTTTCCGGCAAAGCGACGTGAAACAACGTGCCGAACTTCGCAGGCTCGGTCTTCTTCTCCTCGGGCCGTCCACAGTTGAGCGGTGAAATTGTGGCGGCAGGACTTGGTTCCAACATTTCACTCGCGAGGGCTTTCACCTCGCCATTCGCCGATCCGGCAAGTTCCTTCACACTCGATTCCGGCATCGCAGTTTTCCGCTCATGGGCCACCGCGAGAGCGAACTGCTGTACAACCGCGTCGGCGCCACGCAGAGCCGACGCCAATTGTTCCGCCGTCACGGGTACCCACGGAGACAGGAGCAGCGCCTCCAGCGCCCCCATCCGCGTCTCCGGTTTTGCCAGCCAATCTGCGACTGCCTCACCCCGCGTTTGCGATTCCAAGTCCATGCGCGCCTGTTCGTGGCTGGTTCCACCCGGCACAGGATACGTACCGTCCAAGTCCACACGCTCGACGACACCGCTCTCCGGCGACCACCAATACGTGAGCGTCACGGAACCATCGCTGTTCGAGCCCTTCACGCGATAACAACGTCTGCCGTGCATCGGTTCCGGCCCGGCCCACTCAAACACAATTCCGAGCAGATTCATCCCTTGCCAGCGTGAGCCGGTCTTGGGAACTTCGACGGGCAGGACTTCAATCTCGTGTAATGCGGGCAGCAGATGGCTGGGGCTCTCACGCACTGTCTCCCACGAGAATCGCGGCTCACCCACCGTGTTGAATTCCATCGCTTCCGAGAACTGCACGGGCCTCGTCAGCATGCGCTTTTCGAACTTCGGACGTTCCGATGCCAGCCGATCCTTGCCCCCACTACGAAACTCGAGCAACTGCGCGCTGTCGCGGTTGCGCTGAAATCCGGCGCTGATTACGCCACCGCGTTCTCCGGCGATCAGCACGTGTGTGTGAAATCTGGCCTCGACCGAGGTTTCCACCTGGTCGTTCTTCACCTGACGCTGGAATGTATAGGAGTAAACCAGGCGGTCGCCGGGCCGTAGATCGTAGCGCCACGCGGATGGGCTCTGTGCCATCGCCAAGGTGCCCAGCGCCAGAATCCCTGACAGAAGGGGCCGGAAGATTCGCGACACAATAAGTGCCTATTTCTTTCGCTCAACCAGGAATCGGGCAAGTTCCTTCAGAGTAGACGCGCCGGGACCAAATTCGTTTAGCTCGGCGCATGCCCGATCGATAAGTGCATCGGCT
>DATIWL010000072.1:0-10773 GCA_035519435.1 Terriglobales bacterium
GCGGCGAAGCTGACACATCCGGCGTTGATCCGGTTGTACGAATCGGGGCGTTGTGAGATGGAAGGGACCGCTCTTCTTTATGTCGTGATGGAACTGGCGGAGGAGAACCTGTCGCAAGTTGTTCCCGAGCGGGCGCTCACCGCGGACGAAGCGCAGGCGATGCTGCCGGTGGTGTTGAAGGCGTTGGGGCATGTGCACGGGCGGGGTTTCGTCCATGGGAGTGTGAAGCCCTCCAACGTTCTGGCGGCCGGCGAGCAGGTGAAGGTTTCAAGCGACACGCTGCGGCCAGTCGATGAGCCCGTCCATGGCAGGCAGGCGTTGAGTGTGTACGACGCGCCGGAAGCCAGAAAGAGCAGCTTGTCGCCGACGGGAGACGTGTGGTCGCTGGGCATGACGATAGCGGAAGTGCTGACGCAGCGGCTGCCAACGTGGGATCGGACGAAGGGTACGGGTCCGGTGACGCCGGCGGGGATTTCGCAGCCGTTTGCCGACATCGTTCAGCATTGCCTCGAGCTCGATCCGAAGCAGCGGTGGACCGTCACCCAGATCAGCACGCGACTGCAACCGGAACAGGCGGCGCTCAAGGAAGCAATCGCGAAGGGCACGACGACGGCGACACTGCCGGAGAAACCGATGATGCCGGGAAAGTGGGCGCTCGGGATCGCGGCGGTGGCGATTGTGGCGGTGGGGGTCGTTGCGCTGCTCATGCAGGGAAATAAAGAACCGAGCAAACCAACGGGTCCGGCACAGGAGGTTACGGCTCCAGTGTCCACGCCCGCGACGGCTGAGCGGAAGCCAGCCCAGCGCGAGGCCAAGCCGAGTGCGGCGAAGGCGAACAAGGGGTCGCCGGCTGGGGCGGGGGCGAAGGGCGCGGTGGCGCAGCAGGTGATGCCACGAGTTGCGCCGAGCGCGCGCGAGACGATAGAAGGCAAGATTCGTGTGCGTGTGCGGGTCGAAGTCGATCCGGCGGGAAATGTGACCAATGCGCGTCTGGAGTCGGCGGGCCCAAGCAAGTATTTTGCGCGGCTGTCGCTGGAAGCAGCGCGGGAGTGGAAGTTCACACCACCCCAAGCGGAAGGACGGCCTGTCGCGAGTGATTGGAGATTACAGTTTGGATTCCGCAGGACTGATACCGAAGTAGTCCCGACCCAGGTCTCTCCTTAAGTTCCCGGCCATTCATTAAAATCGGTCCAGATTGCGCCAACTGAGCAGCACGTCGGTACGCGCTAATTGGCGCACCAACTAACGGCAGCCGCTACGCACCTCCCGCCTGCGCAATAGAGAGAAGCCGTGCCGACATCGCGCCGCGCATTCGGAGAGACAATCGGTCGTGTGCGAACTGTTCTAAGGCACCGAGAATGTGCTCTTGCTGGTGGCTGTGCCTCCCGCGGTGATCACCTTGATCTTTCCGGTCTTGGCACCGGCTGGTACCACGGCACTAAGTTGAGACCCGGAGTTCACAGTGAAGCTGGTTGCGAGCGTGCCGCCGAAGGTGACCTTTGTCGCTCCACGGAAGCCTCCTCCGGTGATGGTGACGGGTGTGCCGGCCGGGCCATGGGTCGGTGTGAAGCCGCCGATGAGGGGCACCACTTTGAACTTCTTGTTGCTGGTCAGCACGCCCGAGGCGGTAGTGACGGTGACATCGCCCTGCGTTCCCTCCGCGGGGATCGAGGTGGTCATGTACGTGTCGGAGACCACAGCAAAGCCGGCCGAGCCTGAGCCGAACATCACGCTGGTGGCGGTATTGAAGCCCTGGCCCAGAAGCTGCACGGTCTGGCCCGGCGTGCCGGAGTTCGTCATGAGAAACACAAACGGTTTCAGTCCCATGGCAAAGCTATAGAAGGCCCCGCCATTCTCTATGCCGCCTTCATAGGTGGTCCCATAGAGATTGCCGTTCGTATGCTGCACGGCCGTGGAGTACGGAGTTGCCCCGTGAGTGTAATCAAAGCGGTACAGGACAGAGTATTTACCTGTCTTCGTGATCTTGAAAATCACTCCCCACAGAGCCGTGCCATCACGGTAGCCCTGATCGGTGGATCCATAGAAATTTCCGTCATTCGCGGCGACCAGACCCGCGACGGGAGCATATCCGTCTGTCGGGCTGCCACTGTCGAACTGGTACAGCACGGTAATCTTGCCGCCTAGGGTCATTTTGAATACCACCCCGCCCGTGCCTGCTCCTGCGGTGATGGCAGTGCCGTAGAGAAGGTTGTCACTGCCTTGCACGAGCGGGCAGTAGGGAAATGACCCATGAGTTCCATCGAAACTGTAGATGATCTTGATGACTCCCGCCGCCGACATGCGGAACACCGACCCGCTTGCATGGGCTCCGCCCACCCATGCGGTCCCATAAAAACTCCCGTTGCTGGCAAGCAGAAGCGGGCTGTAGCTGCCCAATGGAACGGCCGTGCTCAGTTTTTTGAATGTGCCTGAGGACGTGATCGAGTATGCACAACCCGACGATGTAACGCCGTAGAACGCTCCGTTCTTGCCTTGCGCCGGCGGAGAGTAGGGGTTCTGGCAATCCACGGAATCGAAGCTGTGCAGCTTCGTAAAGGTTCCGGCAGGAGTGATCTTGAAAACAGTGCCATAGCCGTAGTCTCCGCCCGTGACGGTCGTGCCATAGAAGTTGCCGTCAGTGCCCAGGGTCAGCCCTCCCCAGGGTTGGCTGCCGTCGATGCCGGAGAAGCTATAGAGAGTTGCGACCGTTCCCGAAGGTGTGATCTTCACCACCGTGCCCCCGCCGAAAGCACCGACCGAGGTCACTGTTGTATAGAGGTTGCCATCTCTGCCTTGTGCCATGATTCCAGGGAACTCCGGAGAGCAACCGTCGGTAAAGCAGTCGAAATCGTGCAGGTCGGTATAGGTTTGTCCCGTAACCCGCGGCACCAAGACGAGAACGAGTGCCACGATGAACGCCAAGATCGAGTGTCGTTGCATATGTGTCATCCCTCCTTGACGAGCGGGGCAGGGGATGCCCCTTGAGAATGCCGCGTCCGCGACCTGGGAAGTACGGAACGCAATCCAACGATGAATTTCGGCACGGCTGGGATCGTGACTTGAGCTGCGCTCCTCTGTCGGACCTGCCCTTCGGAGAGGCCAGACGCTGCATTCATGGGACAGGTTAGGGAACTCTCTGTCAGTGCCGGAGATCACAGATTCGTGTGTGGTGGCAGAATCGACGAGCTTACCCAGTGCCCGACACGCTCCAGGTTTCCCTGCAATGTCTCCGTGGAGAAACGAACCTTGCGCTGCAGGCTCTCTGGAGAGCGAGTCCGCATTTTCGTCCGCCGCCCTCGCCGGACACCGGGTCTGCTTCAGTGCAGCGACAGCGCGGGCTCCTCTTCCGTTTCCTCAGGGGAAGCTTCCGCAGCGTCCTGCGCGTTGCTATGGGGGCCAACTTCTGACACGCGCTTCGTCGGCTTGTAGCGCAGCAGCAGGAGGAACGGCAGCAGCGCCGCAAACATGATTGCCATGATGTAGAAGGCTTCTACGAACGACAGCATCATGGCGTGGCCCTGCACCATGGCGTAGATCGCCGCCATTGCCTTGTGACGCGCATCCGGGGCAGAAAATCCATGCGACTGAAACCACGCCTGGATCCCGAACATCAATTCGCGGGCTTTGAGATCGCCGGGGGTGACCTGCTCGACCAGGCGTGCCTGGTGGAATTGTGCGCGCCGCGCGAGAAACGTGGTCATAATGGCGATCCCGAGGCTGCCACCGATATTGCGCATCAGGTTGAAGATGCTGGTTGCGTTCCCTATCCTTTCCTTCGGGATGTCGGCCATGGCGAGTGTCATGTTCGGAATGAAGATCAGGGACAGCGCAACGCCCTGGAGGACCTGTGGCCAAAAAATGTCCCAGTAGCCGGCATTCAGGTTCAGGTGGGAGAACGCGAACAAAGTGAAGGACCCGAGGATCAGGCCGGCGCACATCAGGCGCCGAGGGTCTGTCTTCCCGGTCAGATAGCCGGTGACGGGCATGGTGGCCAGCGAGCCGATGCCGCGAGGCGAAAGGGCCAACCCGGCGTTGTACGCGGGATACCCGAGCAGAGTCTGCAGATAGATGGGCAACAGCACCAGACTCGCGTACAGCACGAAACCAAGTTGCGTCATCAAAAAGACGCCTGCCGCGAAGGAGCGATTGCGCAACACGCGCAGGTCGACAATGGGATTGGCGGCGGTTAACTCGCGGATCACCATGCCGACCAGGCTCACAACACATACGATGGCAAAGAAGCGGATGTAATCGGAGGAGAACCAGTCCTTGCGCTGGCCGGTATCGAGCACGATCTGCAGCGCTCCCAACCCGACCGCGAGCAAGCCGATACCCCAGAGGTCAACACGGTTCTCGGTTCGGCGGATGTAGTGCGGATCAAAGACGAACCGGTTCATCATGATCAGGGAGAGAATGCCGACCGGAACATTGAGGTAGAAGATCCAGCGCCAGGAGTAGTTGTCGGTAATCCACCCTCCGAGAGTGGGGCCGATGATTGGGGCAAGGAGAATGCCGATGCCAAAGGCGGCCATCGCCTGCCCGTGCTTTTCGCGCGGGAACGTTTCGAGCAGAATGGCTTGCGCCAGCGGTTGCAGGCCGCCACCGGTGAGGCCCTGTAGCACCCGGAAAATGATCAGTCCTGTCAGGCTCGTCGCGAGGCCGCAAAACAGAGAGGTGAGGGTGAATCCCGCGACGCACATGAGCAGGAGCTTCTTCCGTCCCAGGCGGCGGGCCAGCCATCCTGACATAGGAAGGACGATGGCGTTGGTCACAAGGTAGGAAGTGACCACCCAGGTGCCTTCTTCGAAGGTGGACCCGAGGTTGCCGCTGATGTGAGGGATGGCGACGTTGACGACGGTGGTGTCGAGCAGTTCCATGAACGTCGCCAGCATCACGGAGACGGTGACGATCCACGGATTCACGTGCCGCTGTGCCGAGGCGTCCACGAAAGATGGGTCGATCCATCGACCTGGATCTACTCTAGACACCGCGCTGCAGGCGGGCAGTGATATAGATCACGGGAGACAGACCGCGCGAAGGAGAGCCTCCCCTATTTCCATGAACAGACAATGGCCTATCTTCTTTGCTATCTTGTTGCGTTCTCTTCCGGGGCCCCGAATGCTTGCACTGCTTTCTGGAGGTGCTGTATGCCCTCGTCCCACAGCCTGCTGTCGCGGGCGTTGATCCTGCATTTCGCCGCTGCGCTCTTCACCTCGGTTCTGTGTCCGTGCCAAACGCCGGACAAACCGGCCACCTCGACGGCCGAGGGAGAGATGGCGCCGCACAAGATATTTCCACTCGCGCGCGTGAAGGAGAACGTCATTGCTCAAATCACTTCCGGAAGCGTAGTGGCGGGAGCGCGCAGCACCGAGAACCACCTCGCCTGGGCAGAAAAGGCCAAAAACGGCAGCCACATTGTGCGGCTGGATGGCAAGCAAGTGGGCTCCACCTATGACGATGTGAAGGACATCGACTTCAGCGCCGACCAGGAACATCTCATCTGGGCCGCCAAGCACGGGTCGAAGTGGACCATCGTGGTGGACGGAGAAGACAAAACCAAGCCGTACGGAAAAATGACATCGCCCACAATCAACGCCAACGGCAAGCATTTCGCCGTCGGGGCTTGCGAACAAAAGCACTGCAAGTTGCTCGTCGACGGTGAGGAGATCGGGCCGGAGTTCGAGGACATTTCCTATCCGGCGTTCAGTAAGGACGGCGTGCACTATGTCTACGGCGGCAAGCGCAACAAAGAATGGATCCTGCTGTTGGATGGGAAACAACTTGGCCCCGAAATGCGCGATTTCCATTCGTTCCAGTTCAGTCCCGACTATAGCCGTGTCGCCGTTTCCGCTTTGTTCAAGAATGGCTGGACCTGGGTGGTCGACGGCGTGCAAGGACCATCGTACGAGGTGCTCAGCCATCTAGCTTTCAGCCGCGACGGAAAGCACTATGCTTTTGCCGGCACCAATTCCAAAGGGGCAATGTTCAGTAAGAACAAGACCTTCGGAAGCCTGGTCGTCGATGGCAAAGTCGAGCAAACCTACGATGGCCGAGGGTTCGGAGGAGGATGGCAGGGTGCGTTTGCCACGTACGAAATCGCGACTGGCGTCCGAAGTCTCCAGCCTGACTTCCACGGTCTTTCCGATCCCACGTATGGAGGGGACGGGTCGCTGGTGTATGCCGCCCGCCGTGGCGACGATGACGTCGTCGTCTTCTTTCAAGGACAAGCCGGTCCCAAGATCGAGGATCTGGTCAGCCCCATTATTGTCACCGAGGATGGTCTCCACCTCGCCTATGTGGCCAAACGCGGTGATCAGTTCGTGCAAGTACGCGATCAGAAGTTCGGCAGCGCCTTTCCCGGAAAGCGCGCGGCCAGCTTTGTCCCTTACATCATGATGGCGCGCGACGGTTCGCGCGTAGCCTATGAAATCGTCCGTGGAGGGAACGCTTTCAAGCAGGGGCACACGCAACGCGCGCTTCGCCGCCTGGTGGTTGAGGATAAGGCCGATGCGGAATTCGATGCCTACGGCATCAGCAATGTCGTCTTCAACTCGGACGGCAAGCACTATGCCTATGAAGTGATTGGCGGCTCCGGTGAGCGCGACGTTGTCGTGGTCGATGGGATGGAAGGCAAGTACTACGATTCCGTTTTTCGTGGCAGCACGAAATTCATTCAGGACGATACCATCGAATACATCGCCCAGGACGGCAGTAACTTCTACCGCGTACAGCAAACCCTGAACTGAGGGAGATGAGAGTGGCCAGTCCGGAGACCCTGGCAAGCGCCACGATGCCAAGTGCGCATTCCGAACATTTACATCGGGCCATCAAAGTTGAACTGCTTGAAAGCGCGCACAGATCCTTCCACTGCGGCCGCGGCGGCAAATCCCGCCGCGCTGACATCGATCAAATTCCAACGGCCAGGATCGATCGAACCGGCGGAAATCAAACGAGCAGGTTCGCCGGGCCGTAGCGTCACTTCGAATGAATCCAGAGGCGCTGACAGCCCAACTCCGATCGCCTTCAGAAAGGCCTCCTTGCGCGTCCAGCAGGTGAAGAATGCTCGCGTTTGCTCCCCCGGAGGCAACGCCAGGATGTGTCTCAATTCGGCAGGCGCCAGATAACCACGACTCAGTTCCACCACATCGATCCGTGGCCGCAGGAATTCGATATCTACACCGATGTTCCGACCTTCCGTGATCGCGAGCAGCGCCAAGTTTTCGCTGTGAGAGAGATTGAATGAAATCCGGCTCGAGGGCGAGGTCAGGAACGGTTTTCCCAGAGGCTCGGTTTGCAGGACCAGGGACTCTGGACGGGCATCGCAATATGCGGCCAGGATGCAGCGAAGCGCGCCCCGGGCAACAGTCCATCGGCGACCGAGATCAGGAAATCGGAAGCGGGCCGCTCTGTGAAGTTCTTCTGCTGCGAGCGTGGCTGTGAATGTGGGAAGCGCCGAGGCTGAGGCGTCCAGGTCGATACGCCAGAGGTGAACCTCTTCCGCGGCGCAGCCGGGTTGCTTGTTGCGCATTCCCGCAGCCGAGTACGAGTTGAACGCATTGACCGTGGGCGCGATTGGCATCGTCGTCCTATACCGCACTGTGCTCGGGTTGTGCTTCCTGAACCAGGTCGAGGCAGGCGCGCATTTTCTCAGCCAGTATCCGTACGTTCGGCTCGTCGAGCATGTCGAGGTGCGATCCGATGACGTCGTGAATCTCAATGCCACCTGCGGCGCGGCCACCCCAGCCAAGCATTTCGTCGTCGCCGTCGAGCAAGCTCCGGCTGATGGAGCGAAAGATCGTCAAGCGGCCTGAGTAAATCCCGGGGCGGTACATCGATGCGGCAATCCGGTTCACGGTATTGATGTCGGGAATACCCGGCGCAGCCAGGAGGCCGGCCCGGTGCGTGAAATAAAAGAGTTTCCGCTTCAGCATCGAAGCCGCCCGGCTACCGGCGTGCCGAAATCCATACTGGGAAGAAAAGATGCGCCGCAATCTGATCCCGTACATCGCGATCCGACGGCGAAAATCGGCGTCCCGCTTGTACCGTTCCAGATACTGCCATTCGATGGTGTCCAACAATGCAAGCAGGGCGACCGACTCTCCTGCGGCAGCGAGTTGCTGCGCCATCTCGAACACGACGAATCCGCCAAAAGAGTATCCCGCCAGACAATACGGGCCATGAGGCTGGACGTCGCGAACGGCGCGCACATAGTAAGCGGCCATGTCCTCGACTGTGGCGAGGAAGGGGGCGCGGCCATCCAGCCCCTGGGGTTGAAGAGCAAACACTGGCTGATCGTCACCGAGGTATCGGGCCGCCGCATTGAACGCGATGACCTGACCGCCGACACCGGAAACGACGAACAGCGGCAAACGAGATCCGTCACGGCGGATGGCAACGATGGCGGACGTTGATTTGGGTTCCGTGGGGCCAGTAGCTCGGGTTTGGCGGATCAAAGTTGCCAGTTGTCGAACGGTACGCGTCTCGAACAAGGTGGAAAGCGCAAGATCCAGCTGGTAGGTCTTCTTGATCTTGCTGAACAGCCGAACCGCAGTCAACGAGTGACCGCCCAGGTCGAAGAAATCGTCGTCGAGACCTACGGAGTCTACTCCGAGAAGCTCCTGCCACCACTCCGCCAACACCCTCTCGACTTCGCCGGCTGCAGCCGTTGAGGGCATTCCGCGAGACTGCGCTGCCACGGCGGCCGCGTCTGTCGCAACGATTCCACCGGGCACCACGATGATGCCGGATGGCATATCGGAGGCGAGAATCTGTTCGAGAGCTCTCAGTCCTTCAGACGTGGAGAGGGCGCGTTCACGGTCTGCCGCAGTCTTCTCCGCAGCCGGACCGGATACAGCCGCCCGCGGCTTGGGCAGAACGGCCTGAACGCCTCCGGCCATGCGCCGCATGGAGAATTCGGTGATCTCCGCGATTATCTTTCCTTGAGAATCGAGCAGCGTGATATCGAACGTCACAATCTCGCGGCGGGACGTATTGGGTTGGCCGGAGCGAATGTGGCTATAGATCCGCACAGGCATCGGCCGATAGAAGGTGATCCGTTTGTACGACAAGGGGAGGTACACGAAATCCGATGTCTCGTAGCCTTCAATCAGATAGAGGGCCGCTCCGGTGGCCAGATCGGCGAGAGCCGGATGGACGCACCAGGTTGGCAGATCGCGCGCAAAATCGTCGGAGAGCTGCAACTCGGCCAATGCCTCGCGCTCGCCGATGTGAATGCTGCGGAGATTTCTCCAACGGGGGCCGAATGTAAAGTAACGTTCCTGCTGTGTGCGTTGCAGGTCGGTAAAGCCGATGCGCCGGAGTGCGCAGCGCTCGCGAATTTTGGTCACGTCCTGATCGGCAGGAACCCTGTTCTGGTTCCGCCCGACATGCCCGGAAGCGTACTCAATCCACTCTCCATCCTGTGCAAGGATCGAGAACTGAGATCGTGAGCCCTGGCGCCGGAGCCGCACGCGAACTTCTCGCGATTCGCCGGACGCAACCAAGAGCGGGGCCAAAAAGAATACGTCTTCGAATGCCACGCCCGAATTGAACCGGTCATTCAGGAGGCTGGCGGCGGCAAACTGCAAGTATCCCGTGCCAGGAACCAGTGCCGTACCGTTCTTGAGACGGTGTTCTGCAACCAGCCAGTCTTCCTGCTTCAACTGAACCGTATCAATCGTCTCGGCTTCTGACTGGACGAGCCGCCGGTCGAAGATCGGATGACCGCCACCGAGTTCCTTCGCGACCATGCCCACGCCAGCCCACATTCCCCAATTCACGGCTGTCACGGGTTGACCGGGCCGGCTCAGCGCGAAAGCGTCCAGAAAAGCGTTGGCGCCGGCATAATCGACCTGCCCGGCAGGCGGCACAAGCGAGCTGATGGACGAAAACAGCAGACAAAAATCGAGAGGGCATTCTCGCAGCGCTGCCTGCAGCGCCAATGTGCCCTGGACTTTCGGCGCCAGCACGCGCGCGGCGCTGTCACGAGTCTTGGTCTGCAGAGGCGCATCTTCGATGACGCCTGCGGCGTGAATGACACCATCAATCGTGCCGAAACGCCGCTTGGCCGCGCGAACAACGTCTTCGCACTGCCTGTGGTCACAGATGTCTGCCGCAATCGTGAGGACATCAGCACCAGCCGCCTGCAGTTCACGCAGTTTCCGGACCTTGTGGACGACAGGGTTCCTGGTGCCCGACGCCGCAGCTGCCGCTTCCCATTCGGACTCCGGAGGCAGAGACGTGCGCCCTACGAGCACGAGACGAGCATGCACAGTTCGCGCAAGGTAATCGGCGACAGCGAGGCCAATTCCGCCGAGCCCACCGGTGATCAAGTACACCCCTTTTTCCTTCAGGCGAGTAGCCGGCAGGCGAGTGCGAAGGGGCAGGGCCTCGAAAGATTCAACCCACCGCTCTGCGCCGCGGTATGCGACCTGGGCCGCCTGCGACTGCAGAGACGCCTCGTTGAGGATGACCATGGCGGCGCGGGCACGATCGCCGATTTCACGGTCAAAATCGATGTGGCGGCACGATATTCCAGGGAACTCCCTTGGCATCACACGAATGGGCCCGAGTAATACTGCGCGTTCAGGCTTGATCACCGTCTCGCCGGCAACGGAATGCAGCCCATTGGAGACCGACAATATCTCGAGGGGACCAGCGTCTTGAGCACCTATCGCCTGTGCGAGAGACAAGACGCTGTAGAAGCATCGTTCCAGCGTGTTATCCAGGGAACTGCTTTTGCCGGGCGAGGCCAGAGGCCACAAGTGCAGAATC
>DATIWL010000073.1:0-12140 GCA_035519435.1 Terriglobales bacterium
TCGTGCGGCCGGCATTATGAAGAACGGCTTTTCGTTTCAGGCTGGCTCTGGCGGCATCGCGCTCGCCTTTGTCCAATTCCTGAAGCAGATGATGAAGGAAGACGGCGTGAAGGCCCGTTTCGTCCGGGGCGGATCGACGAAATTTTTAGTCGAACTCCTGCAGGAAGGCCTCACCGACTACATTCTCGACGGCCAAACCTTCGATCTCGATGGCGTACGCTCCATTGCCACCGACGCGCGCCACATCGCCACTTCGCCGTTCACCTCGTACAACTATCACGGCAAGGGGAATTTCGCGTCACTGGTCGATGCCGTCGTCCTCGGAGCCACCGAAGTCGACGTCAACTTCAACGCCAACGTCGTCACGCATTCCGACGGCCGCCTGCTGCACGGCATCGGCGGATGGCAGAATTGCCTCTTCGCCGGCTGTTCTATTCTCGCTGTGCCTTCGTTCCGCGACCGCATCCCGGTGATTGTTGACGAAGTCACCACGCTGACCGGTCCCGGCGAGATGATTGACGTCATCGTCACCGAGCGCGGCATTTCCATTAACCCGCGGCGGCAAGACCTGCTTGACGCTGTGAACGGCTCGGGGCTTCCTGTCCGGCCCATTCAGGACATCAAGGCCGAAGTCGAAAAGATTTGCGGCGGCAAGCCGGCCAAACCTCGGCTTGGCGACCGCCCCTGCGCCATTGTGAAATGGGTGGACGGCACGGTCCTCGACACTGTATGGCAAGTCGGCTGATTCCGGCTGTTGACTTTCCTCTGGAGTCCGATCGGGATCCCGGTGTATATTCCGAACTGTTATCTTTACTTTCGTTTACCATCGTTTGAACTCCGGCGTCTCCGCCGGGAAGTGAGGCCCTCGTGATTCTCAAGAAGCTCCGAATCGTCCTGATCGCTTCGATCGTTCTGCTGCTAGCTTGCTCTCGCCTGCAACGTTCCCAGGAAGAGAAGCCGAAACCAGGTGCGACCAAGCCCTCCACGATCAAGGTGGAAGTGAGCACCGGCGGTCCCGTCGTGTTCACCACGAGTACGACAGAATTCCAGGTGCGGCCCGACGGCTACGTCCAGGCCTTCCTGTTGAAAAATGGGAAGAAGCTCTCGCTCGATGAACCTCGGGTGGGCGCCGCCGGAGACAGCGACTATCTCGTGTTGTCCGGTAAGGAGATTCACTTCACGCTTGATTTCGAACAGGCCCACGTCCTCGAAGCGGTCGGGAAAATGGGGGCCGGCAAGCGGGTTGAGATTCCCGCGCGTCCCCTCGGCCCATCCGGTACCAACCTACAGCGTGTTCTCGCCTTCGAGATCTACGATGAGTTCCCCAACGTCCTGCTGAGTACGGTCGAATACAAGAACACGGGCACGACCGACGTCTCACTCGATAAGAGTGTGGATCAGCGCCATCGCTTCAGCGCGGGACTCGCGGACGCGAAGGCCCAACCTTGGGACATGTGGTCCTTCCACGGCTCCAGCTATGACTGGGGCAAAGACGACGTCGTTAAACTGACGAAAGGGTTCTCCCAGCCGAATGTGATGGGAGACATGGTGAAGGGGGGCTACGGCGGCGGCATTCCCGTTGTTGCCTTCTGGACTCATGAGGTCGGGGAGGCGATCGGCCACGTCGAGACATTACCGATTCCTTCTTCGATTCCCGTCCGAGTGGACTCTGACGGCCGCGTCAGCACCACGGTTGAATTCCCAGCGAACGTGACCCTCAAGCCGGGTGAGACTCTCTCGACTCCGCGCAGCTTTATCTCCGTCTACGCGGGTGACTTCTACGAACCCCTCCGCATCTGGTCGAGCGTTTTGCAGAAGGAAGGCTGGGAAATTCCCAAGCCTTCCGCCGAAGCTTACAACGTCAGCTGGTGCGGGTGGGGATACGAATTTAACGTCACGCCTGCGCAGATGCTCGGCACGGTCCCAAAGCTGAAGGAGATGGGGATCAAATGGGCCACGCTCGACGACCGCTGGTTCGACACCTACGGCGAGTGGAACCCACGCAGCGAAACCTTTCCCGGCGACTCCATCAAGAAGATGAATGATGACTTCCACAAGCAAGGCATGCTCGTGCAGATCTGGTGGCTACCCCTCGGCGTGGAAGATGGCGAGGGGCGTTGGGAGTCACACAAGTACATCGTCTCCAAGATCGTGAAAGAACATCCTGACTGGCTCATTCTCGACAAGAACGGCAAGCACGCCCGCATCACCCGGAACCTGGCCGCGATGTGCCCCGCCGTCCCTGAAGTCCGTGCGTATCACAAGCAGCTGACCGAGAAGTTCATCCGTGATTGGGGCTTCGACGGGCACAAGCTCGACAACATTTACAGCATGCCCGCCTGCTATAACCCGGCGCATCATCACAAGTCGCCGCAGGATTCCACGAACGCGATGGCTGATGTCTACAAGGAAATTTTCCAGACCTCGCGGGCTCTCAAACCACAAAGCGTGACCCAGATCTGTCCCTGCGGCACGCCGCCCTCGCTAGCGTGGCTCCCGTTTATGGATCAGGCGGTGACTGCCGACCCGGTGGGAGCAGTCCAGGTCCGCCGCCGGATCAAGATGTACAAGGCGCTCCTAGGCCCCGACTCCGCCGTTTATGGCGACCATGTTGAACTTTCCGTGATGGATCGTGCCGGCAGCAGTTGGGTCGAGCATGGCGACGATTTCGCCTCGACCGTCGGCACGGGCGGCGTTGTGGGTACGAAGTTCGTCTGGCCCGATCCCGGGCCGAAGTTCAAGGCCGTCAACCTCACTCCGGCCAAAGAGGAACACTGGAAGAAGTGGATCGGCCTCTACAACGAGAAGATGCTCTCCAAAGGCGAGTTCAAAGATCTCTACGTATACGGTTACGACACGCCGGAAGGCTACGCGATCGCCAAGGACGGCAAGATGTATTACGCATTCTTCGCTCCCGCGTCCGCCCCATGGAAAGGGGAACTCGAATTGCGAGGCCTGAAACCTGGCAGCTATCACGTGAGCGATTACGCCGAAGGCAAAGATCTGGGTACAACGACGGCGGGACCGAACGGCGTAGCAAGGATCAAAGCTGACTTCAAGAACCACGTGCTGCTTGAGGTGTCCCCGTAGGAATTCGCTGAAAATTTGGCCGCCGGGGCCAATGGCCCGTACGAGATCGAGGATGGCATGCCTTGGGCCGCTCTCTGTCCGGTCCCCGACGCGCGTCTCTTTCAGCGCCAACGGTACTCACGATGGCTCCGGCAGGCGAGGGCGGGCATCTTCATGGAGATTTGCCGGAACAGATAACCATCGATTAACGTATTCGTCTAACAGAACAGTGCTGTGGGAGCTGTTTCGTTCACGCAAGAATCCACTGCCCTTTGGAGTCTCCATGCGATTTCTGGTTTACCTGCTGTCGGTTGTTATGCTGTTACCCATGATGGCGATTGCCGCAAATCCGCCTGCCAATCTCGACACTCGGCGCAAAGCGCTTAACGATCTTCTCCACGAGCAGTGGGAGTACACCCTGCGCCGCAGCCCACTTTTTGCCTCGATTTTGGGCGACAAGCGATACAACGATCTGATCGACGACTTCTCCCAGAAGGCGATCGACGAAGATCTTGAGCAATCTCGCCGCTTTCTCGCCCGTTTCGAAGCCATCGACACAACCGGCTTCCCGGAGCAGGAGGCGCTCAATCAGCAGCTCATGATCCGCGACTTGAAGATGAATCTCGCTGGCGCCCGCTTCAAGCCGTGGGAAATGCCGGTCAACCAGTTCAACGGCATTCACATCGAGGCTCCGCAACTTGTCAGTATTCTTGCGTTCACCAGCACCAAGGACTACGAAGACTACATCGTGCGGCTGAAGAAGCTCCCCACCCTCTTCGACCAGAATATCGAGCAGATGCGCAAGGGCATGGCGGACGGGTTGATGCCGCCCCGCATTCTTCTCGACCAGGTCGTCGAGCAATCCAACAAGATCGCCACAACTCCTATCGAGCAATCACCCTTCGCACGCCCATTCGACAAGTTCCCAGACGCCGTCCCCGAGGTCGACCGCAAGCGCCTGCGCGAGCAGGGACTAGCAGCTATTCGCGATTCGATCCTCCCGATGTACCTGAAGTTCACCAAGTTCGTCCGCGACGAGTATGCACCCAAAGGCCGCACCGAACCCGGTGTCTGGGCTCTGCCCGATGGCGCCGAACGTTACGCATTTCGCGTGAAGGAAGTGACGACCACCGGTCTCACGCCGGAACAGATCCACCAGATCGGCCTCGCGCAGGTGAAAGAAATCGAGGGCCGCATGCTCGAAGTGGCGAAACAGCTGGGCTACTCCGACTTGAAAACCTTCCGCGCAGCTATCAAAGATGACCCCAAGCTTCATGCCCATTCGCGTAAAGAGATCCTCGACCTTTATCGCAAGTACATCGACCAGATGGACGCTCGTCTGCCCCAGCTATTCGGCCGCCTCCCCAAAGCGAAGCTCGAAGTCATGCCGATCGAGGAATTCCGCGAAAAGGAAGCGGCCACGCACTACGTGCTCGGCGCAGCAGACGGATCGCGTCCCGCCCATGTCATGGTCAATACGGGAGACTTCGCGAAGCGCAGTCTCACCGACGTCGAGACTACGGCCTATCACGAAGGGGTCCCCGGCCACCACATGCAGATTTCGATCGCCCAGGAGCTCCCGGAACTTCCGCCCTTCCGCCAGAATGAATACTTCACGGCATACACGGAGGGCTGGGCTTTGTACTCGGAACGCCTCGGCAAGGAAGCAGGCTTTTACCAGGATCCTTACAGCTATTACGGGCACCTCGAAGCCGACATGCTGCGCGCGATCCGTTTAGTCGTTGACACGGGTTTCCATTACAAGCACTGGACTCGCCAGCAGGTCGTCGATTTCTTTCACGACCACTCCGCCATCGACGAACCCACCGTGCAGAGCGAGACCGATCGCTACATGGCATGGCCGGCGCAGGCTCTCGGCTACAAGATCGGACAACTTGAAATCCTGAAACTGCGCCAGTACGCCAAGGACCAACTCGGCCCTAAGTTTGATCTGCGCGGCTTTCATGACGAGTTACTCGGCGCGGGAGCGCTTCCCATGGACATACTTACAAGCCGCGTCCACGAATGGGTGGCCCAGCAGAAGGGCGGCAGTCCAGCCGCCGGCGGAAGTCATATGCAGTAATTGCCATTCGGCAGTATCATCTCAGCGATGGGTACGCCTGAGCAGGAGCGCGAACGCCTCACTGGCGTCTACGCAGCCATGAGCGACGGCGAACTGGAGAAGGCTGCGGCTGCCGGCTATGAATTGAGCGAGGTCGCCCGTGAAGCTCTGGAAGCTGAGATATCCAGGCGGGGCTTGGACGTCAAGCTCGCTCCAGATCCCGGGCTCGATGTTTACGAACTGAACGACGCGGTGACGTTGCGTCAATTTCGAGATCTCCCTGAAGCCCTGCTCGCCAAAGCCTCGCTGAATTCCGCTGGAATCGAGGCCTATCTCGTCGACGACAACATGGTCCGCCTGGACTGGTTCTGGTCAAACCTCCTTGGGGGCATCAAGCTCAAGGTTCGACCTGAAGACGAACAGGCAGCCACCGAAATCCTTAGCCAGCCGATTCCCGAAAGGTTGGAGATTGAAGGCATCGGCGAATACGACCAGCCTCGCTGTCCCCGTTGTCAATCGCTGGACGTAAGCTATCGCGAACTCAACAAGCTGGTGTCATACGGGTCGGCATATTTGGGAATCCCCATCCCCGTCCACACCAAAGCTTGGTCGTGTCATGCCTGCCGGAACGAGTGGGAGGAAGAGAGTGTCAGCCCAGCGCCTGACGATGTCAACTCCCCTTGATTCTTAACGGCTATAATCGCAGCAATGCGTCAGTTCTTCCGCATGCTGCTTCTTGCCCTGGTCCTGCTGACCGTGGCGCTCATCTCAGCCGTGACAGCCATGCAATTCGCCATTCATGGCCGTGAGGTTGCGATCCCCAAGCTGGTTGGAATGAGCCTCCCAGAAGCGGAGCGCGCGCTCACGGATTCCGGCTTGCAGGTTGTCGTCGAACGCCAGTTCTACAGTTCCGATATTGCTGAGGGCAGGATCATGACGCAGGTTCCCGTGCCCGGCGTGAAAGTCCGCCGCGGCTGGGCCATCCGCGTGGCCCAGAGCCTGGGACCGCAACGCGTCCCCATCCCCGACGTAACGAATGAGAGCCAGCGTGTGGCCGAACTCACCGTTCGCCGACGCGGACTCGAAATCGGTTCGGTCGCGCAATTGAATCTCTCCGAGGCGCCGGCCGGACAGGTCGTTTCCCAGAGTCCACCAGCCAACGCCAGCCGCGTGTCGTTGCCGAAAATCAACCTGCTGGTCAGCGACGGCGCCGAAACCGAGGCCTACGTCATGCCGAGTTTTATCGGGCAACCCCTGGGCAGAGTGACTCTCGCTCTCCAGGAGGCAGGCTTGAAGGTGGGCAAAGTCACCGTCGCCCCTCCCGCACCGCCAGAGGGCCAGCCCTCGCCGGCTCCAGCAGAGACCACCGCCCAGCCTGGTGCTGCCAGCATGATCGTTTCACAGAGCGTGGCGCCCGGACGAAAAATTACCGCAGGGAGCGCCGTAGATTTCGAAGTGCGATAGGTGCGGGCTAGCCTTTCCTCTCCATGATGGCGGCAAAGAAACCATCCCCAGGGTGCACGCCAGGAATCGTACGCAGGTAAGGTCCTGCGACCAGTGAATCGAAATCGGGCCATGCGAGTTCACCAGTCCGCTGGAGTTCCTCGAGTTCGCTGCGGACATCCACAAGAGTGAAATCGGTTGTCCCTTGCAGGACTGCTTCTACGACTGCCTCATTTTCTTCGCGCTCGAGGGAACAAGTGGAGTAGACGAGCCGGCCACCGGAAACAAGGCGGTTCAACGCCGAATTGAGGATTGCAATCTGGCGGGATTGGAGATCGGACAGGTCGGGAAGCGTCAGACGCCACTTGATTTCAGGATTCCTCGCCAGCGTGCCCGTCCCCGAGCACGGCACATCGGCCAGAATCCGCTCAAATTCGATCGCAAACGGCAATTGACGCGCGTCCGCGGCCACAATCTGGATGTTCCTCTGCCACGCCAGTTTCTGCATGAGTCGGGAGCGGTGAGGATACAGCTCGACGGCCATCACTCTGCTCCGCGGATTCCGCCGCGCGATCAGCGCGGTCTTGCTTCCCGGCGCGGCACAGCAGTCGAGTATTGTCTGCCCGTGGCCCACGAGCAACGCCACCAACTGTGATGCCTCGTCCTGGATCGCAATTCGCCCTTCCCGAGCGGATCGTGCCTTCTGTACGTCTCCGGAACGCAGCCGTCGCGCCTGCGCCAGGATTTGGCCCGCCTCAAGCCTGATCCCGGCCTGGCGAAGTTCCTCCTCTACTGTGTCATCAACGTAAATCGACGTTTCAGGAATTGCCTGATCGTAGACGCAAATCTTCCGCGCAACTTCAAGGCCGTAGCGTTCGATCCACCTCGTAACGAGCCATTCCGGATGTGCCGCACTCTCCGACAGGTTTTTTGCATCAGTTGCCCTGTCGATTTCAGCGGCGGGAGCGCTTTTCGTGTCGATCTTCCGCAGTACGGCATTCACAAATGCCGCCGCTGAGCGCTTGCGCGCCGCCTTCGTCAGTTCGACGCTTTCGTAGATTGCCGCCCTCGGCGGAATACGCGATAAGAAATCAAGCTGATAGACACCGAGGCGCAGTGCTGTCAGCACCTCGGCGTCGAGCTCGTCGAGTCTTTGCGACGATACGCTTGCCAGTTTCCGATCCAGCATGGAGCGCCAGCGCTGGACTCCCATCACAAGTTCAGTGGCCAGCGAATGATCGGCAGGAGAAAGCTTTGCGGCGCGTGCAGAGTGCAGGAGTTCCGACGCGTACGCGTCCTCCTGTTCCACTCGAAGCAGTATTGCAAAGGCAGCAGCGCGCGCGGCAGTGGCAGGCATTGTGCGGCTATTGTCCCAGCTTCTCGCCGGCCGCGGGGTGGTAGCCGTTGATGAAGTCAGCCGCCGTCATGCGCCGTTTACCTTCGACTTGTACCTCGATCAGTTCCAGCGTGGTGCTATGCCCGCATGCGGCGAACAATCGCCCCTCTCTGATCGATATCTCACCGGGCGTCTTGCCGGCTGTGCTTTCCGCTGGTGTGGCCCGGCAAACTCGAAGTTTGCGTCCCCGAAATGAAGTGAACGCGCCCGGCCAGGGTTGAAATCCACGCAACCGGTTGTAGATCTCGTCCGCCGTCCGATGGAAGTCAATGCGCCCGTCCTCCTTTTTCAGGATCGGTGCCAGCGTCGCCTTAGTGTGATCTTGCGGCGTGCTCCGAATCCGCCCTGCCTCAAGCCCCTGCAGCGTCTCCGCCATCAGATCGGCGCCGATCAAGGCCAGCCTCGGAGCGAGTGTCTCTGCGGTATCGTCCGGTGGAATGGGAACTTCCCGTTGCAGCAGGATGTCACCGGTGTCCAAGCCGGCGTCGATGCGCATCGTCGTCACCCCTGTCGCGCGCTCTCCTGAGGCAATGGCCCACTGAATTGGCGCGGCGCCCCGGTACTTCGGCAGCAGCGATGCGTGCAGATTCAGATTGCCGTGCGGCGGAAGGTCAATCATCCACTGCGGGATGATGCGCCCATAGCCGACAACGACAATTGCATCGGGACGCGACGCGGCCAGTTGCCCGCGGAATTCCTCATTGTTCTTGATCTGTTCCGGCTGGGTGACGGGAATATTCAAACGCACTGCCGCTTCCTTTACGGGAGACAGCGCCACTTCCATCCCACGTCCTTGGGGACGGTCCGGCTGTGTCACCACGAGCGTTGTCGAATGACCTGCCTCGACGAGCCCCTCCAAGGTCGGGACTGCGAATTGAGGCGTGCCACAGAAAACCAGTCTCATTTCAGTTCAGAGGTTTACTCGTAGCTCGCGGCCCGCACTCGAAGCTCTCTACCATTCTCCCGCCTTCACGAGCTTTCGAATCCGCCGCTTGATCAGGTCCCTCTTTAGCGCGCTCAGGTGCGAGATGTACAGCCTGCCGTGCAGGTGATCGGTCTCGTGCTGAAACGCGCGCGCGAGCAAATCGTCGCCCGTATGCTCGAGGAACATGCCAGTCAGATCCTGCGCGCGGATCGTCACCGTCTTGGCTCGCGTCACCTCTTCGCGAAACTCCGGGATGCTGAGGCAGCCTTCCGTACCGCGTTGCCGTCCTTCCTTGTGGATGATCTCCGGATTGACCAGGACGAGCTTGGCCTTGGGATCTTCCTTGAACGTCACATCCACGACCGCGACCCGTTTCGAGATCCCAATCTGCGGAGCCGCCAGACCTACGCCGTGCGCCGCGTACATCGACTCGAACATGTCTTCGACCAGTTTCTTCAATTCGTCGTCAAATTGAGTGACGGTCGCTGCCGGCTTCTCTAGCACCGGGTCGCCATATTTCACGATGGGGTAGATCATCTTTTGCGTTCAGTATTTCTTCAGTTGTTCGAGATAGCCTTCAAAATTGCGTTTGGTCTCGCGCATGGAATCTCCGCCAAACTTGTCGAGGGCGCAGCGAGCGAGCGTCAACGCGACCATCGCCTCGGCCGCCACTCCTGCCGCCGGAACTACACAGACATCCGAACGTTCGTAAGCGGCTTTCACAGGTTCGCGGGTTGCGAAATCCACAGACTGCAGCGGGCGCCGCAGCGTCGAAATCGGCTTCAGATATCCCCGCACGCGAACCTCTTCCCCGTTGGACGTACCGCCCTCGATCCCGCCGGCATTGTTGTGCGGGCGCGTAAATCCGGAAAATCCTGATGTCTTCTGATACCCGATCTCGTCGTGCACAGTAGAACCCAATGAATGCGCGGACTGAACACCGCTTCCGATTTCCACGGCCTTCACTGCCTGCAACGACATCACAGCCGCGGCGAGGAGGGCATCGAGCCGCTCGTCCCACTGCACATGTGTGCCAAGTCCCGGCGGAACATTGTGCGCCACCACTTCAAACACTCCACCCACCGAGTCGCCCGTTCGCAGAACTTTGTCCACTTCTTCTTTCATCCGCTGCTCGACCTCGGCGTCGGTGCAGTTCAAAAGAACTTCCTCTTTGCGGCAAGACTCCTGAATTCGCTCCCATGCGACCTCTTCGTTCAGCGCCGCTGAACCGACGACAATCACATGGCTCAGCACTTCCATACCCAGTTCGCGCAGAAACAATTTCGCAAGCGCGCCAATCGCCACCCGGGCCGCTGATTCCCGCGCCGAAGCACGCTCCAAGACGTAGCGCGCCTCGCGGAAATCGTATTTCAATGCTCCCGCCAGGTCCGCATGCCCTGGACGCGGAGACGCCACGCGCTTATGCTTTTCAGGATCGCCCGTTTCGACCGGCAGTGCTTCCTTCCAATTCTGCCAGTCGCGATTCTGAAGCATGACGGCGATCGGTGATCCAATCGTCTTGCCGTGGCGTACGCCTGAGAGAAAGTGCGCCGCGTCACGTTCGATCTTCATCCGGCCGCCGCGGCCGTAGCCCTGTTGACGCCGCCACAACTCCCGGTCGACAAACTCCTGGTCGACTGCTAATCCCGCCGGAACCCCCGACAGAAATGCGACGAGGGCCTCGCCGTGTGATTCGCCGGACGTGAAGTAACGCAGCATTGTGAACATCGCATTGTAAATGAAAGGAGAAGAATCTCGGATTTCGAGGCGATTTTGTGGAGCCGGTCCGCAACTGCGCGTACAATGAACTTTCAACTCGAGTGGGAGTGGCCTCCAAGCTTGCTTCTCACTCTCGCGACTGCTTCGTCTGAAGTGCGCGAGGAGTATTGTCCGTGTTTCCGACAAAACCTGATTCACTGCGCTTCGATGGCGGGAAGAAAATTCGCTGCGTGATCGCCGACGATCACACCCTCCTCCGCCAGGGTGTGCGCCGCTTGCTGGAAGATGCCCCCGATTTTGTGGTAGTCGGCGAAGCGGCAGATGCCAGCGAGGCGCTGAAGCAGGTCCTGCAGCACCAACCCGACCTGATTCTGCTCGACATCTCCATGCCGGGGATGTCCTCGTTCGAGGCGGCGCGCCTGATTGAGGAACATTGTTCCGGAACTCGCGTTGTCTACCTGACCATGCACGAGGATCAGGAATATCTCTTGCAGGCGCTGCGTTCCGGGGCGAGCGGGTACCTGCTGAAAGACACGCCTGCGCCGAACCTGCTTCAAGCCCTGCGGGAAATTCATAACGGAGTTCGTCAGCTCAGCCCGCGCCTGCGAGGAAGACTTTCTGACGATGGCGGCCGCGCAGCCCGCGGAGCCGCCAAGACCACTCTGACTCCACGCGAACGCGAAGTCATGAAATTGCTGGCCGAAGGCCACAGCGTCCGTCAAGCCGCCGACCGCCTCGGCGTCAGCATCAAGACGGTCGAGGCACACAAGTTCAACCTGATGCGCAAGCTCGACATCCACAACAAAGCGCAGCTTGTCACAGCCGCGATTCGCAAGAAGATCGTCAGCCCGCCGATCCCCATGTAGCAGCGCTCAGCTGATCACTGCGAGATCGGCGAGAGTCGCCAGATCCGGTACCTCGAGGTCCGGTTTTGCGCTCGCTGCGCGCACGGCGCCAATTCCTGGCCGTGCCGACTTGCGGCTTACCCACACCGTCCGAATCCCGAGTGACTGCGCCGGAATCACATCATGATAGATGCTCTGCGCCGCGTGGAGCAGGCGTCCGGGATCGATCCCGAGTTTCCCAAGCGCGATTCGAAAATTGTTGATGGAGGGCTTGTAACTACGCGCCTGCTGCGCAGTGATTACGCCCGTGAATTCCACGCCGAGATGCTTGCGCGTTTCCGCGAACAAGTCGTCGTCGATATTCGAGATCACGCACAGGCGGAAGCGCTTCTCCAGCCGCTGCAGCCCGGCTGCCGTATCGGAGAATGGCCGCCAGGACGGCACTGACTCATGCAGCGCGCGCACATCTGCCGGGCTCGGCTCAAAACCGCATCGAATTCCGAACTGGCGTATGACGGACTCGAGCACGCTGCGATAGCTCTGATATGCACCGGTTTCGGCCTGAGCTTCGAATTCTCCGAACAACTCAAGGATGGCCGCATCCGCCAGGTTCTGGCGGTGCTCCGCAAGCAACCGGCGCAACACGGGCAGGATACCGGATTCCCAGTCGATCAGGGTACC
>DATIWL010000074.1:0-3098 GCA_035519435.1 Terriglobales bacterium
GTACAACGACATCAGCACGGGATTTGTTTCCATCCCTGGCTTCATCAATCGCGTGGACATTCGCGAAACGAAGCAAGAGATCGACTACCGCTTTCGCCCCAAGAAAGGATGGGTCGTCGACTGGGGCCCATCACTGATCGCGCGTCTCGACTACGATCACACCGGTCTGCGCCTCGACACCGACTACAGCCCGTACTTCGTGATACTCGGGCGAGGCCAGACACTCATCGCGATCCATCCGTATGAGGATCTGCACGAGCGCCTGCGTCCGCAGGATTTCTGCTTCTACGGCTACGGATCGTGTCCCAACCAGGCCAACCCCCCGTTCCCGCCTTATCCGAATCAGGATTATCACGAGCGCACCAGCGGAGCCTCCATCCAGACCAGCTACTTCAAGAAAGCGACGCTGCTGGCCAGCTATCAGTGGGGCAACGGCGTGAACTTCGTGGCGAACTTCAGTACGCCGGATCCCTATGGACATCCTTACGTCGTCCGTGAAGACACGGCGCAAGCCTCGGTGACGCTGCGACCCATCAAGCCGCTGAAGGTTGAGAACACCTATCTGTTCGAGCGCCTGCGTGCGCAGGACGACGCGGCGCAGTTTGTGCAATCACAATTCCCCGGCGCCGGACGCAGCATCCTCAACGATCACATCCTGCGCAGCAAGTGGAACTGGCAGTTCACCCCGAAACTTTCCGCGCGCGTGATCCTGCAATACAACGCGCTGCTGGCAGGAACTCCGGGCGTGGGCTCGCCTTACACCTACCTGCCGACCTCAAGACAGTTCAACGCCGACTTTCTGATCACGTACCTCGTCCACCCAGGGACTGCAATCTATGTCGGCTACAACAGCGACCTGCAGAACCTCGCCGTCTTTCCCGCCACACCAGGCGAGCCCGGCTTCATCACCAACACCGCCCACGGCTACATCAACGACAGCCGCCAGTTCTTCGTGAAGGCGAGCTACCTGTTCAGGTTCTGAATAGCAAAGCAATCCAAGATGCTCAATGGCAATTGGTTAGCTGAGGTCTGACGCCTGACGCCCGCCGCCTGCTTCTGTTGCTGAATCCTGTGGAATTCCGATAGAATCAAATGATCTGAATCGAGGTTGGAACCCAATGAAATCAGCCATTCATCCGTCTTACAACGAAGTTCGTGTGCACTGCGCCTGCGGCAATACGTTTACGACCCGCTCGACCCATAGGGGCGACATCGGCGTTGAAATTTGCTCGAGCTGCCACCCATTCTTCACCGGCAAGCAGAAGCTCATGGACACCGCTGGCCGCGTCGAGCGCTTCCGCCGCAAGTACGCCAAAGCGGCCGAGACAGCGAAGAAGTAACTTCTTCCCCGCGAATCAATCGGATTTCGCGGATTACGACATTGAAGCCCTCGCCCCAAGCGGGGGCTTTGAGTTGTCTAGGAAGTTTGCTTGCGCTCGCCTCTCAGATTCGTCCAGAGCCCGAGGAGCATTCCGATCCCAAGTACGAAAAAGCCTGCGGCCATATTTCGGACGTGAAACTGCCATGGCGCACCCCACACCTGCTCATTGAGAAGCAGATGGTCGGGAAATCCCCGTCGAATAATGAAATTCATAAACTTCAGCAGTAATTCTGCCAGAGAGTAGGTTGCTACGGACAACACTCGGAGCAGCCCCACGCGCATCGCGACGATCGTTAGCGCAGCTGGCAGGTATTTCTTCGCGTTCTGCCATCCGAAGCCAATCAGCGTCGTCATCACGGTTGCTCCGGAGCGTCGCCAAATGGAGCCTCAGGCTCGTCGGTTGTTTTCGGAGCTAACTGCGGGTACAGCCATCTGGCCAGGCCATAGGCAACCAACAGATAAAGTGCCACGCTGACGATCGTTATTGCCAGATTGTCCCAACGATATTGCTGGCGGGAGTAGTCCCCGTAAACGGATGCCCGCCTCGTGTAGAAGGCCCAGTATCCACTGCGGATGATCTGGGAGATGATATCGATCGCCCCCTGCCATACCAGCAGCGCGATGAGAAATGCACCGATATACTGCGTCAGGAGGACCTCGCGTAATTTACCGAGCATAACCTTGCCTCGCGGGACAGCGGATTGTGCCACCATCGCGGCCGTTTTGCAAAGCAAAGTAAAATACTGAGATGCGCAAGTTCTGGGACAATTCGGCCGCCAACGGCGGGAACGGCCACGCCGGCGAGAAAGTGTCCCTGAAATCCGTCCCGGCCACTCTGCAGATCGGCACCGTTACCATCTCGCCCGCGACGGTTCTCGCCCCCATGGCTGGAGTCACCGACACCGTGTTCCGGCGCTTCATCCGCAACCTTGGCGGATGCGGCCTGATCATGACTGAGTTCACCTCCGCCGACGGCGTTCTGCGCAAAAAAGACCAGAAAGCCAAGCGCTATCTCCACTTCTACGAAGACGAGCACCCCATCTCCGCCCAACTCTTCGGCAGCGATCCCAAGGTCATGGCCGAGGCCGCCCGCATGGTGGAAGGACTGGGCTTCGACCTCGTCGACCTCAACCTCGGCTGCCCCGCCAAAAAAGTCGTGAAGTGCAATGGAGGCTCCGGCCTTCTACGCGACCTCCCCGCGATCGGGCGCATCTTCGAGTCCGTGCGCGCCGCCGTGAAGATTCCTTTCACCGTCAAATTCCGCGCCGGATGGAACGGCGAAGAAATCGTCTGCGTCGAACTCGCCCGCATGGCGGAGAGCTGTGGACTCGCCGCAGTCGCTCTCCACGCCCGCACCCGCGAAATGGGATATAGCGGTCAGGCCCGCTGGGAATGGATCGCCGCCGTCAAAGACGCGGTGAATATCCCTGTGATCGGCAACGGTGACATCCGCTCTCCCGAAGACGCCTGTGCCATGGTCACGCAAACCGGGTGCGATGCCGTCATGATCGGGCGCATGGCCCCCAGCAATCCCTGGATCTTTCGCCAGATCGAGCAATACAGCGCCGCGATCACCACTGCTCGTGTAGGGACGGGCGCCATCGCCCGTCCGGTCGAGCAAAGCTCGACAGCCAACGCCGAAAGCGACAAGCAATTTGGTGAGAGCACGACCCATGAAAGCGACGACGTGAGTCGCGCCGTAGAAACCGAAATCTGG
>DATIWL010000075.1:0-5907 GCA_035519435.1 Terriglobales bacterium
GGGCCGTACTGCGGCCCGAACACGACGCCGACCGCGGCCTCGCCCTCCGGGTCCGCATCGCTCTCTCCCATCGTCACCCACCGCCCTTCGGCGTGGATTCCGGCCGCGTTGCCACTGGCGTAGATCGGGTCCAGGCGCGTGAACTTCATTTGCTTGTTGTCGGGGAAGCGGACGCCATCCATCTTGAGCAGGTCCACCATCTTGGCGAGATAAGCTTCGACGTTCTGCGCCGACTCGCCCATTTGCACTTCACGGATTACGAACGTCTCGCCCAACTCGTCGGGCTCGCCGCCAAACCCGCGCGTGTTCACCTCAATCGCATCGCCGAGCGACATCTCCGGCGGCTGGATGGCTTCCACGGTGAATGGGCCGCTCACGCGCGTGATCTTGCGATCCATCTCCGGCTTGTCAACCAGCTCTTCGTGCTCGGCGTTGGCGGCAATGCAAGCGTTGACCTCGTCCATCTTGGCGCGCCATGAAGCGCGGTACTCCTCGACGGCTTTCTTCAAGTCGGTGGGGTAATCCGGATCGGTGTCGAACGGGACTTCCCAATGCTGCCATTGAGGCGGTAAGTCCCATCGGCGGAGGTCGGCGTCGGTGATCGCCTTTTTACCTTCCTGCCGCTGCTTGAGCACGAGTTTCGTTCGGAGGTCGTTACGGAGCTTTTCGGAAATGTGCTTCAGCGCCGTGTTGGCAGCGGCAAGTCTTGTATGGAGAATCGGTTCATGCTTGGCGAAAATCGGATCGAGGTTTGCGTTCCGAGCGATGCTGCGCAGCATGACATGCGGCACCAACCTAGATCTGAACCCAGACGCCACCCCCTTCGAATCGTCCCGAAGTTTGAAGTAGTCAAAACGGGCGGTCAGCAATCTCTGCCGGGCAATGGCCAGCGATACTCGACTTGTATCCGTTGTGATCCAACGTCGACCCCACTGCTCAGCAACGTATGCAGTCGTGCCGGAACCGCATGTGGGGTCGAGCACGAGATCACCGGGATCGGTTGTCATCAGTAGGCAGCGTTCGATGACCGTGCCGGCAGTCTGCACGACATAGACCTTGTCCTCTGCCCGGCTGGAGAATCGCGCGTCAGCCCAGAAATTCGCCAAGGGGCGTACGGGGAAATCATCCAGGAATCGGACATAACTCAGCATCTTCCCGCGCTGTTCTATTCGGCCCGCCGAAATTAGCCGTTGAAAACCCTCGACGCCAGTTTTCCAGTAGCCGGTAATCGGAGTGAAGACCTTGCCCTCGAACGTGACGGGAAAACTACCCGGCGGACGCTGGGAGACGATGTTGTCCTGCCGATACTGGCGAGCGCCTGCTGGCAGCACGCCAGAGTCGCGCTCGGTAGCGCTCATCAGGCGTCGTCGACCGTCTGGCAGTTCCAGACGGTGGTACTCCGAGCCACCAGCATCCTCAAGCGTCTTCTCGAGCCAAATTTGGCGGTATTTTACCGAACTCTCGTTGCGCGCATACCACAGCACGTAATCACAGACTGTGGGCAACAGTAGATCTTCTTGAGCGCTAGCGCATGTTTGCCCTTTGTCCCTGTAAGCCATTGAAACCACAAGGGGGAGTTTCGCGTTTGGTCACTACATGAGGGTCTCCCGTCCTTCTGGCGGAGAGGGCGGGTCCAACTCCGCGATCCCCAGAGCCCGCAGCACCTCGTTCACATGCTGGTTGCCGCGGGTGACGCAGATCTTGCGGCGCTCGCCGAGGGCCACTTCCACACAGCGCACCATCTCCAGCGCCTGCCAGGCAAACGGCGTGGACAGGCTACTGCCCGCCAAGTGCAGATTCTTCTCCAGCGCGCGATCCAACAACAAGGCCAACGCAGCCACGAACACATGCGCCTGAACGCGGGCGTCCTTGCGATGATAAACTGGCCGCAACTCCAGCAGGCTTTTCAAGTGAGAAAAGCCGCGCTCTACTTCATTCAGTTCCTTGTAGGCGGCCACCGCTTCCAGCGCCGATAGATTCCGCTCCTCGGTCTGGATGACGTATTTGCCTTCCAAGGCTTTCTCCCGCGCCAAGTTCACCGGATGATCGAAGAAGCGGAACCTGCCTTGGCGCAACTCCCAATCGAAATACCGGTGGCCATGATTGCGCCGCAGTTTGGTCGCGGCCGCAGCCCCGATTTTATCTGCTTCCTTCAACTCTCCTTTCTCCACTTGCTTCTGCAAGGCTTCCAGTTCTTTGCGGGTCCGCTCCATGGATAACTCCCGCATCCCTCGCTCGTAGAGTTCTCGCTCCTCGCTGTGCACCACGAACACGCGCACGCCGGCTTGTTTGCCGGCCACTTCGACTACCCGCGTCTTGGGCACGGTCTTCTTCTCCGAAGCCGTAATGCCCGCCGGGCAGTCCTGCCAGTCCGTGCGTGCCGCTGCCTGCTCGATATACTCGGCGGTGTCTCTGCGATTGCGCCGTTGCAGGCCCACCAGATAGCCTTGCTGTAGGTTTCGCAACTTCTCCACATTGCCGATGGTCATCATCCCGCGGTCGCCCACAAACACCACTCGGTTCAACTCAAATCGCGCATGGAGATCTTGGACTACTTCCAGCACCGTGGTCTGATCCAGACGATTGCCGGCGAACACATGATGCGCAATCGGCCAGCCCTCCATCATCACCACGCCAATGACCACCTGCGGGTGGCGCGGTTTGCCATCGCGACTATATCCGAATCGCCCCAACCCGGCCGGCCCGGCCCCTTCGAAATACGTCGAGGTGATGTCGTAGAACGCCAGGTCGGGCTTGAGGCTGAATAGATTTCGCAACTCCAGATAGATTTCCTTTTCGATCCGCGGCTTCTCGGCGAGCAGGTCGTCCAGCGTCTTATACCAGAGCTTCAGTTGCTCGAAGTCGACCTTCACCCGGCGATGCTGTTTCCAGGCCGGGGTCCAGCGGCTCCCTGGCGCGGTGCACACATAGAAATCCTCCAGCCACTGCGCCAGAGCATGCTCACTGCCGGGACGAGTGAGGCGATTGGCCAGCAGAGGGAAGACGCGTTCGGAGAGCGGCTGGCCGTGCCGCAAGGACGGGTGACCCGCATCCAGGATCGTATCCAGCGACAGTTTTTCGAATAAGCGCCGGGCCACCAGGATCGGTCCCCAGGTGGAGGCACGCGGGGTGGAGACTTGGTCGGCAGGGAGCCAACGGGGTGGAACAGCGTCGTTCTGCAGAAGGCGAATCAAGGCGTCGAGATGGGGAGCGAGAAGGTCTTTGCGCCCGAGGTGGGCGACGATGCGCTGCTTGACCTTGTCGCCGACGCGAAAGGATTCGACCAGCCGGAGGTACTCGTGCTGGCCGTTGGCGGCCTTGACGGAGCGGAGGAACACGCGGTACCTATATGACACTACATATACACGACACTGGAGTCGATTACAAGGGGAAATATGCCATAACAGGGCAAATGTGTGGCACTACATTTTGCCGCAATCGCTGGACCCGTTCCTGTGTTTTCAATGGGTTAGCCGGAACCGACCCCGCGAAGAGGGCAAACATGCGCTAGGCATGTCGTGCGGCTGACAGAAGGATTGTGGATCTCTCGCAGTCTCATCACTGTTTGCGCCTACTCATCCCGAAAGAGCAATAAGCTTCCTCCTCCGCCACAGGGGAATCCGAATTGGCGTTTACGAAATCGCCCGATGGTCAATGTCTCCTGGGCGGACGCGCAAGGCTATTGTGAATGGCTCGGCGGAGGACTCCCAACGGAGGCCGAGTGGGAGTATGTCGCGCGGGCCGGTCGAAAAGGCGCTGCCCTATCGGCGTCGCTTGAATCGCACGTTGTACTTGGGAAAGATGGAGTACAACTGGCACAGGGAACGGAACTCGTGCTTCCTGGGCATACAATCGCGGTGCCGCAGCACCAGGTACTGGCGGCCGATCTCGTAGCCGATGTCGTTGAGATTCGCGGGCGAATCACTGGGAATGTCGAGAGCATCATCGCAACAATTCACAAGGAAGGCGCCCTGATTGGCGATCTCTGCGTGTGTCATGTCATCATTGAAGACGGCGCGTACTTTAAGGGCTCTATTGACATCGTGCGCGACGATGGTGGAGAGCTCAATCCAGCAAACGTCCGTGATTGGAAGGCCTTCATGGTGACGGCAGCTCCCACGCACACTTTTGGCGCGAACGACTATGGTGTTTTTGACATGCCAGGACGAACGGCCGAGTGGTGCGCGGACTGGTATTCAGATGAGTACTTCAGGAACGCACCGCGTGAGAACCCGAAAGGCCCCCCGAGTAGCAAGTGCCGTTCGGTGCGGGGGTGTGATGGTGATTCCTATCCCAATAGCCTGCGTCTATCAGCACGCCGCGGCGTCGAGCCAAGTGAACGCAGCTCAACCATCGGCTTTCGATGCGTCTTCCGGGGATCCCAAGAATGGCCCTGGTAGGCCGCTGTTCCGGTTGAGAGTGGGGCCGAATCACAGGTAGGCATCGTTGGACGTGCATGTCCTTCGCTGGAACGAGGACCGACGTTGGGAGCTCTCCATTTCACGCTGAACCAACACAACCTGCACCGCCCATGTCGGATTTCCAGACTCCGACGTCTGGTAATCCGCCACGAGATCGGCCCCCGCTTCAGCTAACTCCAACAGAATCAGCATGGCACGAGCTGTGCAATGTCCTCATTGAAGGAGAAGCCATGTTCGGAGTGAATTGGAGCGATCCCGAAACCCTCTGGCTCAACCTGACGAACATCGCCCTGGGAGTCGTGGTCCTGCTCTGCCTGGGCGCGGTCGCCATCGGGGTCATCCAGGAAGTGAATGCGAGGCGCCGCCTGCGCGCCGAAATGAAAGGTATCGACGGCGAGCTGCGCGACCTCGTCTCGGCCTATCGCGACGGGCACGCGTTCGACGTACCCGGCCTCGGGTTGACGATGGCCGACGGCGGCGAACCGCTCGACGACGACGAAGATCGCGGAAAGCGGTGATGGCCATGACCTGTCCCTTCCTCAAGGAGACCCAGGTCAAGTTCTGCCAGATGGCAGGTGTGCGCAAGCTGATTCCCTCGGCCGGGCCATCGGCGTCCGATGCCCAGCCACCCGGCGAAAAATGCACCTCGCGGTCTTTCACCGAATGTCCGGTGTTCCAACGCCAGGCGCGGGATACCGCCGCGGCCGCGCGCTGTCCGTGGTTGCAGGAGTCCCTCATGCAGTATTGTTCGGCGGCTTCGGTGCCCCGGCTCGTGCCCTATTCCGAGTCGGTGCTCTCGCGTTGCGGGAACGGGGCGTTCCGTTATTGCGAGGTCTATCTCAGCCTCGCCCATCCGCTGCGTGACGACGAAGAAGTGGACGGCGTGCGCATGCCATCCTGGCTGCTGTACTCGGCCAATCACATGTGGCTCGACATGACCGCCGAGGGCCGCTGCCATGCCGGCATCGACGGGTTCCTCGCCCGGACCCTGGGACAAGTCGAGCGCATCAGCTACGTCTGGCAGCACGGCCAGCGCCGCCCCACGGCGGTGATAACCGCGGGCGGCGTGGACCTGCACATCATGTTTCCCAACCCCCTGCTGCTGACTTCGTGCAATCTCTACCTCCGCGCCGATCCGGCACGGCTCACCGCCGAGCCCTATACCGCGGGTTGGCTGTTCGAAGGCGAAGTGCTGCCTGAGACCACCACGGGCCTGATGACAGGCGCCGACGCCCGCGGATGGATGCGGGCCGAGCACGGGCGCATGAACGAGTTCATCCATCAGCACTTCGCTCCCGCTGGCCTCGCCGGCGATGGCGGTGTGCTCAGTCCCGGACTGGTCAGCATGCTCGGACGAGACCAGGCCGTGGCCCTGTTTCATGAATTTTTCTCCCCCTTTGCGAGGGATCCGAGGAAACCTTGAGAACACGTGGAAAACTGCTGTTTCTGGCCGGCGTGCTGACGGCGATGGCAATGGGATGGGTCG
>DATIWL010000076.1:0-10509 GCA_035519435.1 Terriglobales bacterium
CCGCGAAAGTCATACCAGTGGCCGCGGAACTCCGACATGGGAGCGTTGATGGCCAGCAGCGTCTTGGCCGATACCGCGCCCAGCGCGACGATCACCTTGGGCTGAATCACCGCGATCTGCCGCATCAGAAACGGCGAGCAAGTATCGCATTCATCGCGTTCCGGGGTGCGGTTCCCCGGCGGACGGCACTTGATGATGTTGGCGATATACACGTCCTCGCGTCGCAGGCCCATGGCTTTGATCATGTTGTTGAGCAGTTGTCCGGCACGGCCGACGAACGGCTCGCCTTGCTGGTCTTCGTCCGCGCCCGGCGCCTCTCCGATGAACATCAGCTCGGCTTTGGGATTTCCCACGCCGAAAACAATCTGCTTGCGGCCTTGTTTGTGCAGGCGGCAACGCGTGCAGTCGCCAAGGTCTTCGCGGATGATCCGCAAGGCCTTAGCCGGGTCGGATACGGCGGCCTCAGGTTTGGGCACAGCGAACAAATCTTCTTCCACGACGGCTACAGCCGCTTTGCTTCGCAGGGGCATTTCCTCTCGCTGTCCTGGCTGGGGTTCGGATGCAAGGTCTGCTTGAGAATCGTGAGCTGGTCGACGGTAGAAATCGTAGATGCCTAACTCGTTGTAGAACCGAATACGTTCGGCCAGCGCGCGGCGTACTTGCGGTTCGAGGAGGCTCGGCATCTCCGCACGAGACTATCAGGAAAATCGGTGGAAAAGCAGAGAACGTCAGTGTCATGGCGAGCGAGGATTGAACTTCGCGTCGCGAAGTTCAACCGCAGTCGAAGCATCCCTGCCTGTCACGGACTTTGCTGGGAATACTGAGTTGAGCGAATCTCAACAAGAACAGCAACGGGTTATTCGTCAAAACGAGTACGCAACGCTGCGACGTAGTCTTCCGGATCCCAGTCCTCACGGTCCGCATCCATGCCAAGCATCAGATAAGCCGCCTCGATAACACAATTGGACACTGGAGGGCTGTCCAAGGTCTTTATCAGGGAGGGCAGAACCCGCCGATCCCCTCTTTTACCTAGACCTGCCATGGCTTCTTGACGCACGTCATCGTGCGTATCCGACAGTCGCCGAAACAGCGCCTCGCGAATCTCAGGGGAGTCAATGTCCCCCAAACTGCCGATGCCGAATGTGGCCCAGTCACGCACATCTTTGTCGGAATCGTCAACAAGCGATAGAAGACTGCCGACGCTCCGTGGATCGTTCGGAAATGATCCCAGTGCGAATGCAACAGCGAACCGAACGTCCGCACTCGGATGGGTACGGTATTTAGTGATCAACGGAATGGCAAGAGGATTTTCCAAATGGCCGAGCGCCGAGATCTCCGAGCGCAACGCTCGAACATCCCTCTCCCTCTCCAAGAGGCCCGCGATAAGAGAGTAGGTCTCTTCTGGGAAACTGTGGGTCGGGTGTTCTGCGGTTTTGCCGAGTTGTGCCAGAACGTCAACGCCACGGGCACGGATAATCGGATCCGAAGAATTGCACCGTTTTACGGCAAATTCAAACACCTCCCGAGATCCAATCCGCCGCAAGGCATGTACTGCGGTCCATGGTGCATCATCGTCGTACCCGCCGAGCAGCGTTTCTGAGAAGAGCTTGCTGATGTTCTGGTCTGCCATGACAAACCAGTGTAGACGACGCGAGACAAAAGATCAGTGTCATGCTGAGCGAGGATTGAACTTCGCGTCGCGAAGTTCAACCGCAGTCGAAGCATTTCTACCTGCCGCACGCCTTTTGCGGGACATAGGGATTCCTCGCGGCCTGACGCCGCCTCGGAATCACAACAAGGAGGGTTAAGCTTTCAAGGTAGGCTTGCGTTCGCGCAGCCTCACCACCTGGTCCAGAACCCGCTGCGCCACTTCCCATTTCGTGGTCTCGGGCACTTCGACGACTTCAGTTTGGGTGATGATGGTGACCGCGTTGCGGTCGGAGTCAAAGCCCACGCCTTCCTGCGAGACATCATTTACCACAATGGCATCCAGCGACTTGGAGGCGAGTTTCTTGCGGGCATTCTCGAGCACGTTCTGGGTCTCGGCCGCAAAGCCAACGATGATCTGGGATTGTTTGCGGCGCGCCAGCTCCGCCAGGATGTCGGTGGTCGGCTCCAGTTCGAGCGTCATCGGCCCGGTGCGCTTGATCTTCTGCGACGCCGTCGACTTCGGACGATAGTCTGCGACGGCCGCCGTCTTAATCACAATGGTCGCTTCCGGCAGAAGCTTTAAAACCGCCTGCCGCATTTCCTCCGCCGACTCCACCTTCGTGACCTCGGCAGCTCCGGGGGGAGTCAACGCCGTCGGCCCGCTGACCAGCAGCACCCGCGCTCCGCGGCGAAGGGCAGCTTCCGCCAGTGCGTAGCCCATCCGGCCGCTAGAACGGTTCGTCAGGTACCGCACCGGATCGATCTTCTCCCGCGTGGGGCCGGCGGTAATCAGCACCGTCTCGTCCGCCAACTCTTGCGAAGCGCCTAACGCCTCCAATGTTGCCGCAACGATCGCTGCGTTCTCCGCCAGTCGGCCCGGTCCTGTCATTCCGCATGCCAGGTAGCCGGTTCCCGGCTCCACCACGCGCACGCCCCGCTTCTTCAAGACTTCAAGATTCGCCTGCGTTGCCGGATGGTTCCACATATTCACGTTCATGGCGGGCGCGACGACAACCGGCGCCGTGGTTGCGAGGTACAGCGTGGTCAGAAAGTCCGAGGCGATGCCCTGAGCGAACTTTGCGAGAACGTCGGCCGTCGCCGGCGCGACCAGCAGAGCGTCAATCGATTGCGCGACCGCTATATGTTCGACTGCCGAATCGATATTCGGCTGCTCGTTGCCGGCAGCGAACATGTCGGTGATGACCTTTTCACCGGAGAGCGCGGCAAACGTCAGCGGGCGGACAAACTCTTGCGCAGCGTGGGTCATGACAACCTGCACGCGGATGCCATGCTCTTGCAGCAGGCGCACTATCTCTGCCGCCTTGTAGGCTGCGATTCCGCCGCTGACGCCGAGAGCGATTTTCATAGGAGATTTTCAATTGCCGATTGTCAATTGCCAATTGAGGATGCCCGCTTGAGAACTTTGGTCTCAATCGAAAGTCGGCAATTGCAAATTGCCAATGGCTCATTCCGACCCTAGCGCCTTGTCCAGCGCCTCGCTGGCAATCTCGGCGGCGGACTTGGGCATTTCCGGTATCACCCACTTCACCTTGCCGGCCTTGATTTCATCCTGCGCAATGCGGCAGGGTTTGCGGGAGCTAGTGTCAATAACCGGCGGCGCGCCACCTTGCAATTGCCGAGCGCGTCGAGCTGCCACCAGGATGTATCGATAGTTGCTGTCGAAGCCGTCCATCAACTTCATGATGCTCTCTCCCTGTCACTAGCGTGCGCTGGGTGTCGCTGCGCTCACAAACGAGGCCAGGATGGGCTGCAAGCGCTCCCGAACGTTACTTAGACGGCAGCGTTCTGCCGTGGCCAGCGTTTCTGTGTCGTCAGCGGAGGGTGTGGCTCCCGAGCGCCGCAGCCGTTCCGCAAGAAGAACCGATTTCAGCCTGGCTACCGATTCTTCCAGTCGGTCGTTGATCAAAATATAGTCGTATTTCCCGTAATTCTCAATCTCCCGGCTGGCCGTGACCAACCGGCGCTGGATGACATCCTCTGCGTCCAGACTGCGATTTCGCAGGCGTGACTCCAACGTCTTCCGGTCCGGCGGCAGGATGAAGATGCTCACCGCCTCGGGAAGTTTACGCTTGATCTGTGCTGCGCCCTGGACGTCGATGTCGAGCAACAGATCGTGTCCGTCTCGTTGGGCCTGCTGCAAGAAGCGCCCGGCGGTGCCGTAATAGTTGCCAAAAACGTTGGCATGTTCCAGGAATTCGTCGCGGTGGACCATGTCCTCAAACTCTGCTCGTGACACGAAGAAATACTCGCGCCCATTCTGTTCGTTCCCCCGTGGGGCACGCGTGGTGTAGGAGATGGAAAAGTCCAGCCCCGAAACAATCCGCCGCACTTTTTCCACCAGGGTGGATTTCCCCGAACCGGAGGGGGCAGAAATAATGTAGACGGTGGTCATTCGAGGTTCTGCACTTGCTCCCGTGCCTTTTCGATGTCGGCTTTCATGGACAACCCAAATTCGGTGATCTTCAGCGCTTCTCCCGCCAGTCCTGAGGTCTTGGAAAGCAGGGTGTTGGCTTCGCGATTCATCTCCTGCAGCAGGAAGTCTAACTTCTTACCGATTTCTCCGCCTTCGTCAAGCAGCCCGAGGAAGTGCTTCACGTGCATGTCCAAACGGACCAACTCCTCCTGAATGTCGCTGCGGTCCACCAGCAGCGCGGCCTCCTGCAGAATGCGTTCCGGGTCCACCTGCGAACCAATCAGCTCCTGCAGGCGGGTCTTTAATTTGTCGGCATAGGTCCGCAGTGTTGCGTGGCGATGTTTCTCCACCTCCAGCCGCGCCTTTTGCAGGTGGGCCATGCGCTGCCGTAGTTCCACCTCCGCACTGCGTCCCTCTTCTTCCCGCATCCCGTTGAGGCGGTTCATGACCTCTTCCATCTTGCCCAGTACGGCTGCTTCCAGATCTCCATCCGCCGGCAGTGTCGCGGACTCCAGCGCTCCGGGGATACGTAGGATGACATTGAGGTCAGGCTCGGCCGCCAGCCCGAATTCCGCGGCGGCCGCCCGGAATGCCTGGATGTAGCCGCCCACCAGTTCCCGGTTGAGCGAGACGCTTTCGTTACTGGAACGCTCGATGTTGAGAGTCAGCTCAACGTGACCGCGTGCCAGCCTGTCCTTCAGCTGGCGACGCAGTTTCATCTCCAGATCATCGCTGTCCGACGGCATGCGGAAGTGCAGGTCGAGAAAGCGGTGATTCACCGATTTGAGCGACAGGGTGAAGCTCAGCCGGCCATTAACCTGTCCTTTCACCTGCGCGAAGCCGGTCATGGAGCGGAGTGGCATGTTTTCTATTCCCGGGCTGGAGCCGCGCTCATTCGCGCCGGCTCCAGATCCACAAATTGCAGATCGTACAATCTCCGATAAGTACCGAACTTCTTCATCAAGTCCTCATGCGCTCCCATGTCCGTGATGGTCCCATTCTCCAATACTACGATTCGATCGGCGCGACGCACCGTGGAGAGCCGGTGCGCGATCACCACTACTGTGCGGCCGGTCATGAGGTTGTGCAAGGCCGATTGCACCAGCGACTCAGACTCGCTATCCAGGGCGGAGGTGGCCTCGTCGAGAATGAGGATCGGCGCATTTTTCAGCAGTGCCCGGGCAATCGCGATGCGTTGCCGCTCTCCGCCGGACAGCCGCAACCCACGTTCGCCGATCACCGTGTCATAGCCGGAGGGAAGCCCGGCGATGAAGTCGTGGGCCAGTGCGGCTTCGGCGGCGGTCTCCACCGCCTTCTGCGGAACATTCGGTCGGCCGTAGGCGATGTTGTTGCGCACAGTATCGTTAAACAGCACCGTGTCTTGCGAGACGACTCCGATCTGCGAGCGCAGCGAAGCCAGCGTGGTGTCGCGGACGTCGCAGCCGTCGATCAGCAGGCGGCCCGCGGTCACGTCGAAGAAACGCGGGATCAGGTGCACCAGCGTGGTCTTGCCGGCGCCGCTCGAACCTACCACCGCCAGGACTTCACCCGCGCGGACCTCCAGATTAATGTCATGCAGAATCTCGCGGGCTTCCTCGCCGTTGGGTTCGTAGGAAAAGCCGACGTCTTCAAACTGAATGCTGCGAGCGAACGACGGCAGCGGCTTGGCGCCAGGTTTTTCTCGTACCCCGTCTTCGGTGTCCATGAACTTGAAGATTTCCGACGAAGCCCCGAGAGCTTGCTGGAAGTTATTGTTGAAGAGCGCGAACTTGCGCACCGGATCGTACAGTTTGAAGACGGCGACGATGAAAGCGAAGAATACTCCGGCGGTCATGCGCTGATGGGCAATCTGGTCCCGCCCCAGCAATAGCAGGAGGGCGATGGCGATGGCGCCAAAAATGTCCATCAGGGGAGAACTGATGGCGGCCGCAGCCACGGAGCGCAGATTGGCCCAAAACAGCCGGCGGGCTGCCTTCTGGAAGCGGGCAATCTCCCAGGACTCCATGCTGAACGCCTTCACGATCCGGTTGCCGGTGATGGTTTCGTGCAGGATGTTTTGAATGTCGGCCAGCTTGTCCTGGCCGCGGCGCGTGGTGTGCCGCACCCGCTGCCCGATCCGGCCTGCCGAAAAAATGATGAAAGGCACGAACAACAGTAGAACCCAGGCCAGCTTGCCCCCAAGGAGCACGACCACAATGGCGGTGAAGATCAGGGTGAACAGTTGCTGCAGGAACTCCGCCAGCACGGTTGACATGGCATATTGCACGCGCTCAATGTCATTCACAATCGTGGAAATCAGTGTCCCCGTGGTGTGCTTCTGGAAGAAGGCTGCCGAACGCCGCAGGATGGAGTCGTACAGATTATTGCGCAGGTCGGTGATCATGCCGAAACCGGCGTAGTTCACCAGGTACGTTCCCACGTAATCGAAGATGCCCTTCAGAATGGTGGACGCCACCAGCGCATAAGCCACAATCGTCCAGGCATTGTGGAAATGAGAAGGGACGAATTGTTGCAGGTAGATACTGTGGGTAGTCTTGGGGATGGTGAAGAGTCGAATGTCGTTCGAGCCGGAAGACGGATTCAACACGCGGTCCAAGACCGGCCCGACCAGCAAGACCCGAAATGCGTCGAGCAGGCCGACCAGCGCCATCAGTAAAACCGAGAACAGCAACTGCCACCAGTAGGGGCCGACGTAACGGACCAGGCGCGTCAGTTGCCGCATTGGGGGCTCCCGATGCGCCGCCGGACTCGGCCTGCAGCGGATGGAATCGGCATGCGTAGCAAGTTCTTATTCTACTTGAGTCGCTGGATGTCCGTCGTCGGTCGTTCGTCGTTGGTCGTGGGCGCAGTTGAAATCTTGCCAATGAATCTGAGTGCGCCTTCTCTGGGTTCGGGAAGCCACCTCTCCCCGGTGCAAACGGCCAACGACCAAGGGCCCACGACCCACGACGGCTTTCTACCCCGGACTGTCCCGATGGACCACCTTTACCCGGTAGCCAGCCTTCCGCAGGTGTTTGCTGACGTCCTCGGCAATCATCACCGAGCGATGCTGTCCGCCGGTGCAGCCGAACGAGATGGTCAGATAGCTCTTGCCTTCCCGAATGTAGTGCGGCAGCAGATACACCAAGAGCGCGGAGATCCGCTTGATGAACTCCCGGGTTTGCGGGAACGAGCGGATATACTTGGCGACTTTGGCATCACGTCCGGTCAGAGGCCGGAATTCCGGCACGAAATGCGGATTCGGCAAGAATCGCACATCGAACACTAAGTCGGCATCTTCCGGTACCCCCTTGCGGAATCCAAAGCTCACGCAGGAGACCAGAATATTCTTGTCCGATTCCCGTTTCCGGAAGCGCTCCGTGATGTAGGCCCGCAGCTCGTGGACATTGAACTTGGAAGTGTCGATGACCAGATCGGCCAGGGCGCGAATCGGCCGCAGATGCCGGCGCTCGGCGGAGAGAGACGTCTTTACTGGTGCATCCCTTCCCAAGGGATGTGGGCGGCGGGTCTCACTGAAACGGCGAACCAGAACCGTGTCCGCCGCTTCCAAAAAGATCATCTTCGTCGGCAACATGCGCTTCACCGACTTCACAATCTCCGGCAGATCTTCCAACTGTGCGCCTTCGCGGACGTCCACCACCAACGCGGTGCTCTTGATCTCTGAAGATTGACCGACCAGCTCCGCGAAGCGCGGAATCAGACCCACGGGAAGATTGTCCACGCAGTAGTAGCCCAGGTCTTCGAAAGCCTTCAGGACGGAAGCCTTGCCCGACCCGCTCATGCCCGTGATGATGACCAGTTCGGCCGGTACACGCCCGTGGGGCGCTGCAGGCGTGCCCCTGGACTGGCGCGTTCGGCGGCGGGTGTTCTTCGCAAGTCTGCGCGAGGGCATCTGCAGGGATGTTAGCAGGGACTCTCAGCCCTCGCCAGTGCGTCAGGCTGCTCTTTCTACGCCCTCTCGCCGTGAATGCTACGATGCCAATCAGCCGGTGCGCTGCCGGCCCCATTTGCTCCATGCCCCAATTCTGTGACGTCGCCGTGCCCGTCCCCTTGGATGTCGTATTCACCTACCGCGTTCCGGAAGGACTGCTGCCGGTGGTGGGCGGGCGCGTGCTGGTTCCATTTCGCCAGAAGCGGATGCTGGGAATCGTGACGGAGCTTCACGATCGCGCTCCGAAGGTGCCGGCCAAGAATGTTCTCGACGTGCTCGACGACGTGCCTGTGCTCGACGAGCATCTCCTACAGTTGGGCAACTGGATCGCTGACTATTACCTGGCGCCTGTGGGCGAAGTCTTTCGCACCATGCTGCCGCTGGGAGCGGAATTCAAGCGGAACATCGGCTATCGCATCACCGAAGCCGGGCAAATGGCGCTGCATCTCGCCGGGATGTCTGGGTCCTCAGCGCGGTCCCGCAAAACTCCCGAGGAACAGTTGGCAGAGTTTCGCGTGCTGGACTATCTCTCCGAGCGCGAGATGACGCGCCAAGAAACTCTGCGTACGGCAACCCGGGCCTCCAAGTCCGTGCTGGCGGGCATGGTGGCCAAGAAGTGGATTGTGCGGGAAGACCTGTCGAGTGCTCGCCCCGCAGCCCGCATGATGAAGATGGCGGTGCTGAGGAATGCGGATGGGAAATTGAACGCCAATCAGCGCCTGCTGGTCGAAACCTTAACCGCGGCCGGAGGGACGCTCGCTGTCGAGACACTGCAGGGGTTGGAAGTCCCGCGCACGACCCTGGGCACTCTGGTAAAGCGTGGGCTTGTGGAGGTCTTCGAAAAGCCGGCAGAGTTTACGCTATCGAATGTAAAGGCGCGGTCATCGCTGCTCGATTTCGAATTCAATCCGGCACAACGGCAGGCGTTTGACAACATTCGCGAGCGGGTTAGCCGGAAGACATTTTCCGGTGTGTTGATCCACGGCGTCACGGGTTCAGGGAAGACCGCTGTCTACCTGGTGGCCATGCGCTCCGTGTTGGAAGACGGACGCTCTGCCATCCTGCTGGTGCCGGAGATCGGGCTCACTCCGGCGGTTGCGGCAGACCTGCGCCAGGTCTTCGGAGATCAGGTGGCCATCCTGCATTCGGGACTCACCGACCAGGAGCGCGCCGAGCAGTGGCACCGGATCAAGAACGGCGGCGCCCGCATCGTGGTCGGCACGCGGTCGGCCGTCTTTGCGCCGGTCTCCGATCTGGCGCTGCTGATCGTGGACGAGGAACAGGATTCTTCCTACAAACAGGAAGAGACACCGCGGTACCACGCCCGCGACGTGGCGGTGATGCGGGCCAAGATGGCGGGCGCGGTGGTGGTGCTGGGCTCCGCTACCCCTTCGCTGGAGTCTTACTTCAACGCAAAGAAGAACAAGTACGTGTTGCTCGAACTGCCCGATCGTGTGGAGCAGCGCCCCCTGCCGGAAGTCGAAATTGTTGACATGCGGCAAGAGTTCCAGGAGACCGGGCACGACCAGGTGATCTCCCGCAAGCTGGCGCAGGAGATCCGCGAGCGGCTGGAGCGCAAGGAACAGGTCATGGTGCTGCTCAACCGCCGCGGCTACTCGCCGCTCGTACTTTGCCGCACTTGCGGCAAGACCCTTGAGTGCAAGAACTGCGCCATTGCCCTGACTCACCACAAACGCTCCCATCGCATGGAATGTCACTACTGCGGATACACCGCGCCGGTGCCGAAAGCGTGCGTGCACTGTGGCAGCGAGTACGTGTACTTCCTCGGAACTGGCTCGGAGAAGCTGGAGGAGTTACTGCACGGATTGTTTCCGCAGGCCCGGATTGGCCGTTTGGACCGCGACACGGTGCGCGGGCACGAAGATTTCGAGCGCATGCTGAACGCGCTCAATGAAGGCGAACTGGACATGGTGGTGGGCACGCAGATGATCGCCAAGGGCCACGATATCCACGGCGTGACGTTGGTGGGGGTGGTTGGGGCCGACGCAGCGTTGGGATTCCCGGACTTCCGCGCGGCGGAGCGGACGTTCCAGCTATTGACCCAGGTGGCGGGTCGCGCGGGTCGCGGCCAGACGCCAGGGAGAGTCGTGCTGCAAACTTATTTCCAGGACCATTATGCCGTGCAGTACGCGGCCCAGCATGATTTTGCAGGATTCTATGAAAAAGAATTGCGCTTTCGCAGTTGGATGCACTATCCCCCTTACAGCGCCCTGGCCAACGTTCTGGTTCGCAGTGACAAACTGGATGAGGCCCTGACCTGGTCCGGCACATTGGGCAAATGGTTCGAGAAGACGCGGCACGAGGGAATTCGGGTGCTGGGGCCGGCGGCGGCTCCCATCCTGCGATTGAAGCGCGACTACCGTTACCACTTTGTGCTGAAGTCAGAAAGCCGCAATAAACTGAACGCGCTGTTGCGCACCATGCTGGCCTACGCGGCCCAGCAGAAGATCCCACGAACGCAGGTGATTGTGGA
>DATIWL010000077.1:0-23158 GCA_035519435.1 Terriglobales bacterium
GCCGACGATCGGACTTGAACCGATGACCTGTCGATTACGAATCGACTGCTCTACCAACTGAGCTACGTCGGCCTGTGTCGATTTTAACAGGGGACAGGTCAGCGATGACAGGTCCTAGGCCCGGTTTCAGCAGACAAATCACCGGTGAGTCGTGGACCTGCCTTCTAGGCCGCCCGGGCCAGCGCCTGGTACTCGTCATCCGACTGCGCCGGCAGCAGCACCCACAGCGTGTAGATGCCGATCGCCGTCCCGATCGGCAGGTTGAAGAGCGAGATGAATCCCACCACCAGCGTCACCACCCGGGCCCACTGTTCGCGCTGCAACAATCCCCAGCCCGCGATGAACCCCACCGCCGCCTTGATCAGGATCAGCCCTCCGACAAACGTCAACAACGGGCCGAGCCAGACCTTGATCTCCGGCGGAGGACCGGGTGAGTGGAACGCGTTTCCAAAAATCGTGTGCGAGACAATCTCCACCGCGACGCCCCCCAACAGCGTGAACGCGGAATATGCCAACCAGAGAATTCCCAGGAGTCGCACATGCTCCTGCACACGATTGCGACGATAGACGAGGCCAATCACCGGCTTGCCGCAGCGCGCGCACGTTTGCTGTCCAGTTTGCAGCTGCGCGCCGCATTGATCGCAGAACATAGCTTCTCCTCCCGGATCGCACAAAGTCTGCTCGATGTTGTGTACGGATGCAAGGGCCATGGGGTTCCAGGCAGTTCTCAGTTCTCAGTTGCTGTCACGATCGTGGGGGTTCACTGAGAATTGCTCCTAAACGAAAAGGCCGCCCGGCAACGTGGGCAGCCTTTTCTTCAAGGGAGAATAGTTCCAACGGAGGTTTGGTCCATCAGAACTTTCTGCCGGAATCTTATGAGCCTTAAAAGCGGGGTGTCAAGGAAAATCTATGAATTAAATATCTTTGTTTTCATATAGTTACAAAAATAGTCCACAAGTTGACAAACGGCTCGAAAATTCCGAAAATTCGCCCCGCTTCGAGCTTAACAACCCTGAATTGAGCAACTTACCGCCTGCGGGACGCCGGTTCCAGGTTCTCGTCGAGGTGCAGGGTGATGATCTCCAGGTCCTCCGGGCGGTCAAAAAACCGATCTGGGAAGATCCGTTTGATCAGGAGGCGAAAGCCTCCGAACGCCAAGCCAGCCACCAAGGCCAGGCCCACCACGATGCAGCACAGCAAGACAGCGTTGAAGAGCAGATTTGCGACATTGTCTTTCTTGGAGAAGTACGTATTCTCGTTCCACGTCACATCAGCTTCGTAGCTGACAGAAGCCAGCAGGCTTTTCGCTTCACTCGCCGACAAGGGTCCAGCTGCGACGACGATGATCGGACCAGTTCGCTTGTCAAAAAATGGATGAATGTCGAGCAACGCCGGGGACGTTCCCGCCTGCGGCTGTGGACTTGGCTGATGTGCGGCTTCAATCTGCTTCAGTTTCTCGCCCGCCATTTGTGGCGTCGGGTAAGAAATCAACATCACGGTGGCATCGCCCGCGTTCGCGGAATACTTGCCGATCACGACTTCCGCGCCTGACTTGAAATCCACCATCGACGACGGCAGAGGCGACCCGACGCGGTCGAGCGTCACCGGCCCAAGGATGTATTTCGCCGTGTTCTTCTGATACGACTGCTTGGGCAGATACGTGGGCAAGGGCGGCAAGTTGCGCGCGTTGCTCGCTGGAGCGGGCAGTAGTCCGGCCAACTCCCGCAATTCGGCGGCCGACATTACCGTCAGTTTGTCGAAGACCGCGTCTACCAGAACGTTGTTTTGATAGAACAGCACGCGATTGTTCAGCGAAGATGCTTGCCCGCCGATCTTCTCGTTCAGCATCACCGGCGTCTTGTAGTACGTAAAAGCGCCATAGGCGCCGCTTGCATCGCCGAAAACAGCCGCTTTAATGGCCAGAATCCGCCCGTCATCGCGAGTGTAGGTGGCCGTCTCCAGCCGCTGGAAGCCGTATTCCGCAAGGACCGGAGCGTTCGCCGAGTCGGCCACGGCCGGATCCACACTCTTGCTGACCGACTCCTTGACCTGCCACCCCGCGAACTGAGTCGGCAGCACCGGAGGAGGCGTACTTGTGTCGGCGGCCAGAGCTACCGCTGATGCCAGCAGAACGGCGGCAAGTGCAAAACCAGGAAGTTTCATTCGAACACGGGCACAAAGGCCCTACTTACTTAGACTATCGGCTGGGGGAGAAAGTTTCCAGCAGGGCCGTAGTTCGACGCTGCCGCCTGGAACTCTCTCGGAGAATGGGCCTATTTCCTTAGGCTGCTGTGGCTGGCGACGCACAACCACTTGCCGTCCTGGTACACCCAGGTATCGGTGAAGCGCCCGAAGTGCTCGTAAGGCTTGCCGGCGTAGATTCCCTTGGTATGGTAATCGCCGGTCACGACCGCTGTGCTGGCGTACATCTCCACCTGCACGTTCTGGATGTTCATCAGGCTGGGTTTGAATTTCGGGTCGGCGAAGTCGGCCAGGAACTTTCCGCGATTGCTCACTTCGCCGTCGAACTCAGTGTTGATGAAGCGGTCGCCGATCATGCTGGCGATTGCGGACGAATCCCGGTTCACCTGCGCTTCGTTCCACATTCGCTCCAATGCAGTCAGGTTCGATTGTGTATGTGACGCGTCTCGAATCGTCTGTGCGAGCGCACAGACGGTCAGCAACAAGGAACCGATTATAAGCTTGTTCATGGTGTTCTCACCTTGGCCGGACCCCTACCGGCCCACCTCGTTGGAACATAGCAATGACCCATGGCCATATACCATCCGAAATGTTCCTGGGACATTACGAATGTCACGGGCATTCGCCGGTTCGCATGACAACGGGGGATGGACCCTTTGTTTTAGGGGCATTCGCCGGCTTGCCATGATCGGTGGGATGAAGAAGAGTACCGTGGGGACCCGTTGCGGACTAGCTCGAAGCCAGGCTACTGCCCGTTGTTCTTGTCGATCTTGCTCGCGACCTTCACCCCGCTCAGGCCGCTCACATACTTCGACACTCCGCGGTAGAGGGCGTCCGCTATGCGCTGGCGGTGCTCGCCAGTTTGCAGCCTTCTCTCATCCGCGGGATTCGAGACAAACGAAATCTCCGCCAGGATCGAGGGCATGTTGGCGCCAATCAGCACGATAAACGGCGCCTTCTTGATCCCCCGGTTGCGAACGCCCGCGCTGCGCAGCGACAGACCGCCATACAACGATTCCTGAACGTCGCTCGCAAACTCGCGCGATTCGTCGATCTTCTCTTTGAGCGCGATTTTCTTGACCAGGTCCTGCAGTTCGTAGATCGACTTCTCCGACACGGCATTTTCCCGTGCTGCCACTTCCAGGGCATCCGCAGATGAAGTGAAGTTCAGGTAGTAGGTTTCAACTCCTCGCGCGTCAGAATCGCGGCTCGAGTTCGCATGAATCGAGATGAACAAGTCCGCGCGCTCGCGGTTGGCGATTGCCGTTCGCGTCTCCAGCGGGATGAACGTGTCATCCTGCCGCGTGTAGACAACCTCCGCTCCCAAACGCGACTCCAGCAGGCGGCCCAGGCGCTTGGCCACGTCCAGCACCAGATCCTTCTCTTCCAGCCCGTTCGGACCGATCGTCCCCGTATCGTGTCCGCCATGTCCGGCATCAATGACGATCTTCCCGATCTTCAGCCCGAGGGCCCGAATCAATGACCGGTCTCCAGTCGCGGTCGGACGCGCCTCGCGAATCTCCAAATCGTCGGTATCGGGAGCCGGTGCGGGGCGCGACTTCTTCTTTCGCCCCGATGCCGAGCCAGACTTCCCCGGCTTTGGCTCTGTCGGCCCCACATTTGATCGCGTTGCCGACGGCTCTGGCGGAATCTGGTTCGGTTCCAGCGAAGCTACCGAAGTGGGAGCCTCGTCTTCGGCTTCCACGATCGTCTTCGGAATCTTGCGATTCGATCCCGGCACGACGACGGTAGTCTTCACCACACCGATTCCGCCGACCGGGCCGCCTCCGCCGACCGGGCCGCCTCCGCCGAAAGCCGTTGCGGGTGAATCGGGATGTTCGTTTGCCACCGGATCTTCGACGGGCTTCGACTTCGACAGCTTGACCGAAGATGCGGATGATTTCTGAGATTTCGTCTCGGTTGCCGTCTTCTCTTCCGTATCGTCGGACGCTTTCCCCGCGGTGTCCTGCGGCCGCGTCGTGTCGTCGCCCGCGTCAGAACCGCTCGTCGGACTGTCCTTTGCGACAAGAGCGTTGCGCGTCTGCTTTCCATGTACGTCAATGATCAGGCGGTAGGGGTTCGGCAGCAGGAATGCGTTGTAGCTCGCGAGATCGTCGACTTCGAGCACCACCCGCGTACGGCCCGGCTGGAACTCGGCCACACGAATCTTCTTCAAAAACCCGTCATCGACATCAAACGTCTTGCCCACCAATGTCGAGGCTAGCTTTGTATCCCGCAAGTCGAAGAAGACACGGTCGGGGTGAGCGATCCGCTGCGAGTCGAACTTCACTTCCTGCTCAACATCGATGGCGACGCGAGTGTAGTCCGGCGTCGACCAGTGCCGGATCCCCGTGACCCGCGGCAACTTGTTGCGCCGCCCGGTGGAACCTTCCATCTCTTCCGCGCGGCCCGGCCGGCGGGGCGTAGCAGTCGCCGCCCGTTCTCGCTCCATGTCGTCGGCGGCGCTGTCGAGTTCCTTCATTGCCGCGCGCGTATCGTCGGCCAAGTGGTTGTGGGGATAGCGGCGCAGAAATTCCTCGAACGTCGCTCGCGCCTCCTCGGGATCGTCCAGGTCGTCCTTGTAGATTTCCGCAATCGTGAATAGGGCGTCGAAACGATACTTGCTGCCGGGATATTCCTTCCGCAGGAAACGGTACTGTTCGATTGCCCCGCGCAGAATCTTGCGGTCGTCGAACTGGCGGCCCATCTCGACCATCAGTTCTGCCGTTGCCACCACGCTGGGATCGGCCTTCGACGAAGCCGGCGCTCCGAAATACACCAGCCGGTATGCGTTGATCACCCGCTGGTATTCCCGCCGCGTGCGCTCGTCCGCCGGGCGTCCGTTCAACGCCTCCCGCATCCGCTCTGCATTGGCGAAATGCTGTCGTGCCCAGGCGTCGTTGTGACGCACCCGCGCGTGCGCAGACATCAGCGGGAGCAGCACCAGCAGGAAGGCGGCACTGAAGCGCAGGGCGCGCTGGCCTCGGACTAGGGTCGTGGAAACCTGGGTCGTCACTTACTTTCCTGTGGGCGGCACAGTTCCCGCCCGGACAGTTCCGCCTTCCCGTACCACACGGGAAACGGATTATTCCGTATTCGTGATGTACAGCACGCCGCGAGAGTCGCGCTGCACTCGTACCGGGTCCCGCACCGGATTACCGATGATGTACGAACCCGGCCCCATCCCGCCGAAATACAGATTCGTGATCCGCTTCACGTAGTTCCGCGTCTCCGCATAGCGGGGAATCCCCGCGCTGCGGGCCACGGCCCCCGCCCCGGCGTTATACGCTGCCAGCGTCAGCGGAACATTGCCACGGTAGTTCTCCAGCAATTGCTTTAGATGCCGTACCCCGGCATCGACGTTCTGCTCTGGATCGAAAGGGTTTGTCACATTCAGCGACCGCGCCGTCCCGGGCATAAGTTGCATCAGGCCCATGGCGCCCTTGCGCGACACAGCATTCGGGTTATAGTTCGATTCGACCTTCACCACCGACCGTACCAGGTTCGGATCGACATTGTGCCGCGACGCTGCCTGCACGATGGCAGCATCAATCTCCTGCTCGGTGAAGACGCGCGTATTTCTCAGGTTCAGCCCCGAAACGCCATCCAGGTAGCTGTTGACCTCCGTAGCTGCCGACCGCGCCGCTCGAATCGCCGCCCCGCTCGTTGGAACCGGCTTCCAACGGTGTTCCGTGGAACTCCAATACGACAAACCAGCACGCTTGGGCGCCGGAAGGCCTGCGGGTGCCTTGCTGGTGGTCGGAGTTGCGTCGTTCACATAGATCTTGCGGCCGAATTCGTCAGTGGTGGAAGCGATCGAGCCCGTCCCGGTTCCGGACTCCGCCCCCACGCTGCCCGTAGCGAGAAGGGAGATCGCGGCGACCGCGGTGGCTGCCATCAGGACGTTCTGCATGCTCTTACGCATATCGGGTATCAAGTTCAACCATGAGGCACACTTACGCCTCGGGGCTGACCCACCCACAGCCTGACGGAGAATCCAGAACCAGAGTATGGCGATTATAGGGCGGTATTCCGGGGCTGGGCAATCTCTCCGAAGGACGTTGAACCACTGGAGTAATCTGCGTAAGTTACTGACGGGCCTTGCTTTTGCCAATGCAAGACGTGGGAGTCAGCATGCGGAAGTGAGGGACCATTCGCAGGATGGGATCCGTGATTCTTCGCCGCATAGCTTGAACTCGGTACTCAGAGCTCAAGGTTTCACTTTTGCATTCTGCATTCCGATTTTTGACTTTCTTCTACAATTGATCGGACAGCATCCGGGGTCCTCTGCATCCGACCTCTGCAATCTCATGAACTCCCGTTCCCTCCGCAAGCTTTTCGACGACGTCCGCCGCGGCCGCCTGGCCCCCGACCATGCCGTTGACCGGCTCCGACACCTCCCCTTCGAGGATCTCGGTTTCGCCAAGGTGGACCATCACCGGGTTCTCCGCCAGGGAATGCCTGAAGTCATTTTCGGCCAGGGCAAGACGCCAAAGCAGGTCGCGAACATCTTTTCTCGCCTTGCCGCGCACGGCGGAAATGTGCTTGCCACCCGTGCTGACGAACCGCAGTTTGCCGCTGTCGCGGCAAACGTGGACAAAGTCGAATATCGTCCGCTGGCCCGAGCCATCGTGCTCAAGCGCGACCGCAAACGCTATGGCAAGGGCGTGATCGCAGTTGTTTCCGCCGGAACCAGCGACATCCCCGTCGCCGAAGAGGCTGTTGTCACCGCTGAAATGATGGGAAACACCGTCCAGCACATCTATGACGTAGGGGTTGCGGGTATCCATCGCCTCCTCGCACACCGCAACGCTTTGTTGAAGGCTCGCGTGATCATCGTCTGTGCTGGCATGGAGGGCGCGCTTCCGAGCGTCGTGGGCGGCCTGGTTGGAGTACCCGTGATCGCCGTCCCCACGAGCGTGGGTTATGGCGCTGCATTTGAAGGACTTGCTGCTCTCTTGGGGATGATGAATTCCTGTGCTTCGAACGTCAGCGTGGTCAATATCGACAACGGTTTTGGCGCCGGATACGTCGCTTCGTTGATCAACCGAAGATAGTAGGTGAGTTCTCCACCCTTTCGCTCGCGTACTGCGTTCGGCTTGCTACTCCAGATCCCGCCAGTTCGACCCCACGCCCATTTCCACCACCAGCGGTACTTCCAGCGGATGCGCGTTCTCCATCTGCTCGCGCACCAGGCGCTTCATGGGGTCAACTTCATTCTCCGGAACCTCGAACACGAGCTCATCGTGAACCTGCAGCGTCATGCGCGATTTCCAGCCCCGCTTGGCAATTTCGGCGTCGATCCGGATCATCGCCAACTTGATCAGGTCTGCCGCGGTTCCTTGCAGCGGCGTATTGACAGCTGTTCGCTCGGCGAACCCGCGCTGGTTCGGATTCTTGCTGTTGATATCCGGGATGGGGCGAACGCGGCCGAAAAGTGTCCTCACCTTGCCTTCCCGGCGCGCTTGATCGAGTGTGGCATCGATGAATGCGCGAACACCGGCATACCTTTCAAAATAGGCTTCGATAAATCTCTTAGCGTCCGCTGTTTCGATTCCAAGCTGCTGCGACAGGCCAAACGGCGATAAACCATACACAATTCCGAAATTCACGACCTTCGCCGCGCGGCGGTGTTCGGCGGTAACCATCAACGGAGGTACACCAAACACTTGCGACGCCGTCAGCGTATGAATGTCGTCGCCCCGGCGGAACGCCTCGACGAGCAACTTGTCTTTCGAGAAATGAGCCAGCAGCCGCAGTTCGATCTGGGAGTAGTCCGCTGCAAGCAGCACGTGCCCGGGTTCCGCGATGAAAGCCGCGCGAATTTCGCGGCCAAGCTCGGTTCGGATGGGTATGTTTTGCAGGTTCGGGTTGGCCGACGACAGCCGTCCGGTCGCCGTTCCTGTCTGGCCGAAGGTCGTATGAACCCTTCCTGTGCCCGGCCGGATCAACGCAGGGAGCGCATCCACATACGTTGACTTCAGCTTGGTCAACTGCCGGTACTCCAGAACCAGCCGTGGAACATCGTGCTCCTCCGCGAGTCCCTCGAGCACATCCACCGCAGTGGAGATCTTCCTCCCTTTGCCATATTTCACCGGCATCGGCAAGGCAAGCTTGTTGAAGAGCACGTCACCTAACTGTTTCGGCGAGTTGATGTTGAATTCCTGGCCACAGCGCTGGTAGATGTCCTTTGCCTTGGATTCAATCTCGCGCTCCAATTGCTGCGACATCTTTGCCAGCGCAGTGGTGTCGATCTTTACCCCAATTTCTTCCATCCGCCCCAGCACCGGCACAAGCGGCGCGTCGATATCTTCATAAACGCTGGCAAGCCCCTGTTCCTCGACTTCCCGTCGTAGCGCCGCCGCGAGCCGGCCAGTCAGGTCCGCAGCTTCGGCAAGCCCGCCGCCCATCTTCAGGTTGAACCGTCGAAGAGCAACTTCAGGAAGCACGTGCGAAGAGTAGGTCGGATTCAGCAGGTACGAGTAGAGCATCGGGTCGTGCCGAACCCCTGCCAGCGCCACTCCCTGGCCGGAGAAGTAATGCAGAGCCGATTTCAGATCGTGAATTGACTTTGGCACTTTGGCGTCCGTCAACAGGGAATTCACACGATCGGCCAGGGCCTTTTCTCCGAGCGTGACGACGGCTCCAGAACCGGAAGCGACGGATACCGCTATTGTCATGGCAGGCGCGGATGCCTCAGGCGCTGGGGACGCCACCAGCAACAATTCGGTCTGTGCGGGTTCCTGGGAGGTCTCTTCTTCCGACTCGTCGTCCAGAGCATTCGTGGGTTCCGCACTCGGAATTGCCACCGCAAACGGCGCGTCATCCCTGAGCCCCTCGAGATATTCGTTGAATTCGGCGACTGACTTGATCTCGCGATAGTGGCCTTCCTTCGCTTCCGCAACCGGCAGCAGTTCCTTCAGCAACGATGTGAATTCCAACTCAAAGAATAGCGCCCGCAGCGCTTCGATATCGGGCGCGCTCGTCTTCATCGCAGCGACATCGAGATCGACAGGGACGTTCGTATCGATGGTCGCCAGCTTTTTGCTTGCCAGAATCACATCACGGTTGTTCAGCAGGGATTCCCGGTATGTCTTCTTCTCGACTTCAGCCGCGCGATCGAGCGCTGCTTCCACGTTGCCGAAACGCTGGATCAGTTCAACCGAGCCCTTGTCGCCGATCCCAGGCGCTCCGGGAATGTTGTCGATCGAATCGCCGCGCAGGGCCATGACATCGACCACCCGCGACGGCGGTACGCCAAGGATCTCTTCTACCTTTGCAGCATCGCAGATCAGGTTGTCTTTCGGTGGATTCAAAACGCACACGTTGTCGTCAACCAGCTGCAACATGTCTTTGTCGTTCGAAACGACATAGACCGCGTACGAGTTCGCGGCTGCCTTTTTCGCCAGCGTTCCCAGCAGATCGTCCGCTTCGTAACCTTCGAGCCCAAGAATCGGGATGCGATAGCCTTCCAGCGCGCGCCGGATGTAGGGCACCTGCTGCGTCAGGTCCGGCGGCATTTCGGTGCGATTCGCCTTGTAGCCGCCGTACTCGACTTCTTTAAACGTTTGTGTCTTGACGTCGAACTTGCGGATGGTGGTGATCGCTTCCGCCTGCTCATCGCGGAAGGTCTTGGCGCCCACGTCGAACACTGCCGCAAGGTATTCGGGTGAAAAGTCATCGCGCAGTTTCCGCAACATGTTGACGAACACGTAGGTCGCGGCCGTGGGAACGCCCGTCTTGGTCGACATGGGCCGCTGCCGCGCCATCGCGTGATAGGCGCGGAAGATGAACGACATTGCGTCGATCAGGAAGATGCGGCTTTTACCGGCGGACGGGATCGCCTGAGGCCTTTGTGACTGGATTCCGCCTCCGCTGGCAGGAGCCGCTGGAATCTTCACCGCAGATGTTCTCTTCGCAGGCAACGAGAAAAGTTTATCAGTTGGAAGTTGTACCCGCAGGGAGGAGCGAGTTCGCGAATAGCGAACAGCGAATTCCGAACTGCGCTCAGCGAACGACGATTTGCGTTCCAATCACGTATGATACTGACCGTTTGTCGTTGCTGACTTCTGACTACCGACTCCTGGCTACCGGTTTCTGATGTTCAAGCTCGTCTACAGCGACGATTACTACCTGCCGATTGGCACTCACGTCTTTCCTGCTGAAAAATATAAGTGTATTCACGATCGCCTGCTCGAATGGGGAGTCGCGCAAGCCACCGATTTTGTGGCGCCCCGGCCGGCGGCCGATCGGGATGTCTTGCTCGTGCACACTCCCTCGTACGTCCAGAAACTGAAGACGGGCGCGCTCACTGCGCGCGAGGAACTGGAACTCGAAGTGCCTTATTCGCCGGAACTCGTGCGCGCCTTCTGGCTGGCGGCGGGCGGCTCGATTCTGGCCGCTGATTTTGCGCTCAACGAAGGCATCGCCTTCAGCATCGGCGGCGGTTTCCACCATGCCTACCCTGATCACGGCGAAGGTTTCTGCATGATTCACGATGTTGCGATCGCGATCCGTCGCATGCAGCGCGATGACAAGATACGCACGGCCATGACCGTCGATTGCGACGTGCACCACGGTAACGGCACGGCCGCAATCTTTGCGGGTACGCGCGTTCCCAGCGATCCCCTGCCCTCGGTGGCAGTTTCAACGTTGAATCCGGCCCGGCCCGCCAAAATCCGCAGCGCTCACGCCGGCGATGTCTTCACCATTTCGTTGCACCAGGAGAACAACTATCCGGCGTTCAAGCCGCCATCGTCGATCGACGTCGACCTGCCGGACGGGACCGGTGACGACGACTATCTCGCCTGGCTCGACAATGCCCTGAGTTCCGGCCTGCGTCAGTTTGAGCCGGACCTGCTCTGCTATATCGCCGGCGCCGATCCCTACCGCGAGGATCAGCTTGGCGGCTTGTCGTTGACCATTGACGGTCTGAAGAAGCGCGATGAGTTAGTGTTCCGGGTGGCGAAAACGCGAGGCATTCCAGTGATGGTCACCTACGCCGGCGGGTACGCGCGGAAAGTGGATGATTCGGTGACGATTCACTGCAATACGGTGGTGGCGGCCAAAGCGATCTTTTGCGGCACGTCGAATTCCTAAGCCGCTTCTTGTGCAACATCGAGCGGCCCCGCCTGCGGCCAAAAAATGAACGGCACTTGCAGGTCCATGGCGGCATGGACCAGCATCGGCAACAGCAGGCTCCCGGAAAGCAAGTAGAGACCTGCCAGGATCAAGCCACCTATGCCCGTCTTCAATATCCCCCGCCAGCCCTGGTAGAGATGCCCCATACCAAAGACGACAGATGTGAGCAGCACAACCTCGATACTGTTTAGCCACGGAAGAAGAAGGCTGAAATAGTAGAAAAGAAATCCACGGTAGGCTAACTCCTCAGAGATTCCCGCCCCGACGCTGACCGCAACAAACCAGCGATGTTCGTCCTTGGTATCAGGAAGCAGCACACCCAACTTGCCGTCCAGACTCGCGCGAAGCTCTTGCGCTTTGGGCCGTGCCCGGAGACCAGATCGCACCAGGAATCCAGCGAGCATCGTTCCCAAAGCGACCGTCAACCACCAGGGTCGCGGGGCGCAGATCCCGAGATTCGCTCTAGGGACTCCGCCGAACAGCCAAAGTCCGCACACCGTGGCCGTGACTACGATCTGCTCGACTACCACGTTCCGGTAAAGGCGGACCTTGACCTTTGAAGCGCCTGCCTGGAGCCGCTTTCGCGCCCTTTGATATTGCAGGTGTCCCAACCAGGGAGCGATCAGGATCATGGCCGCAGCCAGCAGATGAGTGATGATCGTTGTCAGGAGGAAATTCATAATGTAAATGTAGATTCACATTTACATAATGTCAAGATTTTCTTGTAGAATCTTTTCCATGCCGAAAACCGTCCTGCCGGCCCATCAGGAGCGAAGCCGCAAGACGTTGGCACGTCTGCTTCAGGCAGCCGTGGAAACGCTGAATCGAGATGGGCTTGAAGGCGCTACAATTCCGCGCATTGCCGCTCGCGCCGGCTTGACCCCGGGCGCGATCTATCGCCGTTTTCCGGATAAGGACGCGCTGCTCCGGGAGGTCTGCCTTCGCGCCCTGGAAAGCAACTACCGTCACACCAGCGAACTTCTGAATCCTGAAAAGTGGAACGACAAGTCGCTAGCGGACATCTGCGGCTACGTGATCGATACAACGTTAAAAGGGCATGCTCAACACCGAGGATTGCTTCGCGCTCTCACGCTCTTTACGCTGCAACATCCCGATGCCTCTTTCGTCCGCAGGAGCGAAGAACTGGAGTGGAAGACATTTCAATTGGTGAGCGAAATGTTACTGACGCGGCGCGACGAGATTCGTCACCCCGACCCCGACTCTGCCATCCGCTGTGCCATGCTCATGATTGGTGTCGTCGCACAGGGTGTAATGGTTTTGCCTAAGGACCCGAGGCACTTCTCCCGGCTTCTTCCCGACGCTGAGAATCAGGTTCAACGTGAACTGCCCCGGATGGTCTTGCAGTATCTCGGCATCGGGAAGTAAACCCCTGGCGACAGTCAAGCTGCTAGTCTCTACGCTGATAGAATGAACCTGCATTTATGTTCGAGAACCTCCAGGAAAAACTTCAGCGCGCGTTCAAAACCCTTCGGGGACAGGCCGTTCTCACCGAAGAGAACATCGACGAAGCGCTGAAGCAGATTCGCCTGGCACTGCTGGAAGCGGACGTTAACTTCAAGGTTGTCAAGGACTTGATTGACCGCATCCGCGCGAAGGCAGTCGGCCAGCAGGTGATGACGGCGCTCTCGCCCGGCGAGCAGGTCATCAAAATCGTTCGCGATGAGCTCGTCGAAACGCTCGGCAAAGACACGGCCAAGCTCAAGTTTGCTTCGCAGCCGCCGACCGTTGTCCTGATGGCGGGCCTGCAGGGTTCCGGCAAGACCACAACTTCGGGCAAGCTCGCCAACTGGCTGAAGAACGGCGGCCATCGCCCGCTGCTCGTCTCGGTCGACGTTTATCGCCCTGCTGCGCGCGAGCAGCTGAAAGTCGTCGCACAGGCAATCAAGGCGAATCTCTACGAAGGCCAGGTTGAAGAAGCGAACACTGCGACCGTCGAGCGCCTCGCCAAAGAAGCGCGGCGCGAGGCGGTGATCTCCGGATGCGACGTGCTCATCGTCGATACCGCCGGCCGTCTCCACATCGACGACCAGCTCATGGACGAGATGCAGTCGCTCAAGCGGATGCTTAACCCGCAGGAGATCCTGTTCGTCGCCGACTCCATGACCGGACAGGACGCGGTCAACTCCGCCGATGAGTTTCACAAGAAGCTGACGCTGACGGGAGTGGTGCTCACCAAGATGGACGGCGACGCGCGGGGCGGCGCTGCGCTCTCCATCCGCCAGGTCACGGGCCAGCCGATCAAGTTCATCGGTGTCGGCGAAAAATACGATGCGCTCGAGCCATTCCATCCCGACCGCATCGTCTCGCGCATCCTCGGCATGGGCGACATCCTTTCGCTGATCGAAAAGGCCGAGTCGCAGCTCGACAAGAAGAAAGCCACAGAGCTGGCGAGCAAGGCGCTCACTGGAGATGGCTTCTCACTCGAAGACTTCCGGGATCAGCTCCGCTCCGTGCGAAAGATGGGATCGCTGCAGAGCATCATCGGCATGCTGCCTTCGATCGGTGCGTTTCAGGGCATTCAGAAAGCCGCGGACAAAGTCGACGAGAAGCAAGTGAACCGCGTCGAGGCGATCATCAACTCGATGACACCCTACGAGCGCGACCACCACGAAGCGATCAACGGCAGCCGTCGCAAGCGCATCGCGCGCGGAGCGGGAACGTCGGTACAAGAGGTCAACAACCTGCTTCGCCAATACGCGCAGATGAAGAAGATGTTCAAGCAGATGGGCAAAGCCAGTTTCGCGCGGCGGCTGGCGGGGATGAAGTTGCCCGGAATGTAGAAGCAGTGGATAGTGGTTAGTGGTTGGTAAGACCCTGCCGCACGTAAGCGATCCCACTAACCACCAATCACTATCCACTGACGTTATGAAGTGGCGCTCGCTCCAGGAATCCGATTCCGGCCCGGACGTCCGGCCGCTGTGCGAACAGTTTGCCGAGCGCAAGAAACTCATCGCGCAATACGTCCCCGCCGATGTCCAGGCTGTTCATGAGCGAGCGGTCGCTGCGCTAAGGGCCCAGGGCTTGGCTGCCAAAGCGATCCGTGCAGGCGCGGTGGCTCCTGCCTTCGAACTTTTCGATCACAACGGGAAGCGGGTGTCTTTGCCCGAACTGCTCAACAAGGGCCGGCTTGTCATCTGCTTCATTCGCGGGCGGTGGTGCCCGTTTGATGTCGGACAGATGGAAGCGATGAGCCAGATTGCGTCGCAGGTTGAAACCGCGGGAGCATCGATTGTGGCCATCTCTCCACAAACCGAGAAACAGGCCTACTTTATGCACGATCAGCACAAGCTGCGTTTCCCGCTGCTGGCCGATTCGCGCAACGCGGTGGCGCGGCAGTTTGGGCTGGTCTATCGCGTTCCCGAAGAGCAGCAAGCGGTCTATCAAAGAACATTCGTCAACCTGCCATTCATGAATGGCGATCCGGGCTGGGAGCTGCCGATTCCGGCAACCTATGTCATCGAACGTGAGGGCAAGATTCTGTTCGTTCACGCGAACGAGGACTATATGGAGAGGCCGGAGCCGGCGGAAGTTTTGCGTGTTCTTGCGGAGCATTAACAGCCAAAACGAGATACCCCATTCCATCGGTCTCCCGGTGCGGGCACATTTTTGTAGTCGGGCCGCTCTTGCCCTGAGCGCCTAACCTCCGGCATAATAATAGTTTGTCTTAACCCTGCCGGAGTCTTCCGGAACAAAGGACTGAAGTCTGTGCTGATGATTCGACTGGCGCGCATTGGTGCGCGCAAACAGCCGTACTACCGTGTAGTGGTGATCGAGAAGGCGCGGGCGCGCAATGGGCGCTCGGTGGAAGTGGTGGGCACGTATAATCCGCGGACCTCACCGGCCAGCCTGGAATTGAAGCGCGATCGCGTCGAATACTGGGTGTCCAAGGGCGCACAGTGTTCGGACCGCGTGAAAAAGTTGCTGGCGCTGCCGGCGCCGGCCGCTGCCCCGGTGGCCTAGATCATCTTCTGCCAACGACTTGCCGGTTTTCTCGCTCCACTCGGGTTGACAATCGAGGAGAAAGGGCTGTTTTCTTTGGCTTGTGGGACTTCTCATGACTGAACACACCGCGAACGCGCGGGCTTTGATGGAACATATCGCCAAGTCGCTGGTCGATGCGCCCGGCGAGGTTTTTCTCGACGAGTACGAGGACGGCGACGAGACTGTCATCGAACTCGAAGTGGCTGAGGCCGACTTGGGCAGGGTGATCGGGCGCTCCGGTCGCGTGGCGCGCGCGCTGCGGACGGTGCTGAACGCGGTGGGATCGAAGCTGGACCGGCGGTACGCGCTGGAGATAATCGAGTAGTCCGTAACCGGCAGTCGCTGGCCAGCGTGGAGAGCCAGATCGCAGAAGAGAATCAAGCTGGCGGGTGCATCACCCTGGCGCTGGTGATCAAGACCCAGGGAAGGCGGGGAGAAGTTGCTGTCGAGGTGCACAGCGACGTTCCCGACCGCTTCCGCGAGGGGATGCATCTGGCAGCGCTGCTGAAGTCGGGCCAGCGGCGGCAGGTTGAAGTCGAGGGCTTCTGGCCGCACAAGCGGTTTCTGGTTCTGAAGTTCCAGGGCATCGAGACGATATCGGATGCCGCGGCGTTGGTGGGTGCCGAGCTTCAGGTTTCACGGTCGGAACGGGCGCAGTTGGAGCCGGGCTGGACGTACCTGAGCGACCTGGTCGGCTGTTCGGTATTTGACGGCGAACGCGAGATCGGTCCGATTGCCGATGTGCAGTTTGGGGCGGGAGAAGCTCCGCTGCTGGTGGTGAAAGGCACGGGGAAGATGCTGTACGAGATTCCCTTTGCGGAAGCGTATTTGGCGCAGGTCGATGTAGGGCGCAAGCAGGTGCGGATGCGGTTGCCGGAAGGCATGCTGGACGTAAATGCGCCGCTAACGAAAGAAGAGAAGCGTCGTTAGTCGTTGGTGGTTCGCAAATCGGTTTGACTAACGGCCGGCGACCGATGACCAGCGACTATGAAGTTCGACATTCTCACGATTTTTCCCGACTTCTTTCGCGGACCGCTGGATTACGGAATTGTGCGCCGGGCGAAAGAGGCGGGCCTGGTAGAAGTCCGCATTCACGATCTGCGAGACTTTACGAAAGACAGGCACCGCACCGTGGATGACCGTCCGTTTGGCGGCGGCGAGGGCATGGTCCTGAAGCCGGAACCGATCTTTGAATGTCTGGAGTCGCTTGACGGAATTGCCCCGCGTTCGGAGCGCAGTGGAGGCGCGAAGCAGTCGGTGATTCTGCTCTCGGCGCAAGGGCGCAAGCTGGATCAGCGGCTCGCGGCGGGATTGGCTGTGCTGGAGCGGATCGTTCTGGTCTGTGGACGCTATGAAGGCGTGGATGAGCGAGTCAGCGAGCACCTGGCCGACCGCGAAGTCTCCATCGGTGACTACGTACTGAGCGGCGGAGAGCTCGGGGCAGCGGTGATCGTAGATACGGTCACGCGGCTGATTCCAGGGGCGGTGGGAAACGAGGCTTCCACGCGCCAGGAGTCGTTTGTGGCGAACGCTGAGGCGGACAGGAGTGTCCGTTTCACGCAGGGTCGTCCCGGGCCGGATTCGACGTGTGGTTCGGGCGGATTGCTGGATTATCCGCACTACACACGGCCGGCGGACTATCGCGGTTTGGCTGTGCCGGAAGTGCTGGTGAACGGCAATCACGAGGACATCCGGCGCTGGCGGCGGAGATCGGCGCTGGAGAAGACGCTGCGAAACCGTCCGGATCTGCTGGAAGGGATCGCGCTGAACCAAGAAGATGAGGAGTTGCTGGACAAGATCAGGAGTCGGTAGCCGGTTGCGCTTTCCGGTCATCATCCAGGCCAAATTGAGATTGAGTTTCAGGAAGGAAGAGTTATGTCGAATCTAGTCATTGAAAAGCTACTGGCGAAGAGCCGCCGCACTGATATCCCGGAATTTGGGCCGGGAGACACGGTGAAGGTTCAGGTGAAGATCAAGGAAGGCGACAAGGAGCGCATTCAGGCATTCGAGGGTGTGGTGATCGCCCGCACGCGCGGACCACAGGCGAGCTTCACCGTCCGCAAGATCAGTTTCGGGCAAGGCGTGGAGCGCATCTTCCCGATCAACTCGAGAGTTGTGGACAAAGTGGATGTGGTACGGTCGTCGAAAGTGCGGCGTGCGAAGCTGTACTACCTCCGCCAGTTGAGGGGCAAAGCGGCCCGGCTGCGCGAAACGGAATAGAGTCTTCGACGTCTGCTCCTTGCGCTGACCGGAACACTGACGTTCGGCGCCCAACCGACCTGCAGGAGACGCGGCCTGGCCCCGTCTCCGATTCGTTCCCGACATTTCTCTTCCTGAGTATTGCAACCGACGGCCACCTCGGCGAAGATGCTGAGGAACTCCCTTGCCACGCCGCATCGAAAATGCGAAAGCTCTGTCACCATCCGCCGCCAAGCTGCGGCTTTTGAAGCGGCTGCGTTGCTCCTTGAAATTCGAAAAATGTGCTTGGGCCGAAGGTGCCAAGCTGGTGGCGGGCGCGGATGAGGTCGGACGGGGATCGCTGTTTGGGCCGGTTGTGGCGGCAGCGGTGATCCTCGATCCAGCCTATCGCATTCGCGGACTGCGCGACTCGAAGTTGCTGCCTGCAGAGAGGCGCGAGGAACTGGCGATTCGAATTCGCGAGCACACCATCGCCTTCGCGACTGCGGCGGTGGACTCGGCGCGGATTGATCAGATCAACATCTATCAGGCGTCGCGATTCGCGATGCTTCAGGCCGTTCGACAACTGGAGCCGCCGCCAGACTATCTGCTGGCGGACGCCGTCAAGCTCGACCTGGATCTGCCGCAGAAGGGAATCATTCACGGCGACGCGCTGTCGGCGTCGATTGCGGCGGCGTCCATCCTGGCGAAAGTGGAACGCGACCGGATGATAGCGGCATGGGATCCGGTGTTCCCTGTGTATGGGCTGGCGTCGAACAAGGGATACAGCACGCCCCAGCACATTGCCGCGCTGCGCGAGCACGGACCGTCCCCGCTTCATCGGCAGTCGTTCGCACCGGTCTGGCATGCTCCTGTCCCGCAGGAAGTGTTGGGATTCATGCTGGAGGAACCGGGAGCCGAAGCAAACGGCGAAGATGAAATTGTCACGGTACTCACCGGATCCTGAGCTGCCGGTTTACAATGCCGACCATGTTTCGAATGCTGGCAGTGACAGCGCACCCCGACGACGAAGCCGCGTGTTTTGGTGGCAGCCTACGGCTATATAGCGATCGTGGCGTAGAAACATCGGTGGTGTGCCTTACGCCTGGCCAGGCAGCACGAAACCGCGGATCGGCAAGGGACGACCAGGAACTGGCGGCGTTGCGTCGCAAAGAGTTTGCGGAAGCGTGCGCGATCCTGCACGTGAGCCGTTCCGCGGTGTTGGACTATCCTGACGGACAACTGCATCGCATCGAGATCCACCGGCCTGTGGCGGATTTGGTGCGGCACATTCGCCAATTCCGCCCGCAAGTTGTACTCTCCATGGGGCCGGAAGGCGCCATCACCGGGCACACGGATCATTCGATGGCGGGCATGTTCACGACGCTGGCGTTCCATTGGGCAGCGCGCAAAAACCGGTTCCCGGATCAGCTTAGCGACGGCCTGCCGCCGCACGTGGCCGACAAACTCTACTACTGCACGGCTCCTGAACCGTTGCCGAACCGCGAACCGGTTTGCCTGCCGCCGCCAACCGCGCGAATCGACATTGGCCGTTACCTCGATGCCAAGATTGCGGCCTTTCATGCGCACCGGACGCAGGCGCCGCTGTTTCCGTTCTTCGATGCGCACGTTGGAAGGCTCGGCAGCCCGGAATTGTTCCATCTGGTGGCCTGCGGCGTGGATGCGATCGCCGGAACGGAAAGCGATCTTTTTGAAGGGGTTGCGCAGCGCCAAGCGGCGTGAAAAGCAAGTGGGCGGCATCATATCATCTGGTCCGCGCATTGGCCCGTACCGACAGCCCGGCGTAAGATAGACACATCAAACCTCAGGGAATGCCCAGGTTTTTCAAGCGAGTTGCGACCATGAAGAGAATTCTTTTTCTTTTGCCTTTGGCGTATGCATTACTTTTTCCTGCGCTGACATCGGCGGATACGGTGGTTGAAGAAATCATTGCCCGAATCAATAACGAGATCATCACGCGCACGGAGTTTACCCACGCGCGCGAGCAGCTGAAGCAGGACATCCAACAACAGGCCCCGCAGGACGCCGACAAGCTCTACTCCGAAAAGCAGCGAGATATCCTACGCGATCTGATTGATCAGCAACTGCTGCTGCAGAAGGGCAAAGACCTCGGCATCACCGGCGACACGGAACTCATCAAACGGCTGGACGAGATGCGGAAACAGATGAACCTGCAGACCATGGAGGATCTGGAGAAGGCTGCCGAAGCGCAAGGGGTTTCCTACGAAGAGTTCAAACAGACCACGCGCAACCAGATCATCACGCAAAAGGTAATTGGGCAGGAGGTCGGGTCCCATCTCTCGCTTGCCAAGGACGAGGTGAAAAGATTCTACGATGAGCACAAGGCCGAGATGGAGCAGCCGGAACAGGTGCGATTGAGCGAGATCCTGATCACGCCAAAGACACCAGCTCCGGCGCCAGGCGGGGACGCGGCGAACGCGCCGGCGGATCAGGAAGCGGCATTGGCGGCTGCACAAGCAAAGGCCAAGGAGCTGTTGGAGCAGGTCCGGAAGGGTGCAAATTTCGAGGAATTGGCCAAAAAGGAATCGAACGGACCGTCAGGGAAGGACGGAGGTGACGACGGGTACTTTCAGCGCGGCAAGCTTGCCAAAGAACTGGAAGGCGTCGTGTTCAACTTGAAGGCGGGAGAAACGACCGACGTTATCCGCACGAAGCAGGGTTTCATGATCTTGAAGGTCACCGAGCATCAGAGCGCCGGTATTCCCAGCGTGAAAGAAATGGAGCCCCGCATTCAGGATGCTCTGTACATGCAGAAGCTGCAGCCGGCCCTGCGCGTCTATTTGACGAAGTTGCGGGAAGAAGCCTATATCGACATCAAACCCGGGTACATTGACACGGGCGCCAGCGCCAAGCAGACCAAACCGGTCGAGACCACGGCGCGTGATGCGACGGCCAAGAAGCTTAAAAAGAAGAAGAAGCTAGGCGTGTTTTAGGTTAAGCTGGGCCTGTTTGGGGGCTGGACCGCTGGCCTGACGCCTGTCTTTCCCTGAAGAAACGGTTCCTAAAGACTCATGAAAGAGTTCTTTATCTCCGACTGCGTGCAGCAGGAAAACAAAGTCATCACCTCCAGCTTCGTGGTGGCGGGGAAGCAGGTGAAGCCGAAGAAGACGGGTGAGCCTTACCTGGCGTTGACTCTGGCCGATCGTACTGGACAGATCGAAGCGAAGATGTGGGACAACGTCGAGGAGTTCATCGACGGTTTTGAGCAGGACGATTTCCTCAAAGTCAAGGGTCTCATCAATCGCTACAAGAACCGGTTCCAGCTTACGATTCACAAGCTGCGTCGCCTGCAGGAATCGGAGATCGACTTTGCCGATTACCTGCCAAAGACCTCCAAGGACATCGGCGAACTGTGGCGAACCCTGGCGGATTTTGTTGCGAGTTTCGAGAACCCTCACCTCAAGGCACTCCTGGAACTGTTCATGGCCGACCCGGAGATCGCAGAGCGCTACCGGAACGCGCCAGCGGCGAAGACTCTGCATCACGCGTACATTGGGGGGTTGCTCGATCATGTCGTATCGTTGTTCCGGTCGTGCAATCTCGTATGCCGCAACTACCCCCAGGTCAACCGCGATCTGTTGCTGACGGGCGCCTTTCTGCACGACATCGGGAAGATCTACGAACTGACCTACAACCGTTCCTTTTCGTACACGACGCGTGGGCAATTGCTCGGGCACATGATCATCGAACTGGAAATGCTGCAGGCCAAGGTGGCGCAGTTGCCGGCTTTCCCCGCCGAATTGAGGACATTACTGGAGCATCTGATCATCAGCCACCACGGGCAATATGAGTTCGGTTCGCCCAAGCTCCCGATGTTCCCCGAGGCCCTGATGCTGCACTACCTCGACGATCTCGATTCCAAGATGGAAGCGATGCGGGCGCACTTCGAGCGCGAAGCGAACTTGGAAGGTCCATGGACCAGCTACAACGCGTCGCTGGGTCGTCCTTTGTTGAATTCAGTCAAGTTCCTGCAGGGCGAGAAGTCCGCGGAAACGGCGCCGCCCGCGGCGCCGGGAAATGCCTCGGAGCCTGGAGAACTCCCGTCCCTCGATCTCTTCGGCGATCAAAAAGATGAGCCGACTGCCGAGACCGCAGCCGGGCCCGGGAAGGTGTAGCTGCACCGGGTTCGTTGGCCGATTGCGCACGGCCATGACTTCCGATAGAGTTTGGTCGCTACGATCTCAAGGAGGAAAGCTATGCGTTCGCGCTTGCTGTCTGTCATTGCACTTTTGTTGACGATGCTTCTTGTCGCTTGCTCCAGCAAACCGAGCGACACAGCGAACCCGACGGATCAAACCACTGCGTCTCCAGGGGGCGAAGGGGGCGGAGGCAAGTCCGCGGCCGCGAAACCGGCAGCAGAGGTCGTTGTGGTGCCAGCGGGCACAACGCTGACGGTCCGTCTTGGACAAGCGGTCGGATCGAAAATCAGCAGCCCGGGCGACTCCTTTACCGCAACTCTGGCCGCTCCGGTGGAAGTCGGTGGCAAGGCCGTCATTCCCATCGGCTCTGAAGCACGCGGCACAGTTACGGATGCGAAGCCCCTTGGAAAATTCAAGGGTGGAGCTGTTCTGCAGATCAGACTCAATTCGATCACCGTCAATGGCTCGGCACATTCGATTGAGACATCGGCCATCACCCGAGCGGAGAAGGGTAAGGGAAAGAGGACGGCGGTGATCACCGGTGGAGGCGCGGCGGTCGGGGCGATCATCGGCGGACTGGCCGGGGGCGGCAAGGGCGCAGCAATTGGAGCGCTCGCTGGTGGTGGGGCGGGAGCCGCCGGATCAGCCTACACCGGAAACAAGGATATTGTTCTCGCGGCAGAGTCCGCGGTCAGCTTCAAACTGGAAGCTCCGCTCGAGTTGAAATAGCGTTCATCCAACTGGGATCGAAGGAGACGCGGCCAGACCGCGTCTCCGCTTTTTCCATGGACTTCTCTCTCTTCACAACCATCAGTTTTGACTGCTACGGCACCCTGATCGACTGGGAATCCGGTATCCTGCCCGTGTTGCGCCGGTTGCTTGCGGAACACCGCCAGAACCTGGCGGATGCGGCCATCCTTGAGTTGTACGGAGAATTCGAAGCTCAGGCCGAAGCGGGTGCATATCAGAGCTACCGCAGCGTGCTTGAGTCCGTCATACGCCAATTCGGAATTCGATGCGGCTTTGAACCGAGCCCGGCAGAAGTGCGCGCGCTGCATGAGTCAGTGCCGTCGTGGCGGCCCTTCTCCGATACGGGAGCCGGGCTGCAGCGGCTCGCGAAGCGCTTCCACCTGTGCGTAATTTCGAATATCGACGACGACTTATTCGCGGAAACGCGCAAGCATCTCGGTGTGGAATTTACGGGTGTGATCACTGCGCAGCAGGCTCGTAGCTACAAGCCCTCCATCAACAATTTTCAGATCGCGCTTGGGAAACTCGGGATCGATCCCGGACGCCTGCTCCACGCGGCGCAGAGCATCTATCATGATGTGGTTCCGGCGCAGTCACTCGGGATTCGGACGGTGTGGGTAAACCGCAAGTCGGCACGGCCAGGAATTGGCGCCGTGCGCGCAGCGAGCGCAAAACCGGACCTCGAGGTCCCGGATCTGGCGACT
>DATIWL010000078.1:0-17627 GCA_035519435.1 Terriglobales bacterium
CCGTTCCGCTCCTGTCTGTAGAACAGGACGTGCTTGCCGTGCTCATGGCGTCTTAGGCCGGGCCGAACATAGTCGCACGTACGCCCGAGGGCTGGGTTGTCGGCAAGCATCTGGCAGCACGTCTCAAGTTCGGTCAAGTAGCGCGCCGCCTGAGTAATGCCCCACTCGCGTATCGTGTATTCCCCGATGCTCAGAAGATCAGCCTCGGCGCGACGCGACAATCGGAACTCAGCCATTCGGGTTCTGTGAGCAGGCTAGCGGGAAACGGGAAGCTTGAGCTTCTTGCGAACGCGTTTGAAAACATCTCCTGGGGCGACTCCGCTGGCATCGCCCTCGTCAATTGTTGCCCGGAGAGCCACCAGTTTTATCTCGTATTCCTGCTCCTCGCGCTCCAGTGTCCGCAGGCCGGCGCGCACGACCTCGCTTGCGTTTTCATAACGTCCGCTCTTAACCTTGGTGTCGATGTAGCGGTCCAGTTCGGCAGTCAGATTGATGTTGCGCGTTGGCATGGTGGTGTCCCCAACAAGTCCTGGAATTAGCATAGCTCGATTGGCAAAGATTGCCAATCGCTTTGAGTCGCCGAGCCATGAACCAACTAACCACTGCCCACTAACCACTATCCACTAGTTCTCTGCAGTCGCGATTCGCAGAGGTCGTCTCCGTCCGGCTCCAGACGCAACAATGCCCGGAATCCTTTCGAATCCCGGGCACATGGATTTCGCGCAGAGAGCGCCTACCGCTTAGAGAGGGGTAACGTTCTCGGCCTGCCAGCCCTTCGGGCCCTTGGTCACGTCGAACTGCACGGTTTGGCCTTCTTGCAGGCTCTTAAAGCCCCCCGCCTGGATTGCGGAGAAGTGCACGAAAACGTCTTCGCCATTCTGACGGCTGATGAAACCATAGCCTTTGGCGTCGTTAAACCACTTCACTGTTCCTTGTTCTGCCATTGATTGTTCCTATTCGTTGTTGCTGATTGAGATGTGCTTGAGAGATTCGTTGCTGCGGAAGTGGGTGACGCTGGTTGGCGGTACCTTGGCTTCAACTAACTTGGAGTCAACTAAGCACTATCAAGATAACACAGTTTGATGGCTGCCGTCGCATCGACTACGCTAAAACAGTGATCGCTTCCCTCACCCTCGAGCTCCGCATTGAGCACGCGCAGTCGCTCAAGGACAAGCGCCAGGTTGTCCGCAGCCTCAAAGACAAGCTGCGCGCCTCCTTCAACATCTCCGTCGCCGAGCTCGACCCCTCCAACCTCTGGAATCAGGCCACGATCGGTGTGGTTGCCATCTCCCACTCCCGCGACTACCTCGACGGCCTCATGAAAAACGTCGAGCGCGCCGCTCTCCGCATCGCCAACAACGCCGGGGCGGAAGTGACGGACTCATTCGTCGAATTCTTGTGAAAAGTAGTCAGTAGTCGGGAGTCAGTAGTCAGCAAAACATTTCCACCCATCCTGGGCGTCGATAGTCAGAAACTGACTCTCGACTACTGACTCCTGTTTTCTGCTATTCTGAGCGGTTTTCCCCTGCATCCATGGAACGTCGTGGCGTCAAGTATCACCGGGACCGGTTGAGCGAAGCCATCCGCGAGGAGATCGAAACCATCCTTGAGGGCGAACTCGGAGACCCTCGCATTGGCCTGGCCAGCGTCTCCGGCGTATTGATGGCCGACGACGCGCGCTCGGCACGCGTGCTCGTGAATGTGGCAGGCGACGACGAAGAGGCCGAGCGCAGCCTGGAAGGCCTGGAGGCGGCAAAGAATTTCGTCCGCCACGAACTGGCCGAACGTTTGCGCTTGCGTAAGCCGCCGGAACTTTTCTTTCAACTGGACCGTTCTCAACAGTTAGAAAGCCGGGTGGAAGAACTCTTGGAGCGAGCGAAAAAACGCCGCCCAAAGGAAAAGTAGAGGGGTCAAACCATGTCGCGTACCGAATGGGTTTTGCTGACTACCGACTCCTGACTACCGACTACTGATTTTCATGCTTGACCGCGTACTACAAGAGATCCGTGCCCGCCGCCGTTTCGTGGTGACCTCGCATGCCCGTCCCGACGGCGACGGCATCGGTTCGGCCCTGGCCTGCGCGCAAGTCCTTCGCCACCTCGGCAAGGACGCGGAAGTCGTCATGCACGATGGCGTGCCGCGCATCTATCAAAGTCTGCCGTTTGCCGATCGTGTCATTCATGCCGAATCCGTGCCGCCGAACGATGCGGTCATCATCCTTGAATGCGACAGCATTAAGCGCACCCTGCTCGAAGGATTGGAAAACTGCTACCTCATCAGCATTGATCACCACATGAGCGGCCGCAACTTCGCTCAGGTCAATTGGATCGATCCCAGCGCGATGGCTACGGCTGAACTTGTCTACCGCATGGCGCGCCTGGCCGGCGTAACCGTCGATGCCAATATCGCGACCTGCTTGTACACCGCGCTGATGACGGACACCGGTTCCTTCATGTTCGAAGGCACCAACGAACACACGTTTGCGCTGGCGCGAGAGCTGGTTCTCGCCGGTGCCGATCCCGCTCGCTGCGCCCGCAACATCTACTTCGGACATTCCACTGCCAAGCTGCGGCTGCTCGGCGCCGCGCTCACCAATCTGCACCGCGAGGGATCACTGGCGTGGATCTGGGTGACTCACGAGCAGATGGAGCGCGCCGGCGCCCGCGAAGAAGACTGCGAAGGCCTGGTCAACTACGCCCTTTCCATTGGAGATGTTCAGGTGGCAATCTTCTTCCGCGAGATGCCAAACCAGCATTGGCGTGTCAGCTTGCGCAGCAAAGGCGAAGTCAATGTGTCCGTCGTCGCCGAGCACTTCGGCGGCGGGGGACACAAATGTGCCAGCGGATGTTCGGTAGAGGGCCCCTTAGCGACGGCGGTCGCGCGCGTCATCGAGCGCTTGCGCGCCGAGAAAGCAGCGGTGAACGCAACATGAGTCCTGAGATTGTCCGGCAGTTGGTTTCGTTCCTGGGGGCGCTTTTGATTCTCATCGCGTATGTCGGGCACCAGCTTGGCTGGATCAACGCGCGCCGCCCGTCCTACAACATTCTGAATGGCGTTGGCTCGGCAATCCTGTTGTGGATTGCACTGCATCCGTTTCAGATCGGGTTTATCGTGCTGGAAGGCGTCTGGACGCTGATCAGCATCTGGGCGTTGCTACGTCCGCGTCCGGCTTAAACTCATGAACATGCGAACCCGCACCGACGTGCTGTTGCTGGTGGCCTTCTGCGGGTTTCTCTTCTTCTACGGACTCGGATCGTTCGGGCTGGTCGGCGCCGACGAGCCGCGCTATGCGCAGGTCGCCCGCGAGATGCTGGATCGGCACGATTGGGTCACCCCGACGCTGCAAGGGAAGCCGTGGCTGGAAAAACCGGTCCTCTATTACTGGCAGGCGATTCTGTCCTACAAGTTCTTTGGAGTCAGTGACCGCGCCGCGCGAATCCCAGCCGCATTCGATGCATCTTTGCTGATTGCGGCGATCTATCTCTTCCTGAGGCGGCTCCGCCCCGGGTCGGAAATCGATGGCGCTCTGATTACGGCAGGATGTGCCGGCCTGATTGGCTTTGCGCGAGGAGCGTCGACCGACATGCCGCTGGCCGCGATGTTCGCCATCGCCATGCTCGCCTGGTACGCGTGGTATGAGGGTAAGAGCCGCATCGCGCTCGCCGCTTTCTACTTCTTTCTTGCCTTAGCCACGTTGGCGAAAGGCCCCGTTGCGATCTTTCTCGCGGGAATCATCCTGTTCGTCTTCATCGCCGCCCGGCGCGACTGGCGGGCGATCTCAGGGACATTGTGGGCTCCAGGCGTCGCACTTTTCCTGGCAGTCGCTTTGCCGTGGTACATAGCGGTACAGGTTCGCAATCCGGAATTCTTCCGCGTTTTTATCGTCGAACACAATCTCGGCCGCTTCGGCCAGGATCTCTATCACCACCGCCAGCCGTTCTGGTTCTACCTGCCTGTTCTTGTTCTCGCGCTGCTGCCGTGGACGCTGTGGCTGGTCCTCGCGATTATTGAGCGAATACGTCTTCTGTGGAATGAAAGGCGAGACGCGGTTGCCACCTATGAAGACGCATGGCAATTGCTTCTTCTCATCTGGTTGCTGGTGCCGGTCCTGTTCTTCAGCGCTTCGCAGTCGAAGCTGCCCGGTTACATCCTGCCGGCCATCCCGGCTGGCGGCCTGCTGATCGCCGAGTACCTCCGAACTCACCGCAGCGAGGAGGCCAAGGTTTCTCTCTGGTGCGTCGTCACTCACGCGGTGCTCTGCGGAGTGCTTGTCTGCGCGGCCCTCACCGCGCCCACGCTCCAGATGCATCACCACCTGGCGTCCGGAACCTGGTCGTATGTGGCAGCCGGCGCTGCCGTTCTTGTCGCCATTGCGATCGGTGTGGCGCTGGCGCGAGTGGGTTTACGCGTTCTGCGCGCGGCCACACTGGTGTCCGTTGTGATCGCTGTGGCCGCGATCCTGCGCCTGGCTTCGCCGGTGATCGATGCCACGAAGTCGGCCCGCCCGATCGCGCAAGACATCCTGAGCTTTTCGCATGAGTCGGTTCCGGTCGCCGCCTGTCGAATCAACCGCCAGCAGGAGTACGGACTCGAGTTTTACCTGAACCGTCCGGTACAGCGCTACGAAAACGGAGAAGTACCCGATGCGCCTCACGTGCTCGTTATCGGCGAAAATGCGTCACTGCAGCTCAGCGAATATGTGCTCGGAAGGCATGTGTCGCATCTCACGGATGTTCCGGCGCAGAGATTACGTGTGTACTGGGTGGGAGGAAAGTAGCCGGGGTTCGACTGTTTCGGATTTCCATGTCGAGCCAGAGAGTCGGCGAATCCCAGGGGATGTCGTGAGAATCTGAAGGGTCATCGCTTTTACTCTGAAACCCTGAAACCATGAAATTCTGAAACCTGATTGTTATGGAGATTCTCGATCTCAGGCACTTCTCCTCGGCTGATCTTCGCCCGTTGCTGGAAGACGAGATTGCCCTCTGGGCGCGCCTTTTGTCCTGGGATTACTCCGGTTCCGCGGAGATGATACTCCGCTATCTCGACTCCAAGATTCTTCCAGGTTATGCGGCGATCGAGCGCGGCAGCGTGTTCGGTTACTCATTCTTTGTTTACGAGCAGAGCAAAGGTGTCATTGGGGATCTGTTCGTCCGCGACGGTGGGCGCACACCCGATCGCCGTGATGTCGAAGAGCGTCTGCTGACCCACGTCATCGAAACCTTGCAGCAGTCCCCGGGGATTCATCGTGTCGAGGCGCAATTACTGGCGCACGACACCGGCGAGGTAGTAAAGCCGTTCCTGCAACAGGGATTCAGCCGGCATCCGCGGGTCTTTATGACGTTGGAAGTCCCCAATCGTGCAGCGCCAAGCCCGGCAATGAGTACCGAGTTTCTGATTCGGCCGTGGAGCGAGCAGGAGTACCAGGCCGCTGCAGCCGTCATCACGGCCGCCTATCGTGGGCACGTAGATGCCGACATCAACGACCAGTACCGCACGATCAGCGGTTCGCTGCGCTTCCTCAACAATATCGTGCGCTTTCCTGGCTGCGGGGTATTTGATCCTCAGTCGTCGTTTCTGGTGTTTCAGAAATCGACGGGCACATTGATCGGGCTGATCTTATGTTCGCATGTGAGACCCGACGTCGGGCATATCACGCAGGTGTGCGTGTTGCCTGAATACCGCTCTGCCGGCCTCGGCGAATCCTTGCTGGCGGCGACAACCAACAACCTGCGCCAGAGAAACTTCCATTCCATCTCGCTAACGGTGACCGAGGCGAATTCGCGCGCCATCGCGCTGTATAAGCGCATTGGCTTCCTCTCGAGCCGGGTATTCGATGCGTTTGTGTGGGAAGGATGACAGCTAGCGCCGCAGCAGCCACATCGCCCAGCCTGCCAGGAACACACCGCCGACAAAGAGTAGGAAGCAGTAGAGACCGTATCTGATCTGGTCCATCATGGTGCTGCGCTGGGTAATGCCGAACACCACGGACGCGAACAGTGCGAACACTACGGCCGCCGTGAAGTGAGAGAGATTGATGGTCACGGCTTTTTCCCCAATGCAATATGGTGCGCGTCGGCTGCGGCGATGTAGTTGAGAAGTCCGGAGACGATCAGGAAGGTCTTGCCGTAATCGGCAATGGCCTGGGCCGCCGGAGCCTGGCCCCAGTCCATCATGCGCGCCAGGAAGTAGAGGATGCCCGTACCCACGTCGCCGACGAACCCCAGAATCTCGAGAATGTCGCCCCCGTTCGGGCTATAGATACGGCCGTTCATTCCCAGGCCGATCAGGAACATGGCGACGACGGAGATCATGAGAAGCAGGCCGCGAACATAGCGCTTCAAGAGAAGGTGCCCCGCTCCGGGGATCAACCAGCCCACAATCGGCGCGATGAGCGACATCGTCGTGATCGGATATTCCGGCGCTGCGGCGGCCTTTTCTGTGGAGGTCTTAGCCATTCAAATCGTCACAAGCTCTCGTTGAATTTTACCAGTCACCTCAGCCCGTCCGGGTCGAACCAGGACATTGACTTCGCTGCGCACACCGAATTCAGGCAGGTAAATGCCCGGCTCAATCGAAAAACATGAATTGGGCAGAATACGCCGCTCGTCATGGATTTCGAGGTCGTCCATGTTGGCTCCGTTGGCATGCACCTCGGTTCCAATGGAGTGTCCGGTGCGATGAATGAAGTAGTCGCCGTATCCGGCGTTCTTGATGTGAGTGCGCACGGCGCGGTCCACTTCCCACCCGGCAATCGCGCGGCCGGAAGAAATCCCATCCAGCACCGTTTTTACGCCGATGTCCCGAGCCTCACTGACGATTTTGAAGATCTCGCGCTGGCGGTCGGTCGGTTTGCCCACGACGCCCGTCCATGTGATGTCGTAGTAGATGGCGCCCGGCGTGTCCTTTTTCGCCCAGACATCAAGCAGAACGAAGTCCCCCTCGCGAATCGGTACGGGATGCTTGGCGCTTGGCTCATAGTGCGGATTGCCACTGTTGGCGTTTACGGCGACGATGGGCGGGTCGTCCGTCACCATGTTTTCTCGTCGGAACGCGTCCATGAACCACTGCTGAATCTCGTGCTCATGCGTGCCGCCACTCCGGACGCGGCGGCCGATCTCCTGAAACGCCCCGGCGGTGAGGGAGTCGATGACATCCCGGGCCGCGTAGTGCGTCGTGATCTGATCATCGGTCATCGTGGCCTCGAACTGGGCCACGAGATCCTGCGAACTCACAACGTTCTTGCCGAGGCCACGCACCAGGTCCACGGTGCCGGCATCAACCAGCGAAACCGTGAATACTAGATTGTTGGGCGAGTACTGCATGGCGACGTCGCGATGTTGCGCCAGCAGCCCCTTCAAGCGGTCGAACAACTCCTGCCATCCTGAATAGACCTGTTTCGAACCAGGCAAAGTATCGAGGTGTCCAGCTTCAATACGATGAACAAGCTTGGTCGGTTCGCCCTTGGCAGGAATGACGTAGAACCAGCGGCGAGTCACCATCAGCCCCTCGGGAACGCCTAAAACCCGGTAGGCGATGGGGTCCCGATGATGGTGGTCATAGAAAAGCCAGGCGTCGATGTTGCGCTCGCGCAAGGCCTTCTGAATGGCCGAGAGGTCCATAAGGAAAGGGCTATTCTACACGAATGCAGAGGCAAGGCCCGGTGCGGGCCATCGTCCTGAAGGAGAGAATGACGCCTGGTCACGACTCGCTGGCACACAGACTACGCGCTGTCTTTGTGGTAAAAAATACTGTAATGCCAATGCACGCCTCTGGCAGTCTATTCCCGTCCGAGTCTGGTGTGCTGTGCTGAGGGCCGCGTTCATTGCGCTCTCAGAGAGCCGCTGGCTGCGCCACGTTGCCGAACGTTCGCGGTTCGGTCAGCGGATGTCCGGCCGTTTTGTCGCGGGCACTCAGGTGGGGGACGCCATTCGTGCCGCGGCTGCCATGAATCGCGTCGGCGCGGGCGTCTCGATCGACAATCTCGGCGAGAACGTCGCCAATGCCGACGAAGCTCAGGCAAGTGCTCAGCTTTACCACCATCTTCTCGACGAGATCAGTGTCCGAAAACTGGACGCTAACATCAGCCTGAAGCTCACTCACATGGGGGTGGACGTCGACGAGGATATGGCGCGGGATCTTGTGCGCGGCCTGGTGGCGCGGGCGGCAAGCATGGCGCCTAGAAACTTCGTGCGCGTCGACATGGAGGGTTCTGCCTACACGCAGTTGACCCTTGATTTCGTCGAAGATCTGCATCACATGCCGGGGAATGCCGGTTGCGTGGGTGCCGTGATTCAGTCGTACATGAGGCGTGCCGAAGAGGATGTGCACAAGCTGTTGGCCCAGGGTATTCGCATTCGCTTATGCAAAGGAGCTTACAAGGAGCCCCCGGAAGTTGCTTTCCAAGCCAAGTCAGAGGTTGACGCCAACTACGTCAAGCTCATGAAAGTCCTGATGAAGAGCGGGATTTACCACGGTTTGGCTACACACGACGAGGCGATCATCAAAGAGGCGAAGGCCTTCGCTTCGCGCGAGAACATTTCTGCCGGCGCCTTTGAATTCCAGATGTTGCACGGAATCCGGCGCGACCTGCAACAGTCCTTGGTGCGCGATGGATGGAAGATGCGGGTCTATATTCCGTTTGGGACGGAATGGTATCCATACCTGATGCGGCGTCTCGCCGAGCGTCCCGCGAACGTGCTGTTCATCGCCAAGAACCTGCTGCGACGCTAGTGTCCATAATCCGGACAGGTGCTCTTCCCCGAAGGAATTTCCGCGGACCTGTCGTTCTAAACAGTGGAAACCATCCTGTTCGAGATCAGAGCTTGCCCCCTCGGCGTAGTGCATGATATCGACACGGGTTGCAAAGGGTCCGTGGCTCGCGAGCTTGTTGTTTCGTGACTCCTGTTTCCGACTATCCTCCGCGTCGCCAGGGGAAGGGTGGCGCGGAGGTTCTTGTTTGTGGATGTGAAAGGAAACGGAATTCTGGATTTGACGTGATCCCAGCCCCAGGATTTCAGTAGAGCCGGAAATTCACCTGCACATTCACGAGAACTGCCACTGGCCGGCCGTCTTTCATTCCCGGCTGAAATCTCCATCGACGTACCGCCTCGATCGCCTTCTCGTCGAGTCCCATCCCGGCGGCGCGTGCCACGCGAACGTCTCGCGGTATTCCCGCGGCATCAATCACGACCTGGAGCACAGATGTTCCCTGATACTTCGCCTTGCGCGCTTCTTCGGAGTAATCCGGCTCTGGATCGTAAGTGGCGCGAGGGGCGGTGATGCCCCCTTCCCCGATGCGATAAGGGCCGTCGCCAATGCCCCCGCCCCATCCTGGGCCAACTCCGGGCCCTCGCCCGGGTCCGACGCCACCACGCTCGCCAGTGCCGATGCCGCCTTCGCTCCCAGTTCCATTGGACGCTGGTCCAAGCACACGGGAGAGCGGGTCTCCCAGTTGCGAGGTCTGCGGGAACGAGAGGTTCGGCGGTCCGACAACCGTGGATTCTTCCGGTAACTCCGGCTTCGGATTGCGGACCACAATCAGGGGCGGCGTGAGTTGATCGCGCGTGAAGCGCGGCGGCGTCCCTTTGGGCGCTGCGAGTTTGTCGCGATCTCCCCCGCCACCGCCGCCCTGAGTCAGGTCGGTCGAAGCCGGCAAGACATAGGCAAGATCAGTCAGGAGCACCGCGTGCACTCTCGGTTGTTCGTGAATACCCTGCGCTGCCCAGATTCCCGAAGTGACGATCAAAGCGACCGCTGCGGCGTGCGCCGCAAGTGACGCCATGAAGCTTGTGCGCTGCACAGGATACTGCCCCGTGCCGAAAAGCGATGGCATCAATGTAAAGGGAACCGACTCCAGATCTCTTGTCCGCCCGCTCGCCGCCGGAAAGGACACCCATGTCGCACGCGAGCGAAGGCCGGTCTCATGATCCTCTGTGCCTTCCATGGTTACGATCTGGGCGGCTTCCTGTTTCACGATCTCCAGGAGGGCCTCCTTCAGGTAAGCCCGAAACGCAGGATCGGCAGTCGCAGTCAGCTGCGCACCAAGCCTCAGGAGATCACGAACCTCTCCATCGCAATCCGGCAGGCTCGAACGACCGTTCTGTTGGAGCGCTTCGATTCCTGCTTCGAGTTGGTCCAGCATTTTGTCAGACATGGCGTTTCCCCAGTCTCGCCCTCAGAGCCTGCAGCGCGCGGAATTGCAGCTGCTTGATTGCGCCCTCGCTGCGACCGAGTTCGTTTGCGAGCTCGCGCAGACTCTTCTGCTCGATGAACCGCCTTCGAAGTACCAGGTGCTGGTCGGATGGGAGCTCATCCAGAAGCTGTCCGAGCAAGGTGGACTCTTCGATGCTGGACTCCACTCTGATCTCTTCCGGCGTCATGGAGGCAATCTCTGGATGCTTCCCGTTCCTCCGCCATCGGTTCGCCAGCCGCCTGCTTGCGATACCCAGCAGCCAGGCGGCAAACGGCAAGCCGCGCCATTCAAACTGCGCCAGGTTCCGTAGGGCTTCGTGGAACACTTCCGAAGTCAGATCCTCGGCATCCTGCCTTGTTTCCACACGGCGTGCAACATAGGCATATACGCGATCGAAGTTGCTCTCATAGAGCTCCGCAAAGAGAGCGGGATCGCGCTGCGCCGCCGCAACTCGCAGCCGCTCGTCCGTTCCGTTTTCCAGCACTTTCAAATCGCGCTCCGCGAAAGGCCCTTCACTTACCAGATGGCGTGGCGGGACGAAAAGGTTACGGCACAACCTAAAAAAAGCCAGTTCCTAGAGTTCCCAGGGGATGGGCTACCGGCGAGAACTCGCGACTGGATGTGTAACGGAACGTATTCGAGCATCACCATAAGCTTTTAAAGGGGCAGAAAGAACTGTTGTCCAACCGAATCCAGGAGATCAGCCATGTCTGAGCGGCAGCCAAGCCATAATCCGAATCTGTCTGGGCAGCGCGATCGCGAAAACCACGGCCAAGCCGGTCACGAATGTGAAGACGGCACTCAGCGCCCGACCAAACGCCCAAACCCCTGTTCACCGCTGGAAAAACTGAATGATTGTCATTGCCACGACAAGACTGGCTCGCCGGTTCGAAAACCAAAGCCCCCGCACAAGAAGGTCAGGCCGGATTCTTGCTGCGATCAGTTCATTGAACTGTTGCGGAGTGTCAAGGATCTGAATCTTCCGGAGCCGCACAAGCCGAAGCAACGCCCTGCAAGAAAAATCCGAACCCTGTGCAACGCACTTGGTGTCTCGGACGCGGTCCTTCCTGCGCTTGCTTTCCTTTGGCATCGATATCAGGACGGCTCTCCAGGACGCAATCAGTTCGAGCAGAAAGTTGAACAGGTCTTCGCCACCATTCTCCCCAAGGATCGTGATGCGCTTGACGACGCCATGAAGGCCTACCGCAAGCTAAGAAAGAGTGGAAAGGCCGAGTGCTTGTTCAACGATTGCCTTGTGAAAGCAGGCGAGGATAGCCCCATCGAGCGCGACTGGTTCGCGGGTGCGTTGCTCGGGGAGGGCCTCAAGATCGCCGGGCAGATCGTTTTTTCGGGTTCGGAAGGCATCATGGGGCCTGGCGCAACACGACTATGGGATAACGCAGTGGCGCGCGGACCCAATGGCAGCGGCGCGACGATTTATCAAGGGCCGTGGCCGTGGATCACTTCCATCGGTCCAGATATTTCCAGCTATGAAGAGTACGGGAACCTGGAGAGTTTTCGTCCCGTGCCCGGGGGAGCTCATGTTTGGCAGAACTACCAGTACTCTCAAACCTGCACCTACACCCCTGATCCGTCCGGCAGCATCAATGCCAACTGCGAGCGCGAACATCCGGTCCCACCGCCTCCAGGAACGCTTTTCAATTTTTGCGAGGGCGGACAAAACTACACCAAAGGCAACGACTGCCTGCGTATTCCGGCCCAAAGGCCCGGCGGTTCCATCAAACTCAAAGGATTCAATTTCATCACACCCACGGTGAAAGTGCTCTTGAGGCATACCACCGATGCAAGCGTTTCAGTTGAGCAGGAGTGCATCGTGTGGGGCGACCAGAAGACGCCAGTGAAGGATGCCACCGACCACTACATTGTGGACGAACGAGTGAGTGATTGGTTGGATGTACCCTTGCCGTCTTCGCACCCAACCATTCCGGGTGCTCCTTTGCCTCCCGGCCTTTACGAAGTTTCGGTAAGCGTCGAAAACGTAACGAAGGCGATTTACGATAGCGCGCAGCCGCCAGTGCTCGTCTCCAACAAGCTGCTGTTGCGGATGGAAGCCGATCCAAATATCCGCTACCTGCTGTGGAGCCAGGGAGGGCATTGCTTTCGAGAGACTCCAGGCTTGGGTTCGGATGAGATCTGGTGGGACGCGTTTACCGGACACATCGTTCCGAACGCAGTTCCTGTTCCGCCCACAGGCGCTGCCCCGATGTCGCTCGACGTGCAACGGCGCACGTTTCCCCGTGATCCCTGGGACGACATGGATGATGGTGAGGGACCGGGCCCATATAACATCAGCATCTTCGGCCCAGAAGCCTTCCAACTCTACGGCGTAGTCGCGATCGCCATGGTTGGCTTCGAAGTGGATAGTGAAGACGCGGCTCGCGAACAACTGCAAGGCTTCTGGAACGCCTGGGGCAAAGCGCTGACCGACGTCCTGAACGTCGCCGTGACTGGAGGAGGCATTGCCTCCAGTGCGGCCGATCTCGCCGTCAAGGCTGGCGTGATCGCTGCCAAGACTGCCTTAACGGTGGCGCTGATTGCTTTGGCTGTGGTTGCCGCCATCACGTTGATCGGAACCGCTCTGTGGGCGGCCTGGGCTCCGGCAGATTTGATTGCGTTGGACATCTTTCACCTCGACGCACTCAATGCCTGGGACATGACTGACCCGAAGAAGCCTCTTCCACCGGATACCCATCGTGAGTTTGGTGATCCGAACGATTCGGACAACATGGTTTCCGTCCATGAGGTCCCGAAACCGAAATTGTTTGCTCCGGGGGATGCGGCCGCGACATGGATCGAAGAAACAACCTACGACACTCCCGAGGATGGAGAAGACTCCAGCTACTTGCTGGAGTTTCGGATGGCACGGAGCTAGGAGAACGCCTGTAGTCCATGCCTATTCGTCAGGCGTATCGGGCTGGTTGCCTTCGCCCGGAGCGAGAGGCAGCCGTGCTGCGCCGCTGAGCAACTCGCGTTCGTGGTCGGAGAACGTGCTCTTGTAGCGCTCAGAATTAATGAGCTGCTCGCGCTGATCCGGTGGCAAGTCGCGCATGTCGCGGACTGCCTTGGTAAGCAGCCGGCGGCGATCGGGTGGCAACTGGCGAATTTGCTGAAAAAGCTGAGCCGCCTGCAGCTTCTGATCGCGCGTGAGGTGCTCCCAGGTTTCCATCCGGTTGAGGATGCGATCCTGCTGCGCGCGCGGCAGACTGGAAAAACGTTGCAGGCGCAGCTGCAGCGCGGCTTGCCGCTGTGGCGAGAGCTTGCGGAATTCAGGATCGTTCTTCAGTGCTTCGGCCTGCTTGTCGGGGGGGAGATCCCGGTAGCGGCGAAGCCAGTCTCCAGCGTGAGCCTGGGCGGGCTGATCTTTTTCTTTTTCCTTCTGCAGATCTTTCTCGGCCTGGCGTTCCTGCCGATTCTCCATCCGCATCTGGCGGCGCTGGCGCGAATTCAGGCGCTGGGCAAACGCCGGAGCCGTCACGAGCAACAATGCCCCCAACAAGACGCCAGCGCTTTGTGCCACCCGGCTCAATTCCTTCTCCCTTACGGATTCGCCGTCACATCGTCCTGCACCTGAAGGTCATCCAGGACATCGAAATCTGCGTATAACTCGTGATTCCTCTCCAGGGCCATCAGATCGCCGACTGCCGTTCCCGGCTCTGCCGGGACCCCGGGTACCGGAACGCGAATCGCGAGTTCCTGTTCGCTTCCGGGGAACAATACATCCCGGTTGCCGATCAGCGCTGCGCCCGCAACGATCAATACCGCCACCGCGACCGCCCAAGCCGGGCGACGCAGCCAGTGCAACCATCCTACCGCCGGACGTCCCATTTCTTCACGCAGACGCGCGCCCAGGCGCGTGTCAAAATAGGGCGACGGCTCCGGCGCCTGCCACTCATCGAGCAACATCATTGTCTGCCGGAAACCCTGCAGCTTGGCGGCACAAGCTGAACAGGACGCGATATGCGTCTGTACATCTCCGGCCGCCGTATTCATCCCGGCTGCGACGTCCGGTAGCAATTCTCGCACTTCATTGCAGTTCATACAGCTTCCCCTTACTTCGCCACAACAAATTCACTCAGCTGCGTGCGCAGTGTTTCGTAAGCGCGAAACAGCAGAGACTTGGTCGCCGATTCGCTGAGCTTCATGACTTCGGCGATCTCCCGGTAATCCATCTGCTGGTACTTGTGCAGCACAACTGCCATCCGCTGCCGTTCCGGCAATTGCTGCACTTTTTGCCGGATGGCGGCCAGGCGCTCCCGGCGCAGCATCTGCTCCTCTGCCGTCAGAGAACCGTCGGTCAAGTCGGGTGTTGTGCCGGTTTCCTGATCAGGTTCATCCAGCCGAAGTACGTTCTCCGGCCTTTCGTGGCGCGTGTCCCGCGCATGATTGACGGCGAGATTGGTAGCAATCCGGTACAGCCAGGTATTGAACTTCGCGCTCGCCTGATAGTTGTCACGAGAGCGATACACCCGCAGGAAGACTTCCTGCGCCAACTCTTCCGCCGTTGCCGGGTTATGACACATGCGATACATGAAGCCCACGATCTGGCGGCGATATTTCTCGACCAGAAACGTAAACGCAGACTCGTCACCCGTCTTGACACGTAACATTACATCGGCATCGGAGCAAGCTGTGGCCGCGCCGTGCACCGCATCCGCTTCGACCGTCTGCGGCGTTCCGCCAAGAGTCAGCAGTCCGCGATCAATGGCCACAGTGCCCACACTAGTTGGAACCCCGTCAGAGGCGGAAAGTTGCGCCGATGCCTGACTGTGGGTAAGCGCAGAAGTGCTTATGGATGAATCAGTTACCGGACGGCCGCCAGGAGTGTTCGTGGGCTCCATGCAAGGGACGTAGCAAAAAGGCTATCCGCCATTGATCCCAAGGTCAAGACAGGTGTCACGTGCCGGAAGGCTGCCTGGGTTGCACAGCGGCTCGGGACGCATCTTCGACGACTGGCGGCCCAACCGGCATGAATTTCACGGTCCCGTCACTGATGGGCACCCGGACTCGTGCTGCGCTTCGCGGGATAGTCAGACCGAGAACTAACTTCCAGTCCAGGTATCGTTTCTGTCCGCGAAAGGCTTAAGACTCACCGTTCGTGATCGATTCTTGTTCTCCGGACTGCGCTGGGCAACGACTCGTCAGGTTGTCACAGCCAGCCCCGCAAGGTGTGGTCGTGGCCACGGGTTGGAAGTCCGCTTACGCAGCTGCTCTCAAAGAGACAAAGTTTGCAGTCGAGCGCGCCGGCTCGTCAACGGCCGCGCGTTCGAAATTGGCGCCGAGATGAGAGAACTGGAAGAGGCACTGCGCCAGCTTTTCGTGTACCAGATCGAACGGACCGGCAAAGCGCCGGAGTGACGGAGATATCAGGCACTCGGAGAGCGGAGCAAGATCGTTGCACGGGAGCAAGATGGTGGGCGCTATAGGATTCGAATCCGCATGAACACGTAACTTCAACAACATAGAGAGCAGTGGACGGCATTTAACGCAGTGTTTTCCATAAGATTCAGTGGTAACGGCAGGTGAATGGCAGGTGCAAGTGCGACGCACCTCGTTTGGACCAGATGCAAAATAGGACACAGAACGGTCATTCCGATTGCGACCGCGGCAGGCCGCCCAGAGGAGCCAAATGGCGGATCGGACCGGAGATGCGCGAATGGGCTACGGCGTCTGTTGCGCATCGTCCGGATGTCCGGCCGACGCGGGAGGCGCACCAGGTCTGGCTCTATGCCATCGGCACACGCATCCAAGTTTCACCAGTGCGTTGCCGTCCGCGTGACGTATTCGGCCAACAAGACTCTCGGCCAGTGGAAAGCTCACGGATACTACATCGCTCGGGAGAGTGCGACGCAGAACGAGAACGTCAAAGGTGCTGGATTCTCCGCCACCGAAGCCACGGTGGGTGTTGCGGGGCGGCTGGCATCCTGGCAATCCGCTGGGGATCAACGGATCTTCAAGATCATAGTTTCGCCAGAGTTCGGTGAGCGAATGGATCTCGAAAAGCTCACTCGCGACCTGATGCGACGAATCGAAGGGAGCCTCAGCACAAAACTCGAATGGGTTGCCGTTACCCACCACAACACCGAGCATCCACACGTCCACATCACCCTCCGTGGAATCGATGAGCGCGGCGCATCGCTCAGGCTTCCCCGCGAGCTCTTTCAGCACGGGATTCGCCGGCATGCTGGAGAGCTGGCGACGAAGGAATTGGGCTTCCGCACGGAACGCGATGCCCTGGAGGCACAACGCAGAGAGGTTCAGCAACTGCGATTCACGAATCTCGATCGGATCATCAGGCGTAGCTCCAGTGCGGGTGCAAATTGCTTTCTGGTGACGACAAAGGCCGTAGGCCTACGCTACGGCTTTGCCAGAGCCCAAGAGCACCATGTGCAGGCGCGTCTCGCCAAGCTGGAGCAAATCGGTCTCGCCGCGAGAACCGCTCGGCACGCGTGGCTTGTGCAAGGAGACTTCGAAAATATCTTGCGCACCCTGCAGCGTACAACCGACCGCCAGAAGATGCTTGCCCGCCATGCCGCTCTCGTCTCGGACGAACGCCTACCCTTGCAGGTTACGCCGCTTTCCGCGATTTCGGTACTGGAGGGCCGCGTGTTGGGTCATGGACACGAGGAAGGCGCTGACCGCCCTTATCTATTGTTGGAGGGTGTCGAAGGGAGGATTCACCTGCTCTGGCAGAACCCCGAGATTAAAGTGGCACGCAGGCAGGGATTGCTGCGAGTCAACTCTTTCGTACGAATTCAAAAGTACGTTGTTGGCGCTCGGCTCTGGCTGAGTGTCCAGGATCTTGGAAACTCGTGGAAACTGCTCCACAACGAAGTCCACTTCCGAGAGACCGCATTGCGTCTACTGCAAAACGGAGTGCTGGCAGTCGACACCCTCGTGGGGTGAATGGCTGGGAGATTACCAGAAGCGCCTTTCTGCGCAAGTAGTCGCGAGGCGGGACCTCGAACATCAACGTAGACGCGGGATGTCTCGCGAAAGGTAAGCAGCGGATGATGGACACCACCGCCATGTTATCGCGAAGATGCTGAGCCTTGAGAAGCCTGGCTTTGCCTTCTCTTTCGTTCACCCAAAAGGAGAATAAGTCAGTCCCGGTAGTAGGGGTGCTCTGCAACGCTGGAGCCGAGGTTTGAACGCAATCAGAGAAGCTGAAATCTCCTGTTGTCCCACAGCAGTCCCCCAAAACGCCTGTGATCCCGGTCCTTGCAAGACGATATTGCTGCTCGTAGGATGCGATGTTCGTCAACCGTTGAGTCCTCACCGTAATTCGCCAACTACTTGGGTGCCGTGAGGACTAGGTCTCAAGGAGGAACTCGATGAATCGGTGGACACAGTGGGCCTCGGTTTGGTTGGTCTTCCTGACCGTCGCCACCCGAGCAGATACGGCCTCGCTGGCATG
>DATIWL010000079.1:0-36445 GCA_035519435.1 Terriglobales bacterium
GGAACACGAGAAGAGGAATTTCTTCCTGTTTTGGCGACATCCGAAGAAAGATCCGGACGGCGATCTAAAGGGGAAGGTTCAACCGCCAAAACGCTGCAAGAAGGGAGAGGACTGCGCCACCGAGCCCGACCTCTCCGCCAAGATTCAGCCGCCCAAGCGCTGCAAGGTGGGGGAAGTGTGCCCGGTGTGCGCGGCAGGAAGTTTCTGGGACGGTTCCGGCAAATGTGTTCCGGTCAACCAGTGCCCGCAAGGGGGATATTGGAACGGCAGCACGTGCGAGATTCAGCCGCAATGCGCCGCCGGTGACTCTTGGGATCCGAGGACCCGCCGCTGCGAGAGCCGGAGCACGAGTTGCCTGCCGGGAGAACGCTGGGACGGAATAGCGTGCAGGACGGAATCGGTCGATCCCTGTCAGCAGTTGGCGGAACAGCTTGCGCGACAGGAGAAGGTGCTGCGTTCGGCGGGCGCCGCCCAGCAGTCAGCATGCGCCAGTGATCCAACGAATCAGAAATGCACGGAAATGCAAATGAACTATCGGCAGGAGACGGATCGCTACGTGATGCTGAAAGACCAGTACGATCAGTGCCGGCGACGTTCGGGCATTTATCCTGTGCCGAAGCCACAGGCACCGTAGCTAGTCGAACTGAATCTCCTCGAAGCCCATGCTTTGCATCAGGCTGGTGATGGTGAAGCGGGCGTTGTCCTGGGCTTTTTGCAGAATGCCGTCGGCGAGGGCTGATCGGCGCAGGTCCATCTCGGCATCCTGGCGGACCTGCGATTCAAGGTTGGGATCGGTCGGCACGAGCCAGCCCGTCTGCCGCGAGTAGACGCGTGTTTTACTGCTGTCGAGCTTCGTGACAAGAAGCTCGGCTTGTGGCAGATGCACGCGAACTTTCTTGCCGCTGACCTGCACATCGCTGCCCTTGAGTTTCTGGAAATCAATGCCTGCGATCACTTCGCCGTGGACGAGTAGCAGCAGCCGGTCGCCCACGAGAAAGTTGGGGAGAATCGAACTCTCCTTCTCGCCGGTAACAATCTTGTCCATGGTGTAGACGACGGTTTCGAGACGCTGCAACTTCTGGATACGGTCGACAACCGTTGGCTGACTTAGGTCACTACGAGTCGTGCGCTGCCACCAGGAAGACAGGGCATTTTGCGAGGTGCGCAGGACAAACAATAGAACCAGCGCAGCCACAAGTGCTCCGGCGAAGAAGGCGAGCATTGTGGTCAGCCAGGATCTATGCTTGCGCGGCGAAATTGTTGCCGGTTGCAGGTGACTGTCCGTTACCATCGCGTTCCGCCTCAGGTAGAAAATTGCACCCTCAGCTTATACACTTTTTGATACCGCAGGTAGCCGCAGCGGACTCGAAGGTAACTGCGGCAACGTCTGAGTCAGGACAGACTATTCATGGCCACCACAGCAGTTTCCAAGACCAAGATTCTCGGCGGAAGTTTTCTTCTCGAAGAGCGGCAGACCGCCGAAGTGTTCACTCCCGAAGACTTCTCCGAACAACATCAATTGATCGGGCAGACGACGGAAGAGTTCGCGAACAACGAGATTCTGCCGCAGGCGGAGAAGATCGAGCACAAGGATTTCTCCGTTACCCGCGACCTGCTGAAAAAGGCCGGCGATCTGGGTTTAAGCGGCGTCGAGATTCCTGAAGCTTACGGCGGCCTGGAGATGGACAAAGTCACGGCAGCGGTCATCGCCGACCACATCGCCAAATATGCCGGCTTCGCTACGACCTGGGGCGGACACAGCGGCATCGGCACGTTGCCGATCGTGTATTTCGGAACGGAAGAACAGAAGAAGAAATACCTGCCGAAGCTGGCGGCCGGAGAGATGGTTGGCGCTTATGCCTTGTCAGAAGCCTCGTCCGGATCCGATGCATTGAATTGCCGGGCGCGAGCGATTCTTTCGCCCGACGGCAAGCACTACATCCTGAACGGCGAAAAGATGTGGATCACGAACGCCGGCTTCGCCGATCTGTTCACTGTTTTTGCCAAGATCGACGGCGAAAAGTTTTCAGCGTTCCTCGTAGAGCGGAATTTTCCCGGATTCTCTGTCGGCAACGAAGAGCACAAGATGGGCATCCGCGGTTCGTCCACGTGCCCCCTCATTCTTAACGACTGCTATGTGCCCGTTGAGAACTTGCTCGGCGAGATCGGCAAGGGACACGTCATCGCTTTCAACATCCTGAACGTCGGCCGTTTCAAGCTGGGCGCCATGTGCGTCGGCGGTGGGCGCGTGTCGCTTGAAAACGCCGTCGGCTATGCCAGGCAGCGCAAGGCATTCGGAAAGGTCATCGCCGACTTCGGGCTGGTGCGCGAAAAAATCGCCAACATGGCGACCCTGATCTACGTGGGCGAGTCGCTGGTCTACCGCACGGTTGGCATGATGGACGATCTGCTCTCGTCGATCGACAAGGCGAGTCCTGAAGCCGCCAAAGAAACGCGCAAAGCGATTGAAGAATACGCAGTCGAGTGCTCGATCCTCAAAGTGTGGGGATCGGAGATGATCGACTACGTCGTAGACGAGACGGTGCAGATCTACGGTGGCTACGGATTTGTCGAAGAGTATCCCGCGGAGCGTGCCTATCGCGATGCGCGCATCAACCGTATCTTCGAGGGCACAAACGAAATCAACCGCCTGATCATCACTGGGTTCCTGCTGAAGCGGGCGATGTCAGGGCAACTACCGCTCATGGCTGCGATCAAGAAATTGATGGACGAGGTGATGAGTGGACCGTCAGGCGACGAGGTTGAAGGCCTGCTGGCTGACGAACGCAAGCTGGTTGCGAATGCCAAGAAACTGGGCTTGTTCGTGGCAGGCGCGGCCACCCAGAAGTACATGATGGCCATTCAGGACCAGCAGGAAGTCATGGGTGCGATTGCCGACATGACCATCGAGATCTACGCCATGGAGACGGCCGTCCTGCGCGCACAGAAGATCGCCGAGCAGAAGGGCGAAACCGCGGCCGCGCTGCCGATCGCCATGACCCGGGTGTACCTGACCCAGGCTTTCGAGAAAGTTGAAGCAGCAGCAAAGAAGGTCATTGCCGACGTTGCCGAAGGCGACATGCTGCGGACTCAGCTGGCCATCCTGCGTCGCTTGGCCAAACACGAACCGTTCAACACCATTGCGCTGCGCCAGCAGATCGCGCAAAAGACGATGGAACGCGGCAAGTATACGCTGGCGTAGATCTGCACTTCGAAGAAGCAAAACTGCAGGCAACCACCGCCTGTGCTTGTCTCCTTTCGCACAAGCACATCCATTTGATACAAATGGCAGCGGAATTTCTTTGGAGAACATTCATGCGACGAGCAATCCTCCTCTTGTTGACCATGTTTCTTTCCGCTGTATCACTTTTCGCTCAGTCCCCCACTTCTGCCAACCTCGCCCTCACTCCGCCGATGGGCTGGAACACCTGGAACAAGTTTGCCTGCAATGTCAGCGAAACCCTCATCAAGCAGGCCGCTGATGCCATGGTGAAGTCGGGCATGAAAGACGCCGGATATCAGTACATCGTCATCGACGACTGCTGGCAGGTGAGGCGAGACTCGCTCGGCGACATCGTCGCCGATCCGCAGCGGTTTCCCGGCGGCATCAAGGCCGTCGCCGACTACGTTCACTCTCTCGGCCTCAAGTTCGGTATCTACTCCGACGCCGGCTTGAAGACCTGCGCCGGGCGCCCGGGTGGACTTGGCCACGAATATCAGGACGCGCTGAAGTATGCCGAGTGGGGCGTTGATTATCTCAAGTACGACTGGTGCAACACGACGACGCAGGACACGAAAGCGTCCTACGCCAATATGCGAGCTGCGTTGGATGCGTCGGGCCGGCCAATCGTTCTGAGCATCTGTGAGTGGGGCAATCATCAGCCCTGGCTGTGGGGAAAAGAAATGGGCGGCAACCTGTGGCGCAGTACCGGCGACATTCAGGATCGCTGGGAAGGCAAGAAAGAATGGAATCCCGGCAATTGCTGCAGCTACGGCGTGGTCGATATCGCAGACGCGGAAGCCGATCTCTACTCCTACGCCGGGCCCGGGCACTGGAACGATCCTGACATGTTGGAAGTCGGCAACGGTGGCATGACCGACACCGAGTATCGCTCCCACTTCAGTCTCTGGGCGATCCTTGCCGCGCCGCTGATGGCCGGCAATGACCTCGGCAACATGCGTCCCGAAATTCGCGATATTCTGACCAACAAGGAAGTGATCGCCATCGATCAGGATCCGTTGGGCCGCCAGGGCCGTCGCGTATGGAAAGACGGCGACCGCGAAGTCTGGTCGAAAGAACTGAAAGATGGAAGCCGCGCCGTGATCCTGTTCAACCGTGGCTCTGCCGAGCAGAGCGTCACCGCGAACTGGGAGGCGATTGGATACCCCGCAAGCTTGAGCGCAGCGGTGCGCGACTTGTGGCAGCACCAGGATCTGGGCAAGTTCACCGGGAAATTCAGCGCGACGGTGCCGTCGCACGGAGTCGTGATGGTAACCGTGCGACCCTGAGTCTAGAACCAGTCACTGCGATAGGCGACCCACCACGCAACGTAGAAGATGGGGATTGTCGCCGCCAGTGCCCACCACAATGGCAGCAGGAAGTCGGCCAAAAGGCCTAATCCTGCAAAGACGGTCCAAAATACTTTGCGCTCCATACTGCCGATTTTGCCTTGTCACGTTGCGAAGTGAAAGTTACGTTCGGGAACGGAGCTCTTCCATCACGCTCTGGATCAATTCCTTTGCCCCCGCCAGGTTCCTCATTACCATCTGGATATCGAGAACCGGCTTGCCGGGCCAGCGCTGGCTATGGCAGTAGACGCCGTGCTGTCCGATGAGGGCCATGGCATCGGTTACAAGATCCATGGTGACGGCGAGCCGGCCGCGTGGAACACCCATGCGAGTTTCGAAGTGCTCGAGTTCTTCCTGCTTGTCGTCAAACACAGCCATGAAGAGATTGTAGCGGGGGAGTGAGTATAATTCTCTAGCGCTTAGCCCGGTCAATTTCGCAATCAGTCGATCGTGAGTCGAGGCTCACGGTTGCTGGAGGCGTACGTCTGAATAGCTATCCAGGAGGATCCGTCATGAAAAAGTTCAGTGTTCTCGTGTTGTTGCTCTTTGTTTTCGCCAGTCTTGCTGCGGCGCAGCAGGACAAGTCGAAGCGCCCCAGTCCGCCGGCGAGCGCGACCTGTTCAGCCGGTGGCGCTTCGATCACGATCGACTACTCCAGCCCCCGCATGAAAGGCCGGAAGATTTTTGGCGGCCTCGTTCCGTTTGGGCAGATCTGGCGCACCGGCGCCAACGAGGCGACAACATTTGTCACAACTGCGGACGTCTCCGTCGGCGGCCAGAGCGTGCCAGCGGGTAGTTACACGCTCTTTACCATCCCCGAGGACGCAAAGTGGACCCTGGTGATCAGCAAGAAGACCGGCGAGTGGGGGACGGACTATCCCGGTGAAAGCAACGATCTGGTCCGCGTGCCGATGAGTGTCTCGAAAACCGCCGCGCCGGTCGAGAATTTCACCATCGGGTTCGACCAGGCGGGAGGCAAGTGTGCACTTCATATGGACTGGGAAAATACCCGTGCCAGCGTGGATGTCGTCAAGAAATAGTCCAATCCCCTTTTCCGGCGGGGCACGGTCGGTGCCCCGCCGGTGATCCGCAGGTCTTCCGCGTTACAATGCTCTTCAAGCATTCCTGACGGGAGGTTCCCCATGCCCGTGTACGACTACATCTGCAACGATTGTCACAAGCCCTTCGAGTTGGTCCTGACCCTGAAAGAGCACGATACGAAAATCAAGTGCCCGAAGTGCGGCAGCAGGAACGTGGAGCAGGAAGTCACTGCGTTCTTCGCCGTCACGGGGAAGAAAAGCTAGGACCACCTGTCAGGAAGAGCCATCGCGGTGAGATCGCCTACTCGGCCGCCAGGTCGCTCACAGCTTGTTGCGCGCGGCTGAAGTCGGGTGAGATGCGCTGAGCCTCATGGATTGCGCTCTGAGCGGCGGACCGTTGCCCGTTCTTGTCGAGCGCCTGTGCCAGCAGCAGATACCCGACGTCGCTGGGCTCCAGCTCTACCGCGCGCGAGTATTGCTTCACGGCACTGGCTGGATCTCCGGTCTTTTCAGCGATGAGTCCCAGCCCGATGAAAGCACGAGCCGCCTCGGGGTTCTGACGGATGGCTTCCTCGTAGCTCTCTCTGGCATTGGCGTAATCCTCGAGGTGGCGATAGTCCGTGCCCATGTTGACAAGCGCGTAGACGCGAAGACTCTTGTCCGACGTCAGCCGCAGGACCACTTGATCTTCCTGGAGGGCGGCGGCGTACCGCTTTCCGCGGCGTTCGCAGGTTCCAAGGTTGAGATGAGCGGCAGGGTCACGCGGGCGGATTTGCACTGCGGCGCGGAATTGAGCGGCGGCCTCCTCGGTCCGTTCCTGGTTGAGAAACGATTCGCCCAGATTCACGTGGGCGACAAAATTGTCTTTGGTGACGGCGACGGCGCGGCTCCACAGTGCCTCACTGTCATGCCAGTAGCCGACCTGGCGCACGGTCAATACGGCAAGACCGCCAAGCAGGAGCCCCGCAACAGTTCCGATCGCCACGGCGCGGCTATAGCGATCGCCCACCCAGTCAGCCAGCGACCAGCACACGATGATCAACAGTCCGATCATCGGCAGGTACATGTAACGATCGGCGGTCGCCTGCAGTCCCACTTGTACCAGGCCGATCATTGGAACCAGCGAACCCAGGTACCACAGCCATCCCATCGCAACATAGCGCTTCTTTCGGAAGGTCAGGGCTAACGCCGTAACGGCGGCGACAAACACGGCAGCAAGGGCGACCTGCCACGCGAGAAGTGAATCGCCGGGATGCGGATACATCGGAGCGAGGCCCAGCGGCCACAGCATTCGTCCGATGTAATCGAAGTAGGCGGCGACGGCATTCTCAACGCGCACGCCAAACGGATATTCGATCACCGAACGCACGGCTCCCCCGGATCGTTGCGCCGCTATGGTCACGATGGCGCTGCACGCGGAGAGCGTGAACAGCGGAAGCTTCTCCAGAACGAGGGCCCCAAAGGATCGGGCAGGCGCACCGGCGGGCGCTTCTTCAGATTGGCTGAACCGCAATCGCCCCAGCGGCCAGAAATCCCAGAGCAGAAGCAGGAAAGGAAGCGTGATCACCTGCGGCTTGGACATGAGTCCGCAGGCAAACAAGACGAACACAACCATGTAGCTGGCGATGCTGGGCTTCCGCACATAGCGCTGGTAGGCCCACAACGCCAGCAACAGGAAGAGCATGCTGAGAACGTTTTTGCGTTCAGCGGCCCAGGCAACGGATTCGACATTGATCGGATGAATCGCAAAGACGACCGCTACCATGAACGACGGCCACATGCGGCTCGTCGCCTCAAACAGGATGAGGAACAACAGCACTGCATTCACGCTGTGCAACAGGACATTCACATAGTGATGGCCGGCAGGGTTCAGCTTGAAAAGCTGGCAATCGAGTGCATGTGAAATCCAGGTCAGCGGATGCCAGTTGGCAGCATCGAAGGTGGTGAAGGCCCAGCCGAAGGTACCGGAGCTCAGCCCCGACTGGACGTGACGGTTCGCGGTGATGTAGACGTCGTCATCGTAGTTGACGAACTCGTTCTTGTTGATGCCGTTGTAGAGTGCGAGTGCGCAAACCACCAGCAGCAGGCACAGAATCACGTTGCGGCTCGAGCCGGCCGCTGCCGGGAGTGCTTGTTTATCTTTGATGGCCATCTCGGGCAGAAGAACACGACCTGCAGACATTTAAGCATAGGGCCGTCATCTCACTGATAACCGACCAGTTGCGCGAGGTTACCGTGGTGTTGCCCGGAGTGCGAGCGTGTGAGCGCAGTGCGCCCTGCACGTGACTGCCATCACTGCAGGGAAACACGCGCCGACGCAAGCTGATAGCAGATGACACCGCACATCCAGAGCGGAAACCTGTCGTGTGCCCTGGAGGTTCTCGCGCTGACGACTTCTGGCCAGGCTTATGCCTGGGCAACGAGCGCGCTGGTGATGATTGCGGCTCTGCTTCTCGCCGCCATCTCCATGCGGAAGTCCCGCCACCTGCGGCAACAGCTCAAAGAAAAGGAAAGGAGGGCGGCGGACTTCGAGCGCCAACGCGACACCGCTCAGGGAGAACTTTTCCGCCGGCTTTATGAAGAGCGGGAACTGAACCGTCAGAAGTTGCAGTTCGAAGCTCAGCTCTCGGAATACGAGAAATACTCGGCTTTGGCGCAACTGGCGTTGGGGGCGGCACACGAAATCAATAATCCGCTGCTTGGCATCCTCTCCCATCTCGAATTGGAGTTGAAAGGATGCGAAGACCCGGCGCAGCGTGCCGAGATTGAGCAGTGCATCGCCGGCGCCAAACGCATTTCGTCGACACTGCGTGGCCTGGTCAACTATGCGCGTCCGTCGCCGCCGGTGTGGAGCAAGATTATCCTCGCGCGGCTGGTGGCGGACACCATCGCGTTCCTGGAAAACCAGCCCATGTTGCGGGGAAAGAATCTGACGAACGATGTGCCCGCGGACCTGCCTCCGATTCGCGCCGACGCCAATCAACTTTCGCAAGTATTGATGAACCTGCTACTGAACTCGGCAGAAGCGACGCCGGAGGGCGGGCGCATCACGGTCTCTGCGTCAAAGCTGACCTACGTGGACAGTATAGAAATCCGCGTAAACGATACCGGTTCCGGGATGCCGGCCGAAGTCCTGGCCCACGTTTTTGAACCGTTTTTCACTACGAAACGCGGGAAGGGCACCGGACTTGGGCTCAGCATCAGCCACGCCTATATCCGAAGCCATGGCGGCGACATGCGGGTCGATAGCATTATCGGCCGTGGAACAACCGTAACCCTGACTCTGCCATTGCGGCTTGAGCAAGAGCCGGACTCAGAAAGCGAGCAATCGCAGGTCGTAGTGTGACATCGTATGCCTTATAGCGTGCTGGTCGTGGATGACGAAGAGTTGACCCTGCGGACGATTTCTCGCGGACTGCGGGAAGAAGGCTATGAAGTGCTGACCGCGTCCTCCGGAGAGGACGCGCTGACGATCTTCGCCGAAGAGAGCCCGGATCTCACCTTGTTGGACATTGTTCTGCCGGGCATCGATGGAGTGGAAGTGCTGCGCCGCATGAAGGCGTCCAATCCGGCGGCCATCATCCTCATGATGAGCGCGTATCACATGGTGGATCGCGCCGTCGACGCGATGAAGGCCGGTGCGCATGACTATCTGATCAAGCCTTTCCATCTCGCTGATCTCATGGCGACACTGCGTCGCGCCAGCGAGATGCTGGCTCTGCGTGTGCGCGTGCGGGGCGACGTCGAACGCGCCAAGGGCCAGTATGATTTTGGCCGCGTCGTGACCGGCAATCCGGGCATGCGCGCCATGCTCGAAGTGGCCAAGAAGGCAGCGGAGGCCGACCACACCACCATCCTGATCCTGGGCGAAAGCGGAACCGGGAAGGGGGTGCTCGCGCGTGCGATCCACTATGCGAGCCCGCGAGCCAACCAGCCGCTGCTGGAACTGAATTGCGCGGCTCTGCCGGAGAATCTGCTCGAGAGCGAACTCTTTGGCTTTGAGCCGGGAGCCTTTACCGATGCCCGCCGTCGCAAGGAAGGACTGCTGGAGCGGGCGCACGGCGGGACTTTGTTCCTGGACGAAATCGGAACCATGTCAGCCGCCGTGCAGGCGAAGCTGCTGCGCGTGCTCGAGGAAGGTACCTTCATGCGGCTGGGCGGCACGCGCGCCATTACCGTCAACGTGCGCCTAGTGACAGCGACCAATGCCGACCTGAAAGAAGCCGTCAGCAAAGGCCAATTCCGGGAAGATCTCTACTACCGGTTGAACGTGGTACCCCTCCTGATTCCGCCCCTGCGGGAACGAAATGAGGACATCGTGCCCCTAGCCCTCGACATGGTGCAGCACTTCAACCGCGAATTGCACAAATCGTTCACCGGGTTTACGCCAGCTGCTGCGGAATTGCTGCAGAAGTATCCGTGGCCGGGAAACATCCGCGAGTTGAAGAACGTGATTGAACGGACGATGATCCTGGCGCCGGACGGCGATATCGACGCCGTCTATCTGCCGGAGGAAATTCGCGAACATAGGGATGCGCCAAAGGAGGATGCGACGGTCTCCAGCTACGATGTTTCCCCCACCGGCCAGCAATTCGTGACCTTGCGCGAATACGAGGACGAATACATCCAGCTCGTTCTCGCTGCGACGGGCAATAACAAGACCCAGGCTGCTCATGTGCTGGGGATCCATCCGACGTCGTTGCTAAGGCGGTTAAAAAAGCTGAGCTGACGGAACAGGCCTCCGGAAGCGCATGACGAAAGAACCTCATCCTTAACACCTGATATCCGGGACCTGACGCTATACTGATCTCGATGCGTCCCATCCTGCGCTTTCTCTGGAATTCCACGCGAGGCCACCGGATCGCCCCGTGGCGCAGCCCCTATCTTCTTTGGCGCATCGAGACCTATACCGGCGTCAAGATGACCCAGATCGGATTCCTCGAATTCTGGGAATTCCTGTGGACCGAGCGCCATAACCTGTGGCGTTTCCTCAAATGGACGGGAGAGATGGACCGATACGTCCATCCCAAGGCAAAGCATCTCTGAGTCCGTCGGTGTATGGCAACCCGACCCCTGAGGGCAAATCGACAGACAGGATTTCGGACATCCCGGAAGAGATGCTCTGATCCAAATGTCGAGCCTTTCGCAACCATGAGGCTGCAGCCTCCCAAGTAGCTTTCGAAACCGACAACCACTCGAAGCACTGCGATTAGTATGCTTTGGGTCTATACTGAGCCACAATTCAAAAAGGAGATTCGTATGCGATATGCGTCCTTTTTGTGGGCTCTCTTGCTCGTTCTGTTTTCGCTCGCATGGGCACAGGAAGAGCCGAAACCATCGCCACCACTCAAAGGGCCGACTGGCGTCGTGATGTCGCCTGAGGAGCACCAGAAGATGGTGGAGATGCACAAACGCCATCTCGCGGCGATGCAAGCCGACCTGGATAAGATGAAGGCTGCGCTCGAGCAAATGAAAGCCAACGTCGCCAAGATCCGCGACGCCAACGAAAAAGCTCGCTGGCAGAGCAATGTGGACCTGTGGACCGTGATGGTCGGCCACATGGAGCAGATGATGAAGCACATGAACATGATGGGCGTGGGTCCGGGGCCAGGTCCGGGCATGATGCACCATCACGGGATGGGAGGACCGCCTACCCCTCCGCCCTCAGAATCCAAGCCGCAATTGTGAAGACTTCACAGGGCCTGACGGCGCGGCAGGGGCCGCCGCGCCTTCCATACCGCTCGCCTATCCGCCGATCGCGACGTTGACCTCGCTGCCTTTGCCGGCTCCCAGCAACTGGAACGCGGATCCACGGTTCGTGGCGATTTCCAGGAAGCCCATACTTCCGAGAATTGCAAAGGCCTCTCCGGGGCCGCCCTCAGCATAGTTCGTGCACAAACGGGTGGCCTGTCCCCTTCCGAGCGTGATCTTGAAGGCTTGGGGCTTGGCTTCGAAAAGGGCCGGCAAGTCCTGCGCCGTGATGTTGGTGATGAGGTTGCCGAACCGGTCGACCTTTAGAACCACTCCCCGCAGCGTGTGCTCGTCGATCGGTTTCGGGCGCGGTGCTGCAAAGCGCGCGTAATCGGTGACCTCGTCTCCAAATCGCGCCGGGTCGACTCCCTTGGCCAGGTATGCCGCGACCGGAGCGAAGATATCACGCCCGTGGAATGTATTGCTGCGCGGCTGCAGAAAGTAGTGTTCGGCCGTGACGTGCCGGACCGACAGGCGCTCTTCCCCGTCGTAAACCATGGACAGCACTCCATTGTCGGGGGCGACGAACTGATGACGATCGCCGGTGAGGATGATCGGGCGTCGCGCGGTCCCCACACCCGGATCGACCACCACCACGTGCACGGTTCCGGGGGGGAAGTACCGGTAGGCCTGCGAGATCGTAAGTGCGCCGTCCAATACGTCGAAAGGCTGGACAGCGTGGCTGATGTCGATCAACTGGGCGTCGGGGACCATTTCCAGGATCACACCTTTCATGGTGCCGACGAAATGATCGTTCGTTCCGAAATCCGTAGTGAGAGTGATGATAGGGCGCGCCATGGATTTCCGATAGACGAAGTACGATTGACGATTTCAAACCAACGCTGCTCGCGATTTGAGAGCGGTTCAATCGTAAATCGTAAATAGGTAACTCGACAATTGCCTTACTCGTAGCGCAGCGCCTCGATCGGATTCATGCGCGAGGCCTTCAGGGCAGGGAAGAAGCCGGAGACGATGCCAATCATGGAAAGCAGGAAGAACGAGACCAGCACCACGGCGGTGGAAAGCCGGAGAAAGATGTCGCCTTCGTGATTGGCGGTCTTGTAGAACTCACTGTACAGAGGCATAGGTGGAATGGCCCACGTCAGGAGCAATGCCACGAGTATGCCCAAAATGCCGCCGAAGAAGGTCAGTACCAGAGCCTCGAGCAGAAACTGGACGAGGATATGCCGTGGGCGGGCCCCGACCGCCTTGCGCAAGCCGATCTCACGCGTGCGCTCCGTCACCGACACCAGCATGATGTTCATGACTCCGATGCCGCCGACAGCGAGTGTACAAGCTCCAATAAGACCCAACACGGCCTGAAGACCGAGCGAGAACGCCGTGATCATTTTCCCGGTATCAATCGTGTCCCACTCGGGAGTGGCTTTCTCATCTTTGGGATCGAAGTGGTGCCGCCGGGCAACGACTTCGCGTACCGCAGCCAGGGCCTTCTTGTTCAGCTCTGCGGCCTGCGGCTGAAAGATGATCATCTGCGGGTCCTTGATGTTCTTCAGGTCCCGAAATAGCGGAAATGGAATGAATCCGTTTTCGTTGTCGGGACCCATATACATCGAGTCCTGAATCTTGTTCTTCATCACGCCAATGACTTCGAAATCCAGGCCGCCGATATTGACATGCTGTCCCACGGCCGGAGCCCCCTGGAAGGCTCGTTTCGCCGCGTTATAGCCCAGGATGACGACCCGGTGATGATCCAGGAAGTCGCTTTCATTGAAATAGCGGCCGTCCTCGATTTCGAGTTTGCGCATTTGGCCATACGGCAGCTCGACTCCACGAGTGTTCATGGAGACGACGCGTGTGCCAACCTTGTAGCCGAAATCGCGGTCCACCTCCGCGCTGACCGCGCGCACGAGCGGAACTTCTTCCCGGATCGCTTCGACATCGGCATACTCGTAAATAACGGGCTTGCCGGCGCGCTGACCTCCGGCCTGCATGCTGGTCTGGCCGGGCCAGAGGACGATCACATTGTTGCCCATGTTCATGAAAGCGTGCAGCACGCTGCCGCCCAGGCCGCGCCCGTAAGCCAGCAGCAGCACGACCGACGCCAAGCCCCAGACAATACCCAGCATCGTCAGCACCGACCGCATGCGGTTGCGGTTCAGGGCCAGCCAGCCTTGCGTGATCAGTTCTTTCAGAAGCATGGTGTCAGGTATCTGGTGTCAGGAACATCCCGATTCATGTCTCGGGTGTTCCTGACACCTGGCACCCGAGACCTGATACCTAATCCAAATGGATATCTCCCGATCCGGTGTGTACCGAGATCGTCGGACCGCCGTTGCGCACTCTTCCGATTACGCTTTTGCGTTCCTGGACGCGTCCTTGCACGGTTGTGGTTACAGGATGGTCGACGGTGACGGTGCCCGAGTTCGACGAAATGTCCACATCGAACGAGGATCCCGAGGGCACGCGCAGGTCAACGTTGCCGGAACCTGTGCGGATGCTCCACAAGTTGATGGGGGAGCCGTCTCCACGGATGTCTCCGCTACCCGCTTCGGCTCGCAACCCGCCATTTACTCCGCGCACGGTGATATTGCCGGAGCCGGTGCGGACGTCGATATCACCTTTTCCCACTTCCTCAATTTCAATGTCGCCACTTCCGGCCTTGATGTGCGCGGGGCCGGACAGTTCCCGGCCGCGTACATTGCCGGAGCCGGTCTGGAAGCGGAGGTCGCCGGTCAGGCGTGCCAGTTCCATGTCGCCTGAGCCGGCTTCGAGGTCAACCGTCCCCTTGATTCCCTCCACGCTCTGATTGCCGCTACCGCTGTGACCACGCACCGAGGTGTTCTCCGGAACGGTAATGTCGTAGTCGATCGAGATGTTGCGGTAGTTGACGTAGTCGACGCGAATGCTGTTTCCGTTTTGCCGGAGGGGAGGATTCTTCTCCACTTCCTGGACATCTTCCTTCGAGGACTTCTCGAACCAGGAATAGCCGGCATGGATCTTGCCGTGAATGGTGACGGTGCCGGCCGGACCGCTGCGGACGGTAATATCACCCGAGCGCGTAAGAACCTCCAGATCTACAGGCCCGTTGACCTGAAACGAACGATCGAAGGTTCCAGCGACGGACGCGAAGCCCGCCAGGGACGTGATCAGCAGGAACAACACCATCTGCACAGCGTGAGATCGAATTGTCGAGAGATTATTCATAGCGAAGCGACTCCACCGGTTCCATTTCGGCTGCACGCTGCGCCGGGTACATGCCGGCGGTGAACGTGATCAGCGAGAGAGTAAAGATCGAAGCCACGACAGAGATTACAGAAACGATCGGGTGCGGGACAAAGTCGGGCAACGGCACCTCGGCCGCAAGGACGCAGATTCCCACGCCGATCGCGAGACCGAGGCCCCCGCTGACAACCGTGAGCAGCGCCGATTCGGCAAAGAACTGGCGCATGATGTCGTCACGCGTGGCGCCCATGGCTTTGCGTACGCCAATTTCACGCGTCCGCTCGGTCACCGAGACGAGCATGATATTCATAACCCCGATTCCGCCTAGACATAGCGTGACCAGAGCGACGCATCCGAAGAAGAGGGTCACCACATCGAAGATGCGCGCCAGAATTTTCGCGCCGTCCATGGTGTCCCAGATGAAAAGGGCGTCCTTGTCGTCCTTTGCTTCGAAGTGATGCACACGGCCCAGCGCGCGCCGCACCTGCATGACCGCATCCTCGTGCGTGGTCGGGTCGGCGACCTGGAAGACGATGTCATCGAGGTAACCCTTGACGATGCCAGGCTTCTTCTCTGGCGGGAAATCGCGCGCCACGGAGGAGTACGGCGCGAACAGGAAATCGTTGTCGGGCCCGCTGTAGTTGGAGTTCTGATCTTTTTTCTTTAAGACTCCAATGACCGCATAGGGCACACCTTTGATCGAGAGCATCGAGCCGACAGCCGGTTGTCCCGGGAATAGTTGCTGCTTCGCGGCCGAGCCGAGGACGACGACACGTCGGCTCTCGTTCTCGTCCTCGTCGGTGATCAAACGGCCCGATTCGACGATCAGAGATCGAAACTCCTGAAACGCCGGCCAGACTCCAATCACTGCACGATTCGCCGAGTTGAAGGGACTGACCTGTGGAACGTACCGTTGCAGTTCTGGGCTGACGTTCTTGATGAGATAGCACTCGTTGCGAATCAGGCGAGCGTCCTCAATCGTGAGCCGGATTTCGCGACCCGCCGCCAGTCCCCCCGCTTGAGCGCTCGTCCGGCCGCCCCAGACGATGACCAGGTCTTTGCCCAGGGTCTCCATGTGCTTCTTCTGATCCACAACGAAGCCGCGTCCCAGCCCGACCAGCAGGATCACCGATGCGATTCCCCACACAATGCCGAACATCGTCAGGAAGGTGCGCATCTTGTGCGCCTGGAAGGTCGCGAAAGCCTGGCGGAATATTTCGGAGAAGGTCATGAGAACCAGGTTTCAGGTGTCTGGTGTCAGGCCTCAGGCTCCAGGATTCATTCGTGAAGTTGGTTTTCCTGACACCTGAGACCTAACACCTGAGACCTTGATGTTCTTACTGCAGCACCACCTGATCGCCTTCCTTCAGACCGCCCAGCAGTTCGGTCTTGGCGCCGTTGGAAATCCCGATATTGACGGCAACTTTTTTCTTGCCTTCTTTACCCTTGGAGTCTGGAACTTCAACGGATGCCTTTTTGTCTTTGTCGTAGATGATGGCACCTTCCGGAATTTGCAGCACGCCCTTGTGCTCTTCCAGAATGATCTCGGCATTGGCGGTCATGGCGGCCTTCAGCACACCCTCGGGGTTGGTGATCGAGACACGCACTTCGAACGTCGTGACGTTGTCCTTCTCCACGCCCATCGGCGAGATCTTGTTGACCTTGCCCGTGAAAGTCTTGTCTTTGTAGGACTCAACCTTGATGCGGGCGGGCTGTCCCATGTACACCTTGCCGATGTCGCTCTCGTCGACTTTGCCCTTGACGTACACTTCGCTGGTGTCGCCGAGCGTCATGACGAGTGTCGCGGAAGAACCGAGCACCAGGATGGAGCTGACGGCGTCACCCACTTCCACATCGCGCGAAAGAACGATTCCATCGATCGGCGAAGTGATGCTGGTGTAGCCGAGCTGCTCCTCCAGCTGCTTCAGATTGGCGCGATCCTGCGCCACCTGCGCCTGAGCCTGACCGATCTTGGCCTGCAGCACCTGCACCTGCGCTTTGGCCACGTTTTGCTTGTTCAACGACATTTCGTAGTTCTTCTGAGCATCATCGAGCGCGGAGGCGGAAACGACTCCTTCTTTGGCCATGCCCTTGGCACGGTCATAGGCGCGCTTGAGGAGCGGCACATCTGGACCTTCAGCATCTACCTTGGCGCGGTCGAAGTCGGCGCGCGTGCCGTTCAGGCTGGCGGTCGACGCTTCCAACTGCGCGCGAGCCTGATCCACGCGAGCCTGGATCTCTTCCTTGTCCAGTTCGGCAAGCAGTTGGCCCTTTTTGACCTTGTCGCCATACTCGACATAAAGCTTCTTCACGATGCCGCTGGCCTTCGATTTGATCTCAACCTTAGTGATCGGTTCGATCTTCCCGGTAGCTACCACGCTCTTGGCGAGATCTCCCTTTTCCACCTTCGCCAGCTTGGAAGGATCGATTTTGGTCCCACCGCTGCTGGCTGCGTATACGCCACCGACGATGACCAGGAGCACGAGGGCTGCGATCGAGCCGTAGATAATTCTTTTGCGCCGCTTCTTCTTGCCGTTTCCGTTACCGTTCACAACCGCCTCCTACCTGGAAATCTGAAACGTGGAACATCTTGAGCTTCACCCTGTATTACGAGGTGTGTCAGTGATTAGTTCCTTGAAAATCTATGTTGAAGAAAGCTTTGCAGGAACCAAGAGTTAGACCGCCTGACGGGAAAAAAGATAGCGGCCACGGACCCCAAGTTTGAGGGCCTGGCCAGTGGGTCTTGTCGCAATTGGATGTTCCGGAACGCAGGGTTCTGTAGGCTAAGACCCTTGAGTCCGAGATCGAGTCTAGCCCCTTTAAAATGTTAAAATTAGCGTTCCATGATTGCCTACGTGCTGCTGCGGGTGTTTCTCATCCTGCTCATTGTGGCAGCCAATGCTTTCTTCGCTGCGGCCGAATTCTCGCTGGTCAGCGTGCGCGAGACCCGAATCCTGCAGCTCATTGAAGCTGGGCGGGTTGGCGCCCGGACGGTCCTGAAGCTCCATCAGCAGCTCAGCCGGGTTGTCAATGGTGTCCAGCTGGGCATCACCGTCACCAGCCTGTCCCTGGGCTGGTTGGGGGAGCCGCTCCTGGCGCGCCTCTTCGAGAGCTGGATCGGACACATCCCCTACGCCGCCCTCTATTCCCACGTCTGCGCGGTGGGAGTCGCCTTCGTCCTCATCACCGGCCTGCACGTCATTCTCGGCGAACTGGTGCCGAAATCTCTGGCGCTGCAGCGGGCCGAACGGATTGCGCTGGCGGTGGCTGGCCCGATGGACGTGTTCCTCACGGTAACCGGACCGGTCATCACATTCATGAACCGAATTGCCGGAGCCGTGCTGCGGATATTCGGTACCCGGGAAATCAGGCACGGGTCGGTGCATTCCGCCGACGAGCTCAAACTGATTGTCACTGCAGCCCACCATTCCGGTCAGCTTTCCTCCGCCCAGGAAGAGATGCTGCTGAACGCTCTGGAACTGGACAATATTGCGGCCCGTCAGGTCATGGTGCCGCGTACGCGTATCTTTTCGCTCCCCGCCGATTTGAATCTCGACGAAGCGCTCTCGCGAGTCGTGGAAGATCAGCACTCGCGTATCCCCGTGTATGACCCACAGCGCGGCCCGGAGCACATTGTCGGCGTCCTCTATGCCAAGGATGTCATGCGCTGGACGCGCTTCCGGCTCACGCTGAGCTCCTCGCCGGCATCGGCGAACCGCATCGCCACCATGAAAATCAGCCAGATCATGCACGACGTGCTGGTTGTGCCCGAGACCAAATCCCTGCTGGAGTTGCTCACCGAATTCCAGCAGCGCAAGCGGCACCTGGCGGTTGTCGTGGATGAATTTGGCTCAACGGCCGGCGTGATCAGTGTTGAGGACGTTATCGAGCAACTCGTTGGGGAACTGGAGGACGAATTCGACGTCGCTGCCGTGCAACCGGGCGTCGCCGATGCGAATGCGCCCCTGTCGCTCGATGGGTCAGTCAACATTCGCGACTTGGAAGCCCAGTACGAATTGACGCTTCCTCAGGACGAGGGCTACGAAACGCTGGCAGGGTTTGTGTTGTCGCGTCTGCAAAAAATTCCGCACGAAGGCGACGCGTTCGAGCATGAAGCAAAGCGTTATGTCGTTGAGAGGATGGAAGGGAACCGGGTGGCCGCGGTGAGGATCGAGCCCGTGCCGCCTGGCAAACAACTGGCCGAGAAGCTGACTATTTCGCCGGCAGACGCTCCCATGTAATGGTCCACGTGATCAACGTCCTTGTCCCGTCCTTCTGATCGACTGCATCCTCGCCACGAAAGAAGAAGCGATCCTGGCTGACCAGATGATACGGACGCGTCTGCTCTGAGCCAACCCAGCCCGGACTCCATGCCGTTTCGGGGCGGTGGATCATTGTTCGTTCCTTCTCGCGAACTTCAAAAGTGCCGCAATACGAGTTGAACCCGTCGAGCGCGCTTGCGGCCTCGGCCGCGGTCGGGAATTCACCGTTGGCCCACTTCGGACGCGACGGCTTCATCAGTTCCGCGCACATGTGGCCGGATGGCGTGTACAGGAGAAAGCCCGTTGCATTTGGTCCAAGATCCGGGTAAGGAGTCGTGTGGCCGTCAGGATATCGAAGCTCAGTCGAGACCAGCTTCCACGCGCCGAGAAAGTAATCTCTGATCGCGCCTGCGGGTTGGTATTCCGGAGAAGGGGAACTGGTAGCCTGAGCAGCGGCCAGCACGGTCAGGGCAAGCAGCGAAACGAAAGCAACTACCTCGCGCACGGGAGCCTCCGAATGGGCACTGATTGTAGCCGAAGCGGACTCGGCAAGCTGCTTTGCTCCCGCCGCCTGAACTGAGAGAATAGCTCGTCCGAATGTTCCGCCCCATTCTCTCGCGGCTGCTGTACACATTGCCGGTCATCTGGCTAGTGGTGTCGGTAGTCTTCCTGCTGATTCATTTCGTGCCTGGAGATCCCGTGCAACAGATGTTGGGCGAAGGGGCCGCTGCGGGAGACATTCAGGCAATGCGCCACGCCTACGGGCTCGACGTACCGCTAAGACAGCAGTATTGGAATTACTGGAAGGGCGTGTTGCACGGGGATCTGGGAAGATCCCTGCGCTTCAACGAAGGCGTGACCAGCCTCATTATGAAGCGCTATCCAGCAACCGCACAATTGACGGTCGCGGCGATGCTCGTGGCCATCCTGCTCGCGATCCCCGCCGGTGTCCGCTCGGCGCGGCGGCGCAATCGCTGGGATGACCGAGTAGTCAGCGTGGTCAGCCTGTTCGGTTTGTCGTTCCCGAATTTCGCTCTCGGACCGGTGTTGATCCTTCTGTTTGCGATCAAGATCGGATGGCTGCCGGTGTCGGGTTCAGGAACACTGGCTCATCTGGTCTTGCCCGCGATTACCATGGGCGGCGCGCTGGCGGCAATCCTGACCCGGATGGTACGTACATCCATGCTCGAAGAGTTGGGCCAGGACTACATCCGCACGGCGCGCGCGAAAGGCCTGCCGGAGCGGATAGTCGTCTATCGTCACGCTCTGCGCAACGCGATGATCCCGATTCTGACTGTGCTCGGCCTGCAGTTCGGCGCGCTGCTGGCTGGCGCCATCGTGACCGAGACAATCTTCTCCTGGCCCGGTATCGGGCGCCTCACGATTCAGGCCATCGGGAATCGTGACTACTATCTAGTCCAGGGATGCATCCTGGCGATTGGGCTTACCTATGTGGCGATCAATTTCCTGACAGATTTGTTATATTCCGCGGTGAATCCGAGGATCAGGCAATGATCCAGTCGAAACTGCCAGAGGCGTGAGAAACGAATAATGTCCACCACCGCCATCTCGCTCCCCCGTCTTGCCCGCTACAACCCGCTGGCGGCGATTGGCGTGGTGTTGGTTGCGGGTTTCGTCATTTGCGCCTTGCTCGCCCCCTGGCTCGCCCCGCAAGACCCCGCCAATGTCGACCTTCCCAATCGCCTTCAGTCGCCGTCGTCACAACACTTTGCCGGTACCGACGAACTTGGCCGTGACATCGTTTCCCGCTTGATCTGGGGCGCGCGAATCTCGATGTTTGTCGGCGGCAGCGTGGTCGCGTGTTCGTTGCTGCTCGGCCTGATCGTCGGGTCGCTCGCCGGCTACTACGGCGGACGCATCGACCGCTTTGTCAATATTGTCCTGATGAATGCGTTCCTTTCGTTTCCCGGAATTCTCATTGCGATTGCGTTTGTCGCCTTCCGCGGGCCGGGAATCTTCAATCTTGTGCTCGCGCTTTCGCTGGGAGGTTGGGTCGGATATGCCCGCCTGGTACGCGCGCAAGTCCTCGCCGTGCGCGAACGAGAATTCGTGGAGGCGGCTCGCTCGCTGGGCGCAAGTGACCTGCGGATCATCCTCCGCCACATTCTGCCGAACATTATTCAGCCGGTGATTGTGCAGGCGGCCATTGGCATGGCAGGCGCGATCCTGGCGGAGGCGACGATGAGTTTCTTGGGCCTGGGCGTTCCTCCGCCGACGGCCAGTTGGGGATCGATGCTCAACGACGCGCGCTCGCACTTATTTGACTCGCCGCACTTGGTATTGTTCCCAGCTGTGACCGTGATGCTCGCGGTGCTGGCCTTCAACTTCATTGGCGACGCTCTGCGCGACGTGCTCGATCCGCGTTCCCGCATTGAAGCGGGACTTTGACTTCTCGCCCCCCTTCCGTACAATGCGCGCTATCAGACAATTCATCAGTGCCGAGGTTTCCTCATGCTGCTGCGCAACCTTGCATGGTTGACGTTCCTGTTGCTGTCCGTGTCGTTCGTCTGGGCGGATCCGCAGCCTGCGAGTCCCGCCCCGGTTCCTGCGTCGAACTTCACCGCTCCTCCGTCCGCGCCCGCGTTTGATGTAAAGGCTGCGGTCGATGCTTATCTGGCCACCGTCCCTCCCGACAAAAAAGCCCGCTCCGATGCATATTTCGAAGGGGGCTATTGGCTGCAACTCTGGGACTTCCTGATCGGCGCAATGATTGCCGTCTTCCTGCTGCACACGCGTCTCTCGTCTCGCATGCGAGACTGGGCTGGGCGCATCTCATCCTGGCGCGGTATTCAGGACTTGGTGTACTTCGTGCAGTTTCTGGTTTTTACCAGCGTCGTTGCCTTTCCCATGACGGTGTACGAGGGCTTTGTCCGCGAGCACAAGTATGGTCTGGCGACACAGACCTTCGGCCCCTGGATGCGCGACCAGTTGGTGGCACTCGCCGCGAACGCCGTTCTCGGTGGCATTGCGCTCGTTTTGCTTTATTGGATCGCTCGCTGGCTGGGAAGAAGCTGGTGGGTGTGGGGCGCCGTTGCTGCCGTCCTTCTCACTGCCGTCGCCTTTGTGATTAGCCCGGTCTATATTGCGCCCCTGTTCAATACCTACAAGAAGCTGGAAAACCCCCAGGTAAAGGAGGAGATCCTCAGTATGGCGCGGGCAAACGGGATTCCGGTCACCGAAGTTTATGAGGAAGACGCCTCCCGGCAGTCCACGCGCATCAGCGCTCACGTCGCCGGATTTCTCGGTACAGAACGCATCGTCCTCAACGACAACCTGCTGAACCGCTGCACGCCGGAAGAGATCCAGTCCGTGATGGGGCACGAGATGGGACATTATGTGCTTCACCACTCCTACAAAGACTTGTTGTTCTTCGGCATTCTCTATGTAGTTGCTTTCGCCTTCCTCAACTGGGGGATGAACTGGGGCTTGGCCCGCTGGGGCGAGAAATGGGGTGTGCGAGCGATCACGGATGTGGCCGGCTTGCCGCTCGCGGTGCTCCTGCTCTCGCTGTATTTCTTTGTCCTGACACCGGTCACGAATAGCTGGATCCGCTTGCAGGAGTATGAAGCGGACATCTTTGGCCTTGACGCCGCGCGCCAGCCCGACGGCGAAGCTCTGGTGGATCTGAAGCTTGGGGATTACCGCAAACTCGACCCCAGCCCCCTGGAGGAGATGATCTTCTTCGATCATCCCAGCGGGCGCACCCGCATCACCGCTGCCATGCGTTGGAAGGCCGAGAATATGGCGGTGTTGCCGCTCGGGACGAAGCCCGGCAAGCCCTAGGAAGTCATGGGGATCGGCAGTTCGGGCGCACGGTCACCAGGCCGGGTGACCGTGCTCACTGCCCGGTGTGTCTTCCCTTGCTAGCGTGGACGCAAGAGGTGAGTCCATGGCTAGTACCTATTCCTATCGCACCACCGCTCGCTGGACTGAACATAAACGTGGCATCGTAGACGGTGACGGCATCCCCCGCACGATCAACTTTGCTTCGCCTCCCGAGTTCGGCGGCGAACCCGGGCTATGGACCCCCGAACATCTGCTCCTGGCAGCCGTGGCAACTTGTTATGTAGCGACGCTCCGTTCCGTCGCAGAAGCATCCAAGGCCGAATTCCACGCGCTCGAGCTGGTGGTGGACGGCACGATCGAAAAGCAGGAAGGCGGGTTCCGATTCACAACCATAGTGTTGCGTCCGACCGTGGCGATGGGCAAAGCAGAAGAGCGCGAACGCATGGGACGCCTTCTTGAGAAGGCCGAGCGGATTTGCCTGGTCTCGCGATCCTTGTCGTGCACGATTTCCCTCATGCCCAACATTGTCGTGCAGGAACAGGTGCACGCGTAAGAAGGGCGGTCCCGCGGCTCGAATTTCCCTTGCGACCGATGATGGTGAGACGCGAGCCGACTGCCGCAGCACAAACTATTCCCGACGAAGAGATTTGGCGGTCGCATCTAACCATTTAAGCGTCTGGGACTTGCACTCCCGATGACCTTTGTCCTCTGTCTTCGTCTAAAGATTGAAGCAACGGCAAGGAACTTTTCCGGGGCTGGTTCGTATGAATAAAGAGATGGAGCTGCGATTCCAAGTCGAGTATCAGAGTGGTGTGGCGGTGGTGCACTGCGCGGGCCGCATGGTTCGCGGGACACCCTTGGAGGAGTTTCGCCGCCAGGTGGAGCAGTTCGAGCAGGCCCGGATCCTGATCGTCGACCTCTCTGAGGTCGAACAGATTGATGCGGGCGGTTTGGGAACGTTGCTGCTGATCCGCCGTTGGTCGCGGCAGTACTCGGTGCAGATGAAGCTGGTGGATCCCTCCCCCTTCGTGCTGAGGCTGCTCGAAGCGACTCACTTGACGTCGGTGTTTGAAATCTCCTCCCTGGAAGAGGCGCTCTGCATCCTGCAGGCGCTGGGTGAACGGCCGCGTTACGCGGTCGCCTGAGGCAATGGGCGCGATGCTTTATAATGCGCGCCCATGAAGCCTGGGAGACTGGCCGGGAGCCTGATTGCGCCAGTCGAGCATCTGAACGAAGCCATCTGCCGTAATCCCACCCGTGTTTCACTCCCCTGTGATGGCCACCCATGACCCACCTCGCCCGAAAACTGCGTGTCACGGACTACTTCTCGCTGGGATGGGGCGCGATGGTCGGCGTCGGCTGGCTCGTCGTCATGGACGACTGGCTCACTCGTGGTGGGACACTCGGTGCGATTCTTGGCTTTGCTATAGGGGGAGTTCTGCTGCTGCCGATCGGCTATGTCTACGGCAAGCTGGTGACGGCAATGCCCGACGCGTCCGCCGAAGTGGCTTACACGGCGCGCGTCTTTCCTCAGGCAGTCAGCTCCTTCACCGGGTGGATGATGATGCTGGCCTATTTCATTGTCTGCCCGTGGGAAGCGGTCGCGGTCGGGCGCATCGCGGGCTACATTTTCCCCGCGCTCAATTCAGTGGAGCTGTACCGCGTTGCCGGTAAGCCCGTGTATCTGCCGCACCTGGCTATCGGCCTCGCGCTGACGGCGCTGCTTACCCTCCTGAACTATCGCGGCATCCGCCTGAGTGCGACGTTCCAGAATTGGACGACATTCGGAACGCTGACGCTGTTCGTGATCTTTGTAGCAATCGGCGTAACCCGTGGCGCGACCGCCAACTTCCCGCCGCTGTTTACGCATACGCCGCTGGTTTCGGTTCTGCTCGTATTGCAGATCGTTCCGTATTTCATGACCGGCTACGAATCGGTAACCAAAGCGGCCGAAGAGGCAAATCCCGAATTCCGGTCGCGCGGATATTTCCGTGCGATCGCGGCGGCAATCGTCGTCGGATTTGTCTTTTACATCATCGTGATCGCGGCTGTCGGATATGTGGCGCCATGGCATCAACTGACGAACGCTCCGTTCATGACGGCGGTTGCCTTCGAGCAGGCCATGGGCAGCCGTTGGATCGTCAGTATCATCCTTGCTTCCGCGCTGCTGTCGCTGTTCAAGGTCTTCAATGGGAACTTCGTAGCCGCCAGCCGGCTCTTATTTGCGATGGGCCGCCGCGGCCTCGTCGATACGCGACTCGGCGCCGTGCATCCCGTCAACCTGACGCCTGCAGCGGCGGTACTGTGGGTTGGCGTCGCAACCGGGCTGTGCATGTTCCTGGGGAGCGCGATTCTGGTCCCCATCTCGGAAGTGGGTTCAATGGCTTCGGCGACAGGATGGTTTGCCGCCTGTGGCGCGTACCTCTGCATGCGGCCTGGCCGTTTTGAAAGCGCTGTGGCCTGGCTGGGATTGCTGGTGGCGCTGGCGATGGCCCTGATGAAGATTCTTTTCTTCGTGCCCGGGCACTTCGGCGGCTGGGAATGGCTGGCGCTTGGATTGTGGGTCGGATTGGGCATTCTGATGGGCCGCCCGCGCGGCACAAACATGGCCACTGGTGCAGACTCCCGCTCCGTGACGGATTCGTCGAAACATCCATGATTTGGTTCCGGCCGCGCTCAGTCATTTTTGTACGACGGTCAATTCGTGCTGTCCCACGGTCGCCTCATCGATCTTGTCGGGAAGCGTGAAAGTGGAATCGAGCCCGACCCCAGGGTAGCGCGGCGTCACAAATCTTTCGACGAACAGTTGCAGCAGGAAGCGAGGCACCTCGATTCCGTCGATAGCAAGCGAATTCACGTGAACCCGGCCCTGGTGATTCGATCCTGCTGCCTGTGCTTCCACCTCAACCTCGTGCACGCCTGAAAAGAGTTGCAATAAAGGACTCGAACTGGGACGCCCGGCCCGCACCCGGTCGAAGTCGATGCGGCAATGTGCGGCGATCACCCCAGGAGTCCCGGCAAGGCGCAGTGACTCGACCCCGGCGGGTAGCCGGACTTTTCCCGACGCGAGATAAGCGTTGACTTCCGCTTCAGTGAGTTCTATTGGTCGGGGATCGGGATGCTCGCGTTGAGCGTTCTGATCGAGATATCGAAATTTTCGCTCCGCGCTCGCAGCGAGATCTGGCGGAGCGCCGGCGGCGTGGGCGATTCCCATGACCACCAGGAGCGCCGTGAGGAGAGTTTTGAACCCGAAACCTGTCACCTGAGACCTGAGCTACGGCTTGATCACCGTTCGCGCTTCTGTGCGTGCGGCACGCGTCAGGCGCGGTTTCAGCAAGGTCCCCGTGACGTTCCACGATTGTTCGTCGCCCCGCGTCAGGACCAGGCTGAGTCCGCTTGCCGGAGAAGCCGTGCCGCTGATCTGATAGATGCCGTCATGCGACTCGATTCTGCCTGCGTTCAGGTTCCAGGTGCCGTCTTTTATCTGTACTCGGCCGGCAAATAGGTGGACCGGGAAGGGCTTTGCCGCGTCCGGCAACCCCATGTGGTTGAAGGCTCCGTTTTGCATCGCGAATTTCAGCTGGCCGTCGGCATGTGCAAGAAGTTCGGGGAACGTGGAACCGGCTGCCGTGAGGTCAATCCTGGAGTCGACGGTTCCAGTGATCCAGGAATCGTTCATTACGGCACCTACCTGTGCCAGCGAAATATTCTGCAAGATTCCCGTCACCTGGTAGCGGAGCGGCTGCGTCGTTGCGTCGATGACCCAAAGGCCCTGGTGCGTGCCTTGCAACAAGTCCGCGTGCAGGTCGCGGAGCGTCACCTTGCCGCGATCAAGTTCGACATGTGCCACAATCTGCGTGGCGTCAACTTTCTTGATGCTGAAGCGATTGACGTGCAGCTTGCCCACGGCTCGAATCGACGCCAATGGTGATTTCCCCTGGGATTCATTCGACGACAGAATTCGGTACCAGGGACGCTTGACCGGGTGTGGAGTAAACCACTCGGCCAGACCGGCCGTGGACATTCGGTCCGCGGCAAGGTCGGCCAGCCACACGCAGCTCCCCGGAGCGCAGTGACGAGGCAGCCGTATGCTGCCCGTCCAATGGGATTCTCCCATCTGGGCTGAGAGCCGATCCAGTGCCACCGTTTCTGAATCGAGTGTGACGGTTGCCGTGGCAATTTCGATTGCCGGATTCAATCCGCGCATCCCGGTTCGCACGTTGTGCAGTTGGGCCGTGCCCGTGATTGCGGGCGCTTCGAATCCCTGCCACGAACCCGATAGGCTGACGTCGACCTTTGCCGAACCGTCGGCCAGGGGCCGGAAGCCGGGAACTCCCACGATGTTGGCAAGCCGATAGAGATTCTTGATCTCCGTCTCACCGCGCAGGAACAGGCGATAGTCGGCCGGCGTGAACCAGCCTCCCGCAGCGGCGGGCGTGCCGGCCGCCAGGACGAGCGGAAATGACCCTATGACAAGATGAGGCCCCGAAGGCTCACCAGGCTTTGGTCGTGCATCGCGTCTCGAACCGCGGCTCCTGGCCGCGCCGTCGCTCAGCGCAATGGGAATGTCGCCGAGGGATATCTGATCACGTCCCGCGTTGGCAGAGAGCCGGGCACCGCTGATCGTTCCTTTGCCATCCCATCGCGCTCCGGCGCTGGAACGGGCGGCGTGAAATTCGGCCGCGAGATGCCCCGTCGCAACAAGATCCTCCGGCAGGCCTCTCTTGGCTTGTCGCACCAACGGCACGACAGAGGCCAGGGGCACCTTGTCGACTACGAGCTTCATATCGTAACGGGCACCTGCCTGGATCGGCCCCAGTTGGCCGCTGAGACGAATCGACCCTCCCGCTACAGGCGACTCACACGACATCTTGTCCAGCGTGTGTTCCACTGCGTCATAGGTACCCGAGCATGCCGTCGAGAGGCGGACGCTTGCGCCGTTCATGATGTCGAAGCGGCGAAAGTTGTCGATCTCGCCTTGGCTCTGAATCTGGAGCGCGTTGGGCGGACCCGCAAGGTTTGCGGTGAAGCTCACATCGCCGCGCCATCCGCGATCACGTCCGCTGAACAGTTTCGTGATCTGTCCCAGTTGACCCTTGCTCCAACCCACGGTCATCTGCAGCGGCAAGCCTGACGCGGCCTGTCCGCGTTGCCAGGTTGCGTTGATCCGGATCAGCCCCATATCGGTGAGGTTCACGTCCGTACGAGTTGGCTGAGCCGCCATGCGCGCTCCCCAGCTATCTTCCGATTCCTGCCAGAGCGCGACGTCGGCATCGGTCAAAGCCCACGCCTTCTTCTCCTGTCCGAGCTTGAAGTTGATGCGGGCGTGACTCGCCTCAAGATAGGGAAACGCAGGCCGGCTGGACGAGACGTTCTTCCCGGTCGGCGCGGTCCCGATGTGGGTGCTTCTTTCGAGGAGGTTCGCCAGATTCCAGCGCCCCTGGTCGTTTCGCACCAGGTTAATGCTCGGTTCTGTCGCGCTCAGGTTCGCAATTTCCAGGCGGCCGCGCAATAGCGAACGAAGGCGGATCGCAGCGGAAACGTCCTGCGCCCGCACCATCGGTTCGGTGCTGAATTCCGGATCGTCGGCGATGACAAGCCCTTCCAGGTCGAATCCCGGGCGCGGCAGGAGCCGCACGCGCACATTGTCGATCGTGACGGTACGCCCGATCGCCGCGCCGATCGCACCGGCAATCCGGGTGCGCAGGCGATACGCTCCCGGACGATACAGAAATAGGATCAGCAGCAGCGCCGCCAGCGCGGCGATTCCGCGCTTGGAACGCAGAAATCTCACCGCACGACCTTGAGAGTGCGAGACCAAACCGTCTTGTCGAAGAAGTGCAGGATGATGTGTCCCACAAAACTAATCCGGTCGCTCCAGCTGCGCATTTCATACTGATTGCGCGGAGTTTCAAAGGACCAGTAGATAAACATCGGGCGGCCGATCACATTCGCCTGCGGAATGAAGCCCCAGAAACGGCTGTCGTAGCTCTCGTCCCGGTTGTCGCCCATCGCAAAATAGCTGTTCGGAGGCACCACGATGTCGTCGCCCTGAATGTGCGAGCGGAGTTCATCTTCCCACTTCTCGTTCCTTACCCCAAAATTCTCCGATGGAGGGACCTCTGGGAAATTGTCTACATAAGGATTGGAATTGTTGTGCTTGTGGATGACATAGGGCTCTTCAAGCCTCTGGCCGTTGCGGTACACCACCCCGTTACGCAGGTGAATCCGGTCGCCAGGAACCCCGATGATCCGCTTGACGAGAAACAGACCCGGCTGTTCGGGAGAGAGAAATACCGCAATCTCGTCTCGCCGGATGTCGCGGTAGGGCATGAGCTTGCCCATCCAGCCGGTCCGCGGCGCGAACTGCACACGGTTCACGAACAGGTGATCGCCGATGAGCAGCGTCTTCTCCATCGAGCCTGAGGGGATTTCAAATGCCTGCAGAATAAACGTGATGATGAACAGCCCCGTGACCAGCACTCCCGCCAGCGAGGCCAGGAACTCCACCGTTGTCTCGCGCGGCTTCTCTTCCTTCGGCTGCCCTTGTTCCTTTTCCTTCTTGGACACGTTGGTTATCCGTTGCGAATCTGGATTTTACCTATTTCACCCGCCGGAATGTGCGCTCCCAGCGCGTAATTTGGAACACGTGCGTGATCGCGTAAGCGAGGTGATAAAGTCTATCACCCACGGTCGGCGACGTCGGCAGGTCATTGTTCAGGTTGCTGGCTGACCAGTAAATCAACAGCGGCCGGCCAATGATGCTTTCGCGCGGAACGAATCCCCAGTAACGGCTGTCCTTGCTGTCATCCCGGTTATCGCCCAGCACGAAGTAGTTGCCTTCGGGAATGATCAGTTGCCGGTCTTCCACCAGGGTCCGCATCTCGCGCCACCATCCGGCAGTGACGTCAGGCACAGCCGCGTCGGTGCGCGGAAAATCGTCGCGGTAAGGTTCCCGGTCGGACGCGATGTATTGTACATAGGGCTCCGCCAGGGGTGCGCCGTTGATATACACCTGTTTGTTGATCAGGCGAAGGCGATCTCCCGGCAGCGCCACGACCCGTTTCACAAAGTGTTGGGACGGATTGACCGGGTAATGGAATACAACGATGTCGCCGCGCCGAATCTTGCGGTACGGCAGAATCAGGTTCCAAAATCCGCTTTCCCCGTAGCAGAACTTGTCCACCAGCAGGTAATCGCCGATCAGCAGCGTCTTCTCCATCGATTCCGACGGGATGGTGAAGGCCTGCACGACAAACGTGACGGCGAAGATCGCCACAATCACCGTCCCCGCCACCGATTGGATCGTAGCGGGCCAATCACTTACCGAAATCCTCTGGCTCCAGGACATGGACTACGGAGCTCCCCCATCCTTGGCCACGCGCACGAGTGTCCCCTGAGGCAGGCTGGACAGGTGCTCGAGGATCTGGCGTGCCGCCTCCTGCTCTGCGCGCTTCTTGGTCGAGCCCTGGGCGCGAGCGACGAAGTCCGCAACCTCCGGCTCCGGCAGGCGCACTTCGACCGTGAACGTCTTCTTGTGTTCGGGGCCCTCTTCTTTGACGAGAGTATAAACCGGCTGCTTCATGCCCCCGGCCTGCAATTTCTCCTGCAGCGCCGATTTGAAGTCCATGACCGGCATGGAGCTGCTTTCCAGCTTCATGTTCGCCAATTCAGGTTCCACGATGGTTCGCAGGATGAAGTCCCGAGCCACAGCCCACCCGCCATCCAGGTACACGGCGGCCACAATCGCTTCGAGCGCGTCGACGAGCAGCGTGGCCTTGCTGCGCCCTCCGCTCTTCTCTTCGCCGCGGCCCAGGCGCAAGTAGTGGCCGATCTGCAACTGCTCCGCCGCGCGCAGGAGGTGGCGTTGTCCTACCAGGTGGGCGCGAAGTTTGGAGAGATGTCCCTCCTGAAATTCGGGAAACCGATGGAAGAGGGCTTCACTCGTCACCAGCCCAAGGACCGCATCGCCGAGGAACTCCAACTGCTCGTTGTCGCCCCGGCGCATGAGCGGGCCCGTTCCGCCCATGGCTTCCAGTTCACGCGCCTGCGAACTGTGAGTGAGAGCCTGTTCGATAAGGTCCTGGCGCTGGAAGGTGTACCCGAGGCTTTCCTCCAGCGTGCTGATGTCGCGAGGCTTCATAAAGGAATTGCATCGCCGTCCAGCGGCGCTACTAGTTCTTGGGCGGTTGGGCCGGCGTCGCCGGGGCGGCGGACGCTCCCGTCAGCTGCTGCAGACGGTCCCGCTCGCGCCGCGCTAATGTGCCGATCTGCGATCCCTCCTGGCTCAACTCGACGGCCCGGTTCGCCACCTTGAGAGCATCGGGATATTTGCCTTGCTTGTCGAGTGCCAGCGCAAGGCGCAACACCACGACCTGATCCGGCACCGAGGGGAAGGCATCGATCGATTTCTGAAGATTGTCTTGAGCGGCAGCAAAGTCGCCCTTGTTGTATTCGATCGTGCCCAGGACCGAATACGCCTGTGAGCGCATCGCCGACTTGTAAGCGTCCACGCGGTCCTGCGGTGTGCCGGCAGGCACGCTGATGTCGGTGTCGATCGTGCCCAGCGACTTCTGGGCCATCTTTGTCGCTTCGTCGTACCGCTGGTCGCGATCGAGGTCGGAATCGCGAGTCCGCTCGGCGATCACTTCCGATACGGTCACCAGCGCTTCCGGATCGTCGGCGTCGAGCGCCAGAACCTTGCGCCCCATCGCCTCGGTTTTCTCCGAGTTGTTTGCATTCTGATAGTTGCGCATGCCCGTCTTGTACAGCAGAATGCGCACCTCGCTGTCGGGGAACTTGGTGGCAAAATCATCCGCCGCTTTTTCCGTGCGCGCCGCAACGGTCAGCTGCAGCTGTTGCATGTCAGCCGGCGTCTTCGCCGCCGCCTGTTCCTCCGGCGATGGCCGAGAACTGGCGTCGGCGGCCTGCCATGCCGCGTACTCGGGCTGAGTCTTCGTTTGCGGGGGCCGCTTGGCTCCCGCAGGTGCGGCCGGCGCTGCCGCCTGTCCTGCGGCCGGGGTGGATTGCTGACCGCTCTGCCCGGTTCCCTGGGCAGCCGCCGCGACGCTCAAAATCGATACCGCCAATAACAATGCGATTCGCTTCATGGGTTCTCCAAGAACTGCGTTTCAGGGTTTCACAGTCTCAAGGTCGTGACGTTCCGGCACGCTCTCCGAGCATACTCGCCTTGGGACTTTGAAATTCAGAAACGCAAGCTGCTACTGCGGCGGCGGCTGCGCCGCCGCGGGTGGTTCATAGGGCGCTTCAATACCGTGTTCCGCGGCGTGCTTGGCGTCCGGAAGCGCCGTCCCGGCTGCCTCCGCGGCGGCGCGGTAATGATCGACCGCGATGTCCCGTTCCTCCTTCAGGTCAAAAATCCGCCCGAGATAGATATGGGACCATGCCACGACTGTCGGTTCATGGGCCACCTGCAGAGCGCGCTCAAAATAGCTGCGAGCGCCTTCCATGTCCTTGTTGTGGGTCGCCACTTCCGCCAGAATGAACAGGGCCCGCCCTGCATCCTCTTGTTGCTCGTCGAGAGCCTGTTGCGCCAGCTTCTGCGCGGTTTCGGAGTCGCCCGCCGCCAGCCGTCGTTCGGCTTTCAGGAGCAGATTTTCGTTTCTCGGGCGCGCGAGGTGAAGTAATTCCGGCGCGGCCTCTCCCGAGAACTGAATCAGCGCCGTGCGCTTCATCTCCCTACCGACATCGATGCCGTTCAGCATCTCCGCATAAGCCGCCCGCATCCCGGCCGGGTCTTTTTCGAACTTGATCAGCGCTTCGTAAAAATAACGGGTCAGGACATACCCTTCGCCGTCGGCCGTGTCGAGTTCTTTCAGTCGGTCCGCCTCGGGCGTCTTGGGAGAGCCGATGGTCCTGGCTTCCACCGCGCGCACCAGGCACTCGGTCACCAGCAGCGAGATGTTGTTCTTGAAGGCCTCATCCATCGGGGCGGTCTTCACTTCGTCCAGCAGAGGTTCGAGCCGCTTGAAGGAGCCATACTTCAGCGCCAGCGCATCCAGGAGGTAGTGGAGGTAAGTGTGCCGGATCTGCTGCATCTTGAGCGAGGACGACGGAGAGATGACGATGTAGTAGTCCGCAGCGTAGTTTCGCGCATTCACTTGCCCAGGCGCTCCCATGGCGTCGAGATACACGATGAACTGGCGTCCCAGATAGCCCGAGGAAGGCAGCTTGAGATAGATCTCCGTATCGAAGGTCATCTTTGACAGGGGCTGGTGGTAGGCGTCGGTAAATGCGTTGTACTGGTCGCGGTGTTTTTCCCAGATCGCGTGCAGCCCAATCTTGTCGTAGAACGCCTTCACAAATGGGAGAATGCCGGCTACACCTGTGGCGTCGGGCGGAAGTTCAGCCGCCTTCACCTTGGGCTCAAAGATCGGTGCGTCCTGCAGATAAAGCGCCAGGGAGATGTAATTCGCCAGGTCTCGCGACGGGTCCGGCGGCTGGTGCTCGCGGTAAAACTGGCACATGGGGGCGACGATCTCCTGCCCGCCTGCTGTGTTTTGGACGGCGCTGGCCACCTCGGAACGGATCTGCAGACGCAGTGGATCGGAGCTGTTCAGTTCCTGATCGTAACCGCAGGTATTGATCGCGGTGAGAACGGTGAATAGGGTCTCACTGGTGTCCAGCGAGACGTTGGGCTTGTTGTCGGCGGCTGCCGGAGACACCAGCAACGCGGTTACGCCAAGGACACACGCCAGTCGAAAACTCTGCCCCAGGGAAGCCTCCTGATCGCGGGAACACGGGGTGAACCAGAACTAGTTTACGAACTGTGGAATTCGGGGTCAAACCAGTTCCGACGTGTAAGATGCGGAAAACAAACGCGGGAGGTTTCCGTCGCCACAACTCACGGCGTGGGCTTCCGTCAGCCCCGGACGCTGATCTTCGAGAACGAGATAACGGCGCGCCCCGCCGTCGGCCGTCCCATCGAGAGCGCGGGGCGGAACGTCGTGAAGATCAGGATCTTCTTCACTTCCGGCAACACCGCTTTTGCATTATCCGGCTCCGACAGGATCCGATAGTCTTGAACCCGGCCGTTGGCGTCCACGTACGCTTCGATCACCACCGAGTCATCGCCGATACTGCTCAACGAAGTTCCGAAAACCGACTGCTCCAGTTGCGGTGCCGTGTAGAGCATCAGCGGAACGTCGCTGCTCGCCTGCAGTTGTCCCGGCAACGCGAAGAAACCAAGCAGTACGCCAAAGAAGAGGACGGCGCTCACCAGGCCCGCGGTCGCGGGCACCATGAACGCGTTGAGCGCGTTCTCCAGACGCACCAACAATCCTTCGAAGCGGGAGCGGTACGTCCGCGCCACCTCGCGCGAAATCGCCACCCTCAGTTTCAAAGCCAGATCCGACGGAGCCTTTTTGCGGCCCAAACCGCTCAGCAGTTGCTGTGTCCGCTGCATCGCGGAGTATTCTCGGGCACACCGGGCACACTCTTTTATGTGACGGTTGACGGCGTGCATCTCGACGCCGCTCACTTGCCCGTCCAGATACGGCGAGAACAGTTCCTTGACCTCACCGCAGTTCATGGTGTCACCTCAGCCTCTCTGCCACTCCCCGAACCAGGGGCCATCGTCTCCGATTCTTCTTCCGGTATGTGCAGGCCCATCTCTGGGCCCACTTCCCGGACATATCCTGTCAATCTCCTGCGCAACGCCTGCCGGCCGCGCGTGATGCGCGATTTCACCGTTCCCAGCGAGACCTGCAGCACTTCGGCGATCTCCTCGTACGACATCTCTTCCAGGTCGCGCAAGATCAACGCCGTCCGAAACGGCTCGGATACATCATGCAGGCCCTTTTCGACCTCGGCCTTCACTTCAGCATGAGCAAGACTGTCAAAGGGCGACTCGCCCGGATCCGCCAACCGGTCTTCCAACCCGTACTCGTTGCCGTCGGCCTCCACCGGCTCAATCGGCGTCTCATGTGCTTTGTGGCGGAACCACCAACGGCGCCGGTTCGCCGCCTCATGCAACGCGATCCGGTAGATCCACGTCTTCAGACTCGACTCGCCGTGGAAGTGCCGCATTCCTCGAAAAACCTTGAGGAAGACTTCCTGGGTCGTATCGGCGGCGTCGGCTGGATCGTTCACAACCCGATACACCAGGCTGTAAATCGGCTGATGAAACTCTCCGATCAGCCAGGCATACGCTTCTTCGGAACCCGCCTTCAGCTCAGCAATAACGGCGGCTTCCTGGGCCCGGGCTCCGATGGCGCTTGCGAGATCGCTCAAGGTCGTAGCTCCCGCCATGACCCGCATGGCGTTACCCTCAATTATAGAATTGCCGTAGCCCGTCGGCGGGAATAGTTCTTCGAGCGAAACCCCAACCGGAATCCCGCCTTGATTACTTAGACGCCGGCGGGCGTGCGCAGGTTCCTGAGATGCAAGCATATGATTGTAAATGACTTACAAAAGTAATCCTTCGCCTACTTCGCGGCACTCGGCGGTGCTGCGGTCGTCGTCGCCGGCTGCGTCGCTGGCTTGGCCGGTTTCTTCTTGACTGGCTTCTTTGGCGGTTCGGTATCGTCGACAACGACCTTCTTCGGAGGTGCAGGCGCGGGCGCTGACTGCATCGCCTTGATCTGGGAACGCAGCCGTGCCAGTTCTCCCTCCTTGGCCGAGGCCAGGTTCTGCATCCGGTCGCCAAGGGAACGCCGTGCGCTTTGTAGCGCGCTGATGTCGTTGCTCAGCGACTGATACTCGTCTTTCGACCCGAAAGCCCCGGCCGATTCGACCACCGGTCCGAGCACGTCATACAAGGCGTCAAGATTTCGGTACAGCTTGAAGCTCGCCGCCAGATCTTCAGGTGCGTTATTCAGTTGTGCCACGATCTCGGGCAACGCCGACTGCAGGTTGCGACGGATGGATTCCACATTCCCCTGCACGTCCTTCTTGGTGGCAGAATCCACCTTCCATTTTTCGACGCGCGTCTTATCAAGATCCGTCTGGATGTTCTGGGATGTCTGTTGAACTTGCGAGAGGATCGTATTGAGTTCGCTGATCGACGCATAGGCCACAGGCGACGGTACCGGCGAGTCGGCTGCCTGGGTTTGCGCATTTGCCGCTACCACCATGAGAGCGGCGAGGCAGCCCGCCACGGATAACGGGAGAGAAGTTCGGGGTCGTGCCATGGGGCTCCGATATGTCCTTAAGTTCTTGCCTCCCATATCGTAGTTGAGTTTGACTCGCCGGGGAAGCTAGGCGAAAATTGAAAGGTTCGATTTCGTCCCATCCGTTCCAGAGTGGGCCTGTGGCGCAGCTGGGAGCGCGCTTCCATGGCATGGAAGAGGTCGTCGGTTCGATCCCGACCAGGTCCACCAAATCCCTCAACAAGCCAGCGCGACAAAGGATCACGGGCAGGGCTTGTGTCATGAGTTGCGTCATAACCCAAACCATGGGGATTGCGCTCAGAACCCGTCGATGTGCGAGGATAAGCGCATGGGCAGGATCACGCGAAGAGAACTCATGGGCCAGTCGGCCTTGATGTTGACGACTGTAGGGCTGCCGTTACCTGGGCTGGGCTCAGAACGAGATCGCCAGGCTGCGGCAGAAAAGAAACTGCGCATTGTCGTCGTAGGCGCTCACCCCGACGATCCCGAATCTGGGTGCGGCGGAACGATCGCCTGGTATTCCAGTCTCGGGCACGAGGTCATCGTTCTATATCTCACCCGGGGAGAGGCCGGCATTCAAGGAAAAACGCTGCAAGAAGCGGCGGCGATCCGAACCGCGGAAAGCGAGAAAGCCTGCGCGATCCTGAAAGCCCGGCCGGCCTTCGCCGGGCAAATCGACGGCAATACCGAGGTAAATCAGGCT
>DATIWL010000080.1:0-76677 GCA_035519435.1 Terriglobales bacterium
CATCGGCGCCACCATGAACGGCATCGCCGCCGGCCTGCACAACACGGGTTAGTGCATCTAACCTTTCAGCGCTGCTGAAAAAGGCCGATAATGTTCCCGGACATGAAACTGCTGAGTCGCAGAAGCCTTGTGCTATTCGCGCTTGCACTTTTTGTCTCAGTTGCCTCTCTTTCTCTGCCCGCCCAGAACCAGGCCAAGCGCCTCATCCTTAAAGACGGTTCCTATCAGCTCGCCTCCAAGTACGAGGTTAAGGGCGACCGCGTCCGCTATCTCAGTGCCGAGCGCGGCGAGTGGGAAGAAGTTCCCTATTCGCTCGTTGACTGGGACGCCACCGAAAAATACGAGCACGGACGCCTCCAGGGCGTCCCGTCCCCCGAAGCGCAGCAACTGGACAAGGAACTCGACGCCGAGATGAAAGCGGAGGAGGCCCGCTCGCCCGAAGTCGTGCACGGCCTGCGCCTGCCTCCCGAAGGTGGAGTCTTTATCCTCGACACCTTTCAGAGCGAGCCTCAGCTCAACGAACTCCAGCAATCCGGCGGCGAACTCAACAAGAACATGAAGTCGAATATCCTGCGCGCGGCGATCAACCCACTCGCCAGCGCCAAGCAGACCATCGAACTGCCCGGTGTGCGCGCGAAAATCCAGTCTCACACCGCTGTCCCATCGATCTACATCAGCATCGATACCCAGGACGCGACTGGCAAGCCTGTCACCGATCCCAACGAGGCGCCGCCTCTTCCTGCTGCAGAACGCTTCAAGATCATTCGTGCCGAAGTAAAGAACGGTAAACGCATCGCTGGCGGCATCAAGATCGCCCCTTACGGCAAAGTCTCAGCCGACCAGCGATTCGTTCCCGCCACCGTCACTGAAATGACCGGTGGCTGGGTTAAACTCGCGCCCAAAGATCCGCTGCCCACGGGCGAATATGCCGTCGCCGAAATGCTTGGCAAAGAAGGAATGAATCTTTACGTCTGGGATTTCGGCGTGAACCCCTCCGCTCCCGCCAATGCCTTTGCGTGGAAACCGGACAAGCCCGCGCCGGAAAAGAAATCGGATCAGCCCAACGAACTGAAGAAACGCCAATAAAAATCTGCAGTATCCAAGCTTAAGGCGACACGCTGGGCATGTCGTTAAAGATTGACCTGGCGATCTTCCAATCGCCGCCCGGCTGTTTCCGCAGCACGCGCATCACCTTATACGCCGACTTTTCTACCTTGCCGGTTTTGATGTAGCGCATTTGGCCGTTGATCGTTCCCCATTCCACCGCATCGCTGCCAAGGATCTTCAGTTCCTCAAAGTCCTCGTGGTATTCGATCACTTCGTACTGCGACATCGCCTCACGCATCTTCGCCATCGTTGCGTCGCGCTCCGCCCTTCCGCGCACAAAGCCGCTGCCCGGCGCCATCACCACGGCATCTTCCGTAAAAAGGCTCGCCAGCGTTTCGTAATCTCCCGCTTTGCTCGCGGAGATGTCCTTGTCCCGCAGCTTCTGTATTTCTGCCACGTCCATTGCATGGACGATCTGTGGCATCAGCAGGTCCCTGACGTAGTGCCAGCAAGGAACCATAGCCAGCGCTGAGCGCGCATAAGATTCCGCCGCCTTAGGATCAGGAGTCGTCCGGTGCAGATTTGACCAGGCGAGATTCATCAACAGCTCCGGCTCTCCCCACGACGGGTCAAGGGGGGTGGCCTCGTGCCCCCTGCTCTTGCGCACCGCCTCCAGGCCTTGCTTGTAAGTTTCGATCGCCTTCTCCTGGCCGCCTCCGAGTTCCGGCGGCAAATACCACCGGTTTGGGCCCAGCACCCAATACAGGCGCGGATTCTCCGTCCCTTCCTTCTCCGCTTCCGCAAGGACCTGTCGCATCTCGGCCAGCAATTCCTTCACGCGGGGAGCGTCGCTCCGGTTCAGGAACATCAGGTTCGCCAGGCACGAGCCCGCCCCGATCTTCGCATCCACAAACTTCGGATCGGCTTTCGCGGCAGCCCGAAACTCGGCCGCTCCCCGCTCCAGGTCATCGGCCAGGTCCCGCGCATCGGCCTCTTCGTTGAAACCGTTCAGCGCTCGCCGCCAGAGCGCGAAGCCTCTCCAGTAATGCACCCGCGATGCAATCGCCTCCTGCTGGACGAACGGAGTCAATTCGATAAAAAGCCGCTCCAGCGCACGACGGTCTCCTTCATAGTCGGCTCTCTGAATCTGGGTGACGATCCGGAGCACCGCCTCACGCCCGTCTTTCGGGGGCGCCCCGAAGGCCACGCAGTTCGCCGTCGCCAGAATCACTGTGATTGCCAATTTTCTGATCGCCATCGCTGAACCTCTCGTCTTCTCTCCTTCACCGGAGGGAGTCACATTTTCTTCATCAGACCGAACGACATCCCTTCCGGATCGTGCAGCACAGCCAACTCTCCCCCGTCCGGCAGGCCCGTCGGGGGAATAATGACCTTCGCCCCTAGTTCCTGTGCTCGTTTTGCCGACTCCGCCACGTCCTCCACCGCGACGAACAACTGCACGAAGTTGCTTGCCTGCGCTGGTGCTGGCCATATCCCACCCTGGATTCCCTCGCCGCATCCCGTCTTAATCTCCCGGTATCCCAGCGGATTGTTCGCGTCCACGCTCCAGCCGAATAACTCCGAATAGAATCGCGCGGTTGCGTCCGGAGACTTCGAAAGGATCTGAAATTGCATCACAGGATTTCCCATATCTCTTCTGTTCCTCTCAATGACTCGAATGGATTGTGCGCTCGCGTAATTCCACGCCATCTTCTGCCGCCAGCTCCCGCACCCGGATCAGCGCGCGCCGCAGAAACTCCTTCTCCGTTACCCTGCCGGAACCAAGCAGTGCCTTCCACGTTCCTGCCTTCCCGATTTCCAGCAGCCCTAGCCGGAGCAACCGGCTCATCGCGACATTCACATCGTCAACGCCGATGCCCATCTGCTCCGCCAGCCAGCGGCAGTCTCCTTGAAAGCCTCGCTTCCCCGATAGTCGCAGAATTTGCCAGTGCCGCCGGTCCGTCACGATCGCCAGCGCCTCGGCAGTCCAGTGCCGCAGTTGCTCCTGTCTTTTCACCACCGACGGATCCGGAACGTGCTGGGCCGCCACGTAAGCAGCCACTTCCTCTCGCGACATCCCCACCTTCTTGCCCCATCGCCGAATCTGGTCTGTCGTAAATTTCCGTTTGCCCCGAAAAATCTGCGACAGCGTGGAGTGATCCGTATTCAGGAAAGCCGCGAACGCACGGAGCGAGTAGCGCGGATTCCTCCGTTTGCGCTCCTCGAATTCTCGTTTGAGCAACTGCCGGAACTGCGTGCCGCTCATGGTTTGCTGATGCTACCCGTCCGCTGCGTCCGGTGACAATACTGCAGATCTCCATAGTGGGGCAAACTTCCGCCCCAGCTGCGCCGTCGCAGGCCCCTCGGACCACCCGCAGAAAGGGCGTCCACATCCGCCTGTGCCGTACATCACATCTCAAAAGACTCTCGATCACTAAACTTTCCTGGAGTGCAGAATCACATTCTTCTCCGGCATGGACGGCTTGGAGTCATGAAGCGTTGGCCCGCACTACTGCTGCTCTTGCTCGCTGCTCCTTTGTGCGCACAATCCAGCCCGCCGGCGGTGACGCCCAACCCAGCTGAGCAACAACTACTCCAATTGATTCCCAATCCCCTGCCCGCGGGTGCGGCAGCCCAAGGTGGTCCGGCTTTCTACAAGCCCGACACGCTTTATCAGTACATGGACGGCGGAGCTGACATCTACCTTTATTACGATCTTCAGACTCTGCTTCATCAGGAACTTCGCGCGGGTCAAGTTGACCTGACGATCGACGTCTTCGACATGGGCGCGCCGGAGAACGCTTTTGGCATCTACGCTGCGGAACGCGCGCCCTGGTACAACTTCATCCCGGTCGGCACTGAAGCCTACAAAAACGAGGGCATTCTCAACTTTCTGCAGGGCCGCTACTACGTGAAGCTGGCAGCATTCGGCGACGGCAATGATTCCGTCCTCGAACAATCTGCCCGCGCTCTTTCCGCGAAAATCGGGGATAACGGAAGCTTTCCCGACCTGGTAAAGCAACTGCCCCAGACTCATCTGAAGCCTCGTTCTGAACAGTACCTGCTCAAAGACCCGCTCGGACATCCTTTTCTGCGCCCCGCATACCTCGCGAGCTACAACCTGGACAACCAGGAAAGCATGCTGCTGATCTCGGTCGCCGCCAACGAAGGCGAAGCCCAACAAAGACTGAAGCAGCTTGACCAGCACTTTCGCGAATCGGGAAAAAGCGAGGCCGCTCCAGATTTGGGGGCCGGCGCGATCCGCGCCAGCAACAGTTTCGAAGGCAAGCTGATCGCCCAGACGAAAGGCCGCTACCTGGTCGCGATTTTCAATCCGGTCGCGGGCGCGCCTGAAATCTTGAAGGAGGCAGTCGATCGCCTGAAATGAGTCCGCAGTTGCGCACGCCTCCCATTCGGCGTTATGACTCGCATTCGTAAGGAGTGATTCCATGGCCGACTGTTCGCGCAGACGATTTCTTCATGCATGTGCCATGACCGGCGCGGCGCTCAAGCTAGGCCCGCTTGCCCTCAACGCGGCAACCACATCGGGTCCAGCCCTGAGCATCGCCCGATACAAAACATCACCGCAGGCGCCCGAGGCGATCGCCGAAGAAGCGCGGCGTCTCACGCAGGAGGCTGTCAACGGACTCGGCGGCATGGGCCGGTTCATCAGCCGCGGCGACGTTGTATGGATCAAGCCGAACATCGGCTGGAACCGCCGCCCCGAGCAGGCCGCGACCACAAATCCCGACGTTGTCGCCACCCTGATCTCGATGTGCTACACGGTCGGCGCGAAACGCGTCATCGTCAGCGACAACTCCTGCAACGCGGCCCCGCCTTCTTTCGCGCACAGCGGAATCCAACAAGCCGCCGAAAAGGCGGGCGCCGAATGCTTCATCCTCGACGAACGCAAGTTCCGGAAAACGGCGCTGCAGGGAAAGGTGCTCCAGTCTTGGGACGTCTACGGCGACATCCTCGGCGTAAACAAGCTCATCAACGCTCCCATCGTCAAGCATCACGGCCTCTGCAAGGCCACACTCGGCATGAAGAACCTGATGGGCGTGGTTGGTGGCGAGCGTAATCGCTTCCATCAGGACCTGAGCAACACCGTCGTCGACCTCGCAACCTTCATCAAGCCCACTCTGGTCGTCATGGATGCCGTGCGCGTCCTGACCGCTAACGGTCCGGTCGGCGGCAATCTCGCGGACGTCCAGCGCAGAGACACCGTAGCAGCCGGAACAGATCAGGTCGCGATTGATGCTTTCGGCGCGACGCTGCTCGGATTGAAGCCACAGGATATCGGCTACATCGCAGAAGCGCACAACCGCAAGCTCGGAACCATGGCGTTTGAAACCCTCAAACCGCGCCGCATCGAAATCTAGCGGCGCCCAAGCGTGGAATGAACTGACCAGCAATGGCGCGACCGAAAACAACCTGGCCGGTCTGGCTGCGGCGCACGAGCCAAAGCGCATTTCTGCTGTTGTTTTTCTATTTCTTCCTGCAAGCGGTGTATCGCCCAATCAACCAGACTGGCCGTGGCGTGGATTTCTTCTTCCAGCTTGACCCTCTGGTTTTGCTTTCCTCGGTGCTCGCGTCTCACAAAGTCGCTGCCGGGCTGTCCCTGTCTCTGCTCACGGTCGTCGTCACTCTGCTCGCGGGCCGCTGGTTCTGCGGCTGGGTCTGCCCCTTTGGAACCCTGCACCACCTGATCTCAAGCTGGCGTTCTGCCCGCGTGAAAGAAAGACTCACGGTTGGAGGATATTCCCGCTGGCAGAGAAGTAAGTACTACGTCCTCTTCGCACTCCTCGTCGGATGCGTTTTCGGACTCAACTTGACAGGATGGTTTGATCCCTTCTCATTCCTATATCGCAGCACGGCAACCATCATCTTTCCGATGGCGAATGATGCCATCGGATCCTTCTTCGGCTGGATCTATCAGACCGATCCCGGAATTGGACCAGCTAAAGTCACATCCGTATCTGAGCCCATCTACGAAGTTCTGCGACGCCATTTCCTTGCGGCATCGCAGCCGCACTTCTATGGCACGACTCTGCTCGTTCTCTTCTTCGCCGCGGCCTTGTTTCTGAATCTCTATCGCGCGCGTTTCTGGTGCCGCTACGTTTGTCCACTGGGCGGACTGCTGGGCGTGATTGGCAAGAATCCCTTGGTACAGATCAAGCAAAACCAGGAAGTCTGCAACGACTGCAGATTGTGCGTTGCCGATTGTCAGGGAGGAGCGAATCCAGACAGCGCGGGTGGCTGGAAGCCGTCGGAGTGCGTCTATTGCTGGAACTGTCATTCCGCCTGTCCGCATCACGGCATCGTATTCGCTATTCACGTCCCCGGAGGAACGAAATGATCACTTCTCTCCTCCGCTGGCTCAAGCACTTCTTTCAGCCTCCGCCGGCAGCCAAGCTCGACCTCAAACGCCGTGGCCTGATCGTCGGCGGAATCGCCGGTGTAAGTTCCGCTTTCCTGGTCCGCAGCAGCGCGCTCGGCCAGAGACGCACCTTCAGCCCGGAACTGATCCGCCCGCCCGGCGCCACCGCGGAGGACGATTTTCTTGCCAGGTGCATCCGCTGCGGCGAATGCATGAAGGTGTGCCCCACAAACGCGATCCAGCCGGCGCTCGACGAAGGCGGCATCGAGGGTCTCTGGACACCGGTCCTCAAAATGCGCCTGGGTTACTGCGAGTACGAATGCACCCTCTGCTCGCAGGTCTGCCCTACGCAGGCAATCCAGCGCATGCACCTCGAAGACAAACAGAAGATCAAGATTGGCTTGGCCTTTTTCGACCGCAACCGCTGCCTGCCCTATGCTTCGGCTCGCACCTGCATCGTCTGTGAAGAACACTGCCCAACGCCAAAGAAGGCGATCTGGTTCGAAGAAGTCCAGGTCATGACTCCGGAACGCACATTGACGACAGTCAAGCAACCGCGCGTGAACCCCGAACTCTGCACCGGCTGCGGCATCTGCGAAAACAAGTGCCCGATCACCGACATGCGCGGCGTTTACATCACCAGCGTCGGTGAGACGCGGCATCCGAAAAACCAACCTCTTCTCGACCCCTATGCAAGCTGATGGAGGAACATGCGGCAACCTCAGGAGCTAACGATGAAGAACTTCAGATCATGGAATCGCAGGGACGTCCTCACCAAACCTCTGACCTGGCTTGCCGCTTCGCGCTTGCTCGGCGGTTGCGATTTTCTTTTCGGACAGACCACCTCTGCCGCCGGTGAATCGGCCGCGCCCATCATTTATCGAACGCTCGGCAAGACCGGCCTGCGCCTGCCGGTCATCAGCATGGGAGTCATGAACGCCAGCATCCCAGGCGTAGTTCGGCGGGCCTACGAAGTCGGCATGCGCCACTTCGACACCGCCGCCATGTACCAGCAGGGCCGCAACGAAGAGATGGTTGGCAAAGTCATCAAGGAACTGGGCGTCCGCGACAAGGTGATCATCTCGACCAAAGCGTTCATCCCTCCGCCGATGCGGCGCACACGCTTCTCCGGCGATCAGTTGCGCAAGATCTTCGAGGGCAGCCTCGTTCGCCTGCAGATGGATCACGTCGACATTCTGTACTACCACTCCGTCGATTCCGCCGATGAAGCCGGACTCGAAGGCCCACTCTCAGCACTGACTGCATTGAAAAAAGAAGGCAAGACCCGTTTCATCGGCATCTCCACGCACTCCAGCGAGGCGATCCTTAATGAAGCGGCCAAGCTCGGCGTCTATGACGTCGCATTGGTTGTCATCAACTACACGATGGCTTCGGATAAAGGCTTCCACGATGCCATTGACCGTGCCGCCAAAAAAGGTATCGGACTGGTCGCGATGAAGACTCAGGCCGGAGGCACGGCTCGTCCTGACCCCAAATTGCCGAAAAATCTGCCGCCCCACAGCCAGACCGCGTTGCTCAAGTGGGTCCTGCAGAACGAGGCCTTTGCGACGGCCATCCCGGGCTTCACCACGTTCGAGCAACTCGAGCAAAATTTCACCGTGGCGCGGAATCTGGCCTACACCGAGCCGGAGCGTCAGTTCCTCGGCGACCCGAAACTCGCAGCTAAAGCTGAATTCTGTGCCCAGTGCGGAAAGTGCCGCGCGGATTGCCCGCTGCACGCGGAAATTCCGGCGCTGATGCGTTCGCACATGTACGCGGTCCAGTACTCGAACTACGACCTCGCGCGCGACACACTGGCCGGAATCGCCGCCGGCAAAGGCCTGGATGCCTGTGCGAGTTGCACTTCGTGTCAGGCGACCTGTCGCGGGAACGTCAATATTGCGCGGAAGATTTCGGATCTGAAGCAGTACGTGGCCTGAGCTCGCAGCCTGCTAGGCGGTGTCCAGCAATCCCCTCGACGCCACTCCAATATTGTCGCGCGTCGAGTTCTTCACCATATACATCATCTCGTCTGCCTGGCGGATGATGTCATGCGGCGTCTGGGCGTCGTGCGGGAAGGTAGCCAGCCCCATGCTGGCGCGCACCCCGAGATCCAGTCCCTGTTCGCCGCAGAAGTGACCTTCGCGCAGGGAATCCTGCAACCTTTTCGCCACGACTACGGCCTGGTCTTTCCCCGTTTGCGGCAACAGCACTACGAACTCGTCCCCACCGTAACGAAAGGCAAAGTCGATCAATCGCAATTGCGCTTTGATCAGGTATCCCACCTCAGCCAATAGCCGGCTTCCCACCAGATGTCCCTTGGTGTCGTTGACCTGCTTGAAGTGATCGAGATCAATAAAGATGACGCTGAACTCGTAGCCGAACCGCGCGGAGCGGTACACCTCGGTCTCAAGCGTCTTGTAAAGATGCCGCGCGTTGAACAGGCCGGTGCAGTCGTCCGTGATCGTCAGTTCCTGAATTTTCTCGACCGCTTTCGCATTCTCGATCGAGATCGCGGCATAGTCGCACAGCGCGTGCAGGAAGAACATTTCCTGCTCGCTCAATGCCTTTACGTCCACATTGACGAGCTGAATCACTCCCAGCACCCGGTGTCGCGACCGTAACGGCATGCAAATCAGCGATTGCGTCTGCCACCGCGTCATCTCATCCAGCCGCTTCGAGAAACGCGGCTCGTTCTGCACATCCGGCACGATCAGCGGTTGTCCGTGTTTCGCCACCCATCCCGCGATGCCCTCCCCCATCCGCACCCGGGCGTTGGCCAGCACCTCTGCCGCCGCCCCCACCGCAATGGCGAAATACAGCTCGTTTTTCTGCTCATCCACCATGAGCAGCGACCATGTCTCCGGACGGAAGTATTCCGCCATCTTTTCCATGATTGTCTGCAGGATCGAATCCAGGTCGAGCGACGACGTCAGAGCCTTGGCCACATCGTGGAAGATGGAAAGCTCTTGCGACAAGCGAGTTGGGGATGTGCCCGCTGCCTCCGGCATGCACTCCTCGTTCAGGTGGGAAGATAACGGATTATAGTTTTCGCCCCGCACGCGGGGCAATGAACGTTAGTAACCGGAACCCCCGATGCCAACCTTGGGGGAGTGCCCTCCAGCCCCTCGCCTCCTTCCTCAAGTCCTATCCTCTTTTAGTCCTCTCAGAGTAGAATTTCGGCACCGGTCTGTGTTGGTCGCCACTGTTTCGGCCTGTTGTTGCTCGCGACCGGGATCCGAGAACCTCATTGCCATCCTTCGGCGAAAAGCTAAAGCAGGAGCGTCTGAAGCGTTCGATTACGCTGGAGCAAATAGCGCTCTCCACCAAGATCGGCACGCGCATGTTGCAGGCGCTTGAGGATGACAGGTTCAACCAGCTTCCCGGCGGCATCTTTAACAAAGGTTTCGTTCGCGCTTACGCCCGCTATGTCGGCTTGGACGAGGACCAGACCGTCGCTGACTACCTGGAAGCATCCGGAGAAGCTCCCCCGAACGCTGAACCCGAGGTCGAGCCACAACCAGTTCTTGTCGAAGCCCCGGCGTCGCCCTCGCGGCCCCTGCCGTGGGGACTGTTCGCCGCCTTGTTGCTCGTCATCGCGCTCGCCCTTTCACTTTGGAGCCGCCGACAGCACCTGCCCGAGCGTCGTCCGGCATCTACTCCTCCAATTCAGAGTCCGTCTGTCTCCTCAAATTCGGCCCCGAGCCAGCCTTCCACGCCGCCCGGCGGCAGCGCCGCAACGACTGAGCCTACGCCCGCTCCCAAGGCCGAAATTACCCCCATTCCTGTCTCTGCCTCGTCCCCGGCGGGCGCGAAGACCGGCGGCCAGGCGGCTGAGAAGTCCGGCACAGAATCCGCCGCTTTTCCTCCTTCCCCCGGACCGCAGCCAGGGGAATTCACAGTTGTGGTTCTGGCCCGGGAGGATTCCTGGCTCTCCATCACTGCCGACGGCAAGTCCACCTTTTCCGACACTCTGGTAGCCGGAAATCAGCGCGCCATCCATGCCCGCAGCCAGATCGTATTGCGGATTGGCAACGCGGGCGGCCTCGACTTCGTCTTCAACGGTAAGAAGCTTCCTCCCCAGGGGGACTACGGCGAGGTCCGGACCCTTACGTTCGCCGCCGGAGGGCTGCAAGCTTCCTCACCCTCGCCCTCTGCGACCCCCGTCGTCCAATAGGTTTGGCGCTTTCTTTTCTGCCGTTTACCGCGACCCTGCCGCCATTCGCTGCCGCTTCCAGCCACTGGCTGTGCTACCCCGCCGGTTACCCCAAATCCATTGCTTTGAAAGGCCATCTTTGGTACCGTTTTTAGGAACAGTCAGACCCCCGGTTAAGAGCCTGTGGCCTCATAAGCCCCCCTTATCGAACCCGGCGCTCGAAGTAACCTTTTAGGAGATACCACGTTGCCAACGAATCGTTTTCTGTTTACCTCGGAATCAGTTACCGAGGGGCATCCGGACAAGATTGCCGACCAGATTTCCGATGCCATCCTCGACGCCTGCCTGCGTGAAGATCCCGCCAGCCGCGTCGCTTGCGAGACCCTGACTTGCACCGGCCTGGTCGTCATCGCCGGCGAAATTACCACCAAAGCCTACGTCGACTTCCAGACCACCGTCCGTGGCGTCGTCCAGTCCATCGGCTACGACAACGCCATCTACGGCTTCGATTCCAACACCTGCGCCGTGATCTCCAGCATCAACAAGCAGTCCGGTGACATCGCCATGGGCGTCGACACCGGCGGCGCCGGCGACCAGGGAATGATGTTCGGCTTCGCGTGTAATGAAACGCCGGAACTCATGCCGATGCCGATCTCGCTCGCGCACAAGCTGTGCCTGAAGCTCACCGAAGTTCGCAAGAACGGCACCTGCCCTTACCTTCGTCCGGACGGCAAATCTCAAGTCACCGTCGAATACTCGGCTCCGGGAAAAGTGAAGCGCGTTGACGCGGTCGTCGTTTCCACGCAGCACTCCGAGACCATCGGCAACGATGAACTCCGCGCTGACATCCTGAAGCACGTCATCCAAGCCGTCATCCCCGCCCATTTACTCGACGAAGACACCAAGTACCACATCAACCCGACCGGACGCTTCGTCATCGGTGGCCCCATGGGTGACAGCGGCCTCACCGGGCGCAAGATCATCGTCGACACCTACGGCGGCATGGGACGTCACGGTGGCGGCGCATTCAGCGGCAAAGATCCGACCAAGGTCGACCGCTCCGCTGCGTACATGGCGCGCCACATCGCCAAGAACATCGTTGCCGCCGGCCTCGCCGAGCGTTGCGAAGTGCAGCTCGCCTATGCCATCGGTGTTGCTGAACCCGTCAGCGTCCTTGTGGATACTTTCGGCACCGAGAAGGTGGATGCGACCATCATTCCGGATCTTGTCCGCGCCAACTTCAAGCTGACGCCGCGCGGCATCATCGAATCGCTCAACCTGCGCCGCCCGATCTATCGCAAGACCGCTGCTTACGGCCACTTCGGCCGCAGCGACGCCGACTTCACGTGGGAAGCGACCGACAAGGCCGCGAGGCTCGCCGCGGATGCCGGTCTGAAACAGGAGCCAGTGGGAGCTCGAAAGTAGTCAGCTTTTGAGCCACGAGCTGCGCGCTGCGAGCGAACTGAAACACAGGTTGCTCGAAGCTCGCGGCTCAAAGCTCGAAGCCACTCCTTCAATTTGACTTCTAACTTTTGACTTTATGAAGTCCTCCGGGGATAAGGAAACTCATGTCGACACCAAGCATTGCCTGTGATGTAAAGAATTTCGAACTGGCCGATCTGGGCAAGAAGCGCATCGAGTGGGCGAACCAGTCGATGAAGGTTCTCCAGATCATTCGAAAAGAGTTCATCAAAAACCAGCCGCTCAAGGGCGTGCGCATTTCGGCTTGCCTGCACGTGACCGCCGAGACCGCGAACCTCATGATCGCTCTCCGCGACGGCGGCGCTGATGTAGCGCTCTGCGCCTCGAATCCGCTTTCCACGCAGGATGACGTCGCCGCCAGCCTCGTCCGCGACCACAACATTCCCGTCTTCGCCATCAAGTTCGAGGACAACGAGAGCTACTACGCCCACATCATGGCGGCGCTCGACCACAAGCCGCAGATCACCATGGATGACGGCGCCGACCTCGTCTCCGTGCTGCACACCAAGCGCAAGTCGGAACTCGCTGGCGTCATCGGCGGCACGGAGGAGACGACGACCGGCGTCATCCGTCTGCGCGCCATGGCGAAGGAAGGCGTGCTCGCCTATCCCATCGTCGCCGTCAACGATGCCGACACCAAGCACCTGTTCGACAACCGCTACGGCACCGGGCAGTCCACCATCGACGGCATCATCCGCGCCACCAACTTCCTGCTCGCCGGATCGAAGTTCGTCGTCGCCGGCTACGGCTGGTGCGGCCGCGGCCTCGCCTCCCGCGCCCGCGGTAATGGCGCCGAGGTCATCATCACCGAAATCGATCCGACGAAAGCCCTCGAAGCCGTCATGGACGGCTTCCGCGTCATGTCGATGGAAGAAGCCGCCAAGCTCGGCGACGTCTTCTGCACCGTCACCGGCAACAAGAACGTGCTTGCCAAGCAGCATTTCGAGCTCATGAAGGACGGCGCGATCATCTCGAACTCGGGCCACTTCAACGTCGAAATCGACATCCCGACGCTCGAAAAGCTGTCGTCCTCGAAGCGCACCACGCGCAACTTCGTCGACGAATACACCATGAAAGACGGGCGCCGCATCAACCTGCTCGGCGAAGGCCGCCTCATCAACCTCGCCTCGGCCGAAGGACATCCGGCGTCGGTCATGGACATGAGCTTTGCCGACCAGGCACTCTCCTGCGAGTACATGGTGAAGAACGCCAAGACGCTCGAGAAGAAGGTCTACACCGTTCCCGTGGAACTCGATAAGCGCGTCGCCAAGCTCAAACTCGAGTCGATGGGCATCAAGATCGACCGCCTCACGCCGGAACAGGAAGAATATCTGGCGAGCTGGAACGAAGGAACATGAACCGGTAGTCAGTGGCAGGACTGAAGTGGGTGCCCCATCCTTCTTTCGCGTTCTTTGCGAAAGAGGGTGGGGCTTTTGACTTTTCGGGAATGTACAAGCGCCGCAACCCACCCCTCTTCATTCTCGCTCGTGATATTCCCTCTTTAAGGTGTCCGCCGCACCGGCACGCGCTCGATTTCCATCGTCTGCACCTGCCCGGTTGATCCTGCCGTCGTGTACACCGCGACCACATCCAGTTCCATTCTGCTCTCGATCACCAGGAAACCTTCCGCGAAGCCCGGCGCGTGCGTTCGCGAGATGATTTCGCGGCACTCGATCGAAAATGCCTCGTCCGAACCGAGCTTGGCCTCGATCAGTTTGGTCACCGGACCGGCCTTCTGGCCGGGCAATGCGATCGCGAACTTCTTCAGGAATCCAGCGGCCTCGCGTCCCGGGTTGTGTACGTTCACCGATGTGAAATACATTCCCGGGGCCACCACGCGGCTGTCGGGCTTGCCGCACACAAACTTCACGGCATATTGCAATGGCAGTTCCTGCCCCACGCTCAAGGACACCAGCGCCAGCATCGTGAGCAAAATCGTAAGTACGATGGATCGATGCGTCATAAGACGCTCCTTCCTCTCCTCGGCCTGGCCTGAGGAGTTGCGGTTTCAGTTTCCGATTGGTTTCGTAGCGGGGCCCGCTAACGGATCGTCTCAGGGAAGGGCGCTTCCGATAACTCGACGGGAATTGCCGAAAGGACGACTGGCGCGGATTGTGTTCCGGAAACAGCTTCGAGTCAAGGAAAAACTGGATCGCAGCTGAAGGGGGTGCCCCATCCTTCTTTCGTGTTCTTTGCGAAAGAGGGTGGGGCTTTTAACTTTCACCACCCACTCACTTCTTCGGGAACTTCGAGTCGTTCTTGATCTCGCGAATCTGCTGGATGTGCCGCTCGGCGTGCGTGGAGATTTCCAGCATCCACTGCCAGCAATCGATGATGTCTCCGCCATCGCCAAAGCTGTGGGCGCGCATGTCGTCGTTGGTGGTCTTGATGTACTCGATCATGGTGGCGCGCAGCGCCTGAAACTTTCCGAGCGCCGTGCCCAGGTCCTTATAGGTGTCAACTTTCTCGTGCCCGCCGCCAGTCTTGGTGTGCACTACGCGATCGATGCCGTACCACATGATGTCCGCATCGGTCGCCGACGACTTCTTGTCCTTCATATCCGGGGCCTTCTTCAAGGCTGCCTGGATCTCGCGCCAATAGTCCGGCTCGGCCACCGCCAGATGAGAGACACGTTCCCGGATGCTCCAGCGGCCCGGCGAAGCTTTGTACTCGAGTTGGGCTGGCGACAACCCACGCACCTGCTCGGCCAGCATCTGTGTGGTCATCTGAAAGTGCACCAGCAGGTGTTCGCGGTCCGCATCGGTCATTGGAGCTGGAGCGGCGAACAGGGGAGTTGCACACAGACATCCTGTCAGTGTCAGAACCAGCGGCAAACCTCGGAGCGTATTCCTTCGGAGCGTATTCTTCGTGATGAGCATGGTGGCACCGTCTCGACTTGGACGCTCGAAGGAGAGTTAGGTCATCACTGCCCAATCAAGGTCTCGACCTAGCTTGCGCCGATCCGGGGCACCCCCGGGCTCTCTCGATGCGAACGATCTCCGGATATCCGACTTGGGTGCGCGTGCTTGTTGACAATAGACTATTTCTTGTAGAGAATATAGTTTACACAATATTAGCTCATTGACAAGTGTAAGTTCTTTTTTTCGAAGATTTTGCCTCTAACCCCTTGGGGTTCAAGATTTTGCCCGCTCTGTGCAGCCTAACCCTATGATTCCAGATATTTTGACGCGGGAAGGGGGAGGGGGGAGGGGTACCCAGGATTACAGATGAGTAAACCTGCCTTTTGTGCCCCAAATCGGCAAATTCTTCCACGAAAGAACTCTACCTCCGTCGGGCAAAGCTTTCGACCGCGCTGGCATCCTCCCGTGATCGCGGTCACTGCGCGCGGGCTCGCGCTCGTGCGAACATAGAGTCAGTAGAGACCGACATCGAGACCTCGATCTCCGAAAGAAGGTCACATGTCACTCATCGCTCCCGCTGTTGTCCTGCAGCTGAACTCTGTCCTGGTTGCGACCGATTTCTCCGAAGCTTCCGACAAACCGCTTCGTTACGCGCTTTCCATCGCGCACCACTATGGAGCGAAGTTCTACCTGGCGCATGTCGTGTCGTCGCTGGGATATACGCTCGCTGGCCCTGACGCGGCCACGATCGCAACCGACATCGCGGGCGAAGACGCGCGCCGGCTGGAAGAGCAACTGGTGAAGAGCGGCGCGCTTGAGGGATTGCGCCACGAAGTGATCGTGCGCCCGGGAAAGGCAGTCTGGGAAGAACTGGAAAACGCCATCCGCGAGGAGCAGGTCGAGATGGTCGTCGTCGGCACGCACGCTCGACGAGGCCTGAAAAAACTCGTGCTCGGCTCGGTCGCCGAGCAGATCTTCCACCACGCCGATTGCCTGGTGCTGACAGTCGGCCCTGGATCCGCCGCGGAAGGACCGATCGAAGGGCATCGCGCGTTCCGGCCGTTCCTGTTTGCCACAGACTTCAGCCCCGCGTCGCTGCACGCATTGCCCTATGCGATCTCGTCGGCCAACCACTTCGGGACGAAGTTGGTGCTGCTCCATGTCCTCCCGCCCGTGCCCATGCCCGAGGGCTTCCACTGGGCCACCGCCTCCGACCTTGTGACGATGCGTGAGAATGCGCGCACGGCGGCGATACGTCAACTCGAAGACTTGACACGGAATGCGGGGCTCGCAGCGAAGCCGGAGATCGTGATTGAGTTCGGCACGGCATGTCCGGTGAGCGAGAAGATTCTGGAGGTAGCCGACAAGATGAAGGTGGATGCGATCCTCATGGGATTGAACCGATCCAAGCGCTCGGAGACGCCGTCGCAAATGCCCTGGGCCACCGCATATGATGTCGTCTGCCGCGCCGACTGTCCTGTGTTAACGGTGAGGAACTAGTAACGCTCCGCAAGGCTCACGCCGACTTTGGCAGTGGAGGGCGGAACTCGAGCACCTTGCCGCGCTCTTCCGCCGGAATCCACTTCAACTTTTTCTGAAACCTCGTCGGGATGTAGAACTCGATCACCTTTGCCATACGCCGTCTCCTGCGCCCCAAACAGCTGAGTGTGATGGTGAGGCCGGTGGCGGGAAATATCCATGGAGGCCGGATGAAACGGCGTGAATTGGTATGAAGAATCCGGGTGTCAGGTCGCAGGCGTCGGGTGTCGGGCGCCGCTGCGCGAGTCTCGATAAAATATACGTATGTATCACTACAATCCCTCGACGGCACTCGAAGAACTGACGGAAGACGCGACCCTGCCGAATCCGGTACACGTGCGCGACATGATGCTGCGGCACAAGTTGACGGCCGACCAGTCGTTGGAACTGAATCGCATATTCGTCGAATATCAGAAGTCATTCGGCGAAGCGCAGAAGTTGGGCAAGGAAATTCTGCAGCGGCTGGCGGCGTGAAGGCAGTAGTCAGGAGTCGGTAGTCAGCAGTCGGCAGCAGCCTTGCGTCCGCCGCGGACGCCCGATCGACGCTTGTCCATCATTTACAATGGAAAATTCTCTTCAGCGATGAACGGAAGCCTGTCGCTCAGGCGACTCGCTTCTCGCTACTCGCGACTCGGAAACATAACTATGCATCGCTGGTCTGAACTGTTCATTCCTACACTTCGAGAGGCTCCCGCCGACGCAGAAGTCGCGAGCCACAAACTGCTGGTGCGCGCGGCATACATCCGGCAACTTGGCGCGGGCATTTACTCCTTTCTCTTTCTCGGCAACCGATCGATCCACAAGATCATGGCGATCGTGCGCGAGGAAATGGACAAGATCGGGCAGGAGTTTTATCTGCCCGGACTGAATCCCCGCGACATCTGGGAAGAGAGCGGGCGATGGACGGTCATGGGCGACAATATGTTCCGCCTCAAGGACCGCAAGGGCGCCGACTTGTGCCTAGGCATGACACACGAAGAAGTCATGACCGATATCGCGCGCAAGGAATTGCGCAGTTACAAGCAGCTGCCGCAGATCTGGTATCAGATTCAGACCAAGTTCCGCGACGAGCCCCGTCCGAAGGCGGGACTGTTGCGCGTGCGGCAGTTCATCATGAAGGACGCGTACTCGTTCGACATCGACGCCGCTGGCCTGGATGTTTCCTATCTCAAGCACTACGACGCGTACTGCCGGATCTTCGACCGCTGCGGACTGAAATATGTGGTGGTCGAGGCACACTCGGGCGCGATGGGCGGATCGCAGTCACACGAATTCATGGTGCGCACGCCCGCGGGCGAAGATCTCGTCGTGAGCTGCGAAAAGTGCAACTACGCGGCGAATATGGAGAAGGCAACATCGAAGCTGGATTCGGTCGAGGACCTGAAACCCGAGGGCGACGGCAAGCCGTTGCTCGTGCACACTCCGGGAAAGGGCGCGATCGCGGACGTAGCGGAGTTCCTCAAAGTCTCTCCGAAACAGGACATCAAGACGGTTGCGTATATGGTGCGGAAGACGGGGGAAGACGGAAAAACGATCGAACAGCCTGTCGTCGCGTTCCTACGCGGCGATCATACGGTGAATGAAACCAAGCTGCTCACCTTGGTGAAGGCGGGCGAACTGCGCACCATGCAAACGGAGGAGTTAGAGAAGTACTTCCAGGGTCCTGCGGGATACATCGGTCCCGTTGGGCTCGTCGTGAAGGCAAAAGAATTGCTTGGCGTGTGGGATGGGAAGGCAAGCGCTGATCCCTGTGCAACCCTGGTCGTGCTGGATGAGGCGCTGGTCGGACGCGTCAACATGATCTGCGGCGCAAACAAACTCGACTATCACTTCAAGAACGTCACGCCGGGAAAAGATTTTCAGTACACGGTGGCAGCCGACATCCGCAGCGTGAACGCGGGAGATAACTGTCCCAACTGCGGCGCGTCTCTGCGCATCGATACAGCGGTAGAAATCGGACACATCTTCAAGCTCGGCTACAAGTATTCCGATTCGATGGGCGCTCGTGTGCTCGATCGCAACGGAAAGGAAGTCGCTCCGATCATGGGTTCGTATGGCATCGGCATCGAGCGAATTCTGACCGCGGCGGTTGAGCAGTCCAACGACGAGAACGGCTTTGGGCTGCCGCCCTCGATTGCGCCATTTGAAGTCGTCGTGGTCGCCACCAACACCGCCGATGACAAGATCCGGATCTCTGCTGAGCAGATCGCGCGCGATCTGGAAGCGGACAGACTCGACGTAGTCCTCGACGATCGAGATGAACGGCCCGGGGTAAAGTTCAAGGATGCGGACTTGGTGGGTATCCCTTTTAGAATCAACGTCGGAAAGAAAGTTACCGAAGACACTGTGGAAGTCGTTCAGCGCTCGACTCGGCAGTCTACCGACGTTAAGATTCCCGCTATAAGGGAGTACTTTCGAGGCCTGTTGCCCGCTCGCCGCTGAACGCTCACGGCTCCAAGCTGGGAAACGGCCGAACCACCGCTATGGGAACAGTGAAAGCGATCTTGGGGATCACGATGATGGTGGCAGTTGCGATCGTCGGGATCAAAGTCATTCCGCCGTATCTTTCGAATTACGAGTTCGAAGACTACGTCAAGAACGAAGCGCTGCAATCGACCTACGGCACGCGCTCGGAAGACGATATTCGCGACTCCATCATCAAGCACGCGCGCGAATACGACATCGAACTGACGGCGAAGCAGGTGCACGTGACGCGGAAGGGATCCGCCGGCACAGGCACGCTCTCGATTGACATTGACTACACGGTTCCGGTGGAATTACCCGGTTATTCCACGACTCTCGAATTTCATCCTTCGAGCAAGAATAAGGGGACGTGGTAAGTCGTCAACTCGCCGCTTGCTGAACTTTCACTCCGGGATGTTCCCTTTCGCATCGCGGTTAGCTCCGATCTCTACCTTTAATTTATTCCGTGTTATCATCGCACGTCTTCCGCAGTGTCCCCAGGTTCGCTGAGCCTCAGCAGCCGGTAAGATTGGTGGTATGAGCCTGTTCTACACGGAATCGATCGCGCTCACTTACTCGAATGTGGCAGCCGCCAAACAGTGGTGGATCGACACCTTTGACTGTCAGGCGGCAAAAGTGCCGCCGGACTGGGACGATCCTCTACCTTCTGATGTTGCCTTGATACTTCCCGGCGAGCGGGAGCCTACGATCCTGTTGAGTGCGCGTGCGGAAGTGGAGCAGGCCAGTTTTGATCGTCCGAATCCGGTGGTCTCTGTGATCTTCTCGAACAAGCTGAAGAAGGCGCATGAACAACTGGCAAGCCGCGGAGTTCTCACCGGACCGATCGAGGACGGCGGTGATATGGAGTTTTTCGAAGTGCGGGATGTCGAAGGAAATCTGATAGAAATCTGCAAAGAACAGTAGTACGGTCCTCTGAGAAAAACCCTATGCAAACTTTGAATGTCGGCGCCGGACAAACTGAGACTGAGTATCAGGCCACTGAAGAAAAACGGCGAGCCGAGTTACGTGCCGACAGCCTGGACAACGCGAACTACTTCTTCTGGGCTGCGGGCATTGCAGCGCTGGGCTCCGGAATACTTCCAGTGTTTCCGTTCCGGCTGAATATCCTCGTCAACATCGGCGTGATTGATCTCCTGAGGTTCTACGGGCGCCCACTGGGAACGTCTTATTCGGCAGCTGTGTACGGAGCTGAGGCCGCGTGGCTGCTGATCCTTGTCGGGTTGGGACTTGCCGCGCGCAAGGGCAATCGCTGGGCTTTTCTGGCCGGAATCGTTCTGTACGCGGCCGATATGCTCGCCCTCATCACCATGTTTTCCTTGTGGGCGTTTGGCGTTCACGCGTTCTTTGTGTTCCGCTGGTTCCAGGGGCAGAAAGCGTTAAAGGATCTCCAGGAAACGAGCGGCCCCGCCGCAGAGGCTGCCTAACCGGAGCGGCCTAATCGAACCGTGCTACCAAGGCTTGACTGCGCTTTCGTTACTCTCCTGCTTCTCATGAACCACCCAATTGAAGGCGCCGGAGGCGGGTCGCTGCGGGCACGGGATGTCTCTCCTTTGACACGCATCTAGGCGGAGCGAGAGTCAGCTGGTGGTTTAGAATCAGGCAGGTGACTCACTTCCGCCGGCCAAGAAGGTTGGGGCGAAAATTGCTCCGCTCAGGCTATTACGGCGCTCATCGTGGCCATTAAGCTGAAAATCCCGCGGGTATCGAATGGCGGCAAGAAAGACCAGCGCATGCTGCCGCGCGATCCGATCATACGGGCAGCGCTGCTGGCATTCGTGGCCGTGTCGGTTCTGGTGGTGGGCTTTTTTTCCTACTTCTATGTAAAGTACGACCGCATCATCGAGCAGCGGTTTCGCGGGCCCGTCTTTACCAACTCGGCCAAGATCTATGCGGGACCGAAGGTCGTACGTGCCGGATCGGAATATAGCGTTCGGGAGATCGCAGCGGAACTGCGGCGGGCCGGGTACGGCGAGAAAGAGGGCGAATCGATGCTGGGCACCTACCACGTGCGCGGCAGCTCGATTGAGATCCTGCCCGGTCCGGAGTCCTACCACAGCGCGGAGCCGGCAACCATCACGGTTGCGGACGGCAAGGTAACAACGATCAACAGCAAGTCGGCGGGCGACCTTGCCGCTTATGAACTGGAGCCGCAGCTGGTGACGTCGCTGTTCGATGCGGAGCAGCGCTCCAAGCGCTCGCTGGTGAAATACGACGACATTCCCAAGGTGATGGTGGACGCGGTCACATCCATTGAAGACCGGCGCTTCTTCCAACACGGTGGAGTCAATTTCATGCGGCTGGCAGAGGCAGCGTGGGTCGATTTCACGCACCAGCGGCACCAACAGGGCGGATCGACGATCACGATGCAGCTGTCGCGCGCGTTCTTTCTGACGCCTGAAAAGACACTCAAGCGCAAGCTGATCGAGATGCTGATCGCAGTTCAGCTGGAACAGAAATTCTCGAAGCAACAGATTTTCGAGTTCTATGCCAACCGCGTGGACCTGGGACAACGCGGATCGTTCACGATTTCGGGATTCGCCGAAGGCGCGCGCTCGTATTTCAACAAAGACCTGAAGGACATTACGCTGCCGGAAGCGGCACTGTTGGCGGGATTGATCCAGGCGCCGAGCTATCTGTCACCGTATCGCCATCCGGAGCGGGCCCTGGAGCGGCGGAATACCGTGCTCGAGGCCATGGTCGAAACGCGGGCGATTACGCGCGATCAAGCCGACAAAGCGAAAGCGACACCCTTGAAGCTGGCACCCCCGAATGTTGAAGCCAGCGATGCTCCGTATTTTGTCGACATGGTACGCGACTTCGTCATCGGCAAGATGAACGAACGCGAAATGAACGATCAGTCGTACCGGATCTACACCGCCCTCGATCCGGATCTGCAGAAGGCGGCGGCGCAAGCGGTGGAAACGGGCATCAAGCTGGTGGATGATCAGGTCACCAAGATGCGGACCAAGCGAGTGAAAGTCGGCAAGAACAAGTATGAGACGACGGTGACGCCGGGTCCGCAAGCGCAGGTGGCGCTGCTGGCAATGGATCCACACACGGGCGAAATCAAAGCGCTTGTGGGCGGCCGGAACTATGGTACGAGCCAACTGAATCACGCGCTGGCCAAGCGGCCGACCGGCTCCATCTTCAAGCCGTTCGTCTATGCAGCGGCGGTGAATACAGGACTGGATGGATCGGCGACCATACTGACTCCCGCGTCGACGGTTCCGGATCAGCCGTCGACGTTTGCCTATGGCGACCAGATCTACGAACCGCGCAACTACAAAGAGGAATATCACGGCGATGTCACGCTCCGCTATGCGCTGGCCCTTTCGCTGAACAACGCGACCGTGAAAGTCGCGGAGGAAGTTGGCTACGACAAGGTTGCGGATTTGGCGAAGAGCGCCGGAATCACTTCGGTAAGAGCGACCCCAGCGATGGCGTTGGGCGCGTATGATGCCACTCCCGTCGACATGACCGCGGCGTACACGGCGTTTGCGAATGGGGGAGTGCGGCTCTCGCCGGTGCTGGTGAATTCGGTTCGCAACGCGCAGGGCGACGTCGTCATGAATTTCGGCACGGAAAAGAAACAGGTGCTCGATCCGCGCACGGCCTACATCATGACCAACATGATGGAAGGCGTGATGAACTTCGGGACCGCATTCGCAGTACGGGCACGCGGGTTCAATGCTCCTGCGGCAGGAAAGACGGGCAGTTCGCACGACGGATGGTTTGCGGGCTACACGTCGAACCTGCTGTGCATCGTGTGGGTGGGATACGACGACTACAGCGACCTGCGCTTAAGCGGAGCGCAGACGGCAGCGCCGATCTGGGCGGAGTTCATGAAGAAGGCGGTCGCGCTGCCGCAGTATTCCGATGTGCGCGCGTTCAGCCAGCCCGAGGGTGTGGTGGACGTGCTGTTGGATAAGGTCACGAACCGGCTGGCAACACCTTCCTGTCCAGACACTTATACGATCGCATTCATTGCTGGAACCGAACCCCGCGACACGTGCGATTCGACCGGTGGGACGCAGGGATTCTTCTCGCGGATCTTCGGCGGAAATTCGGAAAAGCCATTACCGCCTCCCGGGAACCCCCAGGCCAGCAGCGGTGTCCAAGGAGACGGGGATGCGGCGAAGAAGAAGCGTGGTTTCTTCGGCAAGATTGCGGACGCGTTCAAGGGAGAGAGCCATGACAAAAACGCTCCGCCCCCGTCTAAGCCAGAAGACAGCGGCGCAAAGCCGCAATGAAGGCAAGGTTGCAAGGCTACAGAGTTTCAAGGTTTCAAGGCTGATGGCGGCAGGCTATGGGGCGGATTCGCAACCGAATTGTGTCTTGAAACGTTGGAAGTCTGAAATCTTGGAAGCTGCCCGTGGGGAGGTTCTCATGCTTTCCCGTAAGCGCGCGATCGTCGCGTTCTTCTTGTTGGCAGGGATCCTGCCGGCGTATCCGCAGAACAGCGAACAGGTGCAGGTGGGACCTCCGCCGATCCGCCGAGCCGAACCGCCTTCTGCGGGGGCCACGGCCGAGGAACTGGAGAAACGTGGAGACGAACTGCGCGCCGACAAAAATTTCCTCGACGCCATTGACTACTACGAAGCGGCATTCAAGAAGTCCTCGGGCAACGCGGCGATGTTCAACAAAATGGGAATCTGCAACCTGCAGTTGCAACGCTACAAAGAAGCCCGTAAGAGTTTCGAGCGCGCCATCAAGATCGACCGCAATCACGCTGATGCCTATAACAATCTCGGGGTGGTGTATTACGAAGTACACGACTACGGAAGGGCCATTCGCCGATATGAAAAAGCGATCTCGCTGAACCCCGACGCCGCGTCCTACTACAGCAATCTGGGAGCGGCCCAATTCAGCAAGAAGCAGTTCGACAAGGCGGCTCAGAATTACGGCAAAGCGCTGGCGCTCGATCCGGACATCTTTGAGCGCATTTCGCGAGCTGGGGTCCAGGCGCAACTGCCCTCCCCGGACGACCGGGCACGGTATGACTACGTTCTGGCGAAGCTGTATGCCAAGATGGGCATCAATGACCGCTCGCTCCGATACCTTCGGAAGGCGATGGAAGAGGGCTACAAGGACATCGGTAACGTCTACAAGGACAGCGAGTTCGCCGAACTGAGGAAGGATCCGCGGTTTGCGGAGCTGATGAGCACCAAACCCCTGGGCATCCCGGAGTGAGGTGGCCCGGACCTGACAGGAAGCACGATAACCCATTCCCATACAATTACTTAGAGACTTGCCGATTTTTGGTCGACGGCGCGAAACTTTCTCCAGCCGGCAGGGTTCAAGAGAGCAACTACTCCTGAAAACAACAGGGTGAGTAAGGAGAACAAAGCAGCCCACCGATCACTAACCCGAGCACGCCCCAAGCAAGCGATCGGTGGGTGTTTTTTCTGTTTGCCTCGCAGCGTCTCGAACTGTCGAAACGCCAAGTTGAATCGGTCACCCTTCTAGCCACCTCGTTCCGAGACGTAATCCTCGATTACCGTCTTCCACTTCCCTTGCGCTTTCAGGATGTATTCGACGGCATCGCGGGCGGCGCCGTCACCGCCGGAATGAGCAGTGATCCAGTGAGCGCCGCTTTTGACTTCGGGGCGGGCGTTCCTGACGGCGATGGCCAGGCCACATTGGCGCATGACGGGGAGGTCGATCACGTCGTCGCCGACGAAAGCGGCTTCGGATGCGGTGATTCCCTCCTTGTTAAGGATCTCGCGGAAGACGGTGAGTTTGTCCTGAATGCCCTGGTAGACATGGTCCAGTTTGAGGTCACGAGCGCGGAGAGCGACGGTTTCGGAGATACGCTTGGTGATGAGGCCTGTCTTGAGGCCAGCGAGGCGAGCCAGCGAAATGGCTGTACCATCGTGCGCGTGAAAGCCCTTGGCCTCGATGAGGCTGGCGCTCTGGAAACCGAATCCGCCCTCGCCGCGCTGCGGATTGGATTGTTCGAGCTTGCTGGGAGGAGCGCCGGCGGGCGCAGGAAATATCCAGATTTTGCCGTCGGTAAGGACACCGTCGACGTCGAACAGGATGAGTTTGATTTTCTTGGCCCGGGGCTTAGACATGACGTGGCGATTCTAGCATTCGGTGCATTCGCCCCGGTTCACCATCCCATTGCGAACTGCGCATAGGAATCCTCGATTTCCATTACACATTGCAGTGAGCAGAGTTTTGTACCCAAGGCGAACATTTTACGAAACTGGATTTCCGGGCTAGAATACCGCAATGGTTGTTCCCTCCTCTCTTTCCTGGGCTCATCCTCTGGTGGCGGAGTGGTTCGTCCGGAGATTTGCGACTCCGACTGAACCCCAGGAGCAAGGGTGGCCACATATTCTGGCCGGGCATACCACGCTGATCTCGGCGCCTACCGGTTCCGGCAAGACCCTGGCCGCATTTCTCGCCTGTATTGATCGCCTGGTGCGAAAAGCACTCGCCGGTGAGCTACGCGATCGAACGGAAGTTCTCTATATCTCGCCATTGAAGGCGCTGGGCAACGACATTCAGAAGAACCTCGAAATTCCTCTCGGCGAAATTTTGCAGATGGCAGGCGAGCGCGGAATGCTGATGCCAGAGATTCGGACGGCGGTGCGCACCGGCGACACGCTGATGAAAGACCGGCAGGCCATGCTGCGGCGGCCGCCGCACATCCTGGTGACGACGCCGGAGTCGCTGTACATCCTGCTGACAGCGGAGAAAAGCCGGGCAATTCTGCGGGATGTCGAGACGTTGATCGTCGATGAGATTCATGCAGTCGCGGATGATAAGCGCGGTGTGCATCTGTCGCTGTCGCTGGAACGGCTGGAGGTGCTGACTCATCGTAGCCCGGTACGGATCGGACTTTCGGCAACCCAAAAGCCGATTGAAGAGGTGGCGCGGTTTCTTGCCGGCAACGGGCGTCCGGAGCCGGTGATCGTGAACATCGGGCACAAGCGGACTTTGGACCTGGGCGTGGAGGTTCCAGCGTCGGAAATCGGCCCTGTGGCCACGAATGAGATGTGGGGTGAGATTTACGCCCGCATCGTGCAGCTCGTCAACGAGCATCGGTCGACGCTGGTGTTCGTCAACACGCGACGGTTGGCGGAACGGATGGCGCACCATCTGGGCGAACTTCTCGGCGAGGAGAATGTGGCCGCGCATCACGGCAGCTTGTCGCGCAAGCTGCGGCTCGCAGCGGAAAAGAAGCTGAAGGACGGCGAAATCAAAGTACTGGTGGCGACGGCGTCGCTGGAACTGGGCATTGATGTCGGGACGGTGGACCTGGTCTGTCACATCAGCTCGCCACGGTCGATTGCGGTGGCGCTGCAGCGTGTGGGGCGCAGCGGGCACTGGCGCGGAGCGGTTCCCAAGGGACGATTCTTTGCGACGACACGTGACGACCTGGCCGAATGCGCCGTGCTGGTGCGAGCCATCCATCGGGGAGAACTCGACCGCCTGATTTTTCCGGAAGGCTCGCTGGATGTACTCGCGCAGCAGATTGTCGCGTGCTGCGCGGTGGCGACTGGAGCGCACAGTCAGGGCAACGCCGACGACAATCCCCGTCCTCCGCAAGAAACGCGGAAGGGTGGGGCGCCCGACGCGAAGACCGGGGTAGTCGAAACCTCCGGCGGCTGGGATGAAGATGAACTGTTCGCGCTGACCAAGAGGGCATATCCCTACCGGAACCTGTCGCGTGAGAAATACGACGCCGTCATCGAGATGCTGGCGGAAGGAATTGCCGCACAACGCGGACGGTACGGGGCCTACCTGCATCATGACAAAGTGAATCGCAAGCTGCGGGCGCGGCGAGGAGCAAGGCTGGCAGCGATCACGAGTGGCGGTGCGATTCCGGACAACGCGCAATTCACAGTGGTCGCCGAACCTGACGGCGCGGTGGTGGGAACCGTGGACGAAGACTTCGCAGTCGAAAGCATGGCGGGCGAGGTCATGTTGCTGGGAAACACGTCGTGGCGCATCCGGCGGATCGAAGGCAGGTCGTCGCGCATGCTGGTGGAGGATGCGCATGGTGAGCCTCCCGGCGTGCCGTTCTGGAGAGGTGAAGCACCGTCGCGGACGGCGGAACTTTCCGAGCAACTGGGCGATTTGCGAAAAGGGATCAGCGACCGGCTGCCGGGCGTGGTCCCAGTGGAAGGCTGGCGCAACCTGCCGGTTGTGACCGAAACGGTCGAATGGCTTGGAGCGGAGTGCGGGCTCGATACGGCGGGCGCGGAACAACTGATTCAGTACGTGCTCGAAGGACGAGTCGTGCTGGGCGATGTGCCGACCCAATCCACGATCATCGCCGAGCGCTTCTTCGACGAGGGCGGCGGGATGCAGCTGGTGATCCACGCGCCCTTCGGTGGACGGATCAACAAAGCCTGGGGGCTGGCGCTGCGCAAACGGTTCTGCCGCGGGTTCAATTTTGAGTTACAGGCCGCCGCCACCGATAACGGGATCAACATCGCCCTGGCGGAGCAGCACAGCTTCCCGCTCGCGGATGTCTTTCACTTCCTGCATTCCGAGAGCATGCCCGAAATTCTCGAGCAGGCTGCGCTTGCGGCACCGGTTTTCCAAACTCGCTGGCGGTGGGATGCAACACGATCGCTGGCATTGTTGCGCTTCCAGGGCGGCAAGAAAGTCCCGCCACAAATTCAGCGCATTCGTTCGGACGATCTTCTTGCTTCCGTTTTTCCCGACGTCGCCGCGTGCTTCGAGAACATCGAAGGCGACATCAAGGTTCCAGACCATCCGCTTGTTTCGGAAGTGATGAAGGACGTGCTGACCGAGGCGATGGACATTGACGGGCTGCGGGAGATGTTGCGCGGAATCGAAGAGGGCCGAATCCAGTGCGTGGCGGTGGATACTCCGGTGCCATCGCAGTTCTCGCACGAGATTCTGAATGCGAATCCGTACGCGTATCTCGATGACGCGCCATTGGAAGAACGGAGGGCACGAGCCGTCGAAATGCGGCGGGTGCTGCCGGAGTCAGTGCTGGAGGAAGTCGGGGCGCTCGATCCAGAGGCCATTGCTCAGGTACAAGCGGAGGCTTGGCCGGATGTCCGCGATGCGGATGAACTGCACGATGCGCTGCACACGCTGGTCATAGTGCCAGAGCCCAGGTCTCAGGTGTCAGGTGTCAGCTCTCAGGAGGGCCGGGCTACCGAATCACTGCCGGACGCCCTTCACTCACGAATGCTGGGGTGGGAATTCCTTTTCGAGCGATTGAAAGCGGAGCGGCGGGCGGTGAGTGCCGAGATTGCAGCGAGTGGCGGGACACGACGGTTCTGGGTCGCGGCGGAACGGGTGGAGATGTTGGGCATGCTGCATCCGGAGGCCCGATTGCTCGACTCGACGGGAGGCCCGATTGGCGTGCTGAACGCGAGCGAGGGCCGCGCCGCACAAGATGAAGCCCTCCTGGTAGCTCTGCAAGGATGGATGACGCACATCGGGCCGACAAGCGCGCCCGAACTTGGGGCCTTGCTGGGCGTAGAGCCTGCAGACGTCGACAAAGCACTGCTGCGGATGGAGGCCAGCGGGACGGTCCTGCGGGGCCGGTTCCGATCCTATCGCGGGGGTGCGGATCAGACCGAGTGGTGCGAGCGGCGGCTGCTGGCACGGATCCATCGGCTGACGGTGGCGACCCTGCGCAAGCAGATCGAGCCAGTTACGGCAGCGCGATTCATGAACTGGCTGTTGCGCTGGCAGCATGTTGCCCCCGGGACACAAGTTCGCGGAGAGCATGGCACGCTCGAAGTTATCCGCCAATTGCAGGGGTTTGAGGTTCCGGCAAGCGCGTGGGAGAGGTTTGTTCTTGGGCGCCGAATCAGCAGCTACGATCCCGCACATCTCGATCAGCTGTGCCTGGGCGGTGCAGTTGGCTGGGGAAGGCTGTCACCCCATCCGGCGACGCTCGAAAACGGCGGCGCAGGCGAACTCCCGCGAGAAAACCGGCGCCGCGTCATTCCGACTCGCGTCGCTCCGATTGCCTTCTTCGTGCGCGAGGATGCGGATTGGATGCAGCCGCGACATCCGAGAGTCGAAGAGAATGCCCGTTCAGCGCTCAGCCCTGTAGCACAGGAGCTTTTGAAGCTGTTACAGCAACGTGGCGCTCTGTTCTTCCCGGACATGGTGCGAGCTACCGGCAAGCTCAAAGCGGAAGTGGAAACAGGACTGTGGGAGTTAGTGGCAGCCGGGCTGGTAACCGCAGACGGCTTTGAGAATCTGCGGGCACTGGTAACTCCGAAGAACGCATCGGGCATCGGGACAGGCAAGGCGCGCCGTCCGCGACATGCAACGGGGCGCTGGTCGTTGCTGCACTCCGAGGGTTCGGATCATGACCGCAGCGTGGAGTCGTGCTGCTGGATGCTGCTGCGGCGTTATGGCGTAGTGTTTCGCGACCTTCTCGCGCGGGAAAGCAACCTGCCTCGCTGGCGGGAATTGCAGATTGCATTCCGGCGACTGGAAGATCGCGGCGAGATTCGCGGTGGGCGATTCGTAGATGGGTTTTTGGGAGAACAGTTCGCCCTGCCGGTCGCGGTCGAGTCGTTGCGAGCGCACCGCAAGTCGCCGCTCACCGGAGAGCGCATCACGATTGCTGCTGCCGATCCGTTGAATCTTGTCGGAATTGTCGTGACTGGTGAGCGAATTCCTGCAATCTCAGGACGCAGCGTGACCTATCGCGACGGCATGTGGGAAGAAGAACCTGGGACCGTTGGCCGGGAGGGAGAAACGAACGACCACGCACCGGAGGTCGCAGTACGGCAAGTTTCCTGACGGCGGAAATCCCGTAAAAAAATCGGGAACCCGGTGAGGGGGCCCCTCGGGTTCCCAATCATGTTTCTGGCCAGCGGATACTGAATACCAAAGCGCTTCCCCCGAACCGCTTCTTCCGCCGGACAGCGGCACAACTATACGCGATAGGAAACGAACTCGCAACAAATAGTTTTGTTTGTTGCGTGAAAGCCGCAGCACGATCGGTGTACTCGGAACGTTCCTTTGTTCAAGTAACGTTGTAAGTCACGGGACAAAAGCTGGATTGTAGCCCGATCCGGCGAATTGCCGACGAGTTATGGCAACTTAAGAGAAAGCAGCGCGGCGGGATTGAGATAGACACCCTGCCAGCGAACCGCCAAGTGCAGGTGGGGGCCGGTCGCGCGACCTGTGCTGCCACTGAGTCCGACCTCCTGCCCTTTCTGAATGCGGTCTCCTTCCTTCACATGAATCTCGGAGAGGTGAAGATAGAGAGTCAGCAACCCCTGGCCGTGGTCGATCACGACACAATTTCCTTCAAAATAGAGAAACCGCGCAAGCAGAATGGTGCCGCTGTTGACGGCACTGACTGGTGTACCGGCATGCACGCGGAAGTCGAGTCCCTGATGGGTGCTCTGGACAACGCCGTTGAAGACGCGCTGCACTCCGAAGACATCGGAAATCTCCGCCTTGACCGGAGGCTCGAAAGCCCCCTGCCATCGGCGATCGGCGGTGAAGGCTTTGAAGGCATCGGCCTTCACCAGCTTGTCGTGTTCGATGACTTTCAGTTGTTCTGCATCGGGCGCGGTGTATTTGCCAGCGACGGTGATCGTCACCTTGGGGTAGCGCTGGCGTCGCACACGAACTCCCTGCTTGAACTTGATCGTCTTCCCTGCCGACGTTTCAGCACTCAGCTCGAGAGGATAAATTCCCGGTTTCGTTTCCAAGCTTGCTCCGGCCAGTCCGTACCACACTCTCTGCCTCTGCTCAAAGTTGAAAGAGATCTCGTGGTCAAGCCATTTGCCGGAGAGGGTGCGCACCTGCCTGGGTGCCGTAATGCGAAACAGAACGGGCGATCCATTCACGATGCGCGCGGGCTGGAAGCGGAGGGCCCAGCGCGGCGGAGTGTTAGCGACCTCCGCGGCAGCCGGCGCCCAACCGAGCAGGGCGGTCAGCGACAAGATGAGTGACAAAGCACGCATCACGTTTCAGGCTAGCATTCTGTGGGGCCAACATACATACTCGCGGCATGCTCGTGCTGTTGCTACTCGGGATGCTGGCGGAACCGGTGTGGGCGGCGCCGAAGATGAAGGCGGATCAGGTCGTCGTGGTGAAGAGCGAGCGTACGTTGACCTTGCTGGCGCACGGGAAAGTTCTGCGCACATACAAGGTGGCGCTGGGAGGGGTACCCATCGGCGCGAAGCAACAGCAGGGCGATCACCGCACGCCGGAAGGCCACTACATTCTCGACCGTAGAAACCCAAAGAGCCGGTTCTACAAAGCGATTCATGTCTCGTATCCAAACGATAAGGAACGCCGGGCGGCGGCCAAGCGCGGACTTTCGGCCGGCGGCGACATCATGATCCACGGTTTGCCCAACGGATTCGGATGGCTCGGCGATGCACATCGAGCGCAGGATTGGACCGACGGGTGCATCGCCGTCACGAACAAGGAAATGGATGAAATCTGGGATATGGTACCGGAGGGAACGCCGATCGAGATCAAACCATAGGGTTGCATTCAGAGCCTGGACCACAGGCTCTGCCGCGCGTGGGCACTCACCGCGCCGTTCTCTATTCGTCTTCGGCCCAGGCTCCGATCAATTGGGAGGAGCCGGTTGCAGGCTCGAAGGAGCGGTCGGCAGCACATTGGGGACAGAAGCAGCCGGGAATGGGAGGTCCACAGAGCCCATGCGCCCACTGGCATTGTCGCGCACGAGCAGGCGAATTCTCGTCGTGGCAGAGTTCGGCGCGAAATCCAACGTCCGCGTAAAGGCATGTTGCGACAGGAGCGTCGCGTAGTTCTGGTCATTCACCACCAGATCGGTCGGCTGCTGCAGATACTGGAGCGCATTGCCATTCTTGTCAAAAGTGCAGGCGGCAACCATCAGCGAAAGATTGCGGCCACCGCTGGCGGGGGTAAAGGTGAGAAGGCGCGGATCCACTGCGATGAAGAACTTGGCATCACCTGGACGATCAGGCGGGACGGTTTGGGTCATGAGCAGGATCGTTGTCGCGGTAAGCAGGTCGTGGCAGGCGGCTTCCTGTAATTCCGTGCGCTTGGTGGAATCCTTTGCGGGTTCGGCCTCGGCCGGTGGCCGAGCGTAATAGCCTTCCCGAAAGGCGAGATGAACGCCCAGCTTGGTGGTTTTCACCTGGATGCGATGGAACTCGCCCGTCCAACTTCCGTTCCTGGGATAGTAGGCGATTTCGTAAAACGAACTACCGTCGTCTACGGCCTTCTTTACGCAGTCCGCGAGGTCGTTATTGTTGACGCAGACACGCCCTCCGGTCTGTTCCGCCAGTTGCGTCATCGTCTGCTGATTGGCGGAGCGCACGCTCTCCTCGCGCATCACGGTAGCGCTGGTCACGGTGCCAATCGCAACGCTTCTCGCGCTGGGACGGGCGGAAGCATCGAAGAAACTTCCCGCCTCGAGTCCGGCGGGATCCATCGGGTAGACGGCAATCTTGGCGTCCGACAAGATGTTTGCCAGCGCGGCAAACTTGTCCTGATATTCCTCCATCCCGACGAACCTGAAATCAGAATCGGGAAAAATGGCCAGGGGGAAGGAGGAGGAAATCCAGAGGAGATTCTTGCGCCCGGGATAGCCGGAGACGTGCCGGGCGATGGCGCGAAGAGCATCGAGAGTAATCCTGACGCGAATTGTGGTTTGCATCGTGAAGGCTTCGCGCTCGAACTGCTGGAGAAACTGGACCTGCTCGGTGATGGCCGCGTTCTGCCGCTGCAGCAATTCAGGAGAAATCCCGCCGCCCGATCCGGCCGGAGGCGAGGGCGGCGCCGGCGGCGGGTTGTCCTGGACGAACGTGGCGAGCGAGTTGGCATCTTCGCGAACGTCGGGTGGAGACAATTCACTTCCGCCGGCCGTGACCGTCCTTTGAACCGCCGCTTGCAGAAGAGTCCGGTCAGTCGTGAAGTTCTGCAAGAGATGGAGATTGCGATCCAGCAAGAAGACTGCCACCGGGATGTCGGCCGGTATCGAGGCGAGCAGTTTTATCATCTGGCGCCGCACTTGCATTTGCGCAGCCAGGCTGCTGTTGAGGCCATCCATCAGCAGGATGGTGGGAGGCACAGGGATCTTCTGCATGGTGACAAGGTTGCTAAACACGCCTTGCGGCAACTGTATGGCGCCCTTGTCGGCTGCGGCGATCGCCGCAACGCTTACTTCCTGAAATGCCGCGACGTTCTGGCGGTACTGATCCTTTTTGGGCAGCACCTGTTCGAAAATCTGGAAATCGTTTGGCGTGAGTCCGCTCACCGGGCGGCCTCTGGCGTCGCGAGCCACGACCTGCAGAGTGACCATGCGAGTCGTGACTCTCAGGGTCGTGGTCGAGCCAGGCTGCTCCTCCACAGTTGTGGCACCTTCGCGCGGAAGCACCTTCTTGTCTTGCTTAACTTGCGCGGCAAGAGGCAGGGTGGCGAGGAGGATCAGTAACGAGAGAAATGTCGCATACCTGAGGCGTTGCGGAACAGCAGTTTTCATATATCGGACTTATTCAGCAGTGTGTCACATTGTCGTACCCGTGCCAATACGTGGACCAGCCGAAGTAGCGGGTTGCGGCCTCGTGCACGGCATCCGCGACGGTTGAGAAATTGGCAGCGACGTGGTGCTCGAATCCCTTCTCGCAGATGTAGCGGAGGAGCTTCTGCATCCCCGGAATTTCGACAACACCGGCACCCCCGAAGGTATTCAGGTCGTCATCAGTGAAGTTTCCGGTTCCGACATAGCCGCGAATCGTGCCATTCTGATCGTCCGTTGAAAAGCGGGCGAAGGACATGGGACCTGCCTTGACGCGACCGACGCAAGTACCGAAGGTGTTCTCCTTGCCAAGGGTACCGGCGATGATTTCCTGGAAGTCCATGCGGACGTCGCGGAAAAAGTGTTTCGGCAGGTTGCTGCAGTGGAAGCAGACGGCTTTGTCCGGATTGTCGCCGTAGTTGTTGTTCCAGTCGAGCAAAGCGCTGGGCGTTCCGGAAGCCAACGCGAGGGCGTGCATGCTGAGGACGCCGCAAATGTCCACCTCGCAGGCGCTGGAGAGAAGCTGGTCGCTCATCATGCTCATCATGGTGCAGGGGACAACGCCAAGGTTCTCTTCGATCGAGGTCCAGCACTGCACGGCACTGATCTGCACGTCAACAGATTTCATCCACTGTTCGACGACGGCGGCGAGCTTGGCCATCTTCAGCAGAGCAGGCTGCGGAATACCTTGTGTAGCGACATATTTCTGGATGGCCTGGAGCTTCTGCACGGCGGCATCGTCGTTGTCTTTCATGCGGCTGATGCGGCCGAGGACTTCCGAGAGATCCAGGGTCTCGACTGAAATGCCGCTGGCTTCGAGGAGTTTCTCGCTGTATCGAACGGTGTTGAAAGCTGTGGGGCGGGCACCGATGCTGCCGACGCGGAGGTTGCGGAAGCCCTTCACAACGCGGCAGGCGGCAGCGAACTTCTGCAGGTCTGCAAGAAACTCGGGCGAACTCGGCCCGACGGTGTGCGACGTGGTCAGAGAGTACGGTATGCCGTACTGGCGGAGGTTGTTGCAGACCGACATCTTGCCGCAGAAGCTGTCCCGGCGATGGGCAATGGTCATCTTGCCAGGAGTATCGGGCGTGGCCTGCACGAGCACTGGAACACCGAGCCGCGCGAGGCGCAACGTGTCGGCAACGGCGCGCTCGTCGCCAAAGTTCGGCAAGGTGACGATGACACCATCGATGCGATCGCTGTTGGCGCGGAACAAGGCGGCGCAGTGTTTCGCTTCGTCGTGGGTTTCTACAGCTCCATATTTGCTTTGTTCCGGGTTGAGAACCACCGCGTCCATGCCGGCCTGAGCAAGGACCTGCAACATTTCTTCACGGCCGGACTTGGCAAGATGATCTGGAAAGAACCCGCGGTTACCAACAATAAGACCAAACGTCATCCGTTGACGAGGATTCGACATGTGACTTCCTTATGAAATTCGACTCTGCGGCCGGCGGTCTCATGAGGAAGGCTTCCCCGGCCTGAAATGAATGCAATAGAACGCGCCGAGCACGGTCAGCAGCGCGCCCCACCAAATATTGGCGTGTAAATAGTAGAGAGCGACGTGGACTTGCGGCGGATGGGCAAGTTCGTAAAGTCCTTCGACAAGAATGAAGAAGCCACTGACGCCTAGCGAGAGGCCAACAAAAAACCAGATTGAGAGCGATCCGCCACTTTTCATGTTTCCCTACCAGAAGATGATCTGCAAAGCTACGAATGCAAGACCCACAACCACCGCCCAGAACACTGGGCGGTGAAAAAGCGAGACGTGCTCGGTTTTTGGAATCGGAGTAAGACCATAGACGAGATTGGCAAGCTCAGCATCAGTCTTGGGCTTCGTCAGGTAACTGACGACGACAGTGACGAATGCACCGATCACGGCGCACCAGAGGGCACGGAACATGTTCTGCGCCTGATCCTGCGCCGCCATAGAGAACGCCACGTATCGCACTGCGCCCGGGTCAATTTTCACCCACGCGTACATGCCGACCGAAGACAGGGTGCCCGCAAACAAGCCCCAGAAACCGCCGGCCGGTGTGGCCCGCTTCCACAGCATGCCGATGAGCACCGTTCCGAACAGAGGCGCAATGAAGAAACTGAATAGGGCCTGCACGTAGTCCATGATGCTCGGCATACCCTTGGCGATATAGGCCGTACCGATGCTGACGAAAATGCCGATGATCGTGCACCAGCGCCCCATCTTTACTTTCCATTCGTCTGTCGCATCTTTATGGAGGAGAGCGCCGTAGATATCGTAGGTCCACACGGTTGCAAAGGCGCTGACGTTGCCTGCCATCCCTGACATGAATCCGGCAATCAGAGCGGTCACGCCGAGCCCGAGCAGCCCAGGCCCGCAATAACGCGCCAGCATCAGCGGCAAGACTTCGTCATACCCATGTAAACCTTGGGCTTGTCCGGCGGGCGACCAAGCCAGGCCCGCGTCGACCAGCCGCATCGGCAGCAAACCGAGGCCCAGGAGGCCAGGAAGAATGACGATGAAAGGAACCATCATCTTGAAGGCTGCTCCGATGATGGGAGCAAGTTCAGCAGACCGCAAGTCCTTCGCCGCCAGGATGCGCTGCACCACGAGAAAGTCGGTGGTCCAGTAACCCATCGAGATGACCGCGCCCAAACCGAAGACAATGCCGATCCAATTGATGCCCATCGGATTGTTGCCAAAGTCGCCAAGCGTGGACCACAAATGGGTATAGGCACCAGCATGAGGATTGTTCAACGCGGTGAGATTCTGCAGGATTCTCGCTTGCAACCCGCTCCACCCTCCGGTTTCGATCAGTCCGAGGATGGGGATCAGCAAGGCTCCGGCCCAAATGAGGAAAAACTGCAGGACTTCATTGAAAATCGCCGACCGCAGCCCGCCGAGCGCAACATAAACGGCTACTGTAATCGACGAGACCCAGATACTGAAGTTCATGTCCCAGCCGAGGACGACTTTCATAACGACCGCCATGGCATACATGTTGATGCCACTCATGAGCACGGTCATGAAGCCGAAGCAAACCGCCGACAGGGCACGGCTGGATTCTCCGTAGCGCAGCTTGAGATATCCCGGAACCGAGTGCGTCTTGCAGATGTGGTAGAAGGGGATCATCACCAGCGCCAGAAACAACATCGCGGGAATGGCGCCGATCCAATACCAGTGCGCTGCCAAAATTCCATATTTGTAGGCGTTGCCCGCCCAGCCCATGAGCTCGAGCGAACCGAGGTTGGCCGACAAGAATGCCAAGCCAGCCACCCAGGCCGTCATTTCGCGGCCAGCCAAGAAGAAGTCTTCGCCGGTGTTGGCCTGCCGCTTGAGATAGAGCCCAATCGCGAGGACCAGGGCGAAATAGAAGATGATGATGATGAGATCAACCCGCGACAGGTTTACAAGGCGGGTCGCGTCGAGCAGAACAGTAGCGAGGATCATGAGTCAGTCTCGAGATACGAAGAGTTCCGAGCGCCGAGGTGCGCCAGTGGATCGAGACGGCGTCCGGGCATCGCGATTGTAAACGTTTTCTCAGCGATGCCGAGCCAGATTCTCAGACCTGCGTCAGTTCGTTGTCAAGGCTTTTTGTGACGCGCGGGCATTTCACGCCGGCGAGAGTGCCCGGGCATCGCCATGTTAGAAGCGAGACGCTTCAGACCCGGTGCTGCGCACCGGATCGGGAATCTGCCGTGACGTCTGCCCAAAAACTGGCGTGCTACAATTTCCGGCCACGTGAACGTTCCCTCCCTCGCGTTTACTTGACGCCGGTTTAAGACTAAGGTGGGTGCAGTATGGTTTGGACTCGTCGGACGCGCGCGTTGGGTATTTTTGTTCTTCTCCTGCCCTCTTCCGCCTCTCTGAGCTGGGGCGCCGGCAACAAAGACGAAAAGAACGCTTCTGTTCAAACGTCTTCGAACCAGGCGACGGCGCAACTGAATCCCGCGCCCGGAGTGCCATCGCTCGGACCCGCGCGAAGCGTTGATCTCCAGCCCCTGGATTTCCGGCGTTTGTCGCAGTTACGAAGCCGAGATGGTTCTTATCACATCGCGACGGCGTTCTTCGATGAGAACCGTCTGCTCATCACGTTCGAAGGCACCGAGATGGTGCGCCGGCTCAAGAGCTGTCCCAAGACCCACGACGATCGCATCGTCCGCGCGGTTGTGGTGAACGTAAGGACTGGCGATGTGTTGCAACGTGCGGACTGGTACTTGCACGACCGCCAACAGTATTTGTGGCCTCTTGCCACGGGCGCGATCCTGCTGCGACGGGGGACGAGCCTGTTCGAACTCGACACGAAGCTGCACGAAAAGCCGCTGCTCGAGCACACGGAGGTGCTTTGGGTCGACATCACTCCCGATGGCCAGCAAGTGATGGTGGGGACGCCTGCGAGCAAGGCGGCGGAGAAACAAGGCGATAAGTCGACCGCACCAAGATACGAAGTCCGCTTCCTAGATGCGTCGACGCTGGAGGTAGCGGAAACGTTCCCCATGGAACGTCCCATTCCACTGAAAGCAACGAGCGGCGGTTATGCCGATGTGGTCCTGAAGAGTGGATGGACGTGGCTGGTGCGGTTCGGGGCTCACGACAAGCCACGCATGGCGATTACGCGTGTGCGCTCGTCGTGCATTCCGGATCTCGAGACGTCGGGAGAACACACCCTGATCATCGGGCGCTGCACAACCGCACAAGATAAATATGTTGTCAGCAGTTTTACGACAGCCGGCCAATTTCTATGGCGCAAAGTGTGGAACGAACAGCTGAAGGCTCCGATCATCACCCGCGCCACTTCGGGGGCGCGCTTCGCGCTGGCCAACGTGCTCGTCGAGAAGCAGAACAACCCCTCGGGGTACGACGGCGACAGTAGTGCCGAAGTGCGCCGGCATCGGATCGAGATCTACAATTCAGCGACCGGGAACCCCGTATTCAATCTGGAGACACAGCCGGCGGTGTCGAATGGTGGAAACCTCGCGCTGTCTCCCGATGGCGCTACGCTGGCAGTGCTCCGTGAGGCGCGGTTAGAACTCTACGAACTTCCGAGGCTCGACAAAGACGAATCGGCCAAGCTCGCCGCCGTGCGGGCGGGAACGCCCGGACTGATTCCACCGGGTGCGGCAACCGATGCGACGGAAGATGCGTTGATCGCGGAAGATGAGGAAGCACAGGCAAAGCAAACTGCTTCGAACGCTGCTCGTTCGGATGATGGTCTGAAAGCGCCCGAGGCAGTTGGAGCCGTCGCTTCGACGCCAGCAGGGATGGATCGTGCCGCCACGAAAGCAGCGGATAACGGCTTGATGACGCTTCACGCACGCTCCGAGGCGGTTGTGGTTGATGTGGTGGTGACCGACTCGAAAGGGCATCCGGTTCCAGGACTGAAAGCGGAGGATTTCAGCGTCACTGAAGACGGCACCGGGCAGAAGATTAACTTCTTCCAGGAGCATTCCGTCGTAGACACGCGACAATCGCCACCGCCGGAATTCAAGCGTCCGCCCAACATCTTCAGCAACGTGAGCAACACGACGCAGCCGGACTCTTCCACATTGATCCTGTTCGATATGCTCAACACGCCGATCCAGGACCAGGGACATGCGCGCGATGCCTTGACCCGGTACATCAAGAACAAGCCCCGCAACGAAAGCTTTGCGTTGTGCACACTGGCCGGCCCGTTGCGGCTGATCCGCGGATTCACAACCGACGAGAATGAGCTGCTGCTGAGCATGCTCGACAAGCGCTTCAAGCCGAGCGCATCGCTGATCTCATCGCTCGACAATGCGAGCCTGAATTTCATCCGCACCGTGACGCAGAAACTCGACACGCCGAATGACGTCACGCGGTCGTTTGCGATTGCCATGGCCGGGCTGGAGAGATCGATTCAGGACGAGCAGATGAGCCAGAACGACATGCGAACGTACATGACGATTCACGCCTTCGAGGAACTGGCCCGGTATATGGCGGGAGTTCCCGGGCGAAAGAAGGTGCTCTGGCTTTCAGCGGCGTTTCCGCTGGGTCAATTTGCTTCGTCACAAGGATTGGACGCGGGGCCGTTCTACGCGCAGAGGAACTTCGTGCGGCTCGTCAGTAAAACCATGAACCTGCTGGCATCGGCGCATGTGTCGGTGTACCCGGTGGACGTGCGGGGAGTCATGAATAATTCGGTGTATGACATCGCCACGGAAATCCCGGTCAGCCAGAGCCTGCCAAGCTCTCCCCTGAGCGGGCCGTTCGGAATGGGACAGCAAGAACAGGCTGGCGGCGGCGGCTTTGATGCGAACGCGATGGCGGCGGCTCGCAACATGGCGAACGATCACGCGGTGCCTGCAGATGGATTCGTAGAGAGAAGCCTTGAAGATTCCACGCGACGCAATTCCGAGCACAGTGCGATGGATCTGGTGGCGGAACAAACGGGCGGGAAGGCGTATTACGGAAGCAACGACATCACGGATGCGCTGCGAGCGACGGTTGAGCAGGGCTCCGATTACTACACCATCTCGTACACGCCCAGCAATCGAAAATACGACGGCCGATTCCGGAAGATCCACGTGAAAGTCGAGGGCCACAATCGGCGAGTCGCGCATCGGTCGGGCTACTATGCCGAGGATCCGAATCGCCTGCCGGAAAAATCGGAGCAGGTGCTGCAAACCGCCAGCCTCGCAGGCATGATGCATGGCGCCCCGGAATCGCGGCAGATTCCGTTTGAAGTGCGCCTGGTGCCACTCGGCGAACCAAAAACTGTGAGTACGTCGGAGGTCGGCATTCGCGCGCAGGGCAAGAATGCGCCCACCACGATCAAGCTGCAACGTTACAGCGTCGACTACGCGATCTCCGCCGGCTCTCTGCGGTTCGATCCGGGCCCGGAGGGCAACATGCACGGGAATTTCCGGCTGCTGGCGAATTCCTTTGACAGCGAAGGCAAGAGTCTCCTCCAGGCAGCAAGCACGGCGGCCGCCGATCTCCGGCCGGTCAATTATCGAAGCGTACTTTCCGACGGGTTTCGGCTTCATCAGGAATTAGATGTCCCGGCAGACGCAAGTTATCTGCGGCTCGGAATCGGCGATCTCACCACCACGTACATCGGTACTCTCGAGCTTCCATTGCCGGTGCGAGCGACGAAGGAAGACCCTTTGGCCCGCAAAGAAAAGGCGCTTCCGCCGGTCGAACCAGAGTGACGGGGATCACAAGTCGCCCAGCCCCGGCATCTACAAATCCCCGTAGAACCCACCCTGTGCTGGCGTAGATCCGGGCGAATTTGCGCCAAGGAAACGGGAAACGCGGGGTTGGAGACAATCCGCAATTTCGTAAGAATCTACAAGAAAACATAGCAGTTACGTAGTGCGCAGATTTCTCTACAGAATCGATTTTTTTGCTTGACAATACAAGACATCTGCCGCTTAATGGCACCGCCCGGAAAAGTGAGAACGTTTACGTCTTTTTCGTCGATAACGTTTACGTTTTGGGTAAGTGGTTTGGCTTCGGCTCAGGAATTGAAGATGGGCGTACGGAAGCTACGGTCAGAGTCGACCGGACGATTGCGGGCTTCCAGGGTTGAGTCGAGGTCCTCAGCGCGTGGAGTGCAGTACTGCTAGGCATTGTGGCCTATGGAGGAAAAGATGAGAGCAATTCACCCAGGAGAACAGCGTGGTTCTAACTGGTTGCGGATGACTCTGATCGTCATCGCGGTAGGGGCGTTAGTTCTCTCTGTAGCTCAACCATCACTGTTCGCACAAGTCCGGCGCGGATCCTTGTCCGGCACAGTGTATGACCCGGCCGGAGCCGTTATCGCCGGCGCACAAGTTTCACTCAAAGATCAGGCCACAGCCGTGACGCGAAACACCGTCACCAACGGCGAGGGCTTCTTCTATTTCGCTGGCGTCGAACCGGGCTCGTACACGGTGACTATCACCGCAAAGGGCTTCAGCGGCTGGGAGCAGAAGAATGTCATCTTCAACCAAGCCGAGAACCGCACTCTTACGAACATTAGCTTGAAGATGGGTGCGGAGACAGAAAAGATCGAGGTCTCCGCTGACACGGAAGTTGTACCGCTGACCACTAGCGAAAGCCGCACCACGATCACCAGCCAGATGTTGCCGGAAATGGCGATCCAAGGCCGGAACGCCAGCGAACTGGTCAAGATCATGCCGGGCATGGGGTTGAACACCGGACTGGGTCAGAAGGCCTGGGACAGCCAGACCACGGCGACCAACAGCGGCCCGATCGGACAGTACACAGCGAGCGGCGGTCAGCCCTATGGCGGCCTCTCGATGACGACCGACGGCGCCCAGATCGTGGATCCCGGAAACCAGGGAACGCAGGTTGCCAACATCAATCAGGACATGACGCAGGAAGTCACTCTGCTGAACGCAACCTACGGTGCGGAATCTGCCAAGGGGCCGGTAACGTTCCAGGCCATCGGAAAGAGCGGCGGAAAAGACTTCCACGGAAACGCCTATCTCTACACCCGCAACGGCACATTCAATTCCGGAGACTGGTGGAACAACCACAATGGCATCCAGAGCCCCGCGGACAGCTACTACTATCCCGGTGGCTCGCTCGGCGGGCCGGTGATCATTCCGGGAACGGGGTTCAACAAGAACCGCGACAAGTTGTTCTTCTTTACTGCTTATGAGTACATGAAGCAACAGCCAGTGGGGAACCTCAGCCTGAACTTCATTCCAACGGATCAGATGTTGGGAGGGGCGGCTCTGGCGGACTGCAACGCTGCGGGAATCGACGGCCCTTGCGGGAACTTCACGCAGGACTATCTGAACTCACTCGGACTGAACAACGGAAATCACGGTGGCACCGCGCAGGTACCATGTGATCCGGGTCAGAGCAGCCAGTGGTGGTACGGAAGCTACTGTGCAAACGGCGATCACCCCGACGGAGCCACGGTTGCGAGTCACGGTGGCTACATTCCGAAGGACATCATGGATCCGAATGCGCTGGCGCTGGCGACGCTGTTTCCGAAGCCAAATCGCGCGCCGTCGTTCGATCAGCCGTACAACTTCCAATACCTGAACAACTCGCCGGTAAATCGCTGGGAATACCGGGTACGCATTGACTACAACGTGACCCAGAGCACGAAGATCTCGGGCAGCTACACCTGGCAGAACGAGCGGGACATCAACAACATTGGTGTGTGGTGGTGGCCACAAAACACCATTCCGTACCCGACCGGCATGGGCACGAACCAGAAGTCTCGTACTGCAAACGTGAGCGTAACGACCGTATTCAGCCCGACGTTGACCAATGACTTCACGTTTGGATGGGCGTATTTCATCAACCCGTACCAGCCGAATGACGCTTCGAAGATGGACCCGGCCAGCATTGGATATACGGCGCATGGGCCATTCACCGACGCCAACGTCCGGCCACAGATCCCGAACATGCAGAGCTGGGGCTGTGCCCTTGGCAGCGCGAACGGCTGTTTCCCGATTTTCTATGCTCCAGCATTCCCGCAAACGGGATGGTCGGGCAACGCATTCGGCAAGGACTCGCGTGTACCTTCCATCACCGACAACGTGTCGAAGGTGTTCGGCACGCACACGATGAAGTTCGGGTTCTACTGGGATGAGAACACGAACAATCAGACCGAAGGTTACGGCTCGTGGGCGCAGGGCCAGTATGACTTCGACAACTACATGAACAACACCACCGGCAACCTGATGGCTGATTTTGTTCTCGGCCACGGTGGGTACAACCAGATCAGTCACGTACCGATTAACGATTTGCGCTACCACCAGGTTTCCTTCTACGCGCAGGACCAGTGGAAGGCCACCCGGAAGATGACCCTCACCTATGGACTCAGGTTTGACCACGAGGGACAGTGGTACGTGAATAACAAGTTCGGTATCGCAACCTGGGATCCCACCCTCTATGACCCCAGCACGACAGATTCTCCGCAATGGACGGGTCTGACGTGGCACGGGAATACCAGCCGGGTACCGTTGTCCGGATGGACATCGCCTACTTTCTACTATGCACCACGCTTGGGTGTGGCGTATGACCTGTTCGGCACGGGAAGGACGGTCATCCGCGGCGGGTTTGGCGTATACCGCTGGCAGGTGTCTGGAAATGACATCAGCGGCGGTCTCGATCAACCGCAGGGAATCCGGAACACAGCATGCTCCGGCAACAGCCTATTCAAGATGGCGGATGCACAGAATTGCACGGCGGCCACGTTCACACCGGCCAACGCTGCTAATGGCAACATCAGCGTGCTGAAACTGGGTGACAACAAGACTCCGTACACCCAGAACTGGAGCGTCATCGTTTCGCAAGCGCTCCCCTGGAAGTCCACTCTGGAACTGCAATACCAGGGCAACCGGACGCGCAATGCTCTTCTCGCCGGCAACGGAACGAACGTGCAGTTCTATCCCAACATCAACAAGATTCCGTTGGGCGCATTGTTCGGACCGAATCCCGTAACAGAGAACAATGTCTGGCTGAACAACTGTCTCAACGGGCGCTCCGGGGAAGAAATCAACCTGTACACCTGCAGCGCGCCCGATTCGGGCGCAGGTTTGGCTGACTATCGTCCATACGCGAACTATGACCGGGCGCTGGTCGTCAACACTCACGGCAGCTACTCCAACTACAACGCCATGATGGTCAGCTGGCAGAAGCAGCGCGGGCCGATCACCTTCCTGGCGAACTACACGTGGAGCAAGGTCATGGGCATCCGCGATGGTCAGACCAACAACGGTAACGGCGATGGTCAGATCAACGATGCCTTCGTACTCGCCAACAACTACGCTCCGCTGGGATACGATCACACTCACATCTTCAACGTTGCGTATGTTGTTCATCTTCCGAGCCTGATTCACGGCAGTGGCAAATGCGATGATGTTATGCACTGCAGCGGATTCCTCGGGGGCCTGTTGAATGGATGGGAGTTGTCGGGTATCTCGCAGGTGCAGAGCGGCGCGCCCATTCAGCCGAATACGAACGGTTCGATGAACGCTCAGTTCAATCCAGCTGATCGCAACGTTTTCGGCACGGACGGCCAGAGACTCATGCCCATTCTCATTTGCGATCCGAGAGTCGGCTTGGCCAAAGGCCAGTACTTCAACCCCAACTGCTTCACATCGCCGGTTCCTGCACAGCTCTCTGTGGAGGACAACACGACAATCATCCCGGGCATCAATGGACAACCGGTTTGGCCCTATATCCATGGCCCGGCGTACATGAACCACGACCTCTCGCTCTACAAGAATTTCAAGATCAAGGAGAGCATGGGGGTCCAGTTCCGTCTGAATGCGTTCAACTTCCTTAACCATCCACTACCGCAGTTCAACCTAGCCAGTGACGTCAACCTGGATTTCCAGAGTGGCGCAGGGGCTCCGATTCAGGATGGCGAAGGCGGTTACACCATTCCGACGTCGTGCAGTTTGGGCGCGGCGGCGTGTAACCAGAACGGCGTGACCAACGGCAAGCCGTACGGCAAGGTTGGACGCCGCGTTCTGGAATTTGCGGTGAAGTTCACCTTCTAGTCTCCTGTCCTTCCCCAAAGGAGTCGGGGTGGCCTGCGGCCACCCCGTTCTTTTTGCTCCGAGGCCTCGACAGGCTGTCATCGTTGGTCCTTCGCTATACTCGATCTCGATGCCTACGGGCGGCTCGCTGCAGCCGTACTCAGAGGGGCACTCGACGACTCATGATGGGATGTTTTCTACGCCAATTCGCGCAAATTTGTTCACTGCTATTGATCGTGATGCTATCGGTCGCACCTTTGCCGTCGCAGGGCCCGACGGCTTCGTTTGCAGAACTCAAACGTCGCGCCGAAGAAGCACACCGTGCCGGCAGGACAGAAGAGCAGGTCTCGCTCTACCGTAAGGCCGTCGCGCTTCGTCCTGAATGGGGTGAGGGTTGGTGGTATCTCGGGACTGGCTTGTACGAACTGCGTCGCTACAGTGAAGCCCTGACAGCGTTCCAGCGGCTCAGTCGTATTACTGCGACGGATGGACAGCCCCAGGCCCTCATTGGACTGTGCGAGTTCCAACTCCGGCGCTACCAGGACGCGCTGCAGCACCTCTTCCGCGCGGAGCAACTGGGAACCGGCGACAACCGGGAGATGGCTCTAACGGTCCGCTATCACATCGCCATCCTGCTTAGCCGCGGCGGGCAGTTCGAATGGGCGCGAGATATGCTGGCTACGTTCGCCTGGATCGGCGATGCCAGCCCGCCCATCATCGAGGCCGTCGGCATCAATACGCTGCGCATACCGATTCTCCCCTCTGAAATCTCCGCAAACAAACGCGACCTGATTGTCAAAGCGGGGCAGGCATCGTGGGAACCTTTCTTAGCCGGACATCCAGGAGAGGCGGAACGCATCTTCAAGGAACTGGTGGCCCAATACCCGAAGGAGCCGAATCTGCACTATGCCTACGGAGTTCGCCTGCTCGACACCGATCCAGAAGGCGCGCTACGGGAGTTTCAGCAGGAACTGGAGATTAATCCATCTCAGGTCGTGGCACGGGTGCAGATCGTTTTTCTGAACCTCAAGCAAGGGGAGCCGGAAAAGGCGTTGCCCCAAGCCCGCGAAGCTGTGCGACTCGTGCCCAGCTACTTTCTCGCTCACAATGCGCTGGGCCGCGTTTACCTCGCGCTCGGACAAATCCCTTCCGCAGTTCAGGAGCTGCAGGCTGCGGTACGGCTGGAGCCGCAGAGCCCGGAAAATCACTTTGATCTAGCCGAGGCCTATCGGGCGGCAGGGAGAAAAACGGATGCCGCAAGAGAACGCGCGGAATTCGAGAGGATCAAGAAGGCGCGCGAACCCGCTGCCGGTCCCGCCAACACGGCTCCATAACAGACTACTTCATCGGCGGCCTGACGGAAGGCGCCGAGCCGGATTCTTCGATCGGAACGATTCTGTCTCCCTGAACATTCTGGAGTACCTGCCGGATTCCGCTCGGCCATAGGATCTCGATTTCCTTTGCACTTTTCGACGCACCGAGGCCGAAGTGCACCCGGCTATCGCTGGAACCCGCATAGCCGACGCTCGTGGTCACCTCGCTGTATTGCTTCGATCCGTCTTCCGCGGTAAGGCGGATACGGGCTCCGATCGCCATGCGGTTGCTTTTCGTCCCGCGAAGTTGCAGCAGCATCCAATGATTGGGCGTGCGGGTTACGTTGTGAAAAATCTTCGCGGGCGCGTTTAACACCACGACGACGACATCCATTCGTCCGTCGTTGTCGAGATCTCCAACCGCCGTTCCGCGGTGAACCGCGGGCAGCTGAAAGGCTGGCCCCGCGGTCCCGCTGACGTCCTGGAACTTTCCGTTTCCCAGGTTGCGGAGAACCGCATTCGGCGTCGCATAGCGCCGCGAGGTGAATTGCTCGATGGTGTCGAGCACATCGGAGCAGCCTGCAAACAGGTCCTTCCAGCCGTCATTGTCAAAGTCAACCACGGCGTTCGACCACCCGGACTTCTTAAGTGTCTGCCAAGCCAAGCCACTGCGCTCAGTAACGTTGTCGAATTCGCCATCGCCTCGATTCAGATAGATCGGAAAAGTCTGCATCGGCAGGGCCGTCATCCAGATGTCGGGACGGCCATCGTTGTTGAGGTCGATGAAATTGGACCCCATGCCGGAGACAATTCGCCCGTCCTGCGTATAAGCCACGCCGGCAGCCGCGCCGACTTCCTCGAACCGCTTACCGCCAATGTTGTGGAAGAGTTGATTTGGACTGTCGTCGTTGGCAACGAAAATGTCAATGAAACCGTCGCCGTCATAGTCGGCGATGCTCACGCCCATCCCGCGCCCCGGATGCTGCGCAATACCCGTTTCGACCGACACGTCGGTAAAAGTGCCGTCACCGTTATTGCGATAAAGAGTGTTGGGCAGCTCCTCGTAATGTTGCGGACTGCAGTAGCTGCGGACCTTCGCCATCAGGCAAAGGGGATCTCCGTTGACTTCCCACTTCACGTAGTTCGAGACAAAGAGATCGAGCAACCCGTCGTTGTTGTAGTCGACCCAGGCGGCAGCGACCGACCACATTTTCTTATTGCCGTCGTAAACTCCGCCAGCTACGCCAGCCTTATCCGTCACGTCCGTAAATGTGCCGTCGCCATTGTTGTGATAAAGGTGATTCTTCGTCACGCCCACGGTGTAGATATCAGGGCGGCCATCGTTGTCATAATCACCGACCGCCACACCGACGTCATAACCGTCACCGCCCACCCCGGCTTTGCCGGTGACGTCGCTGAATGTGCCGTCGTGATTGTTGTGGAACAGACGGTTCCTGAACTGCGGGCCTTCCTTTTTCAGCGACGGAATCGCGGCGCCATTGACGAAGTAGATATCGAGATAACAGTCGCCATCGTAGTCGAGGAGCGCAACGCCGCCAACCACCGATTCGGGCTGATTTTTGTTGGGCGTGGCGGAATTGTTGAAGACGAAATCAACGCCCGCCTGGCTGGCAATTTCGTCGAAGGCGATGGGAGCCGGGGCGGGCTGTGCGAGCGATGCTACCGCAGCTCCCACGGCGAAACACCAAAGCGCCAGAGACCTCCACACAGCAATGGAAGGAACAGATTGCATGCCTCTATCCTACATCGGGCAGTTGCCGAGGGAGGCGCCGTTGCGGGACATTCATCACGGCACGGCGTGCCGTGATAGAGGTATACTTTGCGCCATAAGCGCGAAATCCTAATTAGGAAGTCTTGCTATGGACGTTATGCAGAAGTTATTGCTCACGACCTTCCTTAGCCTTCTGTTCCTATCGCGTTTCGATTCTCACGCTCAGTTGCTCACCGTACCCTCTCCGCGAACCCACGCCCAGGCTGGGATCTTCGCAGATTCGAGCGCCACTATGTCAGATCGCGATAAGGCCGGCCTGCGTGGCCCGGTCAAAGAGTGCATCGAAGAGGCTACGTACAACGAATTCAGCACATCGACAAAAACCGACTACAGCGCTGACGGAAATCTTCTTACCCAGCGCACCGTGAACCACGACGGTTCAGATTGGCTCCAAACCTGGATCTACGACTCCCTGGGCCGCCTGACGAAGTACACGTTCGGCAAATCGGGAGACAAGCCGCGAGAGATCACCTATGAGTACGATGGCTCCGGCCGGCTTCTTACGATCAAGAATCCTGATTCGCGCGAAGAAACCCGCTTCCAGTATGACGAGCGCGGTCATAAGACTTCCGTCAAGACGTTCAATCCAGAGAAATCTGAAGACACGAAAGCAGTAGGTGGGGACGTTTCAGCTCTGGCAGCCGCCGAATTCGGGTATGGCGTGCCGCGTGGGGGCACGTTGTCCACAATCTTCGACAAGAATGACCGACCAGCGGAGCTTCTGATCCGCGATGCCAGCGGCAGCCTGGTGAGCCGCGTAGTGAGAATCTATGGGGCGAATGGGCAGTTGCTGGAAGAGAAGTCCACCATGGAGAACCCGGTTCTGTTGCTGTTCGCCGATCATCCTGAGTTGCTGGGGCAGCTGGATCCCTCTCAACTGGCAGCCGTCAACAAAGGGCTGACAACTTTCATGAGGGGCCAAGGCCTGTTTGGGAAACGGTACAGCTACGACAGCGGCCAGCGTGTTCGCGAGGTTCACACGCGGAGCTTTGCCTTCGACCAGACGACAACTACTATGTACAACGAGGAGGGGGACATTTCTGAAACCCGCGAAATATCCACTATGAATCCGTACGTCCCGGCAGGCCGCGTCTTTTCTATCGACGATGATGGGAATCTGGTTCCCGAGAATAAAGAGGGCACACCCGTGGCGTCCCCCGCGCCCCCGCGAGAGTCGAAGGCTAACTATATTTACGAGTACGACAGCTACAGCAACTGGACCAAGCAGACGACGATCCGCCCCGGTTCCCCTCCCACAGTGCGGGCGCGAACAATCACCTACTATTGAGTTTGCCTTCTACGTTTTCGGAATCACGATGACGGTTGCCGTGTAGGGCGGCATCGGGACGGAGAACGAGTTTCCCAGTCCTTCCATGGGCTTACCAGTGACAGAACTTCCATCCGGCGGGTTCGTCTTTCCGTAATCGAAGCGTATTCCTTTCGGGCCCAGGGAGGCGTTGCTGATCGACACCTTGACGGTGGTCGCATTCTTGGGATCCTTGTTGATCAGCATCAGACCCAAATTGCCGTCTCGACGCATGGACGCGTGGACCGACAACATTGAACTGCTGGAGGAAGAGGCCAGAACCGCATCATTGAAATTCATCAGTGCATGCGCCATTTGCATGCCGAAGTACGCCGCGCCCGGCTTGTTGGTATCCCCCAGGAAATTCGACCCGTGTAACTCGGACCAGCACCCATTAATAACTCCGAACTCCACGAGAGCCGGATATAGATCAGCGGCGAATAACCCGGGCACTACTTCATCAGTAACTTTGACATAAGGAGCTGGGCTCACCTCAGTAAACGCCACCTGGATATTACGCGCACGTGGCCCGCAGGCGGCCTGGAGCTGGCCAACGAGTCCCATCAGGATCTGGCGCAATGTGTCCTGAGGCGCCGCGAGCAGTTTGTAGTTGTCCATGTTCTTCCAGCCGGAGTCCTCGGTCGTGTCGCTCGGCGACCAGTGCAGGGCCACAAAATCGATATCACTACAGGCTGTGGCGAGAACGCCCTTATCCCAGTCAAGTCCGCGATTAAAGTTCTTATCAACACTTACGTTCGTGCTCTGGACGTATTTTCCTGTGACCGGGTCCTGGGTATATTCCTCGCGATTGATCTGTCCAGCCAGCGGCAAATCGAGCGACGCTCCCACCCGGATTCTCGGGTCTACGGACTTCATGACTCTGGCGAACTGAATGAGGTTCTTGCCGTACGCTTCGGGAGAGAGTGCAGCATTCTTCTTTCGTTCCTTTTCGTTGTCCTTTGACTCTTTCGGATAGGAAGCGTGGAGGTCCTCCTCCTGGCCTTCTCCGCCGTAATAGCCATTCAGGAAAACTTCGTTGCCGATCTCCCAGTACTGGATCCCAAAAGGAGCGGGATGTTGGATACGCAGAAAGTTCTTGCCGTCATCATTCGGCAGCGGGGCGGAGGCGCGAATCGAAGCCCAATAGCCGACCGTTTGCCAGTCGTTCCCTGCGGAATCCTTGCCAAGCACCTTCGTGTCACTGGGATTTCCGTTCGCGTATGCAACCCAGGCAGCCGCTTCTGCCGGCTCTCCCGGACCATTGCCGTTGAGATTGGAACCATAATTCACGGTAAAGATCGTGGTGCCCACCTGCTCCATGAATCGCATGAAAGAGCCAAGGTCACTTCCCGTGGCATAGCCTACGTTGGGATGATCGAGCCCCTGCCAGTTGGTGGGATGGAAGGTTGTCCAGTGGTAAGTATCTGCGATCCGGCCCCCGGGATAGCGCACGGTAGTGATCCCTGCCGCGCGCAGTAACTGAATCACTTGGGGATCGGTGAGGTGAGCATCGGATGCCAGCGAATGGACCGCCATGACCCACGGGGCCATGGCACCGCGTATCTTATCCGCCTCGATCGTTACCTTCACATCCTTGGAGATTTTTGTCTGGTGCGAGGCGCCTTGATTCGACAAATCTTCCATCTGGTTCCGGTTCTGCTCTCGCTTCCACTCTGGAATCTGCTGATCCATCTGGCCCAGCGCAAATGGGCCCGACAAAGTGGCGATCGCGCATGACAACAGGAGAGAAAACGCAGCCGTTTTCATCGGGTCACCTCAATACCATCTCGCAGCAAAACGATATTCTACGACTGATGGACGCAAAACTTGCCAGGAAAAGTGAGCGCTGCGCGAAACGATCCACGTCACCCAGGGTATGAGAAGATGATGGAGACAAGGTTCCGAAAAACACCACGCCTGCAGGATTCGCGGGCGGCGTTCACGGGGCCAACCCATGGAACCACATGCGGGGAACGCAGGGCTGTTGTAGCGGTAGTGCTGCGGGCAGACGCGACGGGAGCGCTCTATCTAGCGTGCGCTGGTTTGTCCTATTGCTGGCCCTCTCGTCGGTCGTCTCGGCTGCTCCGCAAGGCGAGACTCCTGCACCGCCAGCCGAGACCGGCAACGATCCCTTCGCGTATTACGCCGCTGCCGGCAGGCACCTTCAGGCTGGGGAAGAAAGCAAGGCTGCCGCGTCATTCCGGTTGTTTCTCAGGGAAGTGCTGCGTAGCCTGGCCTCGGCCACGGTGAAAACCGGCGCCATCGAGAAGGCCCTTCCGTTGTACGAAGAGGCTGTGGAGATCGCGCCCAACGACGTCGATCTGAGAATGCAGTATGCGCGGGCGCTGTTCGGCAAAGTAAAGTTCCTGCAAGCCAAGGAACACGCACAGCAAGCAGTGCGATTGGCTCCTGACAACCCTGACGCCATTCTGTTGCTTGGCCAAGTCCTGTTTCAGCTGCGTCAGTATGCCGACGCGCGGGTACAGTTTGAGGCGGCTTTTGCCAAGACAAGCGACTTTGCCACCGGTTACCTGCTCGGCAAGTCTTGCCTGTTAATGAAGGACCAGCCGGCCGCGGAGCGGGTCTTCGCGACCATCATGCGCGAGTTTGGCGACACGGATGTCAATCACATCTTTGTGGGGCGGGCGTATAGCCAGACTGGATATGCGAAAGGGGCAGCGGCGGAATTCCGTCGCGCGATGGAAATTAATCCGGCTGTTCGCGGGGCCCACTACCAGCTGGCGCTTTCGTATCTTCGTGAAGACGAGGCTGCGGGGTACGAGCAAGCGATCCCGGAATTCCGGGCCGAGTTGCAGCTGAATCCGGACGATTTCTCCAGCCACTACATGCTCGGCTATATCGCCGTGCAACAGGGCCGGTGGGACGAAGCCGAGAAGGAACTGGTGCGGGCGACGAGCCTCCGACCGAAAGATATCCTGGCGCTCGTGGCGCTGGCCGATACCTTCATTGCGACGAAGCGCGCCAAGGAGGCTGAGGCGACCTTGCGCCGGGTGCTCGCCGAAGCCGGGAATCAGACTGGTCAGGAAATTGCGCGAGCTCATTACCTGCTGGCACGCCTCTTGCTGGCGCAGCCCGGCCGCCAGGACGAAGCGAAGCGTGAACTCGCCATTGTTGCGGAAATGCAAAAGCATTCCGGAACGGTGCTGACTGCCGATGCTCGCGCCGCCGGCGCGGGCAGCATACTGCGGGAAGAGGCAGAAGCGCCACCGGAAAGGGTCGCGGCGACAGGGCCGCCGCCACCGGAATCCCATGCCGCGGACCAGCTTCGCGCCACGATCGCGGATGCCTATAACAATCTGGGGGCGATCGCAGGAGATGAGAAGGACTTTGCGGCGGCCGCAAGCTACTTCCGCCATGCGCAGCAGTGGAATTCCGCGTTGCCGGGGGTGGATCGCAACCTCGGGATGGCGCTTTTCTCATCGAGCCAATTTCACGAGGCGGCGCCGCTGCTGAAAAGCTATTTGGCGAGGAACCCGGACGATGTGGCGGCGCGGGGCGCACTGGGGTTCAGCTTGTCCAGGATCGAAGACTACGCCGGCGTAGTTGAAGCGCTTCGGCCGATCGAAGATCAGATGAGCGCGACTCCCAAGCTGGCATTTGTCTACGCAGCCGCGTTAGCGCGAACGGGCGCGTACGAAGAAGGAGTGCGGCGGTTGAAGCTGCTCGGGGCAGCGAATCGGACGTCTCCGGAGATTCACTACGAACTGTCGCTTGCCTATCAGCATATGGGACGGGCGGAGGATGCGATTCAAGAGATGAAGCTGTATCAGCAGCTCAAGAAGTAGAACGTCCCGGCGATTCAAGGATTGAACGCCTTTTTCGTCTGAACCCCGTTGCCCTCCGTCAGGGTGTAGATAAAATCCGCGGGCAGATTGTTGAACAATTCCTTGGCGCCACTCGGCCAGCTCACTTCAACTTTCTCCATCACTGTGCTGGGGCCGAGACCGAAGTGCAGACGCAGGTCGTTTTGCGACAAGTAACTGGACCCACTCTTCACCTGCATGAATTGCGTCATTCCGCCAGCCGTTACGGTCACACGCGCGCCGATCGCGGCTTTGTTGCTCCTAGTCCCGATCAGCCGGAAGAGTGCGGCGTGGTTGTCCGTCTGCGTGCGGTTGATGAGCAGGCTGGGCTTGTCGTTGTGATTCAGAATCAGGACGTCGACCTTGCCATCGTTGTTCACATCGCCGAAGGCGGCGCCACGCCGTATGTAGAGTGGTCCCCTATTGATATTCGACAGTTCGGTAACATCTTCGAAGGTACGATCCCGGCGGTTGCGAAAGAGCAGGAGTGGCGCGCGAAAGCCCACATCTCCGTTGACCTGGTCGACTTGAGGGTAGATGTGGCCGTTGGTGACAAGGATGTCGGGCCAACCGTCGTTGTCCATGTCGAACAAAGCCGTGCCCCATCCCACATAGCGACGCGTCGCCTTGAGCAGCCCGGCGCTGCCAGAAATCTGGTCGAAGCCCATCTCACCACGATTCCAGTAGAGATCCACGCCTTCCTGGATGTAGTTCGTGACAATGATATCGAGCAAGCCATCGTGGTCGAAGTCGCCAACGTCGACGCCCATCGAACCCTGCATGCGGCCGTCGCTGTTCACGGCGGTACCGTTCAGCAAGCCAATTTCCTCAAAAGTTCCGTCGTGCCGGTTGCGAAAGAAATAGTTTGGATTCACGTCATTGGCAACATAGAGGTCGGGCCAACCGTCGTTGGAGAAATCCGCCCAGACGGCCTGCATGCCAAAGTAGTGATTCTCGTTGTCTACGCCTGCTTTCTTCGAAACATCCTCGAAAGTTCCGCCTCCGCGATTATGGAAGAGGAAGTCAGTCTCGCCGGTCAGGCCGGAAGGGCCGCAATAGACGCGCAATCCCATGTAGGCGCAGGGCACACCGTCGGCATGAGTATCGGGAAGATTGTTCAGATCCTGATGCGTGTAGCGAGCCACGAACAAGTCGATGTTCCCGTCGCGATCGTAGTCGCCCCAGGCAGCGCCGGAACTGAATCCGCCGACGCGCAAGCCGGCTTTTTCCGTGACGTCTTCGAATTTGCAGTTGCCGAGATTACGGTAGAGAACATTGCCGCCATATCCGGTGACATACAAATCCTGCCAGCCGTCGTTGTCAAAATCGGCAACGGAAACTCCCATGCCCCAACCTTTTCTGGTAAGGCCCGCGGACTGAGTGATGTCGGTAAATTTCAGGTTGGCATCCTGATGGTAAAGCGTAACCATCAGGTCCGCGCCCTGACGGTAGCGATCGATGGTCGAACCATTTACGGTGACGATGTCGAGTTTGCCGTCATTGTCACAGTCGATGAAGCCAGCGCCGCCGCTCATCGACTCGACGATGTAGTACTCGTCCTTGGTGGAGATGTTGGGAACATTCAGGCCGGCTTCACGGGCGATGTCCTGAAATTGGGGCACCGGTGGCGCAGCCGTCTGGGCCGTCGCCGTGGCCGCTGCCAGAAGCACGCAAAGAAGCCGCATGAATGTGGCGATAGTAGCATGTCGCGCGGCCAGGAAAAGAGCGAGTTCAACTGCGAAAGAGTACACTGTGGCACACAATTGAGGGACGGATGGGTCGCCCGCACATACGTCAAGCAGAGGAGGAGCCCGTGATCGATGCAAGCGGGGGCAGTGAGCCGGAGACTTTAGTTGACCGTCGAGGCGGATTCCGTCTACGGACCCTGCGTTTCTTCATTGCGACATTGGCTCTCTGTTGCCTCCCCACTACCGGTTGGCTCGCATGGGCAGCACCGTCTCCGGGCGGATCGTTGCGTATCTATTTCGTCGACGTCGAAGGCGGGCAGGCGACGCTATTGGTGGCTCCGGCTGGAGAGTCTCTGCTGATCGATACGGGATGGCCGGGCAACGACGGACGGGACGCGGACCGGATCGTGGCAGCGGCCAAGAAAGCAGGCCTCAGCAAGATCGACTACGTTTTGATTACGCATTATCACGTCGATCATGTGGGAGGCGCGCCCCAGCTTACGGCGAGAATTCCGGTGGGCACATTCATCGATCACGGCGAGAATCGCGAGCCCAACGATCAAGCCACTGCGGAAGTTGCAACGGCATACCAGAAGTTGCTGGCCTCGGGGAAATACAGGCGCCTGACCGTCAAGCCGGGCGATGTCTTGCCGATTCGGGGAATGGAAGCGACGGTCGTGAGTGCGGATGGTGCGCTGGTGCCTGCGGCTTTTCCAGGGGCAGGACAAGAGAATTCGCTGTGCAAGGGCGCCGAACCATATCCTGCCGACCAGACAGAAAACCGGCGTTCGCTCGGCATGCTGATGACCTTCGGTAAACTGCGAATTCTCGATCTCGGCGATCTCACTCGCGATGAAGAAGTCAAGCTGATGTGCCCGGTCAACAAGCTGGGCAAAGTTGATGTCTACATCGTGTCTCATCACGGATGGGAACAGAGCGGCAGCCTGCCATTTGTGCATGGCATCGCGCCGCGGGTAGCGATCATGGACAACGGAGCGAAGAAAGGCGGGAGCCCGTCTTCTTGGGATGTCATCAGGAAGTCGCCCGGTTTGGAGGACCTCTGGCAACTGCACTATTCCGAAGAGGGCGGGGCGGCTCACAATGTCGCGGCCGAATTCATCGCCAATCCCCCAGGGCCAGACGCCGCGAACGATATTGAGCTGACGGCAAACGGCGACGGAAGTTTCGACGTCTTTAACTCCCGCACGAAGAAGTCAAAACACTACGACGCGCGCTAGGGACTCAGCGGCTCGCGCGTGAGTTGCCCGTCGATCATGCGCCATATCTGCCGCGGATTTGCCGATTGGAGTTCCGGCGGCAACGATGCGTCGGGGAAATTCTGATAGCAGATTGGACGGAGAAATCGCAGGATCGCCGCGGTTCCGACTGAGGTGAATTTGGGATCTGCGGTCGCCGGGAACGGTCCGCCGTGGTGGATCGCATGGCTCACTTCGACGCCCGTCGGATAACCGTTGAAGATCAGCCGTCCGCATTTGGCTTCGAGCGCAGAAACCAGTTCCCGGTATTCCTTCAGATCCTCAGGCGTGCCGTGGACGGTTGCGGTCAGAGTTCCGAGCAGCGCCGCGCCAATCTTCACAAGTTCATCGGCGGAGCGCACCGCCACAACGGTGGCGCTGGGCCCGAACACCTCTTCCGACAAGACGTCGCTTCCAAGCCAGATGGCGGCTTCCGTCTGGAACAACCGTGGACCTGCTTCGGTCTTCGCGCGATCTGCTGCTTGCCGAGCTTTATTCTCAGCGACCCCAGGGACATTTGCGACGCGGGCCACCGACTGCTCGTAATTGCTGAGGATGCCGGGATGAAGCATGGTGGCAGGCGAAGCCTGAACGAAGGCGGACTGCAGTTTGTCGCGGAACGCTCGCGAATCATCTCCGTCAAGCACAAAGATCAACCCGGGGCACGTGCAGAACTGACCCACGCCGAGATTGATGGAATTGGTCAGTCCCTGCGCCAACGCGTCGGCGCGTTCCCGGGCTGCACCGGGAAGAATGAACACCGGATTGCTGCTGCCCATCTCGACATAAGCGGGGATGGGTTCAGGACGGCGGCTGGCTGCCTCGAAGATGGCCATGCCCGCGCTCTGTGATCCGGTGAACGCCACGGCTTTCGCCAGGGGGTGGCGAACGAGGCTGAGGCTCGCAGCGGGGTCGACGGCATGAACCATCGAGAAGACACCCTCCGGCAAGCCAGCCTTGTTCACGGCCTGCACGATGGCGCCTGCGACGAGTTCTGACGTCCCAGGATGCGCCGGATGGGCCTTGAACACCAGCGGATTCCTGGCGGCAAGGGCTGAAGCTGTATCGCCACCGGCGACGGAGAACGCGAGCGGGAAATTGCTGGCGCCAAAGACGACTACCGGGCCGATGGGGATCAGCATCCGGCGGAGATCGGGACGAGGCAGCGGCTTGCGGTCAGGCAGGGCCGGATCGATGCGGGCATCCACGAAAGAGCCGTCTTTTACCAGTGTGGCGAACATTCGCAACTGGTTGACGGTTCGGCCGCGCTCACCGGTCAGCCGGTCACGCGAGAGCCCGGTTTCGGTCGCGGCCTGTTCGATCAGGCCGTCGCCAAGCTTTTCGATCTCAGTTGCGATCGTTTCGAGAAGCCCTGCGATTCTTGACGGTTCCGTCCGGCGAATCGCAGGGAATGCCTGGGCAGCCAGCTGCAAGGCACGATCGACTTCGGCGTCAGTTACCTGATGAAACGATGGCTGCAGTCGCGCGCTGGTCCGCGGATTGAAGCCGTTGAACGTCGTTGCGCTTAGCGCGGAGAGTTGCGCGCCAATGAAGTTTTTCCCGTGAAGATCCATGTGAGATTCGAGATTACCCGACTGTATTGATGAGAGTTCCGATGCCTTCGATCGATATTTGAATTTCGTCCCCCAGTTGCAGCGTGAATGAATCGGGTGGGACGATCCCAGTGCCTGTCAGAAGAAAACATCCAGCCGGAAATGAGTTGTCGCGATATAGATATTGCACGAGCGAAGCTGGGTCGCGTTTCAGATTGGCGAGCATCGTAGAACCGGAAAAAGCGGTCTTCCCTTCCCGCAGAATATCGAGCGATATCCGAGTCGAAGATGGGAGCGGGTCGGAGGAGACGAGAATTCCAGGGCCCAGCGCGCAGCTGTGATCATAGACCTTCGCCTGTGGCAGATAGAGCGGGTTTTCTCCCTCGATGTCGCGCGAACTCATGTCATTGCCGACGGTATAGCCGAGGATCTTGCCTGACGGGCTGACCAGTAATGTGAGTTCGGGTTCGGGGACCGACCAGTGCGCATCCCGGCGGATCGCCACCTTCCCCTGATGACCGACGACACGATGCGCCGACGACTTGAAGAAGAGTTCCGGGCGCTCGGCGCTGTAGACGCGATCATAGAAACTCCCCCCGCCCGCCGCTTGCGATTCCCCCATGCGGGCATCGCGGCTGCGGTAATAGGTGACACCTGCGGCCCAGACTTCCTGGCTGCCGATGGGCGGCAGGACCGATGAGACATCATCCAGGGGATTGCGCTGGAGAACGGCACTCCGGGCGGCGAGCGTCATTAGGTGTGACCCCAGGTCGTCGCGCGTGATCAGTGCATCCCAGGACGCAGATTCGACGGCATAGAATCCGTGGTCGTGTTCGAGGAAAAACCCCGCGCGCGTATGGTGCAGTTTCATCGAAGGTGCCGTTCTGGAAATCCCAGGCAGGTTCTTGCCTGACGAGTACACATGATACTCAACCGCTTCTCACTATCGTAGCTTGCTACGTTCGCCGAATCATGAACACGGTCTTGTCATCGATCTCATCATTGCGATTCTCTTGCCTCAGGCGGGCATCCCTCTGAACCGCGTACTCCAGGACTGCGTCGCAAATCTCTTTTGCGGTGTTCTGCTTATACTCTCGAATGATGTTTTCCAGTTTTTGTTCTTCGCGGTTGTCGCTGCCATCGTAGACGCCATCGGTATAGAGAAAGAGGATGTCCCCCTTGCCCATGAGAGTGATTTCTGCAACGTCGGATGCGTCGATGCGCCTTCTCCTGACCTTGACCGACACGTACTTGTTCTTGTCGGGATGATCCTCCGGTATTTCCAGTCCAAGAGCCAGAAACTGCACCATGCGATCCCTGTCAATTTCCATGAATCGGTTGTATTTCACGGAGAAGACCAGAGGCGGCGGATGTCCAAAGTTGACGAAGCGGAACTGGCCGTTCGGCTGCAGTTCTCCGTAGAGCAGAGTCGCGATCTCGCGGGCTTCCGCATTTTCGTCTCTTCCCAGGGCATTCCGGGCCGTCACCGATTGCGCGAGCCTGAGATTCAGCTGTTCGAACAGATCGGGTGTGATGGTCCCGTTGCGATCAAGTTCCGATAGCATGAACGCATGGAATGTATCGTGCACGGTGGACGCAATTTTCGCCGCGATGATGCCATGCCCCTGGGCATCGACGAGTAGAACTCCTGCCGTCGTATACAGCCCACGCAGGTTCTCCGCGATGCGCACCTGCTCCGAGCTTTTTGCTTTTCTGTATTGATCAATATCCGCGGCCGTGTAGTTTGGCTTGGATGCCATCCATTGTGCGTGCAGGTCGACCTCATTGCGCGGTTTGGCTCCGGGGGCGGTTGGTTCGAGGTATTCCTTTGCCAGACGGCGGGCGCGCGCGATGCGTCCCTCAATGTTGTAGCGCTGCTGAAAATTGATGTATTCGTAGACATCGCCACCTACACTTCCGGCGGGAATGGAGTTGCCATACATCTCGATTCCTGACAACTGAGGAATCGCTCCTTCGACCGGCATCAATCTGCGGCGGAGATACTCATCAATTCTCAGGCCTGAGTCGTTCTGCATTTTTCGGTTTGTCTCCGGCAAAAGTGTTGGAAGGGCCGCGGCCCTCAGTCAGCGAGAACGTGCCTCAAAGCGCAGACTCTGGCTGAAGAACGTGAGCACGTGATTCTGAAAACGATCCGCGACCTTGCTGGTGTGCGTTCCCGCATAGACCTCAAAGGTGTTGGCGATCGCATACTTGTCGAGCGCTTCGTGCAGCATAGCTGCATCGGCGCGCAGGCCGTCCTGGTCGCCCACATCGATCGCGATCCCGTGGTATCGACGCAAACCTCCAATGTACTGATCGATGAATGCCAGGGGGGCGTTTGCCGCCCATTTTGCGAGCACGTCCGGCTGAGGCTCGCCGTCCTTCGTAGGCAGGTCAAGATAAAGGGGCGGCTTCTTTGGATTGGGCGACCATGCTGCCGCAGTCGCGAGCTGGGCCCGCGGAAAGAACGACAGCTTTGCCGAATCTGCGGGAGTCTTCACTGCCTCCAGAGCTTTTTCCACGTCCGGATTCGCCGGCCGCGGCGACAGGCAGCACGGGCTCATGATGTACAAGCTGCCAAAGACATCGGCATGCTTTAGGCCAATGCGAGTCGCGCCGTAGCCTCCCATGGAGTGGCCGACCAAGCCGCGGCTCTGTCGAGTCGCGATCGTGCGGTAATGAGCGTCGACGTATGCAACCACATCGTGCGCAATGAAGTTCTCGAAGTCTCCGGTGGTGACCGAACTCGAATACATCGAACCGTTGTGCAGAGTCTTTGAATCGGGCAGCACGACGATCATTTCTTTTACGCCCAGAGCGAAAGCGCCCTCCAGGGTTTGGGGGACATGGATTTCGTGGGTCCATTGCTCGGCGCCGATGGAATACCCGTGCAACGCATAGACGACGGGGTAGCGCCGGGCCTTCTCCTTGGCGTAGGAGGGCGGCAGGAACACAAATACGTCGCGATCGACGGCATCACCCTCCAGATTCCCTTCCAGGGCCGCCCCGTGGATCGTGACGCGCTCCACGGCAACGGGCTTCGCGCCGGTGACGATGGCAGGGACGTCGGTTTGCACTTGCGCAGAGAGTCGAGTTCCGAACGACATGCCAATCGACATCGCCATCAGGGACAACAATTTCGAACAGGTCATGGATGGTCCCTTTCAAAACCAGCTATGAATTCAGACGATTGTGGCGCTTTCCTCTTCCGATTAATTTACGCAATCCTGGCACGCCGAACTGAATCGACTACTGTACTGGAAATGAATAAATGTTCACGCTGAAGGGCGGCACGGCCAGCGAGTTGGGCACCGATGTCATTTGTCGTTCCTCCACTTCAACTCCGGGCTTTTGCCCCACGGTAATCGTTGCGTCAACGCTCGTCGGCGCCATGCGCCAAAGATGACCATGGCCGGAGAGCGTCGCGCCGGTGATTACGAGTTTCAAGGGCTGTTCAGAATCCGACGGATTCAGCACGGCGAGGGTGAGCGTTTTGCGATCGTCAGCAAGAGCTGCGCTGACGTCGAGAGGATAGGTGTCGCTCCCCGGATTCACCGCAGGCTGGTCGCCACCGGCAGCGTAAATCGGCTTGGGCTGCGGCGAATCACCGGAGACTTCGACCGGAATAGTGCCGAAGTGTTCGCGATACATCTTGAAGAGAAGACCGGTTGGACTCAACACGGCGTCGGTACGGTCTTCGCTGAGCATGGCTGTGGCAAACGTGAACGCGCCCAACTGATAAAGATCGGAATGGCGGAACATCTCGTGGAATGCCCAGGCGTAGGCTGGCACGACCCTATAGGAGTCCGGCGACGCGCCGATGTAGGCCCATTCGTCCAGGCTGATGGGCACCGGTTTGTCTTTCAGACCGGGGATACGCTTCAGGTATTCCTGATAATGCTCATACTTCACACGAACCTGTGTGGCGGGGGCGCGTTCCCATTCAACAAGAGTCTGGGGTCCGGCGCTGACCTTTTCGCCGGTCTGCAGATCGGTGTGCTGGCCGGCGGTCGAGTAAAAGTGCTCGCTGAGAAGGTCCATATTGTCGAGACAGCGGACCAGCAGGCTGCCACTCCAGTCCGCGGCAGAAAGGTAGTCGGGCACGATTTTTCCATCGATGCGTTTGGCCTGCTTTGAGCCGGTCATGGCATCGGGCATCGATCCAGCAGCGATCAACTTGATGGTTGGATCGACCTTTCGCATGGCTTTGGCGAAGAGATTGTGTTTAAGGGCGAATTGCTCGACGGGCATGAACCCCAACTGCCATTCGCCCCATGGTTCATTACCGATGCCCCAAAATTTCACTTTGTAGGGCTCGGGATGACCATTAGCGGCACGTAATTTCCCCATCGGAGTGGTGACCGCGCCGTTGGCATATTCGACAAGTTGCGCCGCAGACCAGGCATCGCCGAAGCCGGCATTCACCGTAATGTAAGGCTCAACGTCAAGCAGACGACAAAGCGTCATGAATTCGTCCGTGCCGACGTCGTTGGGCTGAATGACGTGCCAGACGGGATCCATGACGGGAGGACGTTTGTCGGGATCTCCGATGGCGTCCCGCCATTCGTGGCCGGAAACGAAGTTCCCGCCCGGCCAGCGATAGACGCCGGAATGCAACTGCTTGAGTGCGGCGATGATTTCCGAGCGAAAGCCCCGAACGTTGTTCGCCGGCATAAGGGAAACCGCTCCGATGTGAAAGGAGCCCGCTCCCGTTCCGACGATCTCGAGGCGAGCGTTGTCGGTGTCGGCCTGCGCCTGGAAGCTCAAATGGACTTTGCGGTAGTCGACTCCAAGCTTGTCAATCACCACTGTCTGGCGATCGTTCGCTGCACCGCCCCAAACCAGACTCACTCGTACGGTTACGCCCTGATTACCAGCCAACACGATGCGTCCCGTATAGGATTTGCTTTTGCGCACCGCCAAGCCGGCTTGCTGGAGTCCGCGCGTTTCTGTTGCGCTCAGTTTCACCCAAGGAGAGTGATCACCGACATACGGACGATCTGTATCCATGGTGACGAATTCGGCGGCGCCGATGGGTATCCAATGCCGCTGCGCCTTGCGCATCCACGGCGGTCCAGCGGGCTCGGCAGCCGGACGCGAGGTGATGGGGTCGTAGAACTTACGGTCGTCGAGCATCTCGGCCCAGATATTGTCATTGACGATGCCGCCGAGGTGCTCGAGAAACTGTCCGTATATGTATCTCGAAATCGGAGCACTCGGCTTGGACGCGTCAATCGTCACGTTGACGGTTTGACTTTGAGCGAACGCACACGTCGAGAATAGCAGTGCCGTCACCAACACGAGCAGTTTCGTCACAAATAGAGCATTGGCTTTCCGATGCACGGTACACCTCTCCTGTTTCGAAGTGAGCGCAGGGTCCACGTCTGGGTTTTCAGCCATGGACGCTCACAGGGCAGACCTTATGAAATGAGACAAGTGGAAACCTGTGGCCCGTGAGAATGACGGGGCTTCGCACCGGTTCCTTTTTTACGGCTCAACAGAAATTACAGTCACCGATTTGGGCTCCAGCTTCAGAGCCAACTTGCCGCCCTGCACCTTCGCTGTAATGGGCTTGGGCACGACAGTATTGGGGGCCTCGAAGGTATTCACACTATCGACTTTCGGTGCGGTAAGGGTTTCGCCGGCTGCCGATTTGGGGGCGATACCGGTAAAGCTCACCTCGATGTCGACCGCCTGATTGGGGTCCACATTGGTGATTTCCAGCCACAGCTTGCCGTTCGTGTCTTTGGCGGCGATGGCATCCACACGCGGGAGAGCGACGTCGCTGTGCGTGTACCAGCCGGCGTCAAATTTCACTGGCACAATTGTGGCGTCCTGGAAGGGCACGTACATCTTGAATACGTAGTAAGTCGGGGTCAGGACCATCTTCTCTTTATCGGTCATGATCATCGCCTGGAGCACGTTGATCATCTGCGCGATGTTGGCTCCGCGTACGCGGTCGCCGTGGCGGGCAAAGATATTGACATTGAGGGCTGCGAGAATCGCGTCGCGCATGCTGTTCTGCTGAACCAAGAAGCCGGGATTGCTGCCAGGCAACGGCGCATACCATCCGCCCCATTCATCGACAATCAGCGCGACCTTCTTCTCCGGATCGTACTTGTCCATGATGGCGGAGTGCTTGGCGATCAAACCCTCCATCTCGAGCGTGAATTTGAGGATCTGAGCGTATTCGGCCTCGCCGAAGCCGGTGGATTTGTAGGAAGGGGGCCATTGCCCGACCGTGTAGTTGTGCATCGAAAGGCCATTGATATCCCAACTCCAGGTGTGTTGCTGATAGGCCTTCATGATGACTTCCGTCCACTCGGTCCAACGCGGTCCATCTCCTCCGGGACCAACAGCAATCTTCAGCATTTGCTGCTTGTCCTGCTGCGCGGGATTGAAGTTGCGAACAAAGCGGCTGTAGGCCTTCATCTGGCTCAGGTAGTAGTCGGGTGTCATGTTGCCGCCGCAGTCCCAGCTTTCGTTGCCGATGCCCAGGTAGGCAACCTTATATGGAGCAGGGTGGCCGTTGGCAGCGCGCTCTTTGGCCAGCGTCGTCGGCTGCGCGGTCGTCAGGTATTCGAGCCATTCAGCGGCTTCCTGCGGGGTGCCGGAGCCGACATTGACGGAAACGTATGCTTCGGCGCCGATCTGATCGAGAAAGTCCAGGAACTCGTGCGTTCCAAATGTATTCGGCTCAATCACGCCGCCCCAGTTCGGATTGAGCGTCACGGTACGCGGAGAACCTATTCCCTTGCGCCAGTGGTACTCGTCGGCGAAGCAACCGCCGGGCCAGCGGACATTCGGCACTTTCAAGGCTTTGAGCGCGGTAACCACATCGCTGCGAATGCCCCGAGTATTCGGAATCGCGGAATCCGGACCGACCCAGATGCCTTCGTACACGCCGTGGCCGAGATGCTCGGCGAACTGGCCGAAGATGTTGCGGTCGATCTTCGCGCCGGATTTCGATACATCCACCGACAATTCAACCTTGTCGGCGCCCAACGCAGTTGTGGCGAGCATCGAACACATCAGAGCAACATCGATAAGGAAGGCAGAAATGACGGCTGATGGACGTTGCACCAACGTTCCCGGTAGAAGTCTTTTCCTTTTCATGGAAGTAAGGTAGCAGCCGGTCATCGATTTTTAAAGGACTTGCGGCCGGCGGAGAGGGTGCAACTGGGACTGAATCGCGCGTTCGAGCCAGGATGGGAGAGCGACAACCACGTTTCGCGGGCTGCATCGGGAGACCAGCCGCAATGGTTGCTCGTACCACGGCGTGACCACATCAGGCGGCGCGTTTCTGCTCCTCGACGGTCATGCGAGCAAGCGAACGTTTGCGTGGCAGGTCCGAGAACCCGGGCCAGCGCGACAGGCAACGCCCGAAAGTACTGCCTGCACCGAAATTTTTTCTATTCGGTATTCCAAAAATGCTTTACGATCTGCATAAAAAGGGAGAAGGAGGGCAACAAGAATAGATGGAACCGATACTGGAAGTGCGCGACCTCGCAAAAGACTATCCGGGGCAGCGTGCTCTGGGAGGTATCTCTCTCTCGATCCCGCAAGGAAGTTTTTTCTCCCTCCTCGGCCCCTCCGGTTGCGGGAAGACCACCACATTGCGGCTCATCGCGGGCTTCGAAGAACCCACGTCAGGTGAGGTTCGGATCAAAGGACAAGTAGTAAATCACTGCAAGCCGTATGAACGCAATGTGAGCACGGTGTTTCAAAGCTATGCGCTGTTTCCGCACCTTTCGGCCCGCGGAAACATTGAATTTGGGCTCAAGCGGCACGGCATTACGGATTCCGCGGCCCGCGTAGCGGAAGTGATCAAGCTTGTCGGGCTATGGGGCAAGGAAGGCCGTAAGCCGGCTCAACTCTCTGGTGGCGAACGCCAGCGAGTTGCACTGGCGCGCTCCCTCGTGCTCACGCCCGACGTACTCCTGTTGGACGAGCCCCTTGCAGCACTCGATCCGAAACTCCGCAAGCAGATGCGGGCAGAGCTGAAGGCCATGCAACGCCGCGTCGGCATCACCTTCCTGCTGGTCACCCACGATCAGGAGGAAGCGCTGTCGATGTCGGATCAGCTTGCGGTCATGAACGAGGGACGCATTGAGCAGGTGGGGACTCCCGAGGATGTTTACTTCCGTCCATGCACCCGGTTCGTGGCCGGGTTTCTCGGAGCCGTGAACTGGATCGACGGCGTCGGCATCCGCCCCGAAGCCACCCGCATTGCGCGGGAAGCACAGAATCATGGCGCGAAATCTTTCCCCGCGCTGGTGACTGACTCTGTATTCCTGGGGGATTGCTTCCAGGTCGTCGTTCGTCTTGCCACGGGGGAAGAGGCCGTGGCGCAGGTGCAGCACAGTTCCGATGTCTTCCAGCCGGGCGAATCCGTCCACATCTGCTGGAATCCCGCTGACGAAATTCTGGTCGCATGAAGCTGCGCTCCTGGTTCGTCCTGCCCACATGGGCCTGGATGGTAGGACTTTTCGCGGCGCCGTTTGCTATCGTCCTCGCCTACAGCTTCCTTGCGCGCGGAGTCTATGGTGGCGTCGAACGCCCTTGGACTCTGGAGAACTACCAAAGGCTGCTCGACCCGCTCTATCTGACGATTCTGTTGCGCTCCTTCGGCATGGCGCTGCTGGCAACTCTCTTATGCCTGATCCTCGCGTTCCCGGCGGCGTTGTTCATCTCTCGTTCCTCGCGGCACAAGAACCTGTACCTGCAGCTTGTGATGCTCCCCTTCTGGACGAGTTTTCTCGTCAGAACTTACGCGTGGCTGTTCCTCCTGCGCGACACGGGTCTGGTAAATACGGCGCTTCAGAAGGTTGGGATCATTCACGCTCCTCTGCAATTGCTTTATAACGATGGGGCGGTGCTGTTGGGACTGGTCTACGGCTACCTGCCGTTTATGGTGCTTCCCATTTACGCGACCCTGGAGCGGCTCGATCCATCGTTGCCGGAAGCAGCGGCGGACCTGGGCGCCCGCCCGTGGCCCACCGTGCTGAGGGTGATCCTGCCACTATCACGGCCCGGAATTGTTGCCGGCGCCATTCTGGTGTTTATCCCCTGCCTGGGGGCGTATCTTACCCCGGACCTGCTTGGAGGAGGCCGGACCGTCCTGGTCGGCAATCTGGTGCAAAGCCAGTTCACCACTGCTCGGGACTGGCCTTTCGGAGCGGCGGTCTCGATGCTGCTGATGCTCCTAGTGACGTTGCTGGTGTGGGGCATTCTGCGGCGGGAAAGCGAACAACTCACATGAAACGGTGGCTGGGGCTATATGCAGTGGTGTTCTTCGCTTTTCTGCATTTGCCACTGCTCACGCTGAGCGTGTTCAGTTTCAATTCGTCGCGGTTCACAGTCTGGGAACATTTCTCCCTGGATTGGTATCGAGCTGTCTTCCGCGATCCTGAATTGATCGAGGGAACCTGGAACAGCGTGATCGTGGCAGTGGCTGCGACCTTGATTTCGACGGTGGTGGGAACGCTCTGTGCCTACGGCCTATGGAAGCGCGGCTCGCGCCTGCTCACCGGGACGCTGTACCTATCCCTGGTCACGCCGGAAATTGTGACCGGAATTTCGTTGCTGGCCCTGTTTCAATGGATGTTTCGCTGGCTGCACTGGCATCTCGGTCTCTACACCGTGATCCTGGCGCACGTCGCCTTCTCGATTGCTTACGTCGTCATCGTGATCTCCGCGCGGCTGCGAACCATCAGCCCGAATCTGGAAGAGGCCGCCATGGATCTGGGTGCCAGCGAGTGGGGAGCCTTCTTCTACGTCATCCTTCCCGCGCTGGGTCCGGGAATTATCGCGGCGGCGCTTCTGGCCCTAACCGTTTCCTTTGACGATTATGTGATCACGAGCATGGTCGCAGGCGTCGATTCCCAGACGCTTCCCATGGTGATCTATGCGATGGCGCGGCGTGGCGCCAGCCCGGTCATCAACGCTATCTCTGCGCTCATCACCGTGTTTTTCGGATTGCTGATTGTGATCTCGCAGCGAGTGCGCGAAGCATGAATCGCCGCTATTTCATTCTGGGGATGGCTGCCCTTGCGGGATGCAGCCGAGCAGCCCGCCCGCGGCTCAATGTCTACAACTGGTCCACCTATGTTGCGCCCGATACGATCCCCAACTTCGAACAGGAATTTGGCGTGACGGTGCGCTACGCCACCTACGAGAGCAACGAGGAAATGCTCGCCAAGGTGATCACGGGCAACTCGGGTTGGGACATCGTTTTTCCGACCTACACCCGCATCAAGCCCATGCTGGACTACGGCCTGGTGCAGCCGCTTCGCCACGAGTGGTTGCCGGGACTCAGCAATCTCGATCCTCGCTTTCGGACACCCACGTGGGACCGCGAGCTGCAATGGAACGTTCCCTGGATGTGGTTCGCTACGGGCATCGCCTACAACCGCGATGTTCGCCCAGCGCCAACCCGCTGGGCTGACTTGTGGGACCCGCGATTGAAAGGCCGCCTCACCATGCTCGACGATCCGGAAGACATGCTAGGCGCCTGTCTGAAGAAGATCGGCCTATCGTTCAGTGCGACCGATCCGGCGGAACTGCAGCGTGCCAAGCAGGAGGCCATCGCTCAGAAACCTCTTGTCCGCGCCTATTTGAATGCCGAAGTGCGAGATCAGCTGGTTTCTGGAGACGTGCTGGCGGCGCAACTCTGGGCGACCACCGCACAGCAGGCCATCGACTCGGCTCCAAACCTGGCGTTTGCCTATCCAGAGGAGGGATTCCCGCTCTATTGCGACTGCGCGGTAATCTTGCGCGAAAGCCAGCGCTCCCGCCTGGCCCATCAATTCTTGGACTATCTTTTACGTCCCAAGGTGGCGGCTGCGGCAGGCGACTATACACGGGTCGCGACCGCTAACGGAGCTGCCAAGGATTTCCTTCCGGAAGCGACACGGAACAGCCCGACCTTGTACCCGCCACCCGCGATTCTCGAGCGTGGAGAGTGGCCCGAAACCCTCTCGCCTGCCGCCCAGCGCCTGCGTGACCGGATCTGGACCGAGATCAAGTCGTCATAGCGTCCCGCAAGGATGGACTTCGAGCGGTCTGTATCTCCCTTGGATTCAACGCCATGCAGAGGATCACCCAAGGTTGTGCGTCTGGTCACTTCGAGAAAAGGATGCTCTGGCCGAGAGTAGTATTTGTAGTCACTAGCAAAGCACTGAGGAGAAAGCCATGCGGGAGAGTGTCTTGACCAAGGCAATTGAAACTGAGGCTTCCAAAGCCACTTCCGAGGAACCACAGAAACGCTCTTCCAAAGGCTTCAACTCTTTCCAGATCGCCCAGGCTCAGTTCGACAAAGTTGCAGAGTACCTCGGACTCGACCAGCCCACAAAAGATCTCCTGCGCTTCCCGTTGCGCGAGTACCAGTTCGCGATTCCCGTGCGCATGGATGACGGCAAGGTTCGCGTCTTCCGCGGCTTTCGCGTTCAGCACAACGACGCTCGCGGCCCGGGCAAGGGCGGCATCCGTTTCCATCCTCAAGAGACCATTGATACCGTGCGGGCGCTATCGATGTGGATGACGTGGAAATGCGCGGTCGTTGACATACCGCTTGGTGGCGCCAAGGGTGGAGTTATTTGCGATCCCCACAACCTGAGCGCGCGCGAACAAGAGCAAGTCTGCCGCGGATGGGTGCGACAGGTAGCGAGAGATGTCGGCCCGGTCACCGACGTTCCCGCGCCGGACGTCATGACGGACGCGCAGCACATGCTCTGGATGCTCGACGAGTTTGAAAAGATCCACGGGGGGCGATTCCCGGGATTCATCACCGGCAAGCCCGTGGGACTTGGCGGTTCGCTCGGACGCACCGAAGCAACAGGCTACGGCGTCGTTATCGCTTTGCGCGAAGCCCTGAAAGAGCTTGGTATCCGTCCCGAGAACACACAGGCCAGCGTGCAAGGCTTCGGAAATGTTGCTCACTACGCGATCGAACTCTACCAGCGCATGGGGGGCCGCGTCGTCAGTGTTGCCTGCTGGGATCAGGCCGATCAGTGCTCTTACACGTACCGCCGCCGGGAGGGTGTTGATCTGGCGCAACTCTCCTCGATCACCGACCGCTTTGGAGGCATCCACCAGGCCAAGGCGAGGGAACTCGGGTACGAGATTCTGCCCGGCGAGGCCTGGCTCGAACAGGAAGTCGACATTCTGATTCCTGCTGCTCTGGAGAACCAAATCACGGGCGACAACGTCGCGCGCATTCATCCCAAGGTCCGCATCATTGCGGAAGGCGCCAATGGCCCAACTACGCCCGAAGCGGATGCGCGAATTCAGGAGCGTGGCATCCTGCTGATCCCGGACTTCTTGGCCAATGCCGGCGGCGTCACCTGCAGCTACTTTGAGCAGGTCCAGAGCAACATGAACTACTTCTGGGAAAAAGAGGAGGTTCTGGGCAAGCTCGACGTGAAAATGACGTCAGCCTACTTCGCCGTGTCCGACCTCGCCCGCCGCGAGACGCTGTACATGCGCGATGCCGCATACGCCATCGCCATCGGCCGGGTGGCGAAAGCGTGCCACGATCGCGGCTGGGTGTAAGGCCGTTTCCCGCGCCTCATTTCAAGCGCGCGGCATCGCGCTATCATGCTGTCTGAGGTGCCCATGCGTGGTTCGAAGCCTCTCGCTGCAGAGTTGCCGGTCTTTGACCGGAAATTCTGGGACGGCACTTTCCGCTGCACGCAGATCGGTACCGGATCACTCGGGGGCAAGGCCGGCAGCCTCGTGTTCATCAAGGATCTGCTGGCCGACCACATCGATTCCAGTTCATTTTCGCGCGTCGAGATCAGTGTTCCCACCATGGCGGTCGTGGCGACGGACAGTTTCGATCAGTTCGTACGATTGAACCGTCTCGACGACTTGCCCTTCGCCGAGATGCCCGACGGGCGCATCGCCCATGCGTTTCAGAAATCGGAACTTCCGATGGAGCTTCTCGGCGACTTGCGCGCGCTCACTCTGCAGGTGAACACTCCGTTGGCGGTTCGCTCTTCCAGCCTCCTCGAAGACGCCCTGGGCCGTCCCTTCGCAGGTGTTTATGCCACCAAGATGATCCCCAACAACCAGCCGGACCCCGACTCCCGTTTCCGCCGACTGGTGGAAGCCATCAAATTTATCTATGCCTCGACCTACTTTCGCGAAGCGCGCGATTACCGGTCGACTGGCGCGGCAACTGCAGAAGAAAAGATGGCAGTGATCATTCAGGAAGTAGTAGGCCTGCGACGGGGAGAGCGTTACTATCCCGACGTCTCCGGTGTGGCGCGTTCCTACAATTACTATGCCCTGGACCCTGCCCGGCCCGAAGATGGCGTCGCGACTCTGGCGCTCGGTCTCGGCAAAACCATCGTGGACGGAGGGATGGCGTGGACTTTTTCTCCCGCGTGCCCGCAGAGTCCCCCGCCCTTCGCTTCCGTCGATGAAATGCTGCACGGCACCCAGACTGAGTTCTGGGCGGTGAACATGGGCAAGCCACCTGCCTACGATCCGCTGAGCGAAACCGAATACATGATCCACGCCGGTCTTTCCGACGCTGAGGCAGATGGTACCCTGGCCTTGCTCGCCTCAACCTACAATCCCGAACGCGACCGTGTGGTCGCAGGCACTGGTTCTGCCGGACCCCGCATCCTGAACTTTGCGCCCATGCTGGTTCAAGAGCAGTTTCCCATCAACGAACTGGTCAAGGCTCTGCTCGCTGCGGCGGAGAAGGCGCTCAACGCGAAAGTCGAAATCGAGTTTGCACTAACCCTTGAAGTGCAACGAGGCGAGATTGTCCGCGCGCGTCTCGGGTTCCTGCAGGTCCGCTCCCTGGTTGTCTCGGACGAGGTTGTCGATGTAACTCCGGAGGACTTCTCGAGTCCCAACGCCATTGTCGCTTCCGACATGGTCATCGGGAACGGCGCCGCCAACGATATTCGAGACATCGTCTTCGTGCGCCCAGAGAAGTTCTCGCCGATGAGCACGCCCGTGATTGCGCAGCATCTGGAATCCGTCAACCGCGAGCTCCGGCAGGAGCATCGCCCCTTCCTGCTCATCGGGTTCGGCCGCTGGGGAAGTTCGCATCCGTCGCTCGGCATTCCGGTGGACTGGAGCCAGATCTGCGGCGCACGTACGATCGTCGAGGCAACCTTGCCGGAGATGAACGTGGAATTGAGCCAGGGCTCGCATTTCTTCCACAATCTTTCGAGCTTCCGGACCAATTACTTCATGGTGCAGCATGCCGGCCGATTTGCCATCAATTGGGACTGGCTTAACCGGCAACCGGTTGTGCACGAAACCGACCTGATCCGCCACGTCCGGCCGGCAGCGAAGCTTTCCGTGCGCGTGGACGGGCGCACCCGTCGCGGAGTCATCCTTGCGGAACCGACGAGTGCCGGCAGAGAGACCAGGCCTTGAAACCAGACGACAGCCAATTCGCGTCGATGCTTCACGCGCTGCAGGAGCGGGCCAAGGAACTCAACTGTCTTTATCACGTCGGCGAAATCCTGAATCAGCACGACCGGCCGCTCGACGAAATCTTCCGTGCCATCGTTGAAGTGCTGCCGCCCGGCTGGCAGTATCCGCACGACTGCCAGGCGCAAATCATTTTTGAAGATCGCGCAATCCAGTCGGCTGACTACCGCGGCACACCCTGGGTACAGAAGGCCAGGATTGTGGTGCAAGGTACGGTCCTGGGCAGCGTGGAAGTCTCGTACCGCCGTGAAATGCCGCGCTCCGATGAAGGCCCGTTCCTCAAGGAAGAGCGGAAGCTGATTGACACGATTGCCGAACGCATTGCGAGCGCTCTGACGCAACGCCGCCTCAAAACAGCCTTTGAGGCCTGGACTGCCGCCGATTCCTCACCCGTCACCCAAGGCGAATGGCGCGTGGTCCTGGAGTTCCTCCGCGACACCGATCCCGCCCTGCTGCGCCGTATTTCCCGCAAGTTGATCAACTATTTGAGCTGGAGCGGCATCCCGGAAGCCAGAGAATTGCTCCGCCGCCGGGCCACGAATGACTCCGGCACATCCGGACCACTGCTCGATGAGAACCGGCCGCTCCCCCCGGATGTGCCCGGCAATGCTGCCGATGTCACGACCGAAGCATTCCAGATCGCGGCCGAGCACATGAGCGAAAGTGAAGTCCTCGATTGTGTGACGCGCTGGATTAAGGAAGACAAAGCCAGCTTCCTCGTTCTGGCCCTCGAGAACCAGGACACCCCGCTGGGCGAAATCATGGAATGCATCGAGCGGTACCGTCACATCGGTATCGATGAGAGCGAGCTTTCGCTCTACACGCAGAAAGGAATTCGCGTTTCGCTGATCCGGCGTTTTTTCTCCGAAAGCCTGGCCTTTATCAATGTCGCCAAGAACTTCATCGAGGTGAAAGATTTCTACGACCTGCTGGGAAAGGTCGTCTTCCCTCCCGGCTGCCATGGCAAACTCGGCGGAAAGAGTGCCGGGCTGTTCCTCGCCAAGAAGATCATCGAGAAGGTTCCTGAAGCGAGCGACCTTTTGCGGGAAGTGCGAGTGCCGCGCACGTGCTACATCACATCCGATTGGATACAGAGCTTTGTTCACCACAACGATCTGGAAGATGTGCTGAATCGAAAGTACATGGAGATCGAACAGGTCCGTCAGGAGTACCCGCACCTGGTAGGACTGTTCAAGAGATCTTCGTTCCCCTCCGAATTCGCGAAGGGTCTCGCCTTAGCGCTCGATGATTTAGGCGACGTGCCGCTGATCGTGCGCAGTTCCAGCCTGCTCGAAGACCGTGCCGGATCGGCGTTCTCGGGCAAGTACAAAAGCCTGTTTCTCGGCAACTGCGGAACCAGAGAGGAACGCCTGGCCGCGCTGATGGATGCGGTTGCCGAAGTGTACGCCTCGATCTTTGGCCCCGACCCCACGGAATATCGCGCCGAGCGCGGCCTGCTGGATGTTCACGAAGAAATGGGCATCATGATCCAGGAAGTTGTCGGGCAGGAAGTGGGAAAGTACTTCCTGCCAGCCTGTTCCGGGGTGGCCTTCAGCCACAACGAATTCCGCTGGTCCGCGCGCATCAAGCGAGACGATGGTTTGATTCGTCTCGTCCCCGGCCTGGGAACGCGCGCCGTCGATCGTGTCGCCGACGACTACCCCACACTGATTGCTCCCGGCCAGCCGAATCTTCGCGCCAACGTCACCGCCGACGAAGTGTTGAAGTATTCTCCGAAGCGCATCGATGTCATTAATCTCGAGACCAATGCATTTGAAACGGTCGAAGTCGCCCAACTCTTGCGCCAGTATGGCGCCAGGTATCCTCAGATTCGCAACCTGGTTTCTCTGGTGAGCCACGATCGCATTGAACCACTGATCGGCCCGCTTCCCGATTTCGCAACGCAAGACGTGGTATTCACTTTTGAGGGCTTGATCGGACGGACACCGTTCATCACCTGCATTCGCGAGTTATTGACACTGCTGCAATCCAAGCTTGGAACTCCGGTTGACATCGAGTTCGCTTACAACGGAAAAGATTTTTATCTGCTGCAGTGCCGCCCCCAGAGTTTTGGTGCAAATGCGACTCCGACTCCAATCCCGCAGAACCTGCCGCCGGATAAGGTCATCTTCTCGGCGAACCATTTTGTTTCGAATGGGAAAGTGCCCGACATCACCCATGTCGTTTATGTCGATCCAGAGGGGTACAGCTCCCTTCCGGACCAGACGGCGATGCGCGATGTGGGGCACGCGGTCAGCAAGCTCAACAAGCTTTTGCCGAAACGGCAGTTCATCCTGATCGGGCCCGGGCGCTGGGGCAGTCGGGGAGACATCAAGCTCGGCGTCCCGGTGACTTATTCCGACATCAACAACACCGCGGTGCTGATCGAGGTGGCGCGCCAGCGGGGGAATTATCTGCCGGAGCTTTCCTTCGGAACCCATTTCTTTCAGGATCTCGTGGAAGCGTCGATTCGCTATCTGCCGCTCTACCCGGACGACCCGGCGACTGCTTTCAATGAAATCTTCCTGAGGCGATCACGCAACGTGCTCGGGGACCTGCTTCCTGAATTCGCATACCTGGAAGACACTCTTCGAGTGATCGACGTGCCGCTCGAGACGGGCGGGCTTGCCCTGCGCGTGCTCATGAACGCGGATTTGGATCAGGCAGTTGGTTTTCTGTCGCCCAGGATCTTACAGGCCGGAGCGCTTGAACCCGGGGCCGAGGTGATGGATCGTGGAACCGATGAGCACTGGCGCTGGCGCTTCCGCATGGCGCAGAAGATCGCCTCCGAGCTGGTTCCGGCCAGATTTGGAGTCAAGGCTTTCTATCTTTTCGGCAGCACGAAGAATGCGACGGCGGGTCCTGCGAGTGACATCGACCTGCTTCTGCATTTCCAGGGAAGCGAGACACAGGAATCGGATCTGCGGCTGTGGCTGGAGGGGTGGAGCCGATGCCTCTCGGAGATGAATTTCCTGCGCACCGGCTATCGCACCGACGGACTTCTCGACGTACATATTGTCACCGACCAGGACATCGCCGAACGTTCGAGTTTCGCGGTAAAAATTGATGCCGTCACCGATGCCGCGCGCAAGCTGCCCATGAAAGATTCGTCTGACGCAAACTAGAGCAATTCCCGCGTCGCCTCCCACGGCGACTCCAGATCGAAGCGTACCAGTGCCAGTTCCGGGCCATCGTGTGCGCCGTTGATGCAGACCGTCTGCCCCAACCTGATCTTCCACTCACCGGTCAGGCGTGTGGATTCGTGCACATGCCCGTGTAGTGTAAGCAGAGGTTGGCGATCTTCAATCAAACGCCTCACGGCAATGCTGCCGACGTGCAGGTCGAGCGGGACGTGCTCGCAAGTCATGCCGTCGAGGGCGGCGCGATCCAGGGGAGTGTCGGAGGGCGGCGTGTGAAAGAGAACAACGGCGCGCGCAAGAGAATCCTCGCCAACAAGCGCTTCCAGATCTTGCCGGATCGTTCCCCACCTGATCCGGCTTTCCTCCACCGCCAGGCTCCGCCGCCCATCCTCAGGAGACACGCTCCCGGGTGGAACGTATCGCGACACGTCATAGCGTTCCCAGTCTTTCAACAAGAAAGGAGTGGGCGGGACACAGGCGTAGCCGTAGATCGCATGGTCCGCCGACGCGAGTTTTCGCCCGTGTGCGTAGTGCCACAGCCCTTGGGTGGAAGCCGCTTCAAAGTCTTCTTCCCACGAGCGCGGATCGTCGTTGCCGAGAATAAGGAAGATGTCGGGATACGCTGCTCCCAGGCTCGCGCGCAGCCGGCCAAAAGCCGGCACCAGGTAGTCATCTAAGAAGCCTGCCGACACCAAACTGCTGCCGGATGCTACGAACAGCCCGTGCGGCAACAGATCGCCACCCAGAAAAACCGCGGCGGGTCGCTCCTTCACGATTGCCGCGAGGAGCCGGTCATACCGGTCCGTATGTCCGTGCAGATCCGTCGCAAAAAAGCAGGTCGACACGAGCGTGTCCTTTGCGCCCTCTGGTGGCAATGGTATGGCCTGTGGCCACTTGATGGGAAGATCGTGTCCGAGGAACGCTCAGCGCAGATCGCCGAGCGCCGCCATACTTTGATTGTGCTGAACAAATGCCTCGGCATATTTCACGCCGATTTCCATCCCTCGGAAGAGGCTCATCGTTTCGTGCAGCGGGTAGAACGACGTTTCCGGCTGCTGGCTGGCATGAGCGAAGCACGCCGCGCGCTTGCGACTCTCGGTCTCGGAAATATCGACGTATTGGGTCGGATGAAACACCTGCGTCTGAGAACCCTGATCGACTTCGTAATAGTAAAGGCTGAATTTCCTCCCACTCCCGAGCCAGGCATCGTAGGCCAGCAACGACGCCGCTCGGTGATCGCGGTGACTGTCGATCGGCCAATGGGTCAGCACAAGGTCGGGATGCTCACGTTCCAGGACTTTGCGAAACTCGGCGTAGCGAGCCTGATTTACCTCGGTATTGCCGTCGATTTGCCCGGCGAAGGCCGGCCGGGCTTTCAGGATCGCGCAGGCTTTCTCGCTTTCCGCGGTTCGGATCGCCGCCGCTTCTTGCAGCGTTTTTCCTTGAATGCCGGCCTCTCC
>DATIWL010000081.1:0-11423 GCA_035519435.1 Terriglobales bacterium
TGCTCAGATTTGGCCCGGTTTCGACAGGAGAGTCTGATGCTTCTGCAAAAAGGGCGGTCCCGGCGAGACTTGCACCTCGACCAGACCTAGACGTACGAGCGGGCGTGGTATTGACTATACGAGGCAGTGGTGTCAAAAGGACAGTTGGAGCTGCCATGTTCGTCGAATCAGTCCGCGCACAGCGTACGATCTGCAACTTGATTTTCCGCGTGTGCTTTCGTCCAGAGTCCAAACACTTACCGCAATGTCTGGCGACAGTTCTGAAAAAACGTCCACTTGAGAAAACGAATCGAAGAGCGGCGAATTGACGCTGCGCCGATAATGCAAGAAATCGCCAAAGTAGCGCTCCTCGGCGTGGACATCCCACTCCCGACGGTAGAAGAGCAGCGATCACGACTTAATGAGTTGAAAATATCTGGATTTGTGGCGCCGCCTAAACGCGCCGAAGTCCAAACCCTGCGCGCGACCGCCTGTACGGCATTCGATCCCGCTCTGTTTAGCCTCGTTGAGGATTACGGCCCGTGAGCCTCGACTTCAGCACCCTCGACCTGCTGCGCCAAAGCCACCCGGCCTGGCGGCTGCTGCGTTCCGATCACGCGCCGCTGGTGGCGAGTTTTCTGTATCGGGTATTCATCGTGCCCAATGTGCGGGTAATGGCACAGGCAGATTTGGCGGAGGCGCTGGAGGACGAGCTGTTTGCCCTGCGCGAACGGTTGGGCGCTGAAGCTTTCCCGAAGGCCGCCCTCGACTACCTCAACGACTGGGCCAGCACAGAAAAGGCTTGGCTGCGCAAGTTCTACGCCCAGGGTTCGGATGAGCCGCATTTCGACCTGACTCCGGCCACCGAGAAGGCGATTGCCTGGCTCGGCACGCTCACCGAGCGCAGTTTCGTCGGCACCGAGTCGCGTTTGCTGACCCTGTTCGAGTTGCTCAAGCAGATGAGCGAGGGCAGCGAGACCGACCCGCAGGTGCGCATGGCGGACTTGCACAGGCGACGTGACGAGATCGACGCCGAGATCGCCCGCGTTCTGGCCGGTGACATTCCGCTGCTGGACGACACGGCGCTGAAAGACCGCTTTCAACAGTTCATTCAGCTTGCGCGCGAACTGCTCACCGATTTTCGCGAGGTGGAGCACAACTTTCGTGGGCTGGATCGGCGCGTGCGCGAGCGCATCGCACTGTGGGAAGGCTCCAAGGGCGCACTCCTGGAGGAGATCATGGGCGAGCGCGATGCGATCGCCGATTCGGATCAGGGCCGCAGTTTCCGCGCCTTTTGGGACTTTCTGATGTCCAGCAGCCGGCAAGAAGAGCTGACGAAACTGCTGGAACGCGTCTTGTCCCTGCCCCCGGTCGCCGAACTCAAACCCGACGCCCGCACCGGGCGCGTGCATTACGACTGGCTTGAGGCCGGTGAGCACACTCAACGCACGGTAGCACAGCTTTCGCAGCAGTTGCGGCGCTTCCTGGACGATCAGGCCTGGCTGGAGAATCGCCGGATCATGGACATCCTGCGTGGGTTGGAGTCCAAGGCGCTGGCATTGCGCGATTCACCACCCCCAGGCGAGGTGATGAACATCCCGGACACCGCTGCCGACATCGAATTGCCGGTGGAGCGGCCGCTTTACACGCCCACCATCAAGTCCCTGATCGCGGATGTCGAACTGGAGTCGAGCGATGTCGAGGTGGATGCAACCGCGCTCTATTCCCAGGTGGTGATCGACAAGACGCAACTTTCCCGGCATATCCGCCATGCCCTGCAGGATCGCTCGCAGATCACGTTGCGTGAGCTATGCGAGCTGCAGCCGCTGCAGCACGGCCTGGCGGAGTTGGTGGCTTACCTGCAGCTCGGCAGCGAATCGTTCAAGGCCGTGGTGGACGAGGCCGCGGTCGAGTCCATTTCCTGGAACGGCGTGGGCAGCAATGGCCAGTCGACTTGGAAGCAGGCGCGTTTGCCGCGGGTCATTTTTGTGAGGTGAGTGTGGTAGAGAACGAAACTCAAGGCGCCACGGCAACGCTCGATCTTTCCGCGCTGGTGATCGCCTTGCTCAAAGGGGTCATCTATCAGGAAGCCGACGCGAGCTTTTGGAATGCCTTGATCAACCTTCAGGCTCGGGCGCGCGACTACGTGGCCGTGCTGGGTCTGGAACTGGTGCTGGATGAGGCGGAGGGCTATGCCTTCCTGCGCTCGCGCCCTGAAGCAGAAGATGACGCCGCGCCCAAGCTGCCGCGTCTGGTGGCCAGGCGGCCGCTGTCGTTTCCGGTGAGTCTGCTGCTGGCGCTGCTGCGCAAGAAGCTCGCTGAATTCGACGCCAGCGGCGGCGACACCCGTCTGGTGCTTTCACGCGATGAGATCGTCGAGATGGTTCGGGTGTTCCTGCCCGACAGCAGCAACGAGGCCAGGTTGATCGACCAGATCGAGACGCATCTGAACAAGATCGTTGAACTGGGTTTTCTGCGCCGGTTGAAAACGAGCGCGGCCGCACAGGGAAGACAGACCGCGGCATTCGAGGTGCGGCGCATCCTGAAGGCGTTCGTGGATGCGCAGTGGCTGGCCGATTTCGACGCACGGCTGGCGGCGTATCAGGCCCAACTCAGTGCTGGCCCGGGCGGGACGGCCGATGAGTGATATGCAATTGGGCCTCGATTTCGTGGCCGACGATGCGCTTTCGGGCTTCCGCCTGCACCGCCTGGAAGTGCTCAACTGGGGCACTTTCGATGGTCGCGTGTGGTCATTGGCGCTCGACAGCAAGAACGGCTTGCTCACCGGCGACATCGGTTCCGGCAAATCGACGCTGGTCGACGCGGTCACCACGCTGCTGGTGCCAGCGCAACGCATTGCCTACAACAAGGCCGCCGGTGCCGACAGCAAGGAGCGCACGCTGCGCTCCTATGTGCTCGGACATTACAAGTCCGAGCGCAACGAGATAAGCGGCACCGCAAAACCGGTGGCGCTGCGCGATCACAACAACTATTCGGTCATCCTCGGCGTTTTTCATAACGCGGGCTACGACCATACGGTGACGCTGGCGCAGGTGTTCTGGATGAAGGACGCACAAGCGCAGCCGGCGCGCTTTTTCCTCGGTGCGGAACGTGCCTTGTCGATTGCCGCCGATTTCACTCACTTTGGCTCGGACATCGCGCAGTTGCGCAAGAAGCTACGCGGCCAGGGCGCCGAGGTGTTCGACGGCTTCCCGCCCTATGGCGCCTGGTTCCGCCGCCGTTTCGGCATCGACAACGAACAGGCGCTGGAGCTGTTCCACCAGACGGTGTCGATGAAATCGGTGGGCAACCTGACCGACTTCGTCCGCAGCCACATGTTGGAGCCATTCGACGTTGAGCCGCGGATCAAGGCGCTGATCAGCCACTTCGACGACCTGAACCGGGCACACGAGGCCGTGCTGAAAGCCAAGCGGCAAGTGGAGCTGCTTCTGCCTCTGGTGGCCGACTGCGAGCGGCACGCGTCGCTCGGCTCGTCCGTCGACGAGTTTCGTCGATGCCGGGAGGCGCTCAGACCCTACTTTGCCGGCCTGAAGCTGGGTTTGCTGGACACGCGCATCGCGAATCTCGCCGACGATTGGACGAGACAGGACGCGCAGGTCAAACGCCTCGAGGAGCGCCGCGAAGGGCAACGCAACCAAGCGGACGAACTCAAGCGCGCCATCGCGGAGAACGGTGGCGACCGCCTGGAGCGGCTCGCGGCAGAGATCCGCAAGAAGGAGCAGGAGCGCCAAGCGCGCGAGCGCAAAGCCCAACGTTACGCCGAACTGGTCAAGGCGGTCGGTGAAATTCCGATCGAGGATGAGGCCGGATTCTTCGCCCAGCGACAACGTTGCTCGGCACTTGGTGAATATCTGCGTACGCGCGATGCGAGTCTGCAAAACGATCTGACCGAGCACGGCGTAAACCTGCTTCAGGGCAAGCAGGAACACGACGCCCTATCCGCCGAGATCAACAGCCTGAAGGCCCGGCGCAGCAACATTCCGGCTGAACAGGTGGCCATGCGCGCTGCCCTGTGCCAGGCGCTGGGATTGTCGGAAGAGGACATGCCCTTCGCCGGCGAACTGCTGCAAGTGCGCGAGGGGGAGCGCGACTGGGAAGGCGCGGCGGAACGGTTGCTGCGCAACTTCGGCTTGTCGTTGTTGGTGCCGGATGCGCATTACGCCACCGTCGCGGATTGGGTTGATAGGACGCACCTCAAGGGGCGCCTGGTCTATTTTCGGATACGCCCGGGCGGCCGCAGCGAGTTGCCCGATCTGCATCGTGATTCGCTGGTGAGAAAGCTTTCGATCAAGCCCGACTCGCCTTTCTATGACTGGCTGGAACGGGAGCTGGCCCATCGCTTCGATGTGGCCTGCTGCGCCACCCAAGAGCAGTTCCGCCGCGAAACCCGCGCCATCACCCGCGCAGGCCAGATCAAGGCACCTGGTGAGCGGCATGAGAAGGACGACCGCCATCGGCTCGACGACCGCAGCCGTTATGTGCTGGGCTGGACGAACACCGAGAAGATCGCCGCGCTCCAATCCAAAGCCCGGCTACTGGAAGCGCGGCTGGGAGAACTCGGCGGCCTCATCGGCAAGGTCCAGGCCGAACAGAACACGCTCAAGGAACGGCTCACCGCGCTATCGAAACTGGATGAGTACACGGAGTTCCGCGAGCTCGACTGGCCATCGCTCGCGGCCGAAGTCGCGCAGTTGGCCGAGGAAAAGCAGCGCCTGGAATCCGCGTCCGACCTCTTGAAGCAACTCAGCGAGCGGCTGAAGGAAGTGATCGGCGCGCTGGCCACCGCCGAGGCCGAGCTGGAAGCGCACAGAGACAAACGATCCAAAACCGAACAGAGGAAAAGCGATGCGGAGGCTTTGCGCGCTCAAACGCAAGCAGTGCTCGATGGCGCGCCCGATGAACCCCGGCCCCAGGATTCGGAGAGGCTTGAAAGCCTGCGTGCCGAGGCGCTTGGTGTGCATCAACTCACCGTGGAATCCTGCGACAATCGGGAGCAGGACATGCGTCAATGGCTGCAGGCCCGAATCGATGCCGAAGTTAAGAAGCTCGACCGCCTGCGCGACAAAATCATACAGGCGATGATGGGATTCAAGGAGGAATTCAAACTCGAGACTGCCGAAGTCGATGCCAGCATCGAAGCGGGATTCGAGTACCGCAACCTGCTCGAGAAGCTCCAGGCGGATGACCTACCCCGCTTCGAAGCCCGCTTCAAGGAGTTGCTGAACGAGAACACCATACGCGAGGTCGCCAACTTCCAGTCGCAACTGGCCCGCGAACGGGAAACCATCAAGGAGCGGATCGCCTGCATCAACGAATCGCTGACACAGATCGACTACAACCCCGGCCGCTATATCGTGCTGGAAGCGCAACCCACGTCCGACGCCGACATCCGCGATTTCCAGACTGAACTTCGGGCCTGCACCGAAGGGGCGCTGACCGGCTCGGACGACGCCCAGTACTCCGAAGCCAAGTTCCTGCAGGTCAAGCGCATTATCGAGCGCTTCAGGGGGCGCGAAGGACTTTCCGAACAGGACCGTCGCTGGACTGCCAAGGCCACCGATGTGCGCAACTGGTTCGTGTTCGCCGCCAGCGAGCGCTGGCGCGAGGACAACAGCGAACACGAGCATTACTCCGACTCCGGCGGCAAATCCGGCGGCCAGAAGGAAAAACTGGCCTACACCATCCTCGCGGCGAGTCTGGCCTACCAGTTCGGCCTCGAATGGGGTGCGGTTCGTTCCCGTTCCTTCCGATTCGTGGTGATCGACGAGGCCTTCGGACGGGGTTCGGACGAGTCGGCGCAATATGGCCTGCGGCTGTTTTCGCAGCTCAACCTGCAACTCCTCATCGTCACGCCGTTGCAGAAGATCCACATCATCGAACCCTTCGTCTCGAGCGTGGGGTTTGTTCACAACGAAGACGGCCGCGCCTCCAAAGTCCGCAACCTGTCCATCGAAGAGTATCGGGCCGAGAAGATGAGGTTGGCCGGATGAACTGGACGAGGCCGGCTGATCTGCGCGCCCAGGTGCAAAAACTGTGGGATCGCGGGGAGATTCTGGCCAGCCTGGTGACCGGAGAGCCGCTATTCCCGAGACGTTTGGTCCTCAAGCCCCCCACATCGGCCGAGATGGCCGACCATTTCGATGAGGTGCGTGCCTGGATCGGCGAGCTTCGGGAGGCTTCGCGCTGTCGGGTGGAGATGCGAGAGTTCAGGCACCGCGTGTTCGGCGCCAACGCCGTTCCGCAAGACGTGTGGATCGATACCGTCGATGATGCCCTGGCACTTATCGGCAAGGGACGGGACGCCTCCCGATTTGCTGCTTTGCTCGACGCAACACGCGCATGCCAGCCAAGACTGTTGGATTGGCTGGCCAAACGCCCACTACGCGCGCTGGACCTTCATAACGACTGGAGTCGACTCCTGGAAATCGTCACTTGGCTTGAGCATCGCCCCCGCCCGGGCGTGTACCTGCGGCAGGTGGATATCCCCGGGGTGCACAGCAAATTCATCGAAGCCCATCGCGGCGTGCTCGCAGAGTTGCTGGATATCGTCTTACCGCCCGAGGCTATCGATTTCTCGGCCTCGGGCGTAACTCAGTTCGCCAGCCGCTATGGATTCCGTGATAAACCCGCGCGCATACGTTTCCGGTTTCTGGATCGGAAGCATCGGTTTCTACCTGGGGGCCATGATCAGGACATTACCCTCGACGCCGGTAGTTTCGCTAGACTCGACCTTAAGGTCTCAAAGGTCTTCATCACCGAGAACGAGATCAATTTTCTGGCGTTCCCCGACGTCCGGGACAGTCTGGTCATTTTCGGTGCCGGTTACGGCTTCGAGACACTGGCTCAGGCCAGATGGCTTTCAGCCTGCCGAGTTCGTTATTGGGGCGATATAGACACTCACGGCTTCGCGATTCTTGATCAGCTGCGCACCCAATTTGCTCACGTAGAGTCGTTTCTGATGGATCGCGCCACTTTGCTGGCATTCGAGTCCCAATGGGGTGAGGAAAAAAAACAGATGCTTCGGGAACTGCCCAGGCTGAACGACGAGGAACGGGCACTCTACGACGATCTGCGGGACAACCGTATACGAAAAAAGCTACGCCTTGAGCAAGAACGGATCGGCTTCGGCTGGGTCGAGGCTACGTTATCGGCGCTCACGTAGTTTCATCCGGTCGACACGTCATAAAGGTGCAGCATTGCGCTCTGGCGTGTGGGTGAATGCGGCAGGTTGAAATTTCACCGGTGGGAAATTTCATCGCTACCAAAGTACAATCTGCCATCGGCGGAGCCTCCCCGAAATTGGCCTCGACAACCACGCTCCGCGGGTTACAGGATTCCGTCGCATCGCAACTAAGGAGCAGCATATGAGCAGTCCTATCCCCCAGAGACAGCATTACGCCGAAGTGCTGCAGCGCCTCAAGAGCTATTTCCCCTCGCCGGTGTCGGATCCCATCATGGACGGGTATTTCGTCCACACTGTTTCGCGCTTTCTCGATCAAGTGGACAGCCTCAAATCGGCCAAGCCGATCCTGGGCGGCAGCGTCAAGGCGCATTACGGGGAAAGCCAGCAGAACAGCTTCCCCGAAGCCATGAGTTCGGTGGAGGAGGTCACCCATCTTCTGGCGGAATACTGCCAGGGGATGACGATCTGGTCTCATCCCAATGCCCAGGTCAACGTGATTCCGCCGCCCAGCATCCCGAGTATCACGGCCTTCATCGCCGCCGCGATTTATAATCCGAACATCATTTCCGACGAGCATTCCGCCCGCTTCGCCGAAGCCGAGGTCGAATCGGTGGCGTCGGTATCCGATCTGGTCGGCTACGATCCGAAGCAGTCAGGCGGACTATTCACGTTCGGCGGCACCGGAACTAATCTGTACGGCTGCAAACTCGGCATCGAGAAGACACTCCAAGGCAACGGAATGCGGGAGGGTATCCGGCAGGATCTCAAGATTGTGGCGTCCGGCGTCTCCCACTACTCAAGGCTGAATGTAGCCGCCTGGCTGGGCGTGGGCACGAATAATCTGGTTCCCATCCAAACCATCGACAATAACGAAATCTCGCTAAGCGATCTCGAAAGTTATCTCCGAGCGGCCTTCGAACGAGGAGAAAAGATCGCCGTCATCCTGGCGACCCTGGGTACCACCGACGCCTTCGGTATCGACGACGTGGCCGCCATCGTCCGCCTGCGCGATCGGCTGGTGTCTGAATACGGTTTGGATTACGTTCCCCACGTGCATGCAGATGCCGTGATCGGCTGGGCCTGGTCGGTGTTTCGGGATTACGACTTCGACAACAACCCACTCGGCTTCCATTCCCGCACCCTGCGCTCCTTGAGCGACTCACTGCAGCGCATCGAGGGGCTGCATCTCGCCGACAGCATCGGCATCGATTTCCACAAGACCGGCTATGCGCCTTACATTTCCAGCTTATTTCTGGTCAAGCGCCGCGAAGACCTCGCATTGCTCAGCCGCGAGCCCGAGCAGATGCCCTATCTCTATCAGGTCGGCCATTACCACCCCGGCATTTACACCCTGGAATGCTCAAGAAGCGGTGCCAGCGCGCTCGCCGCTCTGGCAAACATCAGACTGCTCGGCAAGCAGGGCTACCGCGTGCTGATCGGGCATGTAGTGGAAATGGCGGAAATGCTGCGGGAGCGCCTAGAAGACTATGGTTTCTTCCAGGTGCTGAACGATTACAACTATGGCCCGGTGACGCTGTTTCGCGTCTACCCGGAGGGTGTCGATGCGCATGAGGCCTTGTCACGGGAACTGAACGATCCCGCCTATCGCGCCGAACTGGAGGACCATAACCGCTACAACCGCAAACTTTTCGACATCATCCAGGGTCGCGTGCTGCGCGGGGAGGGCGTAATGCTGTCCTGGACCAGCGCCTGTCGGTGCGGCAACTACGACAACGCGCCATCGCTGGCGGCCCTCAAATCCTTCATCATGAGCCCCTGGGCCGACCTCAAGGCCGTCGAAACCGTGGTGCATCAGCTCGTGGAGGCGCGCCAGGAGGTTGCCGCGTTTTCCGGGTGACCGTCTACAACGACCAGCGCAGATAACCGCCTATGTCGTCGTCAGCGCTTGATTGGCGCCGCTCCGACCAAATCGCGTATCAGCGAATCGATCGTGTTCTTGTCACCCGGCTGGGGGCGAGAGGTGAACTGGGCATCTGACGGGATCGAGGTCGCCATCGCGGCAAGATCGGCGTTTTCCATTTCGCCGTTGGCGTAAGCCTCAATCTGCACAGGGCGCGAGCCGAAAGCCAGGCTGTGCTGCAGGGCCAGCACATCGTTCCGGGATTTGTCCTACTCCACCGTCACCGACTTCGCCAAATTCCTCGGCTGATCCACGTCAGTCCCTTTGATCAGGGCCACATGGTAGGCGAGGATTTGCAGGGGCACGGTATAGACGATCGGGGCGATGACTTCGTCGGTTTCGGCCACCCGCAGGACATTCACGTTGGGCACGCTTTCCATGGGTGCCTCGATGTCGGCAAACACGTAGAGCTGGCCGCCCCGGGCCTGGACTTCCTGCAGGTTGGATTTCAGCTTTTCCAATAGCTCGTTGTTGGGCGCGACGGCGATGACCGGCATTTCGTCGTCGATCAGGGCCAAAGGGCCGTGCTTCAATTCGCCGGCCGGATAGGCTTCGGCGTGGATGTAGGAAATTTCCTTGAGCTTGAGCGCGCCTTCCATCGCCACCGGATATTGTGCGCCGCGCCCCAGGTAAAGGGTATGCTGTTTGTCGCCGAAGCGTTCGGCCCACAGCTCAATCTGCCGCTCCATCAGAAGCACATGCTTGATCCGGGTGGGTAGGCTCTCGAGCTCCTTGACGATCTTGGCTTCCTGCTCGGCGGATAGTCCGTTGCGCCGGCCCAGGGCGACGACCAGAAGGAGCAAGGCGGTCAATTGAGTGGTGAAGGCCTTGGTGGAGGCGACGCCGATTTCGGGCCCCGCACGGGTCATCAGAGTCGATTCGGATTCGCGTACGATGGAACTTTCCGGCACGTTACAGATCGCCAAGCTGTGGGCGTAGCCCAGCCGTTTGGCTTCTTTCAGCGCCGCCAGCGTGTCGGCGGTTTCGCCAGACTGGGAGATGGTGACGAACAAGGTCCCGGGCATGACGACATTCTTGCGATAGCGAAATTCGCTGGCGACCTCGACATTGCAGGGCACCCCGGCGATGGCTTCCATCCAATGGCGCCCCACCAGACCGGCGTGATAGCTGGTTCCGCAAGCGACGATCTGCACCGCCTTGATGTGGTCGAAAGCCCGTTCGGCATGAGGGCCGAAGGCGGCTTCCAGCACCTTGCCGGCATGGATGCGCCCGTCCAGGGTTTTCTCGATGGCAACCGGCTGCTCGTGGATTTCCTTCTGCATGTAATGGCGGTATTCGCCCCGCTCGACTGCGTCCGCCGCCAGTTTGGTTTCGTTGACCGGGCGCTCGATGCGGTTGCCGGCCTTGTCGTAAACGCTGACCGAATCGGTCGTCAGTTCCGCCAGGTCGCCGTCTTCCAAAAAGATGAAGCGCTGGGTTTCGCCCACCAGGGCGAACACGTCGGAGGCAATGAAATTTTCGTTTTCGCCCAGGCCGATGACCAGCGGGCTGCCGTGCCTTGCGGTAATCAGCCGACGGGGATCGTTGACGCTGATGACACCGATCGCGTAAGCCCCGTGGAGAACCTCCGTGGTTTTCTGAACCGCTTCCAGCAGCGACCATCCCGCCTCAAGAAACTCGTGGACTTGGTGGACGATCACCTCGGTATCGGTTTCCGAGCTGAACTCGTAGCCTTTGGACTGTAGCCTTCTGCGCAGTTCGTCGTGGTTTTCGATGATGCCGTTGTGGACGACGGCGACGACATCGCCGGACATATGCGGGTGGGCGTTGCGTTCGGAGGGCACGCCGTGGGTCGCCCAGCGGGTGTGGGCGATGCCGATCTTGCCTTCCACCGGGGCGGTTTGCAGGTAATTTTCCAACTCCCTGATCTTGCCCGGCCGTCTCGCGCGCATGATCTGGCCGTACTCGTCCAGCACGGCGATGCCTGCCGAATCGTAGCCTCGATATTCCAAGCGCCTAAGCCCTTCCAGCAAGATGGGCGTGACAATGCGATGGGCTACCGCCCCAACGATTCCGCACATGGACTCAGCTCCTCTTCTTGGTGGGACGTTGCCATCCCTCGACGGTGACTTGCTTGCTTCGACTCAAAGTAAGCGCGTTGTCGGGCGCATCCCTGGTGATGGTGGAACCCGCCCCAATGGTGGCGTTCCTGCCGACCCGAACCGGTGCGACCAGTTGGGTGTCCGAACCGATGAACGCGCCGTCATCGATGACCGTGAGGTGCTTGTTGGCACCGTCGTAATTGCAGACGATGGTACCGGCGCCGATGTTGACGCCAGAACCAACGATGGCGTCGCC
>DATIWL010000082.1:0-71297 GCA_035519435.1 Terriglobales bacterium
GCGGTGGCCGCCATCCAGGCGGGAACAACGCTGGTGGAGGCGGGCGTCAGCTCGACGAACGCGGCGGGAAGATCGCTGAAGGGCATCATCGAAGCCTCCGAGGATGTCGGGAACCTGATCACGCGGATCGCAGCGTCGGGCGTGCAACAGGCACAGTCCGCCGCACAGATCAACCAGAACATCGAGCGCATCACGCAAGCGGCGGTACAGAGCGCCACGGGCGCGCAGGAGTCCGCCAAAGCGATCGACGAACTCAACAGCCTGGCGCGCGATCTGGCCCGGCTGGTGGGGCACTTCCGCTTGCATCCAGAGGAAGGGGAACAGGGAAAGGCACGGGTGGACAGGCAGTTCGCGCCCAGCGCGCTTGGGGCCCGCGCCGGAGCCTGAAACGCCAGCTCCGATGATTATTCCTTTTGTTTCACGCGGACGACGGTAATTTTCGAGAAGCCTTCTTCGAAGGTGGGCGGCTTCATCTTCCCCGCCATTCTGCGCATGACGTCTTCATCGACCAACCGATTCCGCCGCCGGTTACGTTCCAGGCAGACTTCGAGAGGAACGTCGAAGAACACGCCGTTTACTTCGTAGCCATAGTCCTTGGCGAGCTTGATCCAGCTATGGCGATCATGCGGTGTAAGGTTGGTGGCATCGACATAATTCATAGGGCGCCGGGCGATCAGGCGCGCCTTCAGCATCGAGCGAAGATTGGAAAAGACGAGATCTTGAAAGCGCTGTTCCTGGGCATCGTCGAACAGGAGCTCGCGCAACATGTCGCTGGAAAGCGGACGGATGTTGTGGCGTTTGAACCAGGAACTCTTGCCGGAACCAGGCAGTCCGATGGCGAGGACGACTGTTCCCTTGCTGGCGGCGACCGGCGCCGGGACAGGCTCAGCGGGCTTGGCTTCGGCGGCAGGCTCGGGACTTGCAGGTTGTGGAACTTCCTGAGGGGGAGCCGCTTCCGGCGCTGGACGAGCGGCACCGCCACGCCGCCCGCGTCCGCGGCGACGGCGCCGAGAGGGCCGCGGAGAAGTTGGCGTTTCCGATTCCTGCGGGGCGAGATTGCCCTCTGCAGACTCGGGGGCAGCTTCGGATTCGGGCCCGGTTTCTACCGCTGGCGCTTCGGGTTCCGCCGGTGAGGGTTCAGCATCGTAGAATTTCGGCTGCAGGGGGGCGGGAGAGGTCCGTTTTTCGACCGGTTTTGCGTCCTCACCCTTCTTGCGACGCTTCAGGCGGTCGCGCATCCATTTCCGCATATCATCGCTTGTAGCACACCCCTCTGTTGAGCCGCAATCATGTCCGGTTGGCGGGCGAGATACCCAAACGCGATTCAGGTGTCAGCCATCGGGGAGGTTGGACCGCGTTTACAATAGGCGGATATGAATCCGACGCAGCCCGCCCCAGCCCCTATCGCCGCCGGACAACTGCCCGCGGTACCGCTGACGATCGAAGGCTACGCCACGTTGCACCAGATGATGCGCGTGCGCTGGACCGCGTGGCGCGCACTGGGAAGCGATGATCGGAAGCGAATTGCCGACGAAGCGGCGGAGAAGTTCTCACGGATGGAGTCACGATCCGGCGGGCAATCCGCGATCTTTTCCCTGCTCGGGCATAAGGGCGACCTGATGCTGGTCCATTTCCGAGAAACCTTCGACGAGTTGAACCAGGCAGAGCTCGACCTGGCGCGGCTGCGGCTGAGCGATTTTCTGGAGACGACCACGTCATACCTGTCAGTGATCGAGTTAGGACTGTATGAATCCACGATGAAAACCTACCGCGGCCTGGCGGAGCGCGGCGTGGAACCGCACTCGGAGGAATGGAACAAGGCGATCCAGGAAACGATGGCCCGACAAAAGGAAGCGATGAAGCCGCGGCTGTTTCCCGCAATGCCGCCCAACCGGTACATCTGCTTCTATCCCATGGATCGCAAGCGGGGCGAAGAAAAGAACTGGTACACACTGCCGATGGAAGAGCGCCAGAGGCAGATGAATGAACATGGGATGGTGGGACGGCGGTATGCCGGCGACGTGAAGCAGATCATCACCGGCTCCATCGGATTTGACGACTGGGAGTGGGGCGTGGACCTGTTCGCAGATGATCCGCTGGTCTTCAAGAAACTGATCTACGAGATGCGGTTCGACGAAGTGAGCGCGGTGTACGCGCTGTTTGGAAGCTTCTATGTGGGTCTGCGGTGCCCAGCGAATCGTCTTCCTCAGCTGCTGGAAGGCGAATTACCTCGGAATGCCGAATCGGGAGCCTGAAGAACTGGCGGTGGCCGCTGCCGCTTTCAAGTTGAGAGAGATTTTCGTTTCGATATTGGTGCCGCTGCCCTCGGTGTAGACCCGGACGGTGCGAACCCCTTCCGGTCCCTCCTGAAACAGGGACCGGCCATAGCCGCGTTGCCGCTTCTCCCGCCAGCCGGGCAATTCCCGCTTATAGAAGTCCCAGACGATGTCGGTGGGAGTCATCGTCCAGTAAGTAGCCACGAGAATGCGGTAGTCGCGGTTCAGGAGGTGGATGTCGGCCTCATAGGCAGCGGTTTGATCTTCGGCCCGAGTCGCGCCCGGATAGACAAGCATGCCGGCCAGAGCCGGATCCAAAGCTTCCTGAGACTTGAGGTCGAATATGCCGATCGGTGTTTCGACGTGCACGTCTTTTCTGCCCTTGCCGTCCGTGAACGTTGCGCGGATGCTTCTGGCGAAGCGCACCAAAATCTGGCTGAAGACAAACACCAGCGCGAGGATGAGTACGAACTTGATCACGGAGGGGCTCCGGCCGTAACGCGATTGGTTTCATTCTAGGTAGGAGTGAGACGGTGCCGCGCATCACGAAGGTCGTTGACCTTGAGTGGCCCGCAGGACTCGGAAAGAGCAGTCAGGGACGGCGCGCCTTCGGGAATTTGTGCTCGTGGACCTTCATGTCAACGCGCGCTCCGCGGAACGTAACACCTTCCATACGCAGGCGAAACCGCTGCTCGGCTCCTCCTTCGCCGGGGATCTTGATCGCGCCGCCGGAGCCCAGGACGCGATGCCAGGGAAGGCCCGAAACCTGACGCAGGACTCGTACGACCTGGCGGGCGGCGCCAGGCCATCCTGCGGCACGGGCGATGGCGCCATAGGTCGATACTTTGCCTTTGGGCAAGGACTGGATACAACGCACGATACGCGAGCGTTTGTCGCCGGGTTGCGAAGAGCGTGCTTTTTTCACAAAAACACGAAGTACAACCGATTATAGTGTCGACAAATCGACAATCTGCCGTCAGCATCCCAGAGATGCACGAATGCGGCCGATGGAGATACAGATGATGTTTCGCTGTTGGGGAGTGTTCACTTTGGCGTTTGCCCTGTCCGTGGGCCTGCTGATGTCCGGCTGCGGAACCGACCATACTCAGTATCGGGTCGTACTCGCGTCGAACGACTCGGGCAATATCGACGCGGCGGTGGATGGAAAAACCGTCGTCACCAACCTGGCGTTCGGTGAGGCCTCACCTGGGAGCGGATACCTGACGGTCGCAACCGGACATCACACGATTGAGATTCGGCCGACTGGAACCACGACCGACCTGGTTAATTCGTCGGTGAGCGCAGGTCAGGGAAGGGCCTACACCTTCATCGTTTCCGGATTCGTCACGCCGCCAAACGAGGGTGACCCAGGAATCGCGGTTATCGTTTTGACGGACGATCATTCGGCAGCGGCGGGCAACAGCGTGAAGTTGCGGGTGGCTCACGTGGCGCCAGATCTTTCCACCAGCCTGAATGTCTACATCGTGCCTACCGGAACGGATATCACGGGATTGTCCCCGACGATCCCCAGCCTTACGTATGGGCAGGCCAGCCTCTATCGAACGCCAGCGGCCGGATCGGTTGAAGTTATCGTCACCGAGACGACGGACCAGGTCCCGATCATCGATCAGACCTTCGACCTGTCTGCGGGGCAAAACCGAACCGTCCTATTGCTGGACAATGGGGCAGGTGGCGGCAATCTTCCATCGTTCGTAACACTGGCGGACCTCAACTAGACGCGAGCGCGCTAGAGAGCGATCCATCCGCTTCGGATAAGCCATAGCGACGTCACGGAAACGACGAGCCACAACAATATTCCCTGCAAGAGGGGGCGATGCCCGACTTCCTTCAACGTGGCGATCGAGATTCCGCTTCCGATCAGGAAAAGGGTGACCGTCATGCCGCGTTTTGCGGCGTGGGCAATCCAGGGATAGATTTCGGCGCCGGCACTCACGTAGGTGTTGATCAACGCCGCCAGGCAGAACAGCGCGATGAACCAAGGCCACGGAATTCTGGTCCGAGTGCGGCGGACCAGCGCGGTGCCGAGAGTCATGGGAACGATCCATAGGGCGCGAGCCAGTTTCACGGTCGTCCCAACGGCGAGGGCGACTGCGCCATACCTAGCGGCAGCGCCCACCACCGAACTGGTGTCATGGATGGCGAGAGCCGCCCACAGGCCAAACTGAGCCTGACTCAGCTTCAAAGCAGCCCCGATGAAAGGGAACGTCAACAGCGCCACGGAATTGAGCACGAAGACCGTGGCCAGGGAAACGGCCATTTCCTCGGCGCTGGCTCCGGCCGCTGGACCAACGGCGGCAATGGCGCTCCCGCCGCAGATGGCTGTTCCGGTTGAAATCAGGAACGCCGGTCTTCTCGTTACCTTCAGCAACGCACCCAGCGCCATGCCGACGCTCATGGCGAAGGCAATCCCGAGCAGAGTGTAAAGGAATCCGCTTCGGCCGGCGCGGAGAACGTCATGGAGATTCATTCCGAACCCGAGCCCGACCACGCTGGCCTGAAGGAGAATTCGCGAACCGCTTCGCGCTGCCTCGGGAAAAGGATTCTTGAACGCCAGGCCGAATATCAAGCCAATGGCCAGAGCGAGAGGGGGGGAAGCCCATCCGCTCGCAGAGAACGCCAGCGCCAGCAGGAACAGGACTGTCGGGATCATGAAGGGAAACCGGGCCCCGGAGGAGGCCCGGGATATCTACGCAGCTGCGCTCTTGAAGGATTGCACGGCAGCATTCTCGTTGTCGAACACTTCAAAGATCGTGACCAGCTTGGTAACTTGCAGGAGGTCGTCAACGCGTTGGGTAAGGCTGGCGAGTTTCAGGGCTCCGCCGGCATTCCGCGCGGTGGTATAGAGCGAGACCAGGGTGCCCAGACCACCGGAATCAATGTAGTTGACGTCACGCAGGTTCAGGACGACCTTGGGGCTCTGCACAAGCAGCTTCTTGACGTTGTCGCGCAGACTGGCGGATTCCTCGCCAAAGACAATGCGGCCGCTACAGTCGACGACTAACACGCCATCCACGGTTCGTGTACTCATGCGGAGTTGCATTAGTGCCTCCCGGGTAACAAGTAGAAACCCAGCGTAGAAGCGTACCGCGCCGGAGCGCGCGGTGCAAGCAGGCCTTACGCGTCCATCAGGTCAAGGGCAAGCCCATTCGCCGCAGGAGGGCCTGAAACCGCGGGTCCGAACGCAGGCCATCCCAGTCCCTCGCCACTGCAAGGTGGGCCAAGGGGGACTCATGTGCTACCGAGGCTCTTTCGAGCCAGTACAGGGCGCGTTCATTCTCTCCCGCGTGAGCGTAGAGACGCGCGATACGAACGGCCGGAACATGGACGCGTTTGGACCGGGTTGCCAACACATCGGCTGTGTGTTTCATTGCCCGGCGATAACCGCCCTCCTTGTAACCCTCCTTTAGTGCCCGCACTGCTTCCTCATCGTGCAGTCCGGCAAAAAATTGCTCGGCCGCCTCTGCGGCTTCGCGGTCCATTCCTTTCTTGTAGTAAGCGCCCCAAAGGCCCAGATAGGCCGAAGACCACTCGGGCTGCGTGATCAGAACCCTCTGCATTTCTGCGACGGCTTCATCGTAGCGGCCGATGTAGACCAGATGCCATCCGTAAAAGCAGCGAACGAAATAACTCAGGGGATCCAGTTCGAGCGCCTTCTGGATTTCTCGCTCCCATTCCTGGTTCCGCCGTCTGGAAATCAGGTAATCGGCGTACATGAAGTGCGCCATCGCATGGTTGGGATTGAGCTCGATGGCGCGCCGGAACTCCGTTTCCGATTCCCGATCGTCGGTGGCCAGATTCGCTAAAGTGACGTGGGCATCGGCGAGCGATTCGTCAAGCTGCAGAGCCTTAGCAGCAGCTGCTTTCGCTTCAGGGAGAGCTTGCTCTGGGGCTAGAATTCCAGTATCACTGCGCGCCATCCACACATCTGCCAGGCCTACATAAGCCAAGGCGTAGTCTGGATCTCGGTCCAAGGCGAGTTGAAAATACAGCTCCGCGTTGTCCAGTTCGTCCTTCGAAAGTTTGTACCAATGAAACCGGCCCTTGAGATAGGCCTCGTAGGCCTCAGGATCCACGGGACGAGCGCTGCTCAAATGCCTGGTTTCTTCAGGAGAAAGTGCAACCCTGATTTCGCGGGCAACCGTTCTTGCGACTTCGTTCTGTAGCTCCAGGACATCCTGCAGATCACGTTCGTAAGTTTCCGCCCAAAGGTGAGTGTCGGTCGGCGCATAGATAAGTTGTGCCGTGACCACTACGCGCCCTCGCGAGCGCTGCACCGATCCCTCGAGGATACCGTCCGCTCCGAGTTCTCGCGCGATCTGCGGCAGGGCTTTCTTCACGCCTTTGTATTGCATCACGGAAGTCCGGGAAATCACTTTCAGCGCCCGGATCTTCGACAAGTTGGCGATCAATGCTTCCGTCATTCCGTCGGCGAGAAACTCCTGGCCGGCATCTCCAGACAGGTTGGCCATCGGCAATACCGCCAGGGATCGGATCACTGGCGCATGTCCGCGACCCGTCATCCGCTCTCGCAGCCCGCCCAAATTCCAGATCCACGCGCCTGCCACCAACAGAATCGCCGCCGCGATTCCCATTGGCACGAATGTCCGTGCACGTCTGCGGCGAGGGACTGAACTGGCTGGGATGGCCGTGCTCGTCGGCAGCAGCAGCCGGCGCAGATCCACTGCCAGTTCGCGCACAGATTGATACCGGTTCTCCGGATCCTTTTCCAGGCATTTCAGGATGATGTCTTCGAGTCTCGTACTTATTCCCGCGTTCAGCCTGGTAGGCGGCAGAGGCGCCTTGCGCAAAATGGCGCCAACCAGCTGGGCGGGTTCGATCTCGCTGTGCGGTCTTTGACCGGTAGCCATTTCGTAGAGCACGACACCGGTGCAATAGATGTCGGTGCGGGGGTCCGCCTGTCCGCCCAGCAACTGTTCCGGCGCCATATACGGCAGCGTTCCTGCCAAGCTGGTGGTCTGCGTCAGGGTTTCCGTCGGCGCAGTTGGCGAGACCGGGAGGCGCAGCCTGGCCAGCCCGAAGTCGAGTATCTTGAGCCGCTGGTCTGCGGTGACCATCAGATTCTTAGGCTTCAAATCGCAGTGAATCACACCATGCCGGTGGGCCTCTGCCAGGCCATCCGCGAGTTGCAGGCCCAAACGGATCATTTCCTTGTCTGGAAGCGGACGGCCTGCGAGCTTCTCGCTGAGCGCCATTCCCGAGATGTACTCCATGACCAGGAAATCGACTCCACTCTGCGTATCGAAGTCGTGAATGGTAGCGATATTGGGATGATTCAACTTGGAAAGTGCGAGCGCCTCTTTGTGGAAACGCTTGCGCGAAGGCTCGTCGGCCAAAGTCCCAGGAGATAGGACTTTGATGGCCACCTGGCGGTCGAGGTGTTCATCCTGGGCGAGGTAGACATCCCCCATGCCACCGGCACCGATCTTTTCGACGATGCGATAGTGGGCCAGCGTTTTACCGGCCAACTCTTCAGGAAAAACTCCGTGACCGGCCATGGGGAAAGTTGCCCTTTCCCCTCACCCTCTCGGGTAACTGTAGGTCTGGCTCAGCACTCGCGTCAATGGGGAAAGGCAGCCTCTGGCCAGCCGGCTTTGTGCCAGTTTTGAGCGCGGGGAGCGGCGAAGGCAAGGACTGTATAATCAAGAATCCGATGAGCTACCAGGTCCTGGCCCGTAAGTACCGTCCGCAGAAATTCTCCGATGTCATCGGCCAGGAGCATGTTACCCAGACCCTGAAGAACGCGATCGAGCAGGAGCGGATCGCACACGGCTACATCTTCAGCGGGCATCGCGGGATCGGCAAAACCACGGTGGCACGCATTCTGGCGATGTCGCTGAACTGCCGCTCGGCAGCCAAGCCGGTCTCGGAGCCCTGCGGCATATGCGAGTCCTGCGTCGAGATTCGCGCAGGAAATTCGGTGGATGTGATCGAGATCGATGCGGCAACCAATCGCGGCATCGACGAGATCCGTGAGTTGCGCGAGGCGGCACGGTATCTTCCGGCGCGCGACCGGTTCAAGATCTACATCCTCGACGAAGCGCACCAGATTACGGATGCAGCCTTCAATGCATTGCTGAAGACGCTGGAGGAGCCGCCGGGGCATGTCGTCTTCATGCTGGCGACGACGCAACCGGAGGATATTCCGCAGACGATCCGGTCGCGCTGCCAGCACTTCAGTTTTCGCGCGGTGAAGTTCGAGGACATTCTTGGACAGTTGCGAGCGTTAGCCGCCAAAGAGAAGATCCCAGCCGACGAGGATGCGCTGGCATTGCTGGCAGAGGCGGGCGACGGATCGCTGCGCGACGCGCTGTCAATCCTGGATCAGGCGATCGCTTCTTCGGCCGATCACCTGACGCGCGACGCCGTGCGGCGTCTGATTGGCACGGCTCCGGCAGAGGCACTCGAGAGCGTGATGCAATCGGTGGCGGAGAGTTCGAGCGAGATGATCCTGCTGCTGGTGGATGAATTGGTTGGTGAAGGCCATAGTCCGGTGCATTTTGCGCGCCAGCTCGTACGCTTTCTGCGGAATGTGACCGTCGCGAAGATCGCCGGGAAGGATTCGCCGTTGCTGCAGGTTTCTTCCGATGAGCGGGAAAGAGCCGGGCGCATCGCCGCATTCTTCAGCGAAGAGGATCTGGCGCGGCACTTGCAGATCATGCTGCGGACGCACAGCGAACTCAGCTACCGGCAGGATCAGCGGTTCCACCTGGAGTTGGGACTGCTGAAAATGGCTCACGCGCAGCGTCTGTTGCCGCTGGAACAACTGCTCAGCGATGCGGTTCCGGGAACATCGGGAACGGTGCGACCCGCGGGCCGTCCGGTGCTGGCGACGACGGAAACACGGAGAACAGATCCGGCTTCCGCCCGGTCAAACTTTGTATCGCCATTCGCAGCGGATTCCGCGCGAAAGAATGTGCCGAAGAGCGAGTCGAGCAACGACGTCGCCCCGCGCGCCGGCAGCGCCAACGTCGTGATCATGGGATCGGCAGCGCCGGCAGTCGCAGAAGTTGCGCAGCCGGAGCCGGCAGTGGCCGCGGCAAGTGGGATCGATGCCGTACGCGATGCCGTCTTGAACGGGCTGGGCGGTCAACCGATGCTTGCCTCCATGCTGGAAGGCGGGCAGTGGAGTCTGGAGGGCAATTCCCTTCTGGTTCGAGTTGCCTCATCGGCCACGATGATTGAGATGTCGTTCCATGCGGATGCGCGGCGTGTGGCCGCGGCGGCGGCCAGCGGCGCAGCGGGACGTCCGATCAAAGTGCAGGTGCTTCCAGGAGGAACGGCACAAGGGGCATTACCCACACGTCGACCGGCATCGAACGGAAGCGCCCGCAGCCGGGCGGAACAGGATCCAGTGGTCCAGCGTATGCAGGAGACATTCGGGGCGGAGATTCGGACGGTGATCGATTACAGGCAGAAGGAGTGAGGCTGATATTTGATATTTGTAATTTGCAATTTGTAATTTCGTGTTCTGGGCACCGCGGATTTCAATTGCAAATTGCAAATTACCAATTACCAATTCCATGCCGGGATTCAATCTACAAGACCTGATGTCGCAAGCCAAGCAGCAGGCCGAAGCGCTGCAGAAGAAGATGCAGGAGACCGTCGTCGAGGCATCGGCAGGCGGAGGGACCGTCGCCGTCAAGATGGACGGCCGCAAGCAGGTGCTTGGCATCGTGATTGATCCAGAAGCGGTGAAAGCGGGCGATGTCGAAATGCTGCAGGACCTGGTGATGGCTGCCATGAACGAAGCGGCGCGGAAGGTCGATCAGGCGATGCAATCCAGCCTGGGAGGAATGCTGGGAGGACTGGGAGGGATGCTCAATTTGTAATTGGTAATTTGTAATTGGTAATTGAAAACCTAGCCACCCTGCCGACCTGCATTTCAATTACAGATTACAAATCACAAATTACAAATCCCATGTCCCGTTTTGCCGAGCCGATGACCCGGCTCATTGACGAATTGAAGAAGCTGCCCGGCATTGGTAACAAGACTGCGCAACGCCTGGCCTTCCATATCCTGCGCTCGAGCGAAGACGACGCGGAGGCGCTGGCGGGCGCGGTGCGCGACGTGAAAGCCAAGCTGCGGCTGTGCTCCGTCTGCAACAACATCACCGACGTCGATCCCTGCTCGTATTGCAGCAGTCCGACGCGCAACCAGAAACTGATCTGCGTCGTCGAGGAACCGACCAACATCGCTGCCGTGGAGAAGACGCGGCACTTCAATGGCGTGTACCACGTGTTGCACGGGTCGATTTCGCCGCTGCACGGCGTGGGGCCGGAACAGTTGCGGATCGGCAATCTGCTGAAGCGGGTCGAGGGCGGGCAGGTGGAGGAAGTGATTCTGGCGACGAATCCGACGGTCGAGGGCGAGGCGACAGCGACTTATCTGGCGCAGCAACTCCGGCGGCAGGGAATGCGCGTGACGCGGATCGCGATGGGCATTCCTGTGGGCAGCGATATCGAGTACACCGACGAAGTGACCATGCTAAAGGCGATGGAGGGGCGGAGGGAAATGTAAGGGCCCCGGCATCCCTGGGGAGCGGCACTCTCCTCAACAAGTTGCACACAATGGAGTGCAATAGTTTGAACACTCGTATCCCGCATAGCGATCGGCCTGCGGGCCAATGCGCGGGACCGAAGGCAAACTAAGGTCAATTTCATCAATAGATTACAAATTTCATCGAAATTTATTGTTTAACTAGGATTCCTGGCAGAAGGGATGCTTCCTGCCTGGAGTCTGTTTCCTCGCTCTGTCTGAACACTCTTGCTGGCGAGGAGGGCAACCGGCGCTATCGCCGGGATACTCCAAGGCCAGCGCGCCGCGAGATGTAACCGCATCCCACGACGCTACCGAAACCGGGCCAACCAGCCCGGTTTCTTTTTTGGCTGTTGGCTCCTAGCTCTTAGCTCTCAGCTCCCAGCTTTTGCACGCAAGGGCACGAGTTTTCAAGGGTGTTGCTGAGAGGAAAACTACTCTGCCAGCGATTCCGTCAAGAATCCAATCGGTTCGTCTTCGACCGACGACATTCCAACGGGAAGTGAACCGCCGTTGTAGTCGATCATGCGATTCTTCCACTTCAGGAAATCGGTGATGGTTTGCGGCTCGATGCGGACTTCAACCCGGCGCAGGCTGGCCAGAAGCAGATTCATTTCGTAGCGGAAGCCGATCTCGGTACGCAGGTTCCTGGCAGCGAGTTTCGCGCGCTCGACCTCTCGACCGGATACTTCCAGCAGGCCCCAGCCGGCAGGCAACTCGCCGACGCGGATTAGTCCACGGGGCGCCAGGTAGTAGCGTTCATTGCCCACGCCGGTTTCGGGTTGCCGCCGAAACGGTTTGTCGCGATCCGCGAGAAAGTCTGCGCGGGAGACCTTGCACTCGACCAGTACTGAGTGGCAGGCCTTCTTCCATCCGATGGCATCGGGCATCTCGCCGCTGAGACAGGCCTGCTCGGACAACACGACTCCGCAGCGATAGCGGCGAAGCCAGCGGACAGCCAGATCAACCAGTTTTGCGTGGGTCACAGGAACTAGGATGAATGGGAGAATGCATTCTGAGAAGTGACGTTGCAGCTACGAGCTACGAGCTGCGCGCTCCGCGTGAGCTAGTGGCTCCCAGGCGCGCGTATCGCTCGCACCAGCACCGGCCGGCGCAATACGGTCTCGAGCAGGTGACGAGCGGCGGCTATTTCTTCGGCGGATCGATCAAGAGCGCGGTAGCCGGGGACGTGCACAGTAACCACACGGTTGTGTGTTTCTACATGCAGGGTGGGTTGAGTGCCGTTGCGGAAATCGAGGCGGTTGGCGAGGCGCAGAACCGCGGAAAGCTGGGTTGCAACCTTGCGGTCCGGCAGTTCGAGACTCCGCAGCGCCTTGCTGCGCGAGCGGGGCAAGGCGCCACGGTGGAAGCGCGCTACCGCAGCCGCCATTCCGATTTCGCGCGGAGTCCAGCCGGCGGGAACAGCCATGTCGCGAATGAGCTTGAACGAATCTCTCTGGTGACCCTTGTCTCGTTTGGCCCTGCCTACGTCGTGCAGCATGGCCGCCGCTTCAAGAATCAGGCGGGAATCGTGATGCGGGCCGATTCCCAGCAGGCCGGCGCGCGCCAAGCCGTCGAATAGCTGCAGGGCCAATCGGACCACGCGCTGCGAGTGGGCGAAATCGGGATCGAGGTATCCGGCCCAGACGCGCATGCGCGCCATGGCCACCGAGCGCAATAGCGGGCCGGAGGGCAATTCGGCCCGCCACATCCGCCAGAGAGATTCCTTTCCCAGCATCTTGGAGCGATAGCGGTCCACGCGCCTGGAACGGTCCGCGGTCAGCCGCTCGCGCCAGCGGTTCCGGCTCTCGATGTCGGGGAAGGCGGCGACCTGAACTGCTGTCGCCCACAGCACGTCGAGGTCATGAACCTCTCCCAGCAGGTCCTGCAATTCCTTGAGATCATTTCCCCAGGCGGCGTGCTGCTGAGGCAGAAAATTCTCCACGGTGTAGCGAAAGCGTTTGATGCCGATGCGCAGCTCGTGCAGAGCAGTCTGGGAGCGCGTGCGCAGGGCGCGCTTGTGCAGGTCGTAGGCGGCAGCCCATTTTTCGAGCGCAAGATGTTTGAACACGATGCTGCCGAGGCGCACGCGGGCGGCACGGCGCGGAAGCGAGCGGCTCCACTGACGCCATTGCTTTCGATCAAATTGCTGCAGGGACTGAAAGGCCTGTTCTTTGCACTGCGCTTCGCGCGCATGAATGTGATTCAGCAGCTTGACAGCAACGGGATCAGAAGCGTCGCCCAGCTTCTCTACCCACTCCTGCATCACATGCATGTCGCGCAGATCGCCGAGGGACTGGAAGAGCTTCTTCCCTGCTTTTTTCATGTCGTTCCAAGCCGGGTCGGGATCCATGGCCATCAGGCCATCGGCGAGCGAACGACAGCGGCGCAAGGCAACCCGCAAGTCGTGCACCGGGTCAGCTTCGAATCCGGCCGACGCGCGGTCACATTCGAGGAGCACGCGTTCCATCCACGCACGCAGCCCGAGCCGGTTCGTGGATTTCTCCGCGGGATTAGCGAAGGAGGTTCCCATTGGGATGGCCAGAACTTTTCGGAAACTATTGTCGCGTCTTTTGCGTAATACTTCCACAGCGCCAACGAAAACGGGCTTGGTTCGTCTTACGATAGAAAGACGAAAACAGCGGTTTGGGCGCAGATTCTCGTCGGCGCCATTGGGGCCGAATCGCAACCGACAATGAAGAAACTCCTGAAGATCGTACTGATCATCGTGTGCCTGCTGGGAGTGCTACTGGCTCTCGGTGTCACGGTAACCATCGGGTGGCGGCCCTTCTTCGGGCCAAGGGCGCGCGGTTTGACCAGCCGTCGTTTCGACGCAACACCGGAACGTCTGGCCCGGGGAAAGTACCTGGTGCAGAGCACGCTGGTGTGCTTTGATTGCCACTCCGATCATGACTGGAAAGCTGCGGGCATGCCCGCGCTGCCCGGCCGCGAAGGTGCAGGTTGGGTCATTGCCGAAGAAGGTCTCCCGGGCCGGATTGTGGCTCAAAACCTCACGCCGGATCGGGAAACGGGAACTGGAACGTGGAGCGATGATCAGTTGGCCCGTGCGATCCGCGAAGGCGTCGGTCATGACGGCCGCGCGTTGTTCCCGATGATGCCCTACCGCAACTTCAGGCGCTTGCCTGACGAAGACCTGGCGTCGGTCGTGGTTTACCTGCGTTCGCTGCCGGGCGTGCACAATCCTCTTCCTCCCACGGAAATGATTTTTCCGGTGAAGTACCTGATCCGTTCTGTTCCCGAACCCCTCACGGAGCCGGTATCGGCCCCGGATTTGTCGACGCCGGAACGGCGCGGCGAATATCTCGTCACACTGGCCGGTTGCGCCGATTGCCATACTCCGATGGATCGCGGACGTTCGAACGAAAGCAAAGCGTTCGCGGGCGGAAATCGGTTCAAGGGACCCTGGGGAGATGTGCTCAGCGCGAACATCACACCGGACAAGACGGGCATCTCGTACTACAACGAAGCGTTGTTCCTGGAAATGATGCGGACGGGAAATGTTATGGGAAGGCAACTGAATGCCATCATGCCCTGGGGCGTCTACCGCAATATGACGGACGATGATCTGAAGTCCATCTGGGCCTATTTGCGGACCGTCAAACCGGTGGAGAATCGCGTGCGGCGGACTGCGGCGGAATGAGCGCGGGGCAATGCCGAGGAAACAGAAGGCCAGCTTCGCTTGAAGCTGGCCTTGGCTTTTCGCTCCACCGGATGGATCAGGTTCCGTATCCGATCAAACGCCTTGGGTACTGAGCACCTTCTCGCGCTCCTCGGCATCCTGGCGCTCTTCACGCGCAGACGTAGGCAGCGCGATCTGCAGCACCTCGTCGATATGCTTGACGAAGTGAGTCGTGAGGCCTTCGAGTTGCTCCGGTGTCAAGTCCTCGTCGACGTTGGTCTTGTTCTCGGCCGGAAGGATCACATCATGGACGCCGGCTCGCTTGGCCGCCAGCACCTTTTCCTTGATCCCGCCGACGGGCAGCACATTGCCGCTGAGAGTGATCTCACCGGTCATTGCCGTAAGTGGACGAACCTGCTTGCCGGTCAGCAAGGAAACCAGCGCCGTCACGATCGTGACGCCGGCGGAAGGCCCGTCTTTCGGGATGGCTCCCGCGGGAACGTGAATGTGAATGTCGTGATTGGCGAAGAATTCTTCGTCCACACCAAGTTGCGCGGCGTTCGAACGCACCCAACTGAGGGCGGCCTGCATCGATTCCCGCATCACATCCTGAATCTGCCCCGTGATCGTAAGGCCACCTTTACCCTTCATCTGGTTGGCCTCGACGAACAACACGTCGCCGCCTGCGGGAGTCCAGGCCAGGCCGACGACAACGCCGGGCCGCTTCGTGCGCTCCGCGATCTCGCCTTCACTGCGGATCTTGATACCTCCGAGGAATTCCTGAACAACTTCCTTGGTGACGACGAGCTTTTCGCTCTTCCCTTCGGCCAGGCGCCGCGCCTGCTTGCGGCAGATGGTGCCAAGATTGCGTTCGAGGTTACGCACGCCGGCTTCCCGCGTGTAGTGCCGGACCACATAGCGCACGGCTTCTTCCGGAATCTCGATCTGGTCTTTGGTGATCCCGTTTTCTTCGATCTGGCGCGGAATCAGATACTGAAACGCAATGTGGACTTTCTCCTCTTCGGTGTAGCCCTGGAGTTCGATGATCTCCATGCGATCACGCAGAGGCTCGGCAATCGGGTCGAGCATGTTCGCGGTGGTGATGAAGAGTACCTTCGACAAGTCGAATGTCACGTCGAGGTAGTTATCACGGAAGGTGCTGTTCTGTTCCGGGTCCAGCGCTTCGAGCAGCGCCGAAGCCGGATCGCCGCGGAAATCGCGGCCGACTTTGTCGATCTCGTCGAGCATGAAGACCGGATCTTTCGTTTCGGCACGGCGGATGCCCTGAATGATTTGTCCGGGCAGGGCGCCAATGTACGTGCGCCGGTGGCCGCGGATTTCGGCTTCGTCATGCACGCCGCCCAGAGAGAGCCGCACGAACTTGCGGCCCAGGGCGCGGGCGATCGACTTGCCGAGCGAAGTCTTGCCAACGCCCGGAGGCCCGACAAAGCAGAGAATGGGCCCCTTCATATTCGGCTTGAGCCGGCGCACCGAGAGGTAGTCGAGGATGCGGTCCTTGACCTTCTGCAGATCATAGTGATCCGTGTCGAGAATCTCTTTCGCCTTCGGAATCTCGATCTCGCCACCCGACGTCTTGGCCCAAGGAAGGACGGCCAGCCATTCGATGTAGTTGCGCGTCACCGAGTAGTCGGCAGCCATCGGCGACATGCGCGACAAGCGGCCCAGCTCTTTCAGAGCCTCTTTCTTCACATCGTCGGGCATGCCAGCCGATTCGATCTTCTGCTTCAGTTCCTCGGTATCACGAGTACCTTCGTCCTGCTCACCCAGTTCCTTCTGGATGGCTTTCATCTGTTCGCGCAGGTAGTACTCGCGCTGCGTCTGCTGGACGCGATCCTGCACTTCGGACTGGATCTTGTTGCGTAACTGCTGGACTTCGAGTTCCTTGGCGAGATGCTGATTCACCTTCTCCAGGCGAATGCGGACATCGGTGGTTTCCAGCGTGTCCTGCTTGTCGGCTGTGGAAAGCGAGGGCAGCGAGGAAGCAATAAAATCCACGAGCCTCCCCGGCTCTTCAATATTCATCGCCACTGTGGAGAGTTCGTCCGAGAGCGTCGGCGAACCCGCAACAATCTGCTGGAAGAGGGTCAAGACATTGCGCTGCAACGCTTCCACTTCCGAATTCTTGGGAGGAATCGTCTCGGGAATTGGCGTGACCTGGGCACGCATGAACGGGGAAAGCTGCGAGAACTCAGCCAGGCGAACGCGTTCCAGGCCTTCGGCGAACACGAACAGGCTCTGGTTGGGCATCTTGACGACCTTGTGCACAACGGCCAGCGTGCCGACGGTATAAAGGTCGGTGGGCTGGGGGGCATCGACCCGAGCCTCGCGCTGCGCGACGACCACGATCGTCTTGTCATCCCCCAGGGAATTGATGAGTTGGACGGAACTCTCCCGGCCTACAGTGAGGGGCAGGACGGCGTGCGGAAACAGGACCGTGTCCCTCACCGGTAGAATCGGCAAGGAACGTTCGGTGGTCTCGTAGGAATCGATTTCAGTGCGATCAAGATTTGCCATTTTCAGCCTTGAGTGACTTTTACTCAACCTTTGATGAGTTCAGACAGCAAAAAGATGCAGGGTCCACGCTAGGGTGTTGAATTCTAGACCTTTTTTCGTTTTTTTCAAGACACGGAAGGGATACGGCTCTGCGGGAGCGTTGGGCGGCTGGAGATAGGGTCTTCCCGAGCGCTCCCGGCAGTCAAGAATCCGACGGCTCAGTGTCAGAACACGTGCTTGGCGCGATCGCCCTTAAAGATCAATTCCTGGAGAACCCATTCATTCTTGGCATTCTCGGTGTAGATCTTCTGGTTGTCCTTCGCCTTTTCTGTGAGCGGCACCAAGGTGCACTTGGCGCGGACTTCCACCGGCTTCCGCACGCCGAGTTGACGGAAGACCATGATGTGGTTCTCGCCTTCCATCACATGGCGGATTTCGTAGTTTCCCTGGGGAAGGAGCGTGTCGGCAACGCGAACGCTCTGCACAAAGCTGACGCGGTAAGTGTCGGAAATCCCCATGGGGTTCTGTCCGGCGACCGCGAATACTGCCATGAAGACAATCATCGATAAAAGAAGTGCTGCAAGTTTAATGGGACGCATAGAAGCCCTCCTGTCGGCTTCGCATCAGTACGATCCAAGTTCAGCATGAGCGCAACATTTGTTGTTGGCTGTGTGGCGGCTCACGGGCGCTTGTGATCTGAAACCAGAAAAGGGGTGACGGAGCGTCACGTTATCTTCGCAAACACAGGAGAGCGCGTGGTTTTGCGCGAACCGGCGGACGCAGATTACTTTTGGGGTGACCAGCAGTCAATCGGCTGCAGGATAGATTCCCAGCACCTTGACGAGTTCGGCGACCTCTCCGAGGTGGCGCAGGGCGTTGCGTGCAGCCTCATCATCGGCGCGGAGAAGATCGACGAAGAAGACGTATTCCCAGGGGCGACCACGCAACGGCCTCGACTCAATCTTGCTGAGACTGATGTCACGGAGGGCAAATACGCTGAGCGCCTTGAACAGGGCTCCCGGGAGATTGCGCACACTGAAAGCCAGCGAGGTTTTGGAAGCGCGCGGTGCCGCCTGAGCTTGGCCCCGCTGAATCAGGAAGAAGCGGGTAAAGTTTTTCTTGTCGTCTTCGATGCCACTCTTAAGAATGTTGCCTCCGTATACCTCGGCAGCGCGGCGGCTGGCTATGCCCGCCGCATCGCGCAGCCGGCTCCCGACGACGTGCTTTACGCTGCCGGCAGTGTCGTAAAAAGGCTCGGCCTGAAGCTGGCGATATTTCGAGAACAGATCGCGGCACTGATCGAGCGCCACCGGGTGCGAAAATACGTGCCGCACATCGCGGAACCTGACTCCCGGAGGCGCGATCAGGTTGTGCACGATGCGCAAACGGAACTCCCGCACGATGTGGACGTCGCGGCTCAACAAAAGATCGAAGTGCTCCGCGACCGAGCCGGCCAGCGAGTTCTCGATAGGAATTACGGCGCAGTCAACCGTTCCCCGCCCGACGCGGTCGAACACCTCCGAGGATCGTGCGCACGTGACAACCTTGGCGGAGCGCACCATCGCTTCCGCCGCCTGATGGCTGAAGGAACCGAGTTCTCCCTGGATCGCGAGTTTCATGAAAGCAGCTCTTCCCTCCAGCTCTTGGCCTGGAGCCTCTCACGTGCCTGATGCAACAGAAGTTGCAGCCAGATCTTTCCGCATGACCAGTGCATCGAGGTGATTGGAATAGTAACCGGGGACGGTCTTTTCCACGAAATAGCCTTTTTGCCTGTAGAAGTGGATGGCTCCGGAATTGTCGACGGCGGTCTCAAGTTCGACGGTGGCAGCGCCCGCGGCCCGCAAATGATCTTCCGCCGCCTGGAGCAACGCCGAGCCGATACCGCCTCGGCGCGATGCCGGGATCACGTCGATGGTGATGATGTGGCCAGCGCGGCGGCGCACCTCGGCCACGATGAAGCCGACAATCCCTCCGAAGTCTCCGTCGCCAACCTTCCCGGTCAGCGGTTCCGCCACCAGAGTGAACGCACCCGGCCTACGCATGTAGAACGCCAGCTCGGGGCGGGAATAGGCGAGCAGAGGGTCGAAACAGATCTGGTCGATCCTCCACAGGGACTCAAAATCCGTTTTTTGGAATGCCCGGATACGAAAGGACACATCCGCATTCTAGCCGGAGCGGCATGCAATGGACGCTCCCAATTTTCCATTCTCTACCCCTTGCGAAGTTGCATTCCCGGACGTACGATTTCGCATCAGAGGGAACGTGGGGCGACTGATCCTCATCGACGCGGCGGCGGTTGGTGTCCTTCTCGCCTTGTGGTATGCCTGTTTTGTCCACTACAACCGGCGCCGGGGAACGGCGCTGCTGGAATGGGTGCAAGGCGCCTGCCTGGGAAAGGGCCGCATCCTTACCTCCGAATGGCGGGCGAGCAGTTCCCAGCTCCGAGCAAGCCTACGGCTTTCTTCGAGGTGGTTTGAGGACATCCATCTCACCATCCGGCTGCTGCCGCGAGCATTGCCGATGCAGTGGCTGCTGAGCCGCTGGCGCAAGCAGGGCGAGACGCTGACCTTCGAAGCCGACCTGGGATTCCCGCCGACTTTCAGCCTGGATGTAATCCGGCGCCGCTGGTCGGGCCATTCGCTGAAACGGAACTCATCGGCAACGAGCGTCTGGACAATCAGCCGACCCGGCCCCGTGATCCTTACGACAAAGGAAGATTGGCCGCTGGAACTGACTCCGCTGATCAATGCGCTGACGTCCTGGCACGACAAGGACTTTCTGAGTGTGCGCTTCAATCCCACGTCGCCGCACTTTACGGCGACCGTTCCGCTGGAGAACCTGAGCGACGAGAATACTGCCGCAGCACTGCTGGGCCTGTTCCGGGAACTGGCGATGAGTTCCTCCGCCAAGCAACATTGATGATTGCGGATTTTTGATTGTCGGTTGCTTGTGCCTACCGTTGGCGAATCAACATTCAAGAATCAATAAATCAACAATCCCATGCCTACTCTGGTTCCGCGACAAAGCGATACCCCACTCCCCGCACCGTTTGCAGGTGCTTTGGCTCGGCGGGGTCTTCCTCAATGTAGCGGCGCAATCGCACGACAAAGTTGTCGATCGCGCGCGTATCGGTATCTTCGTGCAGTCCCCAGACCTCTTCGAGGATCGACTTGCGAGAAACCACGCGGCCATTGTTGCGGATGAGGTGGCGGAGGAACTGAGCTTCCATTACGGTGAGGTGAATGGTGTTGCCCAGACTGCGGAGTTCTAGTTCCGAAAAATCCATGGTCTTCCCGCAGAACGTGTAGGTGTGGGGTTCCGGAGGCACGGACACTGATGGACGCAGGCCACTCTCGGACGGCTGGCGTGAAGCGATTTCTTTCATCCAGGCGCTGCGCCGAAGCAGGCCATCCAGGCGGGCGATGAGGATGGGCAACTCAAACGGCTTGGGGAGGTAGTCGTCGGCGCCAGAAGCAAAGCCTTTGAGGACGTCCTCGGCACGGCCGCGCGCGGTCAACATGAGGATGGGGACGTAGTTCTTGTTTTCGCGCAACTCCGAGGCAACATGGAATCCGTTCTTCCCGGGCAGCATGACGTCGAGAACGATGGCATCGAAGGATTCTTTTCTGTGCAGGAGGCGTTCGAGCGCTGCTTCGCCGTCTCCAGCCACAGTCACGGCATGGCCTTCGGCTTCGAGATTGAAGCGCAGGCCCTGGGCCAAGTGAGCCTCATCCTCGACGATCAGAACGCGGCTCATGCCACTCTCCTGGGTAGCTCGAGCGTAACCGTAGTTCCCTTCCCCACACCCTCGCTATGCGCGAATACGCGGCCGCCGTGCTTCCGCGCGATGGAACGCACGATGAAAAGGCCAAGTCCCGTTCCTTTGACTCCCGTCAGCGAGCGATGCGCAACACGGTAGAAGCGCTTGAAGATGCGCTTAAGTTCGGGTTGCGGGATACCCACCCCCTGATCCCGAACGCGCAACACGACGTGCTCTTTGTCGGGCACGTCCAGTTCGACGGAAATATGCACGCCCGCCGGTGAATACTTCACGGCGTTGTCGAGCAGGTTAGCAAGCGCGGTACGGAGTTGATCAGGATCCCCAGTTACGGCCGCAGACCCATTTCCATGGAGCGACTCGCGGTACTCGAGGGCTGTGTCCTGCAGGTGATGCCGGATGCGCGCGAGGTCGACGCTTTCGTGGACGAGCTGATCAAAATCGAGGGTTACACGCTGGAAGGCTTTCTTCTGCGCAGCTTCTCCGGCTTTGAGGACCTGCTCTACGGTGTGGAGCAAGCGCTCGGTATCCTGCAGCATGTGCTGGTAAAACTCGCGGCGCTGCAATTCCTCGACTTCGCGCCGTTCGAGTGTTTGCAGGTAAAGGCGGATGGAAGTGATCGGTGTCTTCAGTTCGTGCGTGACGGCGTTGATGAAGCTGTCATGCTGCTCGTTGCGCCGGATCTCGCGCACCAGGAAGATGGTGTTGAGCAACACGCCGGCGATGATGGCGAGAAAGAGTATCGCGCCCAAAAACAACTTGATCTCCTGGCGCCAGTTGAGAATCACCCAACTGACGTTCAGCGCGATGGCGGCGGCAACAATGCAGACGCCAAGTGCGATCACCAGGTAGATCGCGCGGCGGCGGCTAATGATGCGCACCTAGCGATTGTAGAAGAGCAGGTCTCGGGTGTCAGGTGTCAGCTCTCAGCGAGAGAGGTGGACATACCAACACCTGCGTCAAGACCCTGACACCCAATACCTGAGACCTGAACTCGTCAGTCGTTTCCCGCGGCAGTCGCCAGCGCAGCCGCTTTCAGATCGCGGGTCAGGGCCGGCTTGGGAGGCAAATTGTCGAGCGAGACCTTGTAAACATGCCGCGCCAGACCAAGCTTCTTGAGGATCCAGATTCCGTACCAGTTCAGATCGACTTCGTACCAGGCGATGCCATGGCGAGCCGAGACCGGATGGGCATGGTGATTGTTGTGCCAACCCTCGCCAAAGGTGAAGATCGCGACGAGCCAGTTGTTGGTGGAGAGGTCCTTGGTGGCAAAGCGGCGCGAGCCCCACAAGTGGGTGACGGAGTTCACGGCCCAGGTGGCGTGCAGTCCGACAACGACACGAAGGAAGGCACCCCACAGCAGCCAAGGCAGGCCGCCGATGGCAAACAAGATCGCGCCCACGAGAATGTTCGAGGTGTAGTGATACTTGGTCAGCCAGACATGCACCTTGTCTTTGGTCAGATCAGGGACGTAGCGGGCAAGCGTCGTAGTGTCGTGATGCATGGACTTGCCCATCAGGATCCAACCCATGTGTGACCACCACTTGCCGTCGATCGGGGAATGCGGGTCACCATCCTCGTCGGAGAACTGGTGATGGATGCGGTGTGTAGCCACCCAGAAGATCGGCCCGCCCTCGAGCGCCAGCGTGGCGCACCAGGTCAGGAAATATTCGACCCACTTTGGCGTCTTGTAGCCGCGATGCGTGAGCAGGCGGTGGTAGCTCATGCCGATGCCGAGGCTGCCGGACACCCACCAGAGAAATGCCGAGACGAATAACGCCGGCCAGGTGAAGAAGAAAAGCGCGGCGATGGCACCGATGTGAAAGAGGCCCATGGCCGTCGCCGTGCCCCAGTTAATACCGTCCTTGCTGGCCCGCTCTTTGCGCAGGCTGAGATCGTGCATGAAATTAGGTTCTCCCCACAAATGGTTGGAAGCTGGTCGTGAGTGACGATATCAGGGAAGATCGCACAGTCTTTGTAATAGTTGTGTAATCCCGAGGACTCAAGAGGTTACGCGCGTAATGGCAACCCGCGCGGAGACCGGTTTGGGGGAGGGTTGCTCATGTGGTTCGCGACACACGCCTGTGTGATCTAGCGCGCTTTCCGTGCTTCTGCGCAAGTCGTAGAATGTAGGCAGAGTTTCAACCGATCTCTGTGTCGAGGAGGTGGCTGTGTTGAGACGAGGTATCCCGGTCCTTCTCGGATTGCTGATTCTGGCCTGCGTAGTAATTGCGCAACAGGAGCAACAGACGCAACCGACACAACAGGCGCAGCCAGCGCAGACTCCCGCCAAGCCGAGTCCCGAGTACAAGATTCCAGCGGATGCGGCGCAAAAAGATAATCCGGTAAAGCCCACGCCCGAGTTGATGGCCAAAGCCAAGAAAACCTACGCCATCGACTGCGCCATGTGCCATGGCGAAGAAGGGGACGGCAAAGGGGATATGGCCGCCGACATGAAAAATGTCACCGACTTTACCAAGCCCGATGCCCTGAAGAGCCGCACCGACGGCGAACTGTTCTACATCATTCGCAAAGGCAAAGGCGACATGCCACCGGAGGGCGACCGCGCGAAGGACGCCGACGTGTGGAGTCTAGTGAACTACATCCGCGCGTTTGCAAAGAAGTAGGACGACGGGCGACTGAAGAAGGCAGAAGTCAGATTGCAGAAGTGAGGTTTGGCAACCCGGCTCACAATCCCGCCTTCTCCCATAGGTCCTGTTCTGCAAGCAATTGGTTTTTGGAGAATCTCAAAATTCAAAAGCCAGGCCCGCGGAGGGCGTAACGGGCAGGCCTTGCCCAGTCACTACCGTGGCCGTTCCGTCGGGATTAAAGGCGGAGTAAAAGTAGCGTCGATTCGCATGGTCAGTCAGGTTGAGCACTTCTCCATACAGGGTGAGTTTCCATCGGGTGAACGCCCAATCCTTCTCGCCGCGTAGATCGAGGCGCTGATAGTCGCCCAACCGCGTGTCATTGTTTTCGCTCGGGATGGGGAAGCCCGAGCCGTACAACCACTTGCCGCCGATACGCACCGTCGGGCTCACCCTGTAGCTGGCAAAAAGGTTCAGCGTGTGGCGTTGATCGGCCAGACTTGGAAAATACGGGGTGAAGTGGGCATCCCCGAGAGGACCGATCAAGTCACTTTCGCTCGCATAGGTGAATGTATATGCAATCCAGCCCGATAGCCGACTTGCCGTCCTGCTTTGCAGCGTGAATTGCACGCCGCGGGAGTAGCTGTGCTGGAAAGCGTTGAAGGCATGGGGAGGGAAAACCGGATTGCAGCAACCAGGACGGTTCGCGGCCGAAGACGTGTCGCCTTCGCGATCAAAGAATAGCGCGCGGATGCGCGTGGTTTCTCCGAAGCGATGCTCCACCCCGGCGGAATAATGATTGGCTGTTTGCAGGACCTCGGAGGCCGGATAACATAACCCGCCGCCCAGATCTGTCAGGGGCGTCGCGGGAAGCTGAAACTGGTTATAGCGCCCGATACCGAACTGCAGTTGGGTTGAAGAGCTGACCTGCAACGAAGTCGACAGCTGCGGTGAGAGAGGGTGGATCGGGAACTGCTCAGCAGCATCGACACGCACGCTGCCCGCCACATGAAGACGATTGTGGAAGTAGCTTCCTCCGTTTTGCACATAGGCGTCGTTCTTCCAGCCCCGGTTGCTCCGATCAAAGAAGCCGTTCACTGTATCATCCGGGTTGTAGAAGACGGATTGAGTGCGATCGCTGACCCGTCGCACCATCCATCCCGCCTCGACTACCTGGTTCGAGCGCCAAGTCCAGCTCAGGTCGGCTCCCGCGACCCATTCGGCGTGATGATCATGACTGAGCATCTGACGAAGCACGTTCCAAGTTTCGTCGGGCGTATGCAGGTAGGCAGCGCGAGTCGCGAGCGAGAGTCGCGGACTGACGGTCCAGCGCCATCCTGTCCGGGCCATGACGAAGTCATTGGTTCCCCGCTGAAAGTTGTTGGGATCGGCGCCCTCCGGGGCGTTAACCAAATCGGCGAAGGTGTGTCCACCGACCCCGTAGAAGGTCAACGTGTGATTTGGCCGCACGTCATAGGTAAGTTTCAAGCTTCCATCGTAGAACGACACGTCGGTGTAGTTGTCGTGCAAGCGGTTTCGGAGCAGGTAGCCCAAGTAACTCTTTCGTGCGGAAGCCAGCCAGGAGCCCCGGCCGCTGCGACCCAGCCTACCCTCGCCGAGGATATCGCTATCCACCAGGCCAACAGACGCGCGGAAAATTGGGGCGGTGCGACTGCCATCTCGAGTATGGACGTCCAGAGCCGCGCCGACCGTGTCGCCAAATTTCTGCGGGTAGGCCACCGGAAGCAGCTTTAGGTCTTCAATCGTTTCGCTGGTAAGAATGCTGAGGGTGGCGCCTTCACTGATGTTGGTCAGGCCATGAAAGGGTTGGGGAACGAGAATCCCGTCAAGATAGGTACCCGTATTTTCGAAGGGCACACCCATCACCGAGAACTGTGCATAGAAGTCGTTATTCCCCGACGCAGAGACTCCCGGCAGAGTTTGGATAGAACGAAACGGATCGTCGGCGAGCACGGTCGAAGTCTCGCGCAGTTCGGAACTCGTAAGGTTGGCCTCGATGACGGCGGGAGAATCGGGCCCGTGAAAGATATCGCCCTTCACTTCGACTTTTTCGGTGCGGCGGAAGTTATCGGGAACCAGGGTAACGTCGAATTCCTTCACTGATTCGTCGGAAGGGAGGGTAAACGGAACCGTTACGAGGCGGTAGCCAATCGCATTGAAGCGGAGCGTGAAGTTGCCGGCAGCGAGTCCCGAGATAACGAACGCCCCGTCTCCGTCGGTGACCGCTTGTGCGCTGGTCTCAAGGAGTGTTACTTGTACTCGCGCCAGAGCCTCGCCACCATCAACGGTGACCACCTTGCCGCGGATCTCGGCGGCATGAGCCCAGACAGAGCAAGCAATCAGGAAGGCGGCAAAGCGAGCGTGCATTCCGGCCTCGGAGAGAACAGGGGCCCAACTACCGCCCGGGACGAATCCGTACCCGACTTATGAGAACGAGCACGATAGCATGAGTTGCAGGAACAGTCTGTGAGATGCAATCTCTCGACTAACTCGCTGCCTTTACTTCGACTCCAGCCCACTTCTCCAGGAGAGTTAGAGTTGCGGCGTAGTCGAGATCCTTCTGACCTTCTTCCGCTGCCAGGTCATACACTTCTTCGACGGCCTCCAGTCCAGGCAGGCGAACGCGGGCTTCCTTGGCGGCATCGAGCGTCAGGTGGATGTCTTTCAGCATGAGGCGAAGAGGAAAATTAGGGGAGAAATCACGTTTCAGAATGAACGGGGTCTTGTAGTCCACGACGCCTGAGCGAACCATCGAGGCTTGAACGAGCGGCATGAGCCGATTGATGTCCACGCCTAACTTGGTGGCCAGTGTCAGCGCTTCGGCGAAGCCTTCGTAAATGAGTGCGATCTGGAGGTTCATAGCGAGCTTGGTCGCCTGGCCCTTCCCTGTTTCTCCCATGTGGAACACTTGTTTGCCCATGGCTTGCAAGAGTGGCTGCAGGCGGCTGAGAGAAGCGTTGTCCGCACCTGCCATGAAGATGAGACTGCCATTTTCGGCGGCGATCTTGGAGCCTGTAACGGGAGCATCAACGTAATCCGCCCCGCGCGCCTTCACACGTCCGGCAAAGCGCAACGTGGCGGACGGCGAAATGGTACTGGAGTCGGCTACGATCATGCCGGGCGCAAGCGACGGTTCTGCTCCGTCCGGGCCAAAAAGCAGGGCTTCGACGGCGTTGGTGTCGGAGACGCACATCCAGACGACTTCGACGCCTGATGCGGCGTCGGCAGGAGACGAGGCGCTGCGTGCGCCTTCGACGTCCTTGCCCGGCGTCCGGTTCCAAATGGCAACGTCGTGGCCGGCTTTCACGAGATTGGCCGCCATCGGCCGTCCCATAATTCCCATCCCCAAAAAGGCAACGCGCATCCGGCTTGTGTCCTCCAAACTTTGGATTAGATATGACCACGAAAGTCACGGTCAAGCGAAACCGATATGCTTTACACTAGAACGAACGCAATGGAAAGCGTAGGTGGGGACGCGGCTCGCAGCCTGTGCGCAGCGACGCGGCGGCCGATGGGGAACGAGTGTATTCCGTCTCCGGCAATTGAGATGGTTTGGAATCGATGTTAAGGGCCTCCTGGAAGAATCCGGCGCTGCGCAAGCGTGCCAGCCAGTTCACGCGCTTGGTGCGGCATTCTGCGGTCACACCACGCACCGGGCAAACCCACAAACCGCGCCTGGTCACCAACGGGGAGCTCGGCGTCACATTCATCGGGCATTCCAGTTTCTTCCTGCAAATCGGGGGACAGAGCGTCCTGATCGATCCCAATTTTGCGCGCTGGTTGTTTCTTTTAAAGCGGTTGCGACAGCCGGGCTTGCACATTGGCGACCTGCCGCCGGTCGACGTGATTCTGGTCACGCACGCGCACTTCGACCACTTGCACCGGCAGTCGCTGCGCTCGATCGCGCGGCAAACGCGCCGGCAATCCGGATCTTCGCCGACGCTGGTGATTCCACACCACGTCTTCGACCTCGTCTCTGATCTCGGGTTCCAGGACATCGTTGAGTTGGAGTGGTGGAACACCTATCGCCACCGCGGCTTGGATATCACCCATGTACCGTCGCGGCACTGGGGAGCGCGCATCATCAAGGATTCGCATCGCGGCTACGGTGGATACGTGTTGCGCTCGACAAAGCACTCCGTTTATCACGCCGGCGACACGGCATATTTTTCCGGATTCCGCGACATCGGAAGGAGGCTGGAGCCTGAACTGGCGCTGTTGCCGATTGGGGCGTACAACCCTCCGCAGTTCAGAAACGTCCATACCAGCCCGGCCGATGCGACACGAGCCTTCCTGGACTTAAATTCGAAATGGATGGTCCCCATGCACTATGGGACGTTCCGGCTGTCGCACGAGCCCATTGATGAGCCTCTGCAGTTGCTGGCTCGGGAAGCAGAGGCGGCCGGGGTCAAGGACCGGGTGGTTGTGCTGGAAGAAGGGGTCACGCGGTTCTTCTGACCGGCCCGATTGGAATCCCTTGAATCAATTGAGGCATCGGATCATTGAGTCATCGGGTGATTGAGTCATCATATTTTGTGTGTGCCAGACGACCCTCTCATATCACCGCAAAAATCGTCGGCTTGAGCACCCACCGAGACCTCATGAATCAATGACCAAAAGCCTCAATCGGCTGAACTGCGGTAACCAGGCGCGGAATCCTGCATCTCATTAAAAGCAGGGGATTACATGCTATACTGCGCTCAGATGCGGTGGCAGGATCCCTCCACATTGCACTGCCTGAGGAATTTACAACATGGCCGGTAGTTCTCGTCGCTCTCTCTTCCTGGTAGTTTTTGTGCTCGCATTATTCGGCTTGCTGGGAATGGTGTTCGCGCAGCGAATCAACCCTGCGGCTACTCCCAGTAGTGATTCGGACGTCCGGGACAGCTACAAGCAGTTCACAACGGTCTATGAGACTGTGGAGGAGAACTACGCCGAGCCGGTGAACGCCGACAAGGCAATTTACAACGGCGCCATTCCAGGCATGCTGCATTCGCTCGATCCGCACTCGAATTTCTTCGATCCGAAGTCCTATTCGCTGCTCCGCGAAGAGCAGCGTGGCAAGTATTACGGCGTGGGCATGACGGTCGGGCCACGCAACAACAAAGTGATCGTGATCGCTCCGTTTGTCGGTACGCCGGCGTACCGCGCGGGCATTCATCCGGGCGACATCATTGTGGCTGTCGACGGCAAGAACACCGACAACATGAGCACCTCGGATGTCGCGGACCTGCTCAAGGGGCCCAAGGGAACGACGGTTCGGATTACCGTGTTGCGCGAAGGCGCGGACCATCCGCTGGAGTTCAGCGTGGTGCGCGACGAGATTCCGCGCTATAGCGTCGATCTGCATTTCATGATCAAGCCCGGCGTCGGCTACATGCATGTCTCGGGTTTCCAGGAGACGACGGAACACGAAGTCGCCCAGGCGCTCGATGAGATGGGGGATCTGAAGGGCTTGATTCTCGATCTGCGGCAAAATCCGGGCGGGTTGCTGAGCGAAGGCGTGGGCGTGGCGGACAAGTTCCTTAAGAAGGGGCAGCTCATCGTCTCTCATCATGGCCGCTCGTCACCGGAAAAGCGTTACACGGCTGCACACGGCAACGGCGGCAAGGATTATCCGCTGGTCGTGCTCGTGAATCGAGGGACGGCTTCGGCGGCCGAGATTGTTGCGGGCGCCATTCAGGACCACGATCGCGGCCTGATCGTCGGCGAAACAACTTTTGGCAAGGGCCTGGTTCAGACCGTGTATCCGCTGGCGGAGAACACCGGGTTGGCCCTGACCACCGCGCGCTACTACACGCCGAGTGGGCGGCTGATCCAACGCGACTATTCGAATCTCTCGCTGTACGACTACTACTACAACCGCGAAAAGGAAGAAAACAACGCCAGCCACGAGGTCAAACTCACCGACAGCGGACGCACCGTCTATGGCGGCGGCGGGATTACGCCCGATGTGAAGCTGCCCGCGATCAAGTCGAACAAGTTCCAGGATTCGCTTCTGCAGCACTATGCGTTCTTCAACTTCGCCAAACGGTACGTGGTGTCGCACAAGGTCGGGCATGACTTCGATGTCGATGAGGTGGTCATGCAGGACTTCCGCAAATTCCTCGACGAAGAGAAGATTCCGTTCACTGAGGGAGAACTGATCGAGAACCACGATTGGCTGCGGTCCAACATCAAGAGCGAACTGTTCGTCGATGCCTTTGGCCAGGAAGAGGGTCTGAAAGTCCGGGCTGAAACCGATCCGGAAGTGACGAAGGCTCTGGAACTGCTGCCGCAGGCAAGAGCGCTGGCGGAGAACGCGCGCAAGATCATTGCCGAGCGAAACTCGGCGATGCCGGTGTCGAGATAGAAGTCGGAATGCAGAAGTCAAAATGCAGAAGTGAAACCCTCTAGGCCCGAGTCTTCCCTTCTACATCCTCATTCTGCATTCCCCCCTTGAGTACTCTTCCCAAAAGCCCTAAAGTATTTGCAGCTAGCGTCGCGGAGGCGCCGGTCTGCCCTCAGCCACCATCCCCCAACTTGGTCCATGGATGCCGGCGGTACTGACGGCTGTGGTTGCGGGGAGTCTGGATTGGCGCTATCGACGGATCCCCAACTGGCTGACCGTCTCAGGACTGGCTGCGGGCATCGCGGTGAACTCCGCGATCTTCGGATGGTCGGGCCTGAAAGCATCATGGCTGGGGGCGGCGCTGGGGCTGGGAATCCTCTTGCCGTTTGTCCTGATCAGGGCCCTGGGCGCCGGTGATTGGAAACTGGCGGGCGCTTTGGGCGCATGTCTGGGACCGCGCGATTTGCTCGCGGTACTGGTGGGGACGATCCTGGTGGCGGGTATCATGGCACTGGGAGTGGTGATCTGGAAGCGGCGGCTGTGGCTCACGCTGCGGAATATCGTCCACATTCTTGCGGCGTTCTTCCATTTCCGGATGCCTGGCGCCGAGTTTTCGCTGGATAGCCCGCAATCCACCAAGATTCCTTTTGGCGTGGCGATGGCGGCGACGGTGTTAGTTCTGGGAGCAGCACACGCACTCGGCAAGTTGTGAATCGGCAATGTTGAAAAGGATTCGCCAACTCAGAAGCAGCGACGGCGCTGAAATCGCCGAGGCAGCTCTGGTGTTGCCGATCGTGTTCACGTTCCTGCTGGGTATTGTCTGGTTTGGAAGGGCGTTTCAGATCTACTCGACGATCACGCAAGCGGCCGAACGTGGCGCAACGATTGCGGCACGCCCCTTGTGCGCCACGTGCCCGGGCACGGGGTGGGCTGGCACTGGTTTCCCGGACAATGCCACAGTGGAAAACTCCGTCTTGGGCGTGATGACTGCATCGAGTTTGGATCCCGGGCAGATTTCGCAGTATGCGCCGACGGGCATGCAGCAATGCCCGAATGCTCCCCCGATCGAGTGCCCTCACTATACGGGGAACAACATCGCGATTTGCCGGTCGGTGTGGTTGAACCCGTCGGCTGCCGATCCCCCTCCACCACCGCATTGTGGGGTGATCGTCAGTTTCCAGTACCCGTTCCAGCTCAACGTGCCTTTCACATCTCTGGGCCAGCAGATCATGCTGAAGGCGCAAGCGCAGAGCCGGATGGAGAACTGAAATGCACTGGCGACTGCTCAACCTTGTCCGGCAGACCCAAGGCTCGGCATTGATCGAGTTCGCGATCGTGCTGCCTCTGCTCGTGGTCTTCGTTGTCGGCATTTACGACTTCAGCGGGGCCTACAACCAGAAGCAGAAGATCGAACATGCGGCGCAAGTGGGCGCGATTGTGGCGGGCGCCCAACCCACCAGTGACATGAATTCCTCCGTTGCCAAGCCGGACTCGCTGCAGGCTGTGGTGACAGTAATTTTCAACTCGCTGGTCGCCGACAGCGTGCTTCCCGTGGCAAACCCGGCAACGTGTACTCCCGTTGCAGCGACGGTGGTCCATAGCAACCTGGCGTGGACGTATACAATTTCCGGCTGCTCCAGCGTACCCGGGGATCTCGTGATCACGATTGACCGGGGAGTCGTCGCGGTTGGCCAACCCAGCATCGTTAGCACTTCGGTGACGGTCAGTTATCCGTATCATTGGCGCTTCAACAGCGCGATCCAGCTTTTGCTCCCGGGTTCCACGTATGCGGCGACCACCGATCTGCGCGAGACGTCCATCGTCCACAATCAAACGTGAGGGCATTGTGTATCGCAGGCAATCCATTTCCCGGCGCAAGGGCGAACGTGGCGTAGTCATCCTGCTGGTGGCGATCGTGTTGCTATTCGTGGTGGGCGCGATGGCGGCCCTGGCGGTCGACTTCGTAACGTTCTATACCGCCCGCAGTGAGGCGCAGTTGGCTGCCGACAGCGCTGCCTTGGCGGGGGCACGGATGATGGCGAATTCCGGCGTGACATCGAATCCTTCCGACAGCGGGCTCAATTCTGCAGCGCAGACTCTCGCGGAAAACGTCGCCCGCCAAGTGGCGATGAGCAACAAAGTCGGCGGCAGAAACCTGGTTGGCACCGAGGTAGTGGTCACACTTTCGACGGCGTCCAGCGGCGGTGGCGGAGGACTGGGGCCGAATCCGCGCATCACGGTGCAGATCAGCAGGACTGACCTGCCGACATTCTTCGCACGCATCTGGGGGAGGACGCAGTTATCGCTGTCCGCGTCGGCGACGGCTGAGGCATACAACCCCTCAGGGTTGAACGGTTCGCCAGGGAGGTATCCGACGGTCGCACCAATCTGCGTCAAGCCCTGGGTGCTCCCGAATCTGGATCCGAACGGGAATCCATTGTTCAACGCGACGACGGGAGCGGCGATCAACGCCAGTGGCGTGCTGGGGTGGTCAGACGCGGCTCAGCCCACGGGGCGCTTTCGTTCGGCGACCGGCGGAGCGCCGCAGGCCTGGCACTACTACCCCGGAAGTCAGCTGGACTTCCCGGCTCCAACGCAAGCGTTGCCCAATTGCGGAGGCTTGGACTCCTATCAGGAAAGCATTGCCGGGTGTGTCTCAACCCCAATTTCCTGCAACAGCACGGTGCGTTTGGACACAGGTCCGTACTTTCAGCGGACCCGTAAGACTGCGATCGCCGTTAACTGCTTGACGCACGCTGCAACAAATGGCGGCGATCAGGTCAGCACCGCACCGCCGGGGCGGGCTTTCCGGTTTGTCGGTGGAGATGGGAACCCGATCGCGGCCTTGGACAACCAGGAAGTCATGGTCAGCAACTCACTGGTCACGGTCCCGGTATACAACAGCAGCGGCGTCGCACCCGGGACCACTGTCCAGATTGTCGGTTTCGTTCAGCTTTTCATGAACCCGGACGGAAATGCAGCACCGACCGCCGGGTTCGGCGGCCCTCCACCCCCGATCAAGACTGCCGTTGTCAATCTCGTCGGATGTGGCACGAACGCCTCGACCACCGACCAACCGGTGCTCGGCAACGGTGCGTCTCCCGTAGCGGTACGACTGGTCACACCGTAGTAAACCAGCTGTCAGCTCTTAGCTCTTAGCTCAGAAAGCGTCGTGCCAGACTGTGGGCTCTTGCAATCGTCATGTTTCAGGGAACCAAGATTTGGGGACTTCCCTACCGCACGGTCAGGATGGCTTTCTGCAGGGAGCGTCCGCGATTGTTGCCGACGAAGATGAAGTTGTAACGAGAGCCATTGAGAAGCGCCGCCAGCACGTCGCGCACGGGCGCGGGGCCCAGTTCGGCGGCGATTTCTTCGCTTTCAGCTCCCGCCGGGATAGCGATCTCGGCGCCGGTCTGCCGCTGCACTTCGTAGAGCACCTGTGCCAGTGTGGCGCGCTCCACGTGGATGCGGAGCATTCCACTGCTGTAGGTCACGTCCATCGGAGGCTTCTGCGGCGTGACGGGCGGCGGTTCGTTGGCCTCCGCTGCAGTCTCCGGCGCAGGAGCTTTCACGATCGGGTTCACCGTGCCTACCTTGAGCATCACAGCGTTCCTGATGGAGAAGATCTGGTATTGCTGCGGTCCCGCCAGATCGAGAACCACGCGTGTCACCGGAGGATTCGCCGAGAACAGCCCGGAGCGAATCGCCTTGAGAGGTCCCCGGCTCACATTCACAGGGCGCAGCTCCGCAGCCGGAAGAGCGCCCGGAAAGTCGACGATAATGCGGTCGGGATTGGAGATCGCCTGGCACTGCGGGGTTACGGGTCCTGAAGATTGAATCTCCACTTCGATCGCCTGCCCGCTACCCAGGACGGAGATGTGCTGCACGCGCGGCGGCGCTTGTGCGGCCAGCGGCGCAACCATCAACATCGCTGCACAACGTAGCTGTACGCGGCGGAAACAGAAAGACATGACGCGTCCTAGGTTGAGTTTAGCAGTGTGGGAGAGCCAGTTTCCTACCCGGAAGTCGTAGTCCTAATTCGGCGTCAGATCACGGGTCGGCAGGGCTGGCGGTCGCGGTGGGGCCCGCGTCGCACCCAGCCGTTCAGAACGTCTGTTGTCTTGCGGGCTTCTTCGAGCGCCCGATGGGGATCGCGTCCAGTAGCTTCCCTTGTACCAATACGCCGGCAGACTCTCGAGCACGGAACCTCGCTGAGATTCGGGTCACAGACCGGAGCGGCACGAAAGGACTGGACTACAGGAGAGGCGCTAATTTTCATCTTAGCGATCGCGGGCCTGTCGCGAAAAAGTCGGCGCAGCACTCACCGCGAGGAATAGAATTTCAGCCAAGAGATTCAGCCGCCGAGGTGGGCTTATGCTGGATACCTCGATCACCGCCCACTCTTCCCCATCGAAGCTCCGCTCATCCGATGCATTGATCGATCGTGTTTCCGACCTGGGGATTTCGATTCCAGTTTCCGGGATGCCGGCGGCGCCGCTCGATCGCAGGACGTTCCTGAAGGCAACAACATTACCCTGCCTGGCTGCCTGCGCGTTTTGCCTGCGAGGCGCTCCGGCGCATGGTCTGGCGACGCTTTCGGCCGGCGAAGACGACGCCCGCTTTCGGGTCGAAGCGAGGTTCTACGAGAAGTTGCCGGACAAACTCGTTCGCTGTCATTTATGCCCGCGGGGCTGCGTCGTCGCAAGCGGCCAGCGCGGGCATTGTCGCATCCGCGAAAACCGTAACGGTACGTACTATTCCCTGGTCCACTCGCGCGTGTGCGCCGCGCATGTCGATCCCATCGAGAAGAAGCCCTTTTTTCATTTCCATCCGGGAGTGGTTGCCTTTTCGCTTGCGACCGTGGGCTGCAACGTAACGTGCAAGTTCTGCCAGAACTGGGAAATCTCGCAGGCCAAGCCGGAAGAATTGCCGGCCCGCTATATGCCGCCGGCGGATGTGGCCTCGCTGGCCAAACAGAACCAGTGCCCGGCGGTCGCTTTCACCTACAGCGAGCCGACGGTATGGAACGAGTTCGTTACAGATGCAGCCGATGCGGTTCGCGAGCAGGGACTGAAAGCCGTGGTCGTGTCGAATGGATTCATTCAGCAGGAACCGCTGAAACGTCTCTGCCGCCATGTCGATGCGATCAAGATCGACATGAAAGCATTTTCGGCAAAGTACTACCGTGAAGTTGTCGACGGCGAGCTTCAGCCCATTTTGGACACCCTGGTGACCACCCGCAAGGAAGCCAGGTGGATGGAGATCGTCCACCTGGTCGTGCCGACGTTGAATGACGGCGACGCCGAGTTCCGCGATCTGGCGAAATGGATCAAGGCCAATCTCGGGAACGATGTTCCCATTCACTTCACGCGGTTTCATCCCATGTTCCTGCTGAAGAACCTTCCGCCGACGCCGGTCGGAACTCTGGAGCGCGCCAAGGCGATCGCCGACGCGGAAGGCTTGCAATATGTGTACATCGGCAACGTGCCGGGACATCCCGCGGAGAATACCTATTGCCCGAAGTGCCACCGCCTGCTCATTGAGCGTGCCGGATTCACAGTGAAGCAGAATCACATTCGCAAGGGAAAGTGCGAGTACTGCCAGCATGGCATTCCTGGAATGTGGAGCTGAGGCAGCGACAGAATTGGAGTTCCTATGAATGCGAAGGTGGGAGTAACGCTGCTCCTGACGGTCCTCTGCGTGGGCGCTTGCCCGAAGCTCGGGGGCGGCTCGCCGGCCGACTCCGAACGCGTGCGGCAGGCAGGGGTGGCAGGGTCGTTCTATCCCGCCGATCCCAAAGAGCTGGCGGCCATGGTCGACGGATTCGTGGCACAGGCGAAGGTGCCGACGCAGAAGGGGGAAATTGTCGCACTGATCGCACCTCACGCCGGCTACCCGTTTTCCGGACCGGTCGCCGGCCACAGCTATGCCCTGTTGAAAGGACGGCCGACCCATCGCGTGGTGGTGATCGCGCCTTCCCATTTCGAGGCGTTCTCGTTCACTTCGGTTTATGGCGGCGACGCGTACATCACTCCGCTCGGGACGGTTCCCGTGGACAAGGAGTTTGCCCGGAAACTGGTGAAGTTGGATCCGGAAAGCCGGCTCTCCAGCAGCGGCCATATTCCCACCCCGGCGGGCCCGGAGCACGCGCTGGAGGATCAGTTGCCATTCCTGCAACGAGTGCTGGGAGATTTTCAGCTCGTGCCGGTGGTTATGGGGGACCAGAGCTATGAGGCGAGCCGTGCCCTGGGTGTCGCCCTCGCGCAATTGATTCGAGGAACAGACACCTTAATCGTTGCCAGCTCCGATCTTTCTCACTACCATCCCTACGATCAGGCAGTCGCCATCGACGGAAAAACACTGAGTGCGATTGGCCAGTGGGATTACCTCGCCCTGTCTGACAACTTCGCGAGCCGCACGTGGGAAGCCTGTGGGGGCGCTCCGATTGTCGCGGCGATGATCGCGGCCGAGCGGCTCGGGGCCACGCAGGCGCAGGTGATCAAATACGCGAACTCGGGCGACGTTACCGAGGACCGCACGCGAGTGGTGGGATACAGCTCGGTCGCGTTCCTCAAGGAGGAAGACTCTCGCGCCGGCGAGATGCCCAGGTTCTCATTGTCGTCTGCTGAGAAACGGCAGTTGCTTGAGATTGCCAGGAAATCAGTCGAATCGGCCGTCAGGGAACACAAGGGTTATACGCTTCCCGCGAATCTGCCCGCCAGCCTGATGCAGGATCGGGCTGCGTTTGTGACGCTCAAGGAGAACGGCGACCTTCGCGGCTGTATCGGACACGTCGTGGCCATGCAACCGCTAGCCGAGACGGTGCGCGATGTGGCGGCCCTGGCGGCGCTGCGCGACCCTCGCTTTCGCTCGGTGAGTCCAAGCGAATTGCCGCTCCTCACCTATGAAGTCTCTGTGCTGTCTCCGTTGCGCCACGTTGCGAATGTCAATCAGATTAAGGCCGGCGAACATGGGCTCATGATCGTGAAGGGCTCGGCACGAGGAGTTCTTCTGCCGCAGGTCGCGACCGAACAACACTGGGACCGCAATACCTTGCTCGATGAAACGGCGATGAAAGCGGGCTTGCCGGCAAAAGCCTGGCGAGAGAACGACGCCGATCTGTTCATGTTCACGGCCGTGGTCTTTGGGGAGATCGAAACGTCCCGCGACGTTATGCCGAACGGAATCCCCGTTTGGCCCAACCCACACTCGCGGCCAGAACAGCCGGCACCAGGTTGGCCGCCGCAATAAACACGGCGGCCTTGAAAAAACCGAACAGCGGAATCAGGAACGCGCTGAGCAGCAGCGCGCCCGCAGACGCGCCGATGAGATCCATTCCATAGAGGATTCCCATGTTCGCCGGGAGCGATTCTGCCTGCGCGAAAAAAGCCTCGGCTGCCAGCGCAAACTCATAGCCTCCGAGCGCTCCCGCGAGCAAAGCAAGGATGGGAAAAAGAATCGCACTCGCGAGGACGAGCGCATGCACGCTTCGCACACCTGCGACGGCGCTGAGGAAGCGATAGACCAGGAGCGGCGACAGCGCCACGACAAGTTGGAGGATGGCCAGGCGTAGCAATGATGCCGCCAGCGTCGCGGCTGGAGATCGGCTGGCCTGCCGCAGGCGGAACCAGTTCCCCAGCGCCATGCCCGACATGAATAGGGCAATCAGAATTGCCAGCCGGTGGTAGACATAGCCGTAGATGGCCTGGAACCCGAGCAGGAGCAAGACCTCGAGTCCGATCATCGTCAACCCAGTTAGCGCCGCGCACAAGACGGCGCTGCCACGAGCCCGGGCAGGAGTTCGCGGCCAGCAAAGAATGGCAATGCCAATCACGGACAGGCCCACGACAGTCCATTCCAGGAGCGCTCGAAACTGAATTCGTGCAATCGTGCCGAAGACACGCTGATACTCGCGGTTAAACTGCGTACTCCAAAGCTCGACGTCGAAGTAGTACGCGATAGGGGCCAGATCACGGTTGAGCGGCGTGTCAGGCTGCGGCCGAATGCTTTGTTCAAGATCGGCCACGCGGTCGGGCATCATCCGAAATGGGATGTAGTATTCGCGCACATAGCTGGTGTTAAGGCGCCGCTGTTGAAGCCGTGAGAGGAGTTCTGCAGAATCTGCCGCGAGAACGCCTGCCCGCTTGGCCGCGTAGAAATGCACGATGTCGCCGGGCATCGTCTGGACGACGGGAAATGCCTGCTGGAGCGAATGGAGGATGCAGCGCAGAAAAGCGCTCAGGTCCGGGCTCAGGTACTCCTCCGCGGCGTGCAACTGAAATGAGAAGACTCCGTCATCGGCAAGTTTGTCGGCTGCCTCGCGGAAGAATTCCACCGTATAGAAGCGGTTCAGCTGGGCGGTCTGCGGCGTGGGCAGATTGACGATGATTGCATCGTAGGTCAGTGGGCTTGATTTCAGGAACAGCCGCCCATCCGCCGCATGGATATGTACGCGGGGATCTGCGCGAGCGGCTTGCCATTGCTCGGGGAAGTGCTGGTCAGCCAACTCCAGAACGGTGGGATCGAGTTCGACATAGTCCACGCGTTCGAGGCTGGGATGCTGCAGGGCCTGCAAAAGTGCTCCACCGGCTCCGCCGCCGATCAGAAAAAGCCTTCTCGGGGCGCGAGCCTCGAGCAGGGCAAAGTGTACGGCTTCCTCGGCGGCAGCCGGATCGGGTGCATTAAACATCAGCAGGCCATTCTCGAACAGGCTGCGCGTCCCGCCGGTTTCTACGACAGCCAGATTCCCGTACACGGAGTTGCGGGTGTCGAGCAACTGAAAGCCCGGCCACAGGCGCGAAAAAGAAGCGCCTTCCAGATAGCGGCCTCCCGGCAGACCGGCAACCACCCAGGTGACGAACAGCACTATGACCGCAGTCACCTGGCGCGACAATCGCCGCAGAACGAAGGTGGCAGCGGCCGTGACATTGAGGGCGCTCACAAGAAACGCGAACTGCAACGAGTCGAGAAGACGCAGGAGGAAAACGCTGGCGAGAATACCTCCGAGCGCGGATCCGGCTGCCTCGAGCAGGTACATTGAGTTCACGGCCCGTGCGGTGGAAGTTCCGGATTGTTGTGCAAGCAGGCGGCTGCCGGCGACGAACGTCCAGCCGGAAATGGCGCAGAAGCAACTCAAGGTGACCAGGCAGGTGACAAGAATCGGAGCCGGTCCCAGAACCTCACCCGGAAAGGCGTGAAATACGGTGCGGGAGGCGCGTATCGCGAGGACAGTTAGGGGGAGGAAAAAGGCCAGCAGTAGTTGCAGCACGGCCACGCGCTTCGCCGGGTCCGGCCCCGGCGCTGTTGACCGGCTGAACATGCTGCCCAGCGCCGTCCAGAGAAGCCAAGATGCGAGCATGACTCCCAGGGAGATTTCGTTGCCATAGGAAACAACCATCAGCTCGCGCAGAAGAATAATCTGGGCAATTGTCGCGGTGAAGCCGACCAGGGCCAGCACGATTGGAAGTCTCAGGCTCGCGCGGCTGGCCGCCGAGAGTGGTGGGGCGAAACTCACTGCACAGTCATTAGACGTCAACTGCTCCAACGAAGACAGGTAAAGGGATCACACGAATATGTGACCGCTACGCGCGCATTGGGCAGGCCAACTCTCCATCAACATGGGTTCGCATCTTCCCTAGCGAATCCCAAAGTGGAAGGTCACCGAGAACGTGGCAACCGTCGCCAGACTGACGATGATGCAGTTTGCGTACTTCACTTCCCGCGATACGGCCCGATTGATGCCTGCCAGAACACCTGCAAGCGCCGCAAGGAAGACCAACGGCCAACCAAAAAAAACTGCCGTCGCGACCACGACCGATGAGACGGTTCCCCACTCGTCCATACGCCTCTGCAGCAACAGGCTCCCTAGAATCACGAATCCGCCACAAAGACTCGGCAGGCACAGCAGAACGACAGGAACCAGGCTGAGGATGCTCTTGGCCTGCATCTGAGACCAGCCTTTCCCTTCAACAACGTGCTTGGAACGGCTCTCAATGACTACGCTATGCCTTCGTACTGACGCGTGCAGTGATTGAAGTGACCGGTCAGTGTGATGAAGGCACGGAGGGACGGCACGTTGCCGCTAAACGATTGAAAATATGGTGGAGCTAGTCGGGATCGAACCGACGACCTCATCGTTGCGAACGATGCGCTCTCCCAGCTGAGCTATAGCCCCACTGCTGGAGAAATGCTGGAACTTGTCAATTTTACCAGCGCCCGGTTTTTTCGCCTACCTGGAGATGACCTTCCTGGGGAAGGGGCGCATCAAAACCCTAAGAAACGGGTTTCGAACATTAGAAGTCCCTCTCTCCCGTCGGAAGTGACCAGCTTTCCGGACGCGCTCAGAGCAGGGCACATTCAGGATCCAAAGGGGACGGTTGTACCAACCGGCGGCTCGGGGACTGCATTCTTTTCTGAGGAGAAGCCGGAATGACTGGGTTCAGGATCGGTTTACTGCTGGGTCTCGTCATCGCGTGCGCGAGTTTGCTGCTTAGTCTGAACGGCTGTGGAAGTGTCTCGTCGGGCAGCAACCCACCACCGCCTCCCCCACCCGGCAAGATCAACCATGTCGTGATCATTTTTCAGGAGAACCGCACCCCGGACAACCTATTCCACGATCCGGTCCTGATCAGCCGCGGCGCTGACATCGCGAGCACCGGGAAAATATCGACGGGCCAAACGGTTCCGTTGACTCCGGTCTCGCTCGTCACCAGTTATGATCTCGGCCACGGCCATCACAACTTCCTGCTGGAATGGGACAACGGCGCGATGGATGGTGGGGACCTGATCAGTTGCCCACCGGAAATTCCGACCTGCGCGTATCAATATGTTCAGGACAGCCGTCTCCAGCCTTATTTCACGCTGGCGGAAACCTATACGTTCGGCGACCGCATGTTCCAGACGAACCAGGGACCGAGTTTTCCGGCGCATCAGTACATCATTTCGGGAACGTCTGCGATCAGCGAGAAAAGCACTTTGAGTGTGTCGGAAAATCCCACCAACACCGATTCCGATCACACTGGATGCATTGCGCCGCCAGACGGGATTGTGAGGATTATCGACACGACAAATCCTGACCCCAAGACGAACGAGACGCAGACGATGTATCCGTGCTTCGACCATCCCACGCTGACCGATCTGCTCGATACGAACGGAATCAGCTGGAAGTACTACACGCCGAAAGCGGGTTCGATCTGGACCGGGCCTAACGCGATCCAACACATGTGTGGACCCGACGCTCCTCCGCCGAATGGAACAAACTGCGTCGGCTCGGATTGGACCAATCATGTGATCATCGGGCAAACGCAGGTGCTGAACGACATCAGCAGCGGTAATCTTGCAGCCGTGAGCTGGGTCATTCCGACCAATACCGCTTCCGACCACGCCAGCGGCACCGACGGCACCGGGCCCTCCTGGGTCGCTTCCGTGGTGAATGCGATTGGCTCCAGCCAGTACTGGAAGGATACGGCGATCATCATCACGTGGGATGACTGGGGAGGCTGGTATGATCACGTGCCGCCGCCGGCGATTCAGAACTCCTACGAGTACGGCCTGCGAGTGCCGCTGATCGTTGTGTCGCCTTATGCCAGGGCGGCCTACATCTCGCACGTTAACCACGATTTCGGCAGCATCTTGAAGTTCATCGAAAAGGTCTTCGGGCTGGGTGAGATTGACCCCGCAGTCGGGTATGCCGATGCACGGGCGGACGATCTCTCGGATTGCTTCGACTTCACCCAGACGCCTCTGCCCTATAAGACCGTGGCGGCCCCGCTCGACGCACAGTACTTCCTAGATGACAAGACTCCTCCGGAGGGTCCGGATGACGACTAGTCGGATGCCTTGGGGGAGAGGCTCGTGCAGTCTGTGCCGGGTTCGGACGGATTGACGGTGGAATGGCTTCCCCCAATAAGGGGGACCGAAATTCGTGTTCCCCCATTAAGGACTCGTCTGGCGCCGAAGCGCGCCCGATGTGTGCAAAGTGTTGCAGGTCCAAATCCTTCTCATAGTCCTTGGAAATCTCATGGTATGAGCAACGCACAGTCATTAGGTCTCTTAGCGCCTCCAGTCCGGCTCCCCCACTGGTTGAATAATTGCTGCTGTGGACATAACTGCCTGGGGTAAGCACCACATTCTCTAAGAGGAGCCTGGTAATGGGTTTCGGGTATTGGTTCGATACGGCGGAGAATTCCCACCGAGCCGTGTCACGTTGCAATTCGGGACGCTGCTCGAAGTGGATTGGAGCAACCGTGGTTGTCATGTGCCTGGTATCGCTGGTTTCGGCCCAGGAGGCATTCACCACCAGCCATGGCAATAACGCCCGAACCTCCGCCAATACCAATGAGGTGTTGCTATCACCCAGCAACCTGAACAAGACCGACTTCGGCCGCCTCTTCAGTTATCCGCTGGACTATCAGGCCCTGGCGCAGCCTCTGTACGTGCCGAACGTCAATATCCCAGGGAAGGGTACGCACAACGTCGTCTATGTTGCGACGATGGCAGATTCGGTCTATGCGTTCGATGCGGAGAGCAATTCGGGACCGAATGCGGAGCCGCTTTGGCACGTCAATTTCACCGATCCTGCCCATGGCATCACCACCGCCAGCGGCGCATTCCTGCCTTGCGCGAGTACCGAGGATCGCGGGCCGGGCTTCACGCAGGAAGGTATTGTGGCCACCCCTGTGATCGATACCACGACCAATACCATGTACGTGGTGGACAAAATCCTCGACAACGGTACGGTCCGGCATCAGTTGCATGCCCTCGATATTGGAACCGGGCAGGACAACCCTGGGAGCCCGGTTACGATCAGCGCGACTTCCACCAGCAACGCGGGAAAGGTCGTCACCTTCAATAGCCTTCACCAGAAGAATCGGCCGGGGTTGCTGTTGGCCAATGGCATCGTCTACCTCGGTTTTGGCTCAAACTTCTGCAACGACGGAAATCATTCGTGGGTACTGGGATATGACGCCGCCACCCTGGCGCAAACCGGCGTCTTCAATACCAACCCTGATCACGGTCTTACTTCGATCTGGCAGGCCGGCGGTGGTTTAGCAGGGGACGATGCCGGCAACATCTATCCGCTGACGTCGGAAGGAAATTACGACGCGGACATCGGCGGACAGGGCTATACCAATAGTGTTCTGAAACTTGGCCCCGATCTGCAACTGCTCGATTTCTTTATCCCCGGGGCGGTGCAATATCTGAACGACCATGACCTCGATCTCAGCGCCGGTTCGCCGGTCCTTCTGCCCGACATGGACGGACCCTATCCACACGTAATGGTGGCGAGTGGCAAGCAAGGAATCATTTACGTATTGAATCGCGACAACCTCGGGATGTACTCGCCGAGCGACAGCCAGATCATCCAGGAACTGGTCGGCGTCATCGGGTCATTTCGGACAGCCCCCGCATACTGGAACGGCCGGCTGTATTACAGCGCGAAGGCCGAGCCGATGAAAGTGTTTTCGGTTTCCAGCGGGATGCTTTCGCCCGCTCCGATCGCCATGACCTCGCTGCAGCTTACCGGAGCGCATGCGCCGTCGGTCTCATCCAACGGGGACGCTAATGGCATTGTGTGGGTTATCCACGGCGGCGATCTCTATGCCTTCGACGCGATCACTTTGAAGATGCTGTACAACACGCATCAGATGGCGCGCGACAATTTGCCGAAGCTGTCGCACTTCGTGACTCAGACGGTCATCAACGGAAGAGTCTACATCGCCACGCGGACTTCGCTCGAAGTGTACGGCCTCATGCACTATATGACTGTAGCGGCGGGCGGAGGCCAGAGTGGGCCTGTGAAGAGCGCGTTGCCCGTGCCGATCCAGGTTAAGGCACTGCAGGCCTACACGAACGTGCCTTATCCCGGCGTGACGGTTACCTTCAGCGATGGAGGAAAGGGCGGCGCATTCAACCCCGCCTCGGCCGCAACTGACAGCAGCGGCACAGCCACGACTGCGTATACGCTCCCTCAGAAGGTCGGGACGTTTACCCTGACCGCGTCGGCGACTGGCTTCGGAAATCTCACGACCACGGCAACCGCCATCAGCGGAGCGCCCGCGCAGATGACAGCCGCCGCCGGAAATCAACAGTATGGATGGCCTGGTTCCGTACTCCCGGTTCCGCTCACAGCGAGAGTGCTGGACACCTACAAGAACGGCGTGCCGGGTGTGACGGTCACGTTCGATGACGGAGGCAAGGGCGGATCCTTGACCCCGGTCACCGGCGTCACCGACGCTACGGGAAGAGCGTATGGGTCCTATCAGTTACCCAATACCGCCGGGAAGATCACGGTCAAGGCCAGCACCACCGGTGTGAAGACGATCAACTTCGCTGAACATGCGGCGGTAGCATCGAGCGTCGTCACCGTTTCCGGGAACAGCCAGTCCGGTCCCGCAGGTACGCAGTTGGCCCAGGCACTCGTCGTGAAAGTTGTCGACAATGGTGGCCACGCTGTTTCGGGCGCGGCTGTGACCTTTGACGATGGCGGAGCTGGAGGGCAGTTCGCGAACAGCAATCCAGTGATCACCGACGCCACAGGAACAGCGTCGAATTTCTATACTCTTCCTGCAGTCGTGGGTTCCGTCAACATCACCGCCACCGTTGGCGGCGTCAGCCCGGTGGACTTCAGCGAACTGGCACAGTAGGAAAGCCTGTCAAACGGGGCCTCTCTTGCGAGTGGCCCTGTCGACCTTCCGGCTGCAGCCCCGCCATTCGCCCCACGCGATTCTCAGCTCGGTCGCGCTTGGTTGGGCGCGGGTCTAATGAACCCTATCAATTTCAGGGATGACGCGGCTGTTGAGTTCAGCTATTGACGTCTGCCTGGGAGGGTTCGACCACATCCGGAAGCAGCTTGATCTCCACGGATTCGGCTTCTTTTTGGGCCACGAGTTCTCCCGTACTGAGAGCCCTGTTTGCCCGGTACGCCCACAGCAGTCCCGCACCATAGACCGCGCCGCCGATGAGCAACTGCAATCCGAGTTGACGATAGGTATGCGGCACAAACCATTGTTTGAGGAGCAGGAGCGTGGCCACAAGCGGCATCGTGAGCAGGAATGGCAGCGTGTAGGCTTCGCGCACGTACGTCGTGAGCCGAATTCCCAGGAGCTTGGAGACGTGCCGCGGCATGAAGTAGGTCGTGCTCAAGGCCAGTGGAATTGCGGTGCCCAAAGCATCGCCGATAATGCCGAGGTAGCGGATGAGCGCGACGCTCAAGATGAGATTGCCAATACCTTCGATCAGTGTGATTTTGGCCCAGGTGTTATGCCGGGATAAGCCGAACAGCACGCGCCCGGATGCGCTCTGTGACCACCACAAGGTGCAGGAAAGAATCATGATGACCAGCACCGGGTAGCTGACCTCGACGTACTTTCTGCCCATCCACACTTCGATGACCGACTTGCCAAGAATCAGTAACGTGGCGCAGATCGGAAAGATAATGAAGGCGCACACCCGGTTCCCGACCACGAAGATCTTGCGCAGCCTTGTCACGTCTCCCTTGGCTCCCGATTGAGCTGACATCGGGACAAAGACTTGCGCCAAGGTCGTCACCACCTGCCCGGCATAGTCCACGATGCGGTTGCCGATGTTGAAATAGGTAATGGCCGCCGCCGACATCATCGTGCCGATCACGATTTCGTCGGTCTTGAACTTCAGGCGCCCCGCGACCATGATCATGAAGCTGGAACTGCTGTAGTTGGCGATACGACGGAACGTTCCCTTTTTCACATAATGCAGGCCGATGGGGACGGGACGCAGGTGCAGGGCGATAAAGGCGCGCAGTATGGCAGCGATCAATGGAAGAATGATGGTGATGAAGGCCACCATCAAAAGGCCGTATCCACGCTTCAAGACAACGACAATCAGGGCCGCCCGGAGCAACGTGGAAACGATGTTGGTCCAGTTGAGAATGTAGAAGCGTTGTAAGCCCTCAAGAAAACCGCCAAACACGCCGAGCGGGAAACTGACGGCGACCGACGCACCCACCATCAGCAGCAGCCAGCGCGCGGTCGGAATCATGTCCAACGGCACCTTCCGGAAGACATGCTCCACGTTGAAACACAGCACCAGGGTGACGATCAGGCTGGCCAGACCAATGCAGCTGTAACTGAAGAGGCTCGTATTGACGATCTTGGCCAATTCCTCGTTTTCTTCCGTGGCGGTGTATCGGGAAACGTAGTGCACCACGGAAGAACGGATGCCAAGATCAAACAGACCGTAATATCCCGTAACTGAAAAGATGAGAACCCAGACGCCGAAGGCCGTGTCGCCCAGACGATGAAGGATGAAAGGCGAGAGGAAAATCCCGGTGACGATGTTGATCCCGAGAGAGAACCAGCTCGAGCTGATGTTCTTGATGATCTGACCTTTTTCGAATTTGCGCATACTGACCCGAACGACGGGCCGCTCCAGTGGGTTCCTAGCGATGTTCCTTCACGAGTTCCGGCGATTCGACTGCCGTGCCGTATTCACCTCGGTTGGTTGTCAGCGAATATCCGAGTTCGCGCATCAGCGGGCCCCACGCCGACTCGATTTCAAGCGCCGAACTTGCCGGAAGTTTTTCCTTCCACAATCCCGAGGACGCGGTTCGGACGAAGGGGATGTCGCTACGCTTGTTTTTCGTCGAGACCCACTGATCGCCCTGATCCGCTTCCAGGCGGCGCATGCGCTCCGCAGAGCTTCGCTCAATTGCGGTGCGCAAGCGTTCTGGCGTTGCTTCCATGCCGAGGAGACGCGAGATTTTCCCGAGTTCCGCCTCCGTATCCCGAAGCATGTCTTCATAGCGGAGGAGCAGGAACTGCGGTTGGCTCCCGCGCGTGTACAGCCAACTGGCGACGTTTTCTCCCCATGTCCCCCAGTCTGAAGAGGACAACCTGCCGGCGACAAAATCGCTCGCAAATGAGGTCAGGGGATAGTCATTTTCGATCTGCCGATATTTGCGCGCGAAATCGTAATACGAGAGGGCTACATCACGCGGATCGCGAACGATGTAAATGATCTTGCCATAGCGCGGATCGAAATACTGGTGGCTCTTGATGATGCGCGGCCTCGGAATCCGCTTCACGTACCGGCTCGACATCGCCTCGGAGTCAGGGATGAGTTGCTCGATGTTGGCGAAGGTCACCGCTTGGTTAGGATAGACCAGGTTCGCGACCAGGAATCGAGTCCAAGTGTTCCCCGAACGGGGATAGGAAACGATAAACGTGTCATCGGGAAACACCGCCAGATTTCTGCCGGCGATGTCGGTACCCAGCACGTACTTGATGACCCGTTTGAGCCCGTAGATCATCAGACCCCGCTCGACACCAGGCTTGAGAACTCCGCCGGCTGTCCGGCAGTCCCCCGGGTCACCAGCTTGTAGCCCAGGAAGACCATGAGCTGAGGCCAAGCGTCTTCGATTTTTGCCACCAGTGGTTCAGACAAATCCTTTTGCCAGCTGCCGGACTTCGCAGCGCGAACAAAGGATAAGTCTTTGCGGGAATCCTTGGTCAACCCGCACTCATCGGCCTGCGCTCTTTCCAGTTTCCTCATCCGGTCTGCGGAGCTTCGCTCGACGGCCTTTGCGATACGCTCCGAGTCTGCCTTGATTCCCACAAAGGCGGCGACGCGGCCGAGTTCGCGTTGCGTATCCGCCACCATGTCTTCGTATTTCAGCAACAGGAAGCGCGGATCGTTATGCCGGGCGGTGAGCCACGTTCCGACGTTTTCTCCCCATGATCCGTGCGGACAGGTGTCGCCGGCCACGAAACGGTCCACGAACTTTTCCATCGGATAGCCGTCCTCGATCTTCTTGCATTTCCGATGGTAGTGATATTGGGAAATGACAACGTCACGCGGATCGCGAACGATATACATCACTCGCGGATACCGCGGCTCGAAGCACTCGTGGCTCTTGATGATGCGGGGCCTTGCCATCCGCTCCATGTCTCTTTTCGAGGTCCCATAGGGATCCGGTACCAGCTTATGAATGTTCTTGAAGCCAACGGGCGCATCGGGGAAAACGAGGTTCGCAATCAGGAAGCGCGTCCATGTGTTGCCCGATTTTGGAAATGAAACCAGAAAGATGTCGTCAGGCCAAATCTTCAGAGAGCGGCGAGGCTTGTGCAGGCCAAGCAGCATCTTTGAACCACCGATCAGTCGCGAAAACATGTCCCCCCCTCAGTCTACGAACTTGCCCAACTATGCGATTACTTCTGCACGCCTCTTTGTTATGGGCGTTCTCCAACAAACAATCCCGCATGCTGATCTTCCGGCACGGGCTCCTTATCAGCGAGGACGGTCTCGTATCCCAGCCACCGGATCAAGGGCGCCCAGGCTTCGTCAAGCTGGAGGGCATGTTCCTCGGGTAGAGAGGACCGCCATCCGCCCGCTTTCGCCGCTCTCACGAAGGCAATGTCCTGGCGCGTGTTCTTCGTGGACGAGAATAATTGCGCCTGCGATTTTTCGAGCGTACGCATCCGGTCGGCAGAACTGCGCTCTACGGCTTGCAGGATTGTCTCCGGTGTGGAGGCGACACCCAGGAAGGCCGCGATCTTTGACAGCTCGCGGGGAGTGTCTTCCACCATATCCTCGTACCGCAGCAGCAAAAATCCGGGCCGCCCGTGGCGGGTCGCCAGCCAGCTGGCCACGTGCTCTCCCCAGGACCCGTAGAACGAGGTCTGGCCGGAGACGAAGCGCCCAACGTATTCCGAGAGCGGGAATTGATCGTCGACCACTTTGCGCTTGCGCTGGAAATGGTATTGCGAAATCACCACATCGCGAGGGTCGCGGACAATGTAGATCACGCGCGGATAGCGAGGATCGAAATATTGATGGCTTTTCACCACGCGCGGCCGAGGTGTGCGTATCAGATCACGATTGCGCGTCACTTCGATGCCGGGGATCATGCGATTGACATTCGAGAAATCAATGTCGGCTTGCGGATGCAACAGGTTGGCAATCAGGAATCGTGCCCAGGTATTCCCTGATTTGGGGTAAGAAACGAGAAATGTGTCATCGGGAAAGACGGCGACATTCCGCCCGGGAGCGTGGAACCCCAGGACGCGCTCTGCGCCAACGATGAAACGCTTCAGCATCGAAGTCTTCTCTGCCCTCACATTCTGAAATTCAAGTACGCGCCCACTTCGGTCGCGCGGTTCCGCTGATGAGCCGATTCCAGAACGAAGCCATAGTCCGTGTCAGGTTCGGAACGACGCGCAGTCCGAACAGCACCAGGCTGAGTCGCCGCGTCTTCTGGTTGCCGTTGGCTTCCGCAAAGAGTTGGCGCGCTTTGTCGAATTGTCCTTCACCGAGCCAGCGTTTGCCCTCTTCAATCAAATATCGAGTCCTGATTTCTGCCGCGCGCTTTTCGACCACCTGTCGGTCGGCATCGCTCAGCGGCAGCGTACGCTTGAGCTTTTCCAGGATTTCCCAGTAGGCCAGCACCATCTTGGATTTTTCCTGAGACATGGAACCCGGCCGCCCGATGTAGCAGCAGGCCGAAAGCTTGCGGTTGTACCCGATCTTGGCTCCGTGAAAAGCGGTCCGCACCCACATGTCATAGTCGTCGCAGCGGGGCAGCGTTTCATCGAATCCGCCGGCCCGCACAATTGCCTCTTTGCGTGCGACAACCGTTGAAATCGGGATGTGGCACCGCTCTACGACCAAGGTGGCGAACGTCGCCGGCCCGTTTGACGGGCATTTCTCCATGAAGCGGCCTTCTCGCGCCGGGTCACCGGCAATCAGGCAGTCGCAATAGACGAGTTCGAGAGAAGGATCGTCGGCGAATTGCTGCATCTGGGCAGCCAGGTGCTCGGAATACCAGACGTCGTCACTATCCAGAAAAGCGAGGAATTCGCCGCGCGCATGCCGGATCGCCGTGTTCCGTGCGCCTGCACAGCGCTTGTTCTCCTGCTTGATGTACACGATCCGGTCCAGGTACGGCTGCAGGACTTTTTCCAGTTCCGGCGTGTCGGGTGATCCGTCGTTGACCACGACGGCCTCGAAGTCCTGGTTGGTCTGCGCCATGAGGGAGTCCAGGCACCGCGCAATGAAATGCGCGGTCTTGTAGCTGGGAATGATCACGCTGACTTTCGGCGTTGCATTAGCGGCTACTGGCATGGTGTTGTTATAGACTCCCTCCGTTTACGCACTGTGAAAAACCTGCTCTTGCTCTCCGGCCAGAATGTTGTTGACGCCTTCCACACCCATCATGACCGAGTGATCCATGTTGCCAATCTCATAGCGCCAGGCGCCGAAACGGCCTCGGGAATAGATGCCTTTCGCGAGCAAGGCGGGTTGCAGAATATTCAGCGCCTGATCCCGGCCGAGCGTGGGAATCGGATAGGAGTAACCGACAACCCGGTGGTAGCGGGATACGATGCGCTGCCGATCGCCTTCCTCGATCATGCCGGCGCGGATCAGCCCAGCAGTCATTTTCTCAAACATCTGTTCCGGATCGGGCGTGTCTCCCTCTTTGAACGACATTTCACACATCAGCGAACTATAGCGATCGGTATTGCCGCCGGGCACGTTGTTCGGAGAATAGTGTGAGAAATACGTCGCGCGGTAACAAGGCATCTCGGCGTCCGTGAAGTAAATCCAGCAGCGACCAGTTTCGATTTTCTTTTCCAGCCCGATGCCCATCACCATCAGGTTGTTGTGCTCGAGCCCGGCGGACGCGTCTGTCAGGCGGTTGTCGCCCGGACGGATCATCTTTTGAACCAGCAGGTCGACGGGAGCCGTGGAGATGAGAACGTCGTACGTGTCTCCTGATCCGTCTGCAAAGGAGATTCGACGGCGTTCAGGATCTACCTCTACGAGTTGCCTCCCCGTCTTCACCTTCCCCGGAAACTGTGCCGCCATGCGGCGATAGATTTCGCCGGTTCCACCGTAGAGGGGGAAGCGAAATTTGCTGTTTGGCCCCCAGCCGACGTCGTCGCGCTCGTAGAGGACGTTCTCGAGCAGCCTTTTGAAGTCGACCACTGCCACGCGGTCCGCGATCCACGCCTTGGACATTCGCTCCAGCGGCGTCGTCCATACCTTGGAGTTGTACGGGAACATGAAGTGCTCGGCGATGCCTTCGCCGAAGGTGCCGAGGATCCAGTCGCGAAAGTTAGCCGCTTGCTTGCCGGCTCCGTTGGAAGCTGCCTTGGCCGCGCCGACCAGACACTGGACCTGCACTTCCTTGGGCAGATAGCGCAAGTTGCTCTGAAAGGGATAGGGAACCCAGTTCCCTTCCTTGACGATCCAGCTTTCGCGGATGCGCTCGTGTACCTCTTTGCCGAGCATCTTGTCGATCAGATCATCGAAGTACTTGTAGTGCGAGAAGATTACGTGGCCGCCCTCATCCCAGACGAAACCCTGCTTATCGACGTGCGAACAGGAATGTCCGCCAACACCATCGGACTTTTCGTACAACACCCAGTTCTGGTAGCCCAGTTCGTTGAGGCGGTGAGCGGCACCCAGTCCGGTGGGTCCTGCTCCGATGATGACGATCTTTTTGTCCATGGCCTTGAAGGAGAACTATGAACCGAAAGGACTTACCCTATCGCAAGCAATCCCACGTCCTTGTGTCAGATCTTAGCATCTGCGCCCCCAACAACCTCGTGCCCCAGGTAACTCGGCTGCTCCCCCGAAAGCCTTTGCTGACGCGGATGTTCGGCCTCAACTGGCTTGAAATCCAGCCAAAAGCCTGCAATCGTCCTACCTTAGGCTGCGGTGGTTCGCCTGTAGTTGACTGGAAAACAAGCATCTTTCGACGCTTGAATGACATGGAGGGATACGGATGTGCAAATCCCTTCACCTTTCTGGAACCGTCGTGGATAGATGGGGTTAAGGGTTCAGCCTGGCAGGCGCGAACTGGCACCAGTTTGCAGGAACCAGCGTTCCATCCGCCAGATCCACCCGTCGAAGTCCTTGCCAGCAGGGATACGCTTGAGGCTCAGCGGCTCTTCTCCCGAAAAAACCGGTCCGGTGGTGGTCAGGACCGCGGACTTGAATCCTGCTTCGCGAGTGATCTGAAGTGTCCGTTGATTCCAGTGAGGCTCCAGTGCTGGATGGGGATAGGAAAAATGCTGGATGGGCTGACCGAGTTTCTCATCGAGACGCTGCTTGCACCCCTGGATTTCGGCCCGCGCATCTACTTCGGTGACGTGAGCAAGATTGGGGTGAGACAACGTGTGCCCTCCGATCGTGTGACCTGCGTTCTTCAGGGCGCGAACCTGATCCCAATTCATCATCAAACCGCTTTTGCGATCCAGAGGCTCAACCTGGAGAGACTCTTCGATCTGGCGAATGAACTGTTCCTGAGCGGCGCCAGCCAGTGCCGCACCCAGGTCCCAGACCACGTTCAGCGCTGCTTTCTTGCCGTCATCGCTGGCGATAGCAAAGGTCCGGTTGTTCTCGGGATGCTTCCATTCGCGTACCGCCGTCGTATTGAAGGCAAAATTAAGCCGGGCATACCAGGGAGGTGTGCCCGTGTCTACCGCATTCACCATGATGTAGAACGTTGCCGGAACGCCGTACCGATTCAGGATTGGCGTGGCCACATCATGGTTGTCGGCGAAGCCGTCGTCGAAAGTCACGGCTGCCGACCGCGGAGGCAAAGGCTTCCCCTCGGCGGCGAACTCTCTGACTTGCTCGATGGTGACGGGATTAAAATGCCGGGCTAACGCGCCGATTTGAGCTTCAAAACTGGCTCTCGCATGGGAGATGCGAATGGTATTGGCGGTGTCCTGTGGGTTTTCGACTACCGAATGGTAACCAAGGACCAGGACGCGAGGTCTGGCAAGGCGGGTCGCAGCCCTGAGAATCCCGCTGTTTACGGCCATGCTTTTCAGCCATTGCTTGGGTCTGAATCGAGGCAAAGATCGCTCCTGCGCGAGGCCATCGGGTGACTAGTGTGCCATTGCGGTCGATGAATGATAGCGTATTATGACAGCCACCGACCATGCGCGTAGAAGGCGCGGGTCACCCACCTTGGGGACATCAGCTACCAACTGGAGAGATTGAATGAGTTCGGAACAACACGTCCAGGAAGTCAAAGAACAGGTTAACGAGCTGTTCACGAAAACGGTGGACGACTGGGCGCGCTTTTACGAGGATCCAAAGCCGGCAACCTTGACCGCCCAGAACCTTGTTTCCCGGCGCCGGTTCACGCTGGAGATGGTCGAATCGCGGCTTGCCCCGGGGTCGAAGATCCTGGATGTCGGATGCGGGACGGGCCACCTGGCCGGAGCCTTAATGCAGCGCGGCTATGACGCCTGGGGTGTGGACTTCTCCGAGGGCATGGTGCAGTACGCCGCCGTACACTACCGCGCGGATCGCTTTCAGGTGGGTGATATTGAGCGGATTCCATTCCCGGACAACACGTTTGATGGAATCGTCTGCCTTGGGGTGATGGAGTACCTGAGCAGCGATGAAAAGGCTCTTCGTGAGATGTGGCGGGTGCTGAAACCGGGTGGCGTAGCCATCATCACGACGCCGAACGCCCTCTGCCCCTTCTGGTACTGCGACCGTGGATTGCTGAAAGCGAGAATTCTCGCCCGGCCATTGGTGCGCCTCGTGCGGAGGTCGTTGACCGCGGCAAAGGATTTGCCGACTGTCACGCACCGCCGATTCTTCCCCGGCCACTGGGCCAAGTTGATGCGCTCCGTAGGACTGAAGACAGAAGAAGTGGTCTGCCACGCCTGGGGATGGTACAGCCTGGAACGATTCTTTCCCCAGGGAGGTTTCTGCCGCGCAAGTGACCGCTTCGCCCGCAACCGCGCGATCAACTGGTTCGCTTCGGATCAGCTCTCCTGCGTTCGCGCAATCAAATAGGCGCGGCCTCTGCGGCGTACGCGACAAAGGCCCGGATGTTGTGATCCACGTCACTCTGTGATGTTCGGCGCGCGTGTAAAGTAAGGGGCATGGGTGGATTCGCAATCCTCACCAACCGCAAACGGGCGATCATCGCGCTCGCGCATGCGGTTGTCTTTTGCGTGATTGCCACCTGGCAACTGGTTGCCGGGCCAATCGCAAGGGGCATGGGCACGCCAGCCTCGGCGTCCACCGGAACCTGGGTTCTCTGCGGGATCTACTTCCTCGTGTCTTCTGTCCTGCTCTGGCTGCTCGTGATTTCGCGCGGCTGGATGGAGAAGACCTACTTCGCCTTCTGCACCATCAGCGCCGCCTCGGGCCTGCTTCGAACCCTGGCGGGAGACTCCGCCTTCCCGGTGGGACGCCATCTGCGGGTGGTCATGCTGATGAGCGCAATCCTGGTGGGGCTGTTGATCACACGCGCGCACTCCGCGATGGCAGAGAGCGGCTCGTAGTCCCCGTCACGTTCGAGATTGTGCCGCGAACCAATGTACTGGGCAGAAGCCGAAACGTGGCCGCTTCCATCTTCTATAATCTTAGGGTGGATTCTCCGAAGGTAAAGCAGGTCGCGTCGGCAGACTTTCCCACGCGCTGGGGCCATTTTCAGATTCACGGTTTCACGACCGGAGGCGGGAACGGCGCAAACAAGCGGGAGGAAGCGGTCGCGCTGGTCATGGGCGACGTGCATTCCGGCTCGCCATTGGTGCGCATTCATTCGCAGTGCCTGACCGGCGACGTCTTCGGCTCACTGCGCTGCGACTGCCGCCAACAACTGGAAATGGCGCTCTCGATGATTGCCCAGCAAGGCGCTGGAGTTCTGATCTACGAGCAGCAGGAGGGACGCGGCATCGGTCTGATGGCCAAACTGCAAGCCTATGCGTTACAGGACAGTGGCCTGGACACAGTCGAGGCCAATGAGAGGCTTGGATTCAAGGCGGATCACCGCGAGTTCCAGATGCCCGCGGAGATTCTGAAGGCCCTGGGGATTCGCAGTGTACGGCTGCTCTCGAATAATCCTGACAAAGTAGCGGCGCTGCAGCGGGCAGGAATCAAAGTGACCGAACGGGTTCCGTGCGAAGTGCCGTCCAGCGAGTACTCAGAAGACTATCTCAAGACAAAGAAAGAAAAGCTGGGCCACTTGTTCACCAAGCGCTAGCCGCGGTTAGTAGGTAGTCCTATACCCACGTCGGCGTGCCTCGTTCAACAACCGTTCCAGTCCTTTCCGGTTCTTCAGCGGTAACCTGCGCAGTGCCGACCGTGCCAGGGCCACATACACTTCGCGCGGTAGGGGGTGGTTTCTCAACACGGCGAGGTGCCGCGCCACCGTATCCACGTCTCCACGGATGATCGGCCCGCTGAAGGAGTTCCCGGGCCCGAGTCGAGTGTAGTTCTCCAATGTCTGGCGGACGATGGGCAAGCTCATGCGGCGCGCGTCGTTACGGCTCAGTCCCGCCACGGCCGCGGCTTCCTCCAGCGTCACGAGAAAGGCCAGCAGCAGAGGCGAAGTCATGGTCGCCCAGGCGTGATAGGCGGCTTTGCGTGAAGCTGAAAGCCGGAAACTCAATCCGCCCAAATCGCGCACGATGCGGCGAGCAAAGCGGACCGCGGCGGAATCGCCTTCTACGGCAAAAGGAACGCCGGCGAGTGGGGGCCGCGTCGCCGCGACAAACGTCATGAGTGGATGCACGGACGCGACCGCGATCCCGACCTTGCGCAACGGCTCCAACTCGCGGCTGCTGAGGGCGCCGCTTGCATGGAACGCAAAGCGGACTCTTTCCTTCCCGAGTTTCGTCACTGAAGCTGCCGCTTTGCGTATCTCGCGATCGGGAACGCAAAGCCAGAGCAGACCGGCTCGCAGTTGGGCCGACTCAAGTGTGACCGCCTGCGCACCGACAGCTCGCGCCAGCCGCTGTGCGCGACGATGTGAGGCGGATGAGCCGCGGCCGGCAATCTCAGCGATGGTATAGCCGGCGTCCCTGAGCGCGGGCGCCAGGGAGGTGGCCAGGCTGCCGGCCCCGACAATTGCGATTCGGGGCTTGCGAGTCACGCGCGCAGCATATCATTGCAGACCGCGCGCCGGCTCGCTTACCCGAAACGGGCCCGGAGTCGTGCGCTCCGAACGGAGCCGGAAGAGGATTCGTCACACGCTCGGTTATATTGTCTGTCATGGGGAAATCAGGAACGCCACGGTCCAAAGCACGAGTTATTTCTTCGCGCGTAAGCTATCGCGGACCAGTCTTTTCCGTCACGACCGATCAGGTGGAGGAGCCGGGAGGAATTCGGGCCCGTCGCGATGTGGTCCGGCACTCGGGTTCGATCGTCGTGCTGGCGGTAGACGATCACTCTCCTGAGCCGCGAATTCTGCTGGAGTGGCAATACCGGCATGCGGCCGGAGCGATGATGTTGGAACTCCCCGCCGGGCGGATCGACGATGGCGAACGCGAGCTGGCGGCGGCCAAACGCGAATTGCTGGAAGAAACCGGCTATAGCGCGCGGCGCTGGAAGAGGATGTTGCATTTCTATGTCAGCCCTGGCTTCCTCGACGAAGCTATGACCATCTACCTCGCTCAAGACCTCAAGGCAGGTATCGCGCAACCCGAGGAAGACGAGAAGATTCAGATCCGGTTCGTCCCGCTTTCCCAGGCCGTTCGCATGGTCGGCAGTGGCCAGATCCGGGACGCCAAGACGATCGCCGGCCTCCTCTGGTTTGCCCAGAACGGCAGAAAACATCGGTAAATCCCACGGATTCCGCGTGGGCGAAGCTGGCCGACATGTCCGCGTCCCGTGTGATACCAGTCCTTGACAGTGCCCATGTGCCGCCTCACAATGCGTACGCATTCCTGCAGCCTCACGCGGGAATCGTCCACCGTTTCGCGGGAGGCGCGGGGCAGGGGGGGCACGTGGAACGTCTGAAAGGAACCGTCAAGTGGTTCAACAACGCGAAGGGATACGGGTTCATCGGCCGCGACGACGGGCCTGATGTATTCGTACACTACAGCGCGATCACCGCCGAAGGCTATAAAAGCCTTCAGGAGGGTGACAAAGTCGAATTTGAAATTGTTCAGGGACAGAAGGGCCCTCAGGCAGCGAACGTAACGAAGGCCTCCTAGTCTGCGAGGCCGTTTTTCCTCAACGCCCAGGTTATTGTTTTCCTCTGGCCGCAGGCTGTGGTGTGCCTCTCCGCACTCCGATCCAACGCATTCGCATCCGCGGCGCTACAATTTCTCCATTCATGGACAACAAGGCTATCGCCAGCGTTCTGTACGAAACCGCCGACCTGCTCGAAATCGACGGGCAGGATTCTTTCCGTGTGCGCTCCTACCGTAATGCCGCGCAGGCGATCGAGGCATTGCCGCAGCAGGTGAAGGATCTGATCGAGGAGCCGAAGAAACTGCTCGAAGTTCCCGGCATCGGCAAAGGTATGCTGCTCAACATGCAGCAGCTTCTCAGCGAAGGACGGCTCGAAGCGCACGCCGCATTGCTGAAGAAGTACCGGCCCTCAATGCTGGAACTGCTCAAGATTCAGGGCTTGGGACCGAAGACGATCGCGCTGATCTGGAGCGCCTATCAGGTCAGCGACCTCGACGGGGTCGAGAAGCTGGCGCGTGAGGGCAAGATTCGCACGCTGCCGCGCATGGGCGAAAAGCATGAGCTGAAGCTGATCAAGGCGATTGAAGACTACCGCCGAATCGGCGGGCGGTTCCTGCTGGATACAGCGGAACAATTGGCGGAGAAGCTCGTCGAGCATTTGCGGCAGGTTCCAGGCGTGGAGAAAGTGACGCCGGCGGGCTCCTTGCGTCGCGGGCGTGAAACGGTTGGAGATCTCGACATCCTCGTGACCGGCAAGGCTTGCTGCTCTGCGGAAGCGCTGCAGACGATCAAGGACCATCTGATTCGTTTTCCTGGCCTGATGGAGATCATCGCGCAGGGCGAGAACAAGGTCAGCTTTCGTCAGCGCAACGGCATACAGGTCGACGTGCGCCTTCTGCCGCCGGAATCCTTCGGCGCCGCCATGCAGTACTTCACCGGGTCGAAGGCGCATAACGTTGCCTTGCGCCAGCGCGCGTTGAAGATGGGTTACACGCTCAGCGAATACAGCCTGGCCACGCTGGAAGGCGAAAAGCCGGTCGCCGGCAAAACAGAGGAGGAGATTTACTCGAAGCTGAAGCTGGATTTCATCCCCCCTGAATTGCGTGAAAACCAGGGCGAGATTGAAGCGGCGGCAAGTCACTCGCTGCCAGAGTTGCTGGAACTGGCGGACATCCGCGGCGATGTGCACATGCACACGGTGGAAACCGACGGCCGCAACACGATCGAGGAGATGGCGGAAGCCGCACGCGAGCGCGGATATCAGTACATCGCGATCACGGACCACTCGAAGAACCTTGCCTTCGCCAACGGTCTCACGGACGAGCGCGCACTGATCCACATCGACCGGATTCGGACGGCAGAGAAAAAACAGAAAGGTCTTCGCATACTGGCTGGCGTCGAAGTCGATATTCTCGTCGATGGCGCTCTTGATCTGTCTGATTCTGTACTCGCCCAGATGGATATCGTCATCGCCAGCGTGCACTCACACTTCAATCAGGATCGCGACACGATGACCGAGCGATTGCTGAAGGCGGTCAGCAATCCGAACGTCTCGGTTCTTGGACACCCGACTGGCAGGCAGTTATTGCGGCGCGATGCGTATCCATTCGACATGGACGCCGTCCTGAAAACTGCGGCCAAGAACAAAGTGGCCATGGAACTCAATGCATATCCCGACCGGCTCGACCTGTGTGATGTGCACCTGAGGATGGCCAAGCAACATGGCGTAAAAGTCGTGATCAATACCGATTCCCACCACACCTCGCACCTGGACAAAATACGCTACGGTATAACCCAGGCCCGGCGGGCCTGGCTGACAAAGGATGACGTCCTGAACACTTTGCCGGCCCAGAAGTTTGCTTCTGCCATTCGACGGGGATGGTGAAGTGCCCCGGCGACTGGGCAACAGTATTCCTATTATTCCCGCCGTGCCCTGCTGCAAGCTGCAAATGCATTCACACCAGCGCTGCTCCCCGGCTAGAATCAACCAGTTAGGGCCGTAGCGGGGCAAATCGTTGGTCTCTGACGTGCTGGCCGTGACAGAGGGGTGCCCTGCCCTCCAGGTCGAATTTACGACTGATCTGAGGTCCGAGGAAAAGACGCGATTGGCCGAAGTGACGATTCAAGCGAACCAGATCGAGACAGTTCCCATACAGAGCGCCGCTCGTGGGACGGATACGTCTGCGGATCGCAGCCGTCGTCCTGTGTTTGTGATTGGCTGCCACCGTTCCGGTACGAACCTGCTTTACGACATGCTTCTTTCCTCGGGCGACTTCGCGATCTACCGCGGACAGCTGCCGGTCTATAAGCTGTTCCTCCCAAAGTTCGGCAGCCTGGATAAACGGGGCAATATGGAACGCGCCGTAGACACGTGGCTCCATAGCAAGGGTTATCGCAGGTCAGGCCTGAAGGCGAAGGAAATTCGGGCGAAGCTTCTGGAGGCGCGCCACAGCGCAGGGGACTTCATGCGCACCGTCATGAACGAGATCGCCAGCAACCAGAATGCGCGGCGCTGGGCGATCTACGATCCCGATGGCGTGCTTTACATGCAGCAGATCAAGGCGGACATTCCGGAGGCTTTGTTCATCCACATCGTCCGTGACGGGCGCGACATCGCTCTCTCCCTGAAAAAGATGGAAGGTTTCAAGCCCCTGCCGTGGGACATTGGCTCGTCGCGGGGACTGCTCGCGACGGCCGCCTACTGGAAATGGATGGTTCGGACGGGACAGACCTGCGGGCGCACGATCCCGGCAGACTACATGGAAGTGCGATACGAAGATCTTGTGCAAACGCCGCACGAGACGCTCGCAGCGCTCGGCCGTTTTTTAGATCACGACCTGGATTACGAGCGGATCCAGAAAGCCGGTCTGGGGCGATTAAGCGAGACGAATTCCTCCTTTCGCGAGGAAGGGGCGCATTCTGGGATCAACCCTGTCCAGCGCTGGAAGGAGCGGCTGTCACACGACCAGGTTGCTGCTCTTGAAGCGCTGGTCGGTGACTGCCTGGAAGAACATGGATATGAGTTGGCGACTCCATTGAAACAGAGAAAGGCCGGACTCCACGGAAAATGGATCCGCGCTTTCTATCCGGCTCTGCTCGGTGCTAAGCAATGGCTGAAGACCAGGACTCCACTGGGGAAGCTGGCTAATTTATCGGTGCTGGAACTCTCCGACGTGGTGCCCGAGACCAGCGTGGTGGACAGCAGGTAAAACGGAGACACTCCTCTAGTGGATTCCACTTCCGATCACGGTCCGCTGTTGGGACGAGCCCTGCTGGCTCTCACCTGCCGCATGCGCGGCTTCGACACGCTGGGTGTACTCGACGAGATCAAGACGGCACCGTTCCGGCCGGCTGAAGAAATCCGGGAGAGGCAATTCCGCGCAGCCGCTTCCCTGCTGGCGCATGCTGAAACGCACGTTCCCTACTACCGTGAACTGTTCCGCAGTCTCGGGATCATCAGCCGCGATATCCGCAGCTGGGACGATTTCGAAAAGTTGCCGGTTTTGACCAAAGACATCATCCGCGCAAGGCAGCGCGATCTGGTGCGGGAAGATGTGCCGTTGGAACAACTGCGGCCCCACTTCAGCGGAGGATCGACAGGCGTGCCTCTGAAATTCTTCCGCAGTCGCGAATACATGGTCGCCAGCGACGCAGGGACCTACCGCAATTTGATGCAATGCGGATGGCGTCCGGGAGAGATGGTCGCCTTCTTCTGGGGCGGGAACGACAAGCTCTACGCCATGTCCCGAATAGAATTCGAGTTGCGCCAGTTCGCGCGCCGCATGTATCAGTTCGACCCTTTTCATTCCGGCGAAGCAGAAATGGCCAGCTGGGAAAGGCAATTCCGGCGGATCCGGCCTCGCGCGATTCTCGGGTATGCCTCTACGATCGCGCGTTTTGCGCAATTCCTCGACAGCCGCAAGCAAACGATCGATCGGATCAAAGGCGTTTTCACAACCGCGGAGAAGTTGTACGCGCCGCAACGCGCCGTCATCGAACGCGTCTTCCAGGGCAAGGTGTTTGACTGCTATGGCTCGAGTGAGGTGCAGAACATCGCAGCCGAGTGCCTTAGGGGAAGCATGCACATCAACGCCGATTTCGTCGTGCTCGAGGAGGATCGGACGGCGGCGCAAGGTCCAAGACCGTTCCTGCTGACCTCGCTGAAGAACTGGTCCATGCCGTTCCTTCGTTATCGCAACGAGGACTGCGGATATGTTTCAGGTGAACGCTGCTCGTGCGGCAACAATTTTCCATTGATGCGGCTTGAGATCGCTCGCACCAGCGACAATTTCCTGTTTCCGGGCGGGCGAGTCGTGCACGGCGAGTTCTTCACGCACCTTATGTATGGCAGCGACGGGATCGTGAACTTCCAGTTTCATCAGACCGCCACAGACGAAATCAAACTGTGGATCGTGCCCGGTCCGGGAAATGAAAGGGCGCGTGAGGAGAAGATCCAGGAATCGATTCGACAGATTCAGGCGGTATCTCCAGGTCATCCCATTCGAATCGAGGTACGAGAGGTCGATGCCATCCCGCTGTCCACGGCCGGGAAGCACCGCTTCACTCGGTCCGACGTGGGTTCGCGAACCAGCTCGGCTCCCGATCCTGCCGTGGCGGAAATCAGGTCCTGACCTCAGAACCGTTCATTCCACCCGTTTAGCTGCCTCCCGTTGGGGATGGTAGAGTGGAACTTGCGACTCCATTTCCGAGGGTCGTACCGCATTCTTTTTCACACTTAACGACGGGTTCGGCTGGAATCTGGTCCGCTCGGGGGCGCGTTGGGGTTTTAGGGTATTGTTGTCAATAACTTACATAACCACGTTCAGCCGCCTACGGAATTGGAATTGCTCCTCCTGCCCTGTTACACAGCTTTCGTACGCAGCCAGAGAACATCTGTAGAACGACGCTGGGGTAGAGGATGCCCTTGCAGCCCCGCGGGGGAGCCCTGGCGGCCGGAGTGATGACAAGCGGAATCGTTTGCTTTCCCAGAAAACAGAGGTATATGGAACACACCATGGAGGTTACAGAATTGACGGTCTCGACCAACCATCTTATCGCCCCGCACGGGGGAGAACTTATTGAGCTGCAAGTGCCGGCCGAGCGTGCCGCGGAGTTGAAAGCGCATTCCAAAGAATGGCCGTCCTGGGACCTGACGGGACGTCAGCTGTGCGATCTGGAACTGTTGGTGAGTGGCGGGTTTTCGCCGCTGCGTGGATTCCTGAACCGCGCCGATTATGAGAGCGTTTGCTGCGACATGAGGCTGGCGGACGGAACACTGTGGCCGATGCCGATCACTCTCGATGTCACCGAAGAATTTGCCAAGAAACTGACTCCCGGCAGCAGCAAGGTTGCATTGCGCGATCCCGAGGGCGTGATGCTGGCCGTCGTTCATGTCGAAGATGTATGGCAACCTGACCGTGTAGCGGAAGCAAAGGCGGTATTCAATTCGACGAGCGCGGCCCATCCTGGGGCCGATTATGCCATCAACAAGTCGAACCCATGGTACGTAGGCGGCAGGGTGGAAGGCCTGCAACCGCCATCCCACTACGATTTCCGCAGCCTCCGCCTGACCCCAGCGGAGCTTCGCGCTGAATTCCAGCGCCTGGGATGGACGCGTATTGTTGCCTTCCAGACCCGCAACCCGATGCACCGCGCGCACGTTGAACTGACGATGCGGGCAGCGAAACAGGTGGAAGCCGATCTGCTCATTCATCCATCGGTCGGAATGACCAAGCCGGGCGACGTCGACTACTTTGTCCGTACCCGTTGCTACCAACTGCTGCTCTCCAAGTACCCGCACGGGACGGTAAAGCTTTCCATGCTGCCTCTGGCGATGCGTCTGGGCGGTCCGCGGGAGGCCATCTGGCACGGCCTGATCCGCAAGAACCACGGCTGCACGCACTTCATCGTCGGACGCGATCATGCCGGCCCGGGAAAAGACACCGACGGGAAGCCGTTCTATGGTCCGTATGACGCTCAGGAACTCTTCAAGAAGCACGAAGCAGAGATGGGCGTGATCATGGTGCCCTTCCAGATGATGGTCTACCTGCAGAACGAGGACCGCTATGTACCCGCGGATGAGGTACCACAGGGCGCAAAGGTTCTCGATATCTCCGGCACTGAATTGCGCGCCCGGCTGAACGAAGGCCGTGAAATTCCGAGTTGGTTCACGTACCCGGAAGTGGTGCAGGAGTTGCGCCGGAGCTATCCGCCGCGGCACAAGCAGGGCGTAACGATCTTCTTCACGGGCCTTTCCGGCTCCGGTAAATCGACGATCGCCAACGCGCTGATTACCAAGTTTCTCGAAATGGGCGGACGCCCGGTGACGCTGCTGGATGGCGATCTGGTGCGCAAGCATCTCTCGTCGGAGCTCGGCTTCTCCAAAGAGCACCGCGACATCAACATCCGGCGTATCGGTTACGTGGCTTCGGAAATTACGAAGAATGGCGGCATCGCCATCTGCGCTCCGATCGCGCCCTATGAGGCGACGCGAAAAGCTGTGCGGCAGATGATCGAACCCTATGGCGGCTTCATCCTGGTGCATGTGGCCACTTCGCTTGAAGTCTGCGAGGAGCGCGACCGCAAGGGGTTGTACGCGAAGGCGCGTGCCGGCATCGTAAAGGAGTTCACGGGCATCTCAGATCCGTACGAAGCGCCCCCGAAGGCCGAGGTGGTGATCGATACGGCGAAGCTGAGTCCGGAAGAAGCCGCACAGGCCATCATTCTGCATCTCGACCGTGAAGGCTTTATTGGGGTGAACGGCAACCAGTAGTGGGGTCGGATCCGCACCTGGGCGGGCAGGCACGGAACGCATGGAACTGGTGACACTAAAAATCCTGATCGGGTTCATTGTGGGGACCTTGATCGGGCTGACGGGATTGGGCGGCGGCGTGTTGCTGCTGCCCATACTCATCTTTGGGTTGCGTGTCCCTCCCATCATCGCGGTGGGATCCGATGCCCTATTCAATTTCCTGACGAAAATCCCGGCCGGTATTCTTCACCTGTCGAAGGGCACGGTTCGGAAGAAGGTCGTCGCCGCCATGGCGGTGGGCAGTGTCCCGGGATCGCTGCTCGGGGTAACCCTCCTGCAGCACTTGCGGAACGTATATGGAACGGGGGTCAATGACTTCATCAAGTCCGCTGTGGGAATGCTGCTGGTCTGCATTCCCATGCTTCTGCTGTTTCAGGGCCGCATTGAAGAGCACCTGGCCAAGCGGAAGCCGACGCTGAAGTCTCTTGCTGGGATGAGCGTCATTGGCCTGTTCGGCGGATTTCTGGTCGGCATGACCTCGGTAGGCTCGGGGAGCATTATCATGATGCTCCTGCTTCTGTTCTATACCTACGCGCCCAAGGTGATGGTGGGCACCGATATTGTGCATGCTGTCATCCTTACAGGTGTAACGAGTCTGCTGCACGCGCGCTTGGGCAATGTCGATTTGTCGCTCGTTATTCCGCTTCTGGTCGGTTCAGTTCCGGGCGGCATTCTCGGGTCGCACCTGAGCACGCGGGTGCCGGTGCTCTGGCTGCGGAGAATCCTGTGTGCCGTACTGCTGACGACCGGAGCCAGAATGTTGTGGGCGTAAGAGCAGTGGCTAGAAAGCAGCTTTTCGCTCCTGCCGTTAGCTCTTAGCTTGCACCTCAAGAGCGAAGCTGTTGGCTAAAAGCTGGGAGCTGACCACAACGGAGATTTCATGACGCAATCGCAAGACACCGTCGTACGCATCCATGCCGCGCTCGAAGCCGCGCGTGCGGTGCTGAAGACATTTACTCCGGGCGCGATCGAAGCGGAGTACAAGGCCGGCCACGATCCTGTGACGGAAGCCGATCGCGCGGTCGATCGCGTGCTTCGCGAAAATCTCTTGCGCGAGGGCGAAGGCTGGCTTTCGGAAGAAAGCGTCGATAATCTTTCCCGGCTGGAGAAACGACGGGTATGGGTAGTCGATCCACTCGACGGCACCCGTGAATTCGTGCAAGGCATCCCTGAGTTCTGCGTTTCCATCGCCATGGTCGAAGACGGGATTCCTGTCGCGGGCGGAATCTGCAATCCCGCGACGGACGAATTGATTCTCGGTTCGCGCGAGACCGGGGTGACCTACAACGGCCAACCGGCTCATCCCAGCCAGCGCAAGGGCCTGCATGGAGCCCTTGTCCTCGCCAGCCGCAGCGAAGTCAAGCGAGGCGAGTGGAAGCAGTTCGAGTCTGCCGAGTTCAATATTCGGCCGATGGGCTCTGTCGCTTACAAATTGGGCCTGGTGGCGGCTGGCAAGGCTGATCTCACATTCACGCTCGTGCCGAAAAACGAGTGGGACGTCGCGGCTGGCGCGGCGCTGGTCGAAAGCGCCGGAGGTTTCATCCTCACCCTCAACAACTCGCCCCTGCGCTGCAACCAGAAGGATCCATTGCTATCCGGACTCCTGGGCGGAGGGCCATTTCTGCGCGCGCCATTGCTGGCGCTGCTCGACCGCCACGCGCAGACTGTGGGAGACGACAAATCGCGCTGAATCATCTGCGACCGGCCAGGAACTACAATACTCGTCTGTATTGTTCCGGAAGCTCCCAGATACCAATCCGATGGCTGCCTCTCGCATCGTCTACCTGATGTACCACGAGTTGGAACTCGAGGGCCGGAAGTTGGTCCAGTCCGAACCCGGCTACGTGCGTTACATTCTGCCGCTCGGCGTTTTCCGACGGCAAATGGAAGTGATGAGAGATGCGGGTTTCCGGGGTTTAAGCGTCGGCGAGGCGATTCACGATCCCCACGAACGAAGTGTCTGCATCACCTTCGACGACGGCTGCGAGACGGATCTGATTGCCGCCGCTCCCGTGCTGCAGGATCTCGGCTTTCGGGCAACCTTCTTTCTCACGGCGGGGTTTCTCGATACCCCGGGCTACTTACGTTCAGCCCAGGTCCGCGACTTGGACGCCCGCGGCTTTGAGGTTGGATGTCACTCGATGACGCATCCCTACCTCACCGATCTCTCGGACGCCGAACTCCGGCGTGAGGTCGTCGATGCCAAGCATCGTATTGAACAAATCGTGGGCCACACGATCGAGCATTTCTCCTGCCCGGGCGGACGCTACGATTCCCGCACCCTGGAGGTCGCCCGGCGCGCCGGATTCCACACGGTAGCTAACAGCGAGTTTCATGCCAACTCTTCCACCGCCAGCCCCTACCGACTTGGCCGCGTGGCGATTCTCCGGGACATGACAGAGGAGGAATTCGTGGACATTTGCGGCGGTCAGGGCCTGTGGAAAAGACGGTTGCAGGATCAAGTCCGTCGCGGCGTGCGGCAGTTCCTCGGGAATCGGGCCTACGAGCGCATACGCTCCTCTCTTCTCCGCGAGCGCCAGACATAGGCGCTGCCCAAGCCTGTTACCATCGGCGCCTCACAGCGCTCTCTGGCTCTTCAACTCGTTCATATTGCACAAAGGGTGCGAATCGAGAGAGTAACCCCTCTGCACTAGTTACTGAACCTATCCTGGCCGAACGCCACAGTCATGCGCGAATCCGCGCTTCGCGCGGTGTCCGCCACGGCATGTACGGGTGCGTTGTACCCGACATGCCCTGTCGGCATCTGGGCCCCTTTACGCCATCCCGGTAGATTCGATGCTGAGGACTCGAGCTACCAGTCCCCCACTTCGTAAACGAGGGCTCGTGATGTCCAAAACAAGATGGGTATTATCCCGGGGAAGAATTCCGCGGGCTACATTCATAGAACACTTGCTGCATGTCCTTGCCGGCACGCTCGTGCTCGCTGCGGCGCTGCTGACCACGTCTTGCGGTTTGATGGCGAACAACTCCAGCCAAGATACCGCTGAGGCCCTGACATTATCGGGGACTCTCCCGAACGGCGTCACCCACCAGGAATATAGCGCGGTGCTGACGGTGAGCGGCGGGAGTGCTCCGTATCAGTTTTCCGTCCTGTCAGGAAGCCTGCCTCCAGGTATGAGCCTGAATCCGGCCACTGGCTCCCTCTCCGGGACGCCGACGGCCGCCGGCGCATACGTCTTCGAAATCGCAGTCACTGACTTGCCGGCCCCGCATCGGGGGAGCAAGAGTTTCAGTGTCTCGGTCAAATCCGGCGATTCTGGAAGCGGCGTCCACGTCACAGTGTCGCCTTCGACCCTCAACATCGTCTCCGGTGAAAGTTACTCATTTACCGCCACGGTAAAAGGAACCGACAACCCAGGTGTGACCTGGGCGGCCTCCGCGGGCTCCATCACTTCAGCAGGCGTTTACACCGCTCCATCGGTGAGTACGGCAACCAACGCCACGATTACCGCTACGAGCAAGGCCGACTCCAAGCAAGAGGGCGTCGCGATGGTCGTCATCGAACCGGCGCACGGCTCGGCACTGACTATCACCAGTAGCGGCCTGCCAGATGGCCGAACCGGAGCTGCGTACGATGCAGCGTTCACGGCGACGGGGGGTACCTCGCCCTACATTTGGAGCGTGTCCGCCGGCCTGCCTCCGGGCTTGAGCCTTGCGGCGAGCACCGGTGAATTGGCGGGAATGCCGAGCGCCGTCGGCACGTACGGCTTCACGGTAAAGGTCACCGATGCCAAGGCGCAGTCGGTGCAAAAGGCATTTTCGGTGAATGTTGCGGCGAGCGGCAATGTTGATGGCCCGGCTGAACTGCCACGCGTGACCGTATCCAGCACCATGGCCGACACACTCGCTCCCGGTCGCGTGATCCCCGTGAGTGCGGGCGGCGATCTTCAGGCTGCTCTGAACAGCGCCAAGTGCGGAGACATTGTGGAACTCCAGGCCGGCGCTACGTTCAGCGGAACGTTTACGCTGCCGGGTAAGAGCTGCGACAGCAATCACTGGATCATCGTACGTAGCAGCGGCTTCGAGAGTGTCCTATCGGAAGGAAGCCGCGCCAATCCATGCTTTGCCGGAATTCGATCGCTGCCCGGGCGTCCTGCCTACAGTTGCTCGAACCCGCAGAAAGCCATGGCGCGCCTAGAATATTCGAAGACGGCAAACGGACCCATCATCCTGGGCAGCGGCGCCAATTACTACCGCCTGGTTGGACTCGAGATTACCAAGACCGACGGGGTTAGAAGCGCTCCTACGCTGATCTCCGTGACACCGGGCGGGCTGGCCGACCATATCGTAATTGACCGTTCCTGGCTGCACGGTAATACGCATGACGAAACGCAGGCTGGTGTCTCGCTGAATCGGATCAATTATGCCGCCGTCATCGATTCATACTTCAGCGACTTCCATTGCATCTCGGGCACGGGGATGTGCACGGACGCGCACGCCGTGGCCGGCGGCCTCGGCAACCACCAGGATGGTCCCTGGAAGATCGAGAACAATTTCCTGGAGGCTTCCGGTGAAGCCATCCTGTTCGGTGGAGGCGCGGCGACGGTTACGCCCGCCGACATCGAGATCCGTCGCAATCACTTCTTCAAGCCATGGCAATGGATGCCGGGAAGCGCGGGGTTCGTTGGATCCGCCGACGGGCACCCATTCATCGTCAAGAACCACGTCGAACTCAAGAACGCGATGCGGGTGCTGATCGAAGCCAACATCCTGGAAAACACCTGGGGAGGCTTTACGCAAGCGGGGTATGCTCTTCTACTGTGCCCCAAGAACCAGCACACTCGAGGCAACGGAAATGTCTGTCCGCTGTGCCAGGTGCTGGATGTGACGGTGCGCTACACGCGCATCATGCACTCGGGCGGCGGGATCGCGATGTCCACGGCGATCTCCGGGTCCCACGGGAATGGAAGCTACGCTCTGGCGGGTGGGCGTTTCAGTATCCACGATGTTGTCATCGATGATGTCAACCGCAAGTACGTGGGGCCTGGAACCTTGCTCCAGATTTCCAATCACTGGCCGAAGAATCCGCTCAACACGATCACGATTAATCACATCACCGCGTTTCCGGCCGAGGACAGCCATCTGATAAGCATGGGAGATATCAACTCCGCTCCCCCGATGTACGGCTTCGTTTTCACGAACAACATTGTAATGACGGGGGCATACCCGGTGTGGAACATGGGTGGCGGAGACACATCCTGCGCTTACGGCCGTACGCCGGTTGAAAAGATCTCGAGTTGTTTTAAGACCTATCAATTCAGCAACAATGCCCTGGTCGCCGCTCCGGCAGCTACTCCGCCATCGGCCTGGCCGTCCGGGAACTTCTTCCCGACCACAGCGGATGCCGTGGACTTTACCCAATACAAGCCAGGTGGAGGCGGCAACTACCAGTTGCAGTCGAAGAGTCCTTTTAAGGGCGCGGGCACCGACGGTCGTGATCTGGGGGCGGATATCGCCGGATTGCAGGCCGCGATAGCAGGTGTCGAATAGAGAAACTCGGACTTCGCCGGGGTCTGCGGTCAATGCCGCAGACCCTTTCTTTTTTTGGACCCGAGAGCAAGGACGCGAAAAAAAACAGCAGGCCGATCCCGCCGAGTCGATTTCAGGCCGTGGCACCGCATGACAGGCAGCCAGGCACGCGGAAATCGCGTGATATCATTTTCATAACTCCGCAGCGTCTGACCCAGCGTTCCTCCCGCAGATACGAGGCGGGGTAGCCTGCAAGGAGAATCCCGCCATGACCCCGCGCCTCCCTAGCCGTACTCATTCCAGCCTTCCACTTGCCTGTTGGCTGCCGGTTCTATTCCTCCTGTTAGGCACCGCGATGCTTGCCGCGGAGACTCCACCTACATCCGAGAACGCATATTGCGGTAAAGGCGACGTGCCGCAGTTTGGCAGCAAAGACGGTCCGGCGGAACTTCCGAAAACCTGCTACTACACTGGACTCGACGGCACGCCCTCGCCGGGCAGACAAATTCGCGTGCTCGCCAAGGCGGACCTGGCTTCCGCCGTGGACGAAGCGAAGTGCGGAGACACGCTGCTTCTGCCTGCCGGCGCGTCATTTGAGATCCGTGAATTGCCGGCGAAGAAGTGTGACGAGCGGCACTACATCACAGTAAGAACTGATACTCCGGATTCGAAGCTTCCACCCGAGGGATCGCGCATTTCTCCCGCGTGGGCGGGTGTTGCCAGCCTGCCCGGACGTCCTCCGTATCCTCAACCTGCGGGCGGCGCCGCCAAGCTCATGACTACGCTTGTGGTGGAACGGCCTGACGGAGCGCGCGTTGGGGACCACATTCGATTCATCGGTATCGAGTGGACCTCCGATCCTGCCGTGAACACCGGCCGTCTCGTGAATCTGCAGGGTTCCGATCACGTAATCCTGGATCGCAACTGGATTCATCCCGCCGAGGGCGCCGAAGTGGGCAAAGGTGTGTCGCTGATGGAAGGAGCGCACATCATTGCCACGATCAACTCCTACCTCAGTGGACTGAATTGCGTCGCGAGATCGGGAAAATGTACGGACGCCTCCGCGGTGGGTGGCGGCCATGGCAACGAGCCCACGGGAACCTTCAAAATCGTCAATAACTTCCTGGAAGCTTCCGGAGAGAACATTCTCTTCGGCGGAAGCGGCGCAACCGTGAACCCGGTTGATCTGGAGATCCGGCGCAATCACCTCTACAAGCCCATCGTCTGGAAACAGGGCGAGCCGGGTTACGTTTCGGCGCCCAGCGGCGATCCCTACATCGCCAAGAATCACTTCGAGCTGAAGAATGCTCAACGCGTGTTGTTCGAAGCAAATCTGTTGGAGAATTCGTGGGGTGGCTTCACCCAGTCGGGATTCTCGATCGGGCTGAGTCCCAGGAATCAGGCCAATCACTGCCCAAAGTGCCAGGTCACCGACATCACCATCCGCTACGTACGGATTCGCACTGTGGGAGGAGTGATCGCGATCTCGAATGGCCTTTCGAAGACAGGCGGAGCGTCTTCGGGCGGAGGACGCTACAGTATTCATGATGTCATCGCCGATAATGTCCACCAGGAGGACTTCAAAGGCAAAGGTCTTTTTACGACGATGCTTTCGAACTCCCCGCCACTGCACGATGTCTGGTTCGATCACATCACGGCGTTTGTCCCGGGGCCGATTCTGACTCTCAAGGCGATCGACCACAAGATTGATAATTTTCGGATGACGAACAGCGTCTTTGCCACCGGCAGCCGGCGTCCGCCGATCGCCTCTGCTGGGGGCGGACCAAAGAACTGCGCCGTCGGCGTACAAAAAGGCGGCCCTGCCGCGGTTCTCGAGTCGTGCTTCAGCAACTACAAGTTTGAGAAGAACCTCGTCATCTCAGACAGGGGTCCCTGGCCCTCAGGGACGCTTGCGGTTTCAGCCGGCGAGGCCGGTATTCGCGATTTGAAAGATGGGGTGAGCAGGAACCCGAGACTGTGCCGCGACAAGGGACCGGGCTGCGCCAAAGCGTCGGCAGGTGTCCGCGCTGCCAACGACGGCCGGGATATCGGCGCCGATGTGGACGCTGTGGAAGCAGCGATCGCGGGCATTGAATAGCGGTCTGCCAATGACCTCCGTAATGTGAGGTGCGCAGTTCGCGCCGACATGGTACCGGTGGGGTGCATGGTACGATTTTGGTGCCTGGCACGGAATGCACCGGCTGGGTATGTGGTCCGTTCTACCCGTCTTTGAGCCATCGTCATGAACCCCGCATCTGGAACCTTAGAAAGACAGCCAGTTGACCAGGAACAAAAAGCAGGAAAGCGTTCCAAGGCGCCGGTGTTCGTGCTGGGATGCGGCC
>DATIWL010000083.1:0-68947 GCA_035519435.1 Terriglobales bacterium
ATAAGTCTCGTACTGCAGCCCGCCGATGCGGAAGGCGTGCGTGGTCAGGCGCGCGCCGCAATACTTTTCGAAAATCTTGAGAATCTCTTCCCGGTCGCGGAAGGTGTAGAAAAGCGGCGTCATGGCGCCGATGTCGAGCGCATGCGTGCCCAGCCAGAGCTGATGGCTGGCAATGCGATTCAGTTCGGTAAGAATGACGCGAATGTAATTCGCGCGCGGCGGTGCTTCCACGGCAAGCAACTTCTCCACCGCCTGGCAATAGCCGAGCCCGTTCGAGACCGCCGCGACATAATCCATGCGGTCCACGTACGGATTGAACATCGTGTAGGTGCGGTTCTCGGCAATCTTCTCGACGCCGCGGTGCAGGTACCCGATCACGCACTCCGTGCCGAGGACTTTTTCGCCGTCGAGCTTCAAGATGACGCGCAGCACACCGTGCGTCGCCGGGTGCTGCGGGCCCATGTTGATGATGAGCTCGTTCGAATCGAGATAGGGGCGCTCGGGCGTTTCGAGATCCAGCGGCGAGATGGTGTTGGGGTCGGTCATTCCGTCGATCGTGAGTCTTTGGTCGCTAGTCTCCGTTGTTCGCTCTTAGCTCGCAGCTCATGGCTCGAAGCCCTTTCATTGCCCGCTCTCGATCCCTAGGTTGATCTGCACCCACTCTTTGTCCTGTTGCAGGATGCCGTAGTCCTTGCGCAGCGGGAAGCCTTTCCAGCCGTCGGGAAGCAGGATGCGCTTCAGATCGGGATGTCCCTCGAACTTAATCCCGAACATGTCATACACTTCGCGCTCCAGCCAGTTGGCAGTGGCCCAGATCAGTACTGCCGACGCGAGCGATTCACCGTCGGTTATCTGCGTCTTCACGCGGATGCGCTCGTTGCGGGGAAACGAATAGAGAATCCAAACGACATCGAACTGCTTCTCGCGCTTGGGGTAGTGGACAGCGGTGATGTCGACGCAATAATCGAACTGCTCCTCATCTCGCAAGAGCTTCAGAAAATCGGGGATCAGCGAGCGATCGACGGTGAAGTAGTTCTGTCCAAGATACGTTTGCGCGTCGAGCCCGGAGCCGTAGTGCCGCTTGTATTTCTCAACCATCGGCGATGACCACGGTGTGGGGACAGGGCCGGTCGGCTTCGCGGGAGCTGCGGGCTTGGGAGGCGCGCCAGCGGCCGGGGCAGCAGGTTTCGGAGGTGCTGCAGCCGCAGCTGGAGGGGCAGCCTGTGCCGCAGGGACAGCGGATTCCGCCGCCGGTTTCGCTTCGCCTTCTGGCACTGGACTTGGGGTTTTCGTCTCTTCGGCCATGCGTTCAGTCACTCAAACCAGTTCAAGCTAGTAGCTAAGAGCTAGAAGCTAGTAGCTGTCTTACACCCACTCCAGCGCGCCTTTCTTCCAGATCCATATGTAGCCCACGATCAGAATGCCGAGGAAGACCAGCATCTCGACCAGTCCAAACACGCCCAGCGCCTTGAACTTCACCGCCCAGGGGAACAAGAATATTGTCTCCACGTCGAAGACCACGAACAGGATGGCGATGATGTAGTAGCGGACGGTGTAGCGGCCGCGGGCGCTGTCGACCGGGTCGATGCCGCACTCGTAGGGCATGAGCTTGGTTTTGTTGGGACTTTGCGTGCGCACGATCCACGCCACAACCAGCGTCACCGGGATCAGAATCCCGACGACGGCAATAAACAAAAAAATAGGGACGTAGTTCTGCGGCATCAGTCCTCGTGCAGCCGACGAAAAACGGAACTGGCCATGCTAACGCCCGAAGGCAAAAGCTTCAAGGAGCAAAGATCACAGGAAGATGTGACGACGTCACAGAGTGAGATGGCTCGGTGAGGGCGGGGTGTTTCGCTCTCAGCGGGGCTCGAAACTCACGACCACTGTGGACTCGACTTCCACAGGTTCTCCATTGAGCCGGTACGGCTCCCAGCGCCATTGCCGCACGCCCTCAACAGCTGCCTTCGCGAGTGTCGCGTTTCCATTACTCACACGGACAGACTTGGCGGCGCCTTCTTTGTCAATAACAGGAATCGAGTCGAACTGGCTTCCCGTTGGGGCGGGATAACCCCATCTCTACCTGAACCGCTTGTTTATAATCAACTTTCCCAATCCACAAAGGACCCTCATTGGCACTCGACGAAAACATCTATGAAATCCGGCGCGAGAAGCTGAAAAAGATCGAGGCTCTCGGGCAACCGGCGTATCCGACCAAATACAACTTCAGCCACACCGTGCCGGAAATTCTGGCGAAGCACGGCGGCGAGACAGCGGAAGAACTCGAGGCCACACGCGTCAACGTGCGCGTGGCCGGACGCATCATGGCCATTCGCCTCATGGGGAAGGCCGGCTTTGCGCACCTGCAGCAGGACGGACAACGGCTACAGATTTACGTCAAGAAAGATGCGGTCGGCGAGCAGGGCTTCGAGCTCTGGAAACTGCTCGATCTCGGCGACCACATCGGGGTCCGCGGATATCTCTTTCGCACGCGCACGGGTGAGCTGTCGATTCATGTTGAGGAGCTGACGTTTCTCTCAAAAGACCTGCTGCCGCTGCCCGAAAAGTGGCACGGATTGCAGGATGTCGAGTTGCGCTATCGGCAACGCTACGTCGATCTGGTGATGAATCCGGAGGTGCGCGAAGTCTTTCTCAAGCGCAGCAAGCTGGTGCAGGCGTTCCGGCGGTATTTTGACTCGCACGGATTTATCGAAGTCGAAACACCGATGATGCATCCGATTGCCGGCGGGGCCGTGGCGCGTCCATTCAAGACGCACCACAATACGCTCGACATGGACCTATTCCTGCGTATCGCGCCCGAACTTTATCTGAAACGCTTGACAGTCGGCGGATTCGATCGCGTCTACGAGATCAACCGCAACTTCCGCAACGAGGGCATCGGCTGGCGCTGGAATCCCGAGTTCACCATGCTCGAGGCCTACCAGGCCTACACCGATTACCTCGGCATCATGAACACGACGCAAGGCTCGATCGAGCAGGCCGTAAGAGACGTGACCGGCGGCACAAAGACAAAGTGGGATGAGGACGAAATTGACTGGGCCAACTGGCGGCGTATGACCATGCGCGAGGCCATCGTTCATTTCTGGCCGGAGAAGGCTGGCGCCAAGCCGGCGCGGAACGACTTTGCCACTCAGGAATCGGTACAAGCGTTGGTGAGCCGCGTGCGCGGGGCAGGCATGGATCTGGCCTACGATCCGAACGAACCCGCGGGCAAGACGGTCGCAGCGATTTTCGAGGCGATTGCCGAAGAGCACCTCGTGCAGCCGACCATCATTTACGAATTCCCGACCGCAGTCTCCCCGCTCTCAAAGCAAAAGCCCGATGAACCCGACTGGACCGAGCGCTGGGAGATTTTTGCCGGCAAGATGGAAATCGCCAACGGGTTCAGCGAACTCAATGATCCGGAAGATCAGCGCCGCCGATTTGAGATGCAGCTGAAAGAACGCGAGCGCGGTGACGAAGAAGCCCACCAGATGGACGAAGACTACATCCGAGCGCTTTCGTACGGAATGCCTCCGGCCGGAGGTGTGGGCATCGGAATTGATCGTCTGGCGATGTTGATCACCGACTCACATACCATCCGCGACGTGATTCTGTTCCCGCAACTGCGGCCTGAAAAGCAGCTAACCGCAGAGAGCGAGGGCGAGTAGTAGCTCCCAGCTCTCAGGGGCCAGTTGCGTCACGAAGTGCGATGCGCCACAGTTGCCCGGCTTTCAAATCCGTTAGCCAGATGGAATCGAAACCGAAGCGCACAGAATCTCCGCCCGCGCCGAGCCATTGCCGAACAATCTGGTTCGATTTAGGGTCGACGCGCGTAAGCGGGACTCGAAATACAGTTGCCCACACAGAGTTGGCGCCGAAGGCGATCTCACCGCCATTGCCGGGAATACCAGCTGGAATCGTTGCCTCCGCCGTTTTCGTCTTGGCATTCACCCGGGTAATGCTGCCGTCGCCCTGATTCAGCGTCCAGATGGAACCGGCGCCGACGGCCAGAAAACGTGGTTTGGGACCGACCGGGATCGCAGGCAACACCGCGCCTGTGGCGGCATCCACGGGAGTAAGCTGATTGGACCGGTTCCCGGTCACCCAGACGATTCGTTCGGCGAACAGTGGATTGTGCGATCCAGGTGGAAGCGCGATTTTCTGTGCTATCGCGTTGCGTTCCGGATCGATTCGAAGCAGTTCGCTCTCGCCGTCTACGATCCACACGCTGCCGCCGCCAGCGGTAATGCCACCTTCATCGTCGCCGGGCCCGGCGGGTAATGTGGCCGCCATCCTGTTCGTTTTCACATCGACCCGCGCGAGCGACGGCCGCTTTCCGCAGATCGGAACCCACAGGCTGCCGAAGCCTAGGGCGAGGCCGGAGCAGGGCGGATCGGCGAAGCGAACTCGCGCCACGATTCGGTTCGTCCTGGGATCGATGCGAAACACCGACTTGTGCTTTTCATTGGAGATCCAGACGGCGTCTTCCCCGATCGCCATCCAGTCGGGATCACCGCCAAGATTGATGACGGCTACCCTGGGAAGCATTGAGATGTTCCGTTGAACTTCTTTTACTCCGGGCGGGGCACTGGACTGTCCTTCTGCAAAGATCGCCACACATAGACAGGTGAACATCAGAAATGTGAGTTTCTTTCCGGTCATTTGCACGTCGTCCCTTGCCTCCGCGAATCTAGAATGGCAGCTTATGGGATTCGATCTCGATTCGTCCACCCGTCGCGCTCTCGGCTACAAACTCATTGACCACATCGACAACTTCTATTCTTCCCTGCCCGATCGTCCGGTGCAGTTGCCGGCTGATCAGCGCACTTATGGGACTTTGCACGATGCGATGCCCGAAAACGGTTCCGACCCCGCCCAGGTGCTCGACGAAATCTGCCGCGAGATGATCGACAAGGGTTTTCACGTACCCGCAGCGAACTACTTCGGGCTGATGAATCCGACGCCGACCTACATGGGCTTCCTAGGCGAGGCGCTCGTGGCCGGATTGAATCCGCAACTCGCCACGCTGGCGCGTTCACAACTGGCATCGAAGATTGAGGTCGAGACGTTGCGTTGGATCGGCGAGCGTGTCGGGTGGCCGGGCGCATTCAATGGCACCTTCACCAGCGGCGGCAACGAAGCCAACTTCAGCGGTCTGGCGCTCGCCTTAGCCTGGAAGTTTCCACAGACTGTCGAAGACGGTGTGGCAGCGCTTGGCGCGCAGCCAGTTGTGTATGCTTCGGCAGAGTCGCACCACTCGCTCGACAAGTCTGCCGGCCTGCTTGGCATCGGACGGAAAGCGTTGCGCAGAATCGCGGTCAATGCCGGACTGCAACTCGACCCTGCCGCATTGGAGTCTGCGATTCACGAAGACATTCATGCCGGAAAGAAGCCTTTCTGCGTGGTCGCGACTGCCGGCACAACCAGTTCCGGGATCATCGACGACCTGACAGCGATTGCCGAGGTCTGTCGCCAGCATGCACTGTGCCTCCATGTCGATGGAGCCTATGGCGCCTCGCTGATCTTCTCCGACAAGCACCGACATCTCATTCGCGGCATCGAGCTGGCAGATTCCATCACCATCGATCCACACAAATGGCTGGCGGTGCCGTTTGCGGCGGGAGTCATTCTCACGTCGAAGCCTGAAATTTTGGAACGCGCATTCGCTGTCTACGCGCCTTATATGCCGAAAGCGGCAGGTGCGGTCCTGCCCGATAACTCCAAAATCAGCACCCAGTGGACGCGCCGCATGAATGCCATGAAGCTCTGGCTCACGTTGAAGGTCCACGGCAGAAAGGCATACGAGGAGCACATCGACCGGCAGATGAAGCTGGCAGCGGCTTTCGCCGACTGGGCCCAAAGTTCCGAGCATTTCGAACTGGCGGCGCCGATGGTCGTGCCGATCCTGAACCTGCGCGTAAAAGGTGTTGCCAATCCTCAACAGCGAGCAGCCATGCATGCCGCCATCGTCGAGGAAGTCACGCGCGACGGGCAGCGCTGGATTTCGGAGACCATCGTGAACGGCGACAGCGTCATCCGGGTAATGGTGATCAGCTACCTGACCGAAGAACGGCACCTGCAGGCGCTACAGGATTCCTTATTGGCGGCCGCCCGGGCCAGCACCTAAAGAATCACTTGAACCATGCCGGCAGGTCCCGCATGCTTACGGCAGTTAGGCTCTTTCGTGGCAGCGCTACCGTAGCGTCCGGGGGGATGCTGGGTCGGTAGCGCTTTGCTGTCGGTTGTAAATTCTGTGCAGTGAAGGTCTAGTCGTTCTTCTTGGCTGCGGTTTTGGTGGAAGCCTTCTTGGCAGCCTTCTCCGAACCGAAATTCTTCGTCAGGTAATCGAGAAAACCGGCGCGGTCCGAGTCAGCGACTTCCGCGCCGAGACCGATCATCTTGTCGAGCTGATCGTTCCATTCTTTGCGCGTCTTGTGCTGTTCGGTGATACGGGCGGCATTGTGACACTGCGTGCATGCGGCCTTGACCTTCGCCTGCATCGGTCCGGGCGGCAGCGGCTTGGTTTGAGCGCTCGCCAGATTGAGCGCAGAAAACAGAAACGCTATAACGCAGAGCTTATGGAGCAAAGCTGATCCCCAGGGAGCACGGTTGTTCGCCGTTCAGAGTCACCCGGAAAGATGGGTGCTTTCCTTATCGTAGGTGTCGGGGGGAAAAAGGGTCAAGGGCCGCTCGTGGACTCGTTGTAGCGCAGGACCCACAAAGGCGCCCAACCACGATCCCCTCAGGCCGCGGCTGGGCGCTCTCCCAGGATGGACACATGAGAGGAGGTGGAGAGTGTCCCTTAATGTCCAGTAATCGATAGACATTATTGTGTTCAAGTCTTTTCTTCCCCGACTTACTTCCGGTCGAGCATGCGGATCGCTTCCAGCGTCGTGTTGCCCACAATTTCCAGGCTCCGCGGACTCAGCTTATCGAGAGTGTCCTCCGGAGTATGGTGAAAGACGTTGTTGTAACCGTAATCCAGATCGATGACATCCAGACTCGGCACTCCGCGCTTGACGAAAGGAAGGTGGTCGTCGTCGATTCCACCTTCTCGCGCGTAGAAGTGTGACTGCACACCGCCGCGCGCGGCGGCCTGGTACATCAAATCGCTCAGCCATGGAGTTGAATTGGCATCGTGTTCGATGTTCAGGTCGGCATCGGCGATCATGTCCATGACGAACAGAGCTTTGATCTTCTTCAACGTCCCGTCCTTCTCCCATTTCTCCGCGAGATGCCTTGTCCCGTAGAGGCTGTCCGTCTCGCTCCATTGCTTGACGGCTTCTTCCCCATCGGTCCAAACCAGCCACACGCTGTAGCCTTCGCGCTTCTTGCCGCGCAGGTGATTCGCGTATTCGAGCAGTATCGCCGTTGAGGACCCGCCATCATTGGCTCCGACATACCCGGTATTCCTCAGCGGATAATTCGTATCGTAGTGACCGAGAATGACGATGATGCCGTCTTTTGTACCGGGGTACTTGGCGATGATGTTCCGGACTGGAAACCTGCCCTCCACCGTGTCGGCAGTGAAGGCATCGTCTTCAACCTCATCACCCTTGAGGTGCGACGTGATGTAGGTCTCCAGTTTCTTATGGCTCTCGCTGCCAATGGGACGCGGTCCGAACGCAACTACATCCTTGATGTATTGGAAAGTGCGCTTGGAGTCGATCTGCGGCAACGGACCGGAATCGGGCGCGTAGGTCTCGGGAGCAGCCGGAGCAGGAGTCGCGGTCGAAGCCGCCGGCGCGGGACTGGAAGTGGAGGCTGCTGAGGTTCCCTTGCTGCACGCGATGTTGGTTAACGCTATCGTCAAGGTCAACGCAAGAGAACGCCCTAACCATAGTGGACACAGGGAAACACGGAAACCGCCCAGGAACTTCTTCGTGATCTTTCGTGCTCTTCCTGGTTTCATGGTTTCCCCTGTCCTCCTTCGTGCCCTCCGTGGTTATCAGCTCTTCTTCTCGGCGCGCTTCTTGCGCTGTCTCGGATGGAACATCCATGCGATCCCGATACTCAACACATACAGTGCGACCATGGGCGCGGCGAAGATGCACATGTTCAGGATGTCGGTGGTGGGCGTAAGGATTGCCGCGATAAAGAAGATCCCCAGAATCGAGTAGCGCAGGTTGCGCCACATCCAGCCGGCGGTCACGATCCCCATCAGCGACAGGAAGAAAACCAGGATCGGCATCTCGAAGATCACACCCATGCCGACGATAATGGTCACGAACAGCTTGCTGTATTCCTCGATGGTGACCATTGCCGTGAACTGCTTGTTGAACTCGATCAGGAATCGCAATGCCTGGGGATAAACCAGCCGATAGCCGAAAAATCCGCCCGCCAGGAACAGCGTCACCGTCGACGCCATGAAGGGCAGCACATAGCGCTTCTCGTTCCGATACAGGCCGGGCGCAATAAACAGCCACACCTGGTACAGGATGAAGGGCGAGGCGACAAACAGGCCCGCCACACCTGCAACTTTCAGGTACAGGTTGAAGGGATCGATCGGATTCAGGTAGACCAGCTTGTCGGGCAGGCCGTTGGCACGCAGGGCAGTCACAATCGGCCCCTGCATGAGGTCGACGAGTTTCTCCACCCGCCACCAACACAGACCACACCCGGCCGCAGCTGCGACGATGCAGTAGATGATTCTCCGGCGCAGCTCCTCGAGGTGATCGAGGAAGCTCATGGCCGGCATTTCTTCGTTCGCCGGTTCGTTGATGGATGCAGTGGCCTCAGGCATCAGGAGCCGCTTTCGGCGCGGGTGCGGATTCAGGTTCAGGAGCACGATCCGCCGCGACCGCCGTCGCAGCTTCCGCTGCGGCCAATCTCTCGGCTGTTGGCGGATTGAAAATCCGGCTGGCCAGCGAATTCAGCGGCGCCTGGATGGGAGGCAGGATCTGCGGCTTCACTTCGGTTTCGATGGCGTTGATCTCGGATTCGATCTGCGCCTTGAAATCGCTGGAGGCACGCTTGAATTCGCTCATGAAGCGGCCGATCTGGCGTCCGATCTCCGGCAGCTTCCTAGGTCCAAAGATGAGGAGCGCCAGGATGAACAGAAACACCATCTCGCCGAAGCCGAGTTCCATATTCGTATAATAATGCGTGACAGGCGCGACCGGCTAGTTCGCCTGCCGGCGGGACAATTCTGTTACAACAAGAGGCCCCAGGATCAGATCCTGGGACCTTTCTCGCTGGAATTCTTAGGATCACTCTGTTGCGAGGTTGTGAACATCGGTTAGCAACGAGTTGGCCTGACTGATCAAGTCGTTCACCGTCGCGTCGTCCAAGGGCTTCTTCTTGAACTCGGCGTTCTCCAGTAAATGTCTGATTTTGCCGGCGAGGGAATTCCGGCGGCTGGTGAACTTCGCCAGCTGTTGCTCAAGGGTGTTGTAAGTCTTATCGCCCTTGTCGTTGCTCTTCAACGCCCGCGTGGAGATCACGAGACTGTCGAGCCCCAGCTGCCCGACCGGTGCGTTGATTTGCTTATATACGGCCGAAAGAGCGAGGAACGCAGGTTCATTGCTCAAGCCCGGCGGCAGAACGTCGCTGTCCAAATCTTCAACCAGAGCGCGCCCATCGTGCAGGTAATCATCCTGCAGGTCGGCGAGCACCAGCATTGTGGGACGGATATCGGTGTGATCTGACCAGGTATCCGCATCGACGCCTTTGCCCTGGACTCCGGGGCCGACAACCCCCAGCCACGTCGTGACGATATCCGACTGCACATCGCCGTGGTTCCAGGCAAACGACGGATTCTCCGTAACGCACGGGGAACTGCAATTCTGCGCGCCCGTGAAGAAGAAATAGTTGGAATCACCGAACAGCACGAATGTGGGAGTCCGCGCTGGGTCGTCCGTGACCATATGGAGCAGCTTCAGCTCGACCGGATCGGCCATGAATGCCGTCAGCGCATCGGTATTACCGGTAATGGGATTGACGGCCGTCAGGTTCCCTACTGCGCGCTCGAAGAAGCGAGTGGAGGAATCCTTGCGTCCGGGGTTGGAAGTGATGTAAATGGCCGGCGCGTCGTCCGAGTGGACCGTAAACGGAGTCTTCACTCCCTGCTGCGTCGCCAGCAGTCCGGTCAGGTTTGTGTTGATTTCTCCGATTTGCGCGTATGTGCATGGAACATTGATGCCGTCGCAGTCTGCGGGACTCGGCGGACCTCCAACGAAATGATCATTCTCGTCAGCTGTGATCACGAACAGCGTGTTGGTACGGTTGATGCCATCGCTGTCCAGCCGTGTGAAGAACTTGTTGAAGGCATCGTCATAGGCTGCCAGCGCTGCCACAAACCCTGCCTGCCCGGGCCCGTAGGCTGGACCGCTGGGATGCGCGTCGTGGGCGTCGGAAATATAAGCAAGTGTGACGGGAATCCCCTTTTCCTGCATGGCTGCGACGTAGGACAGCGAAACTGCCGCCGACATCCCATCGAAGCCGGGGAATCCGATGTTTCCGTTGGGATCCTGGATCACGTTGCCATTGAGATCAGTCAACGGCCCGCTCGGGCTGATCACGGAACCGACATACTTGTGTCCAAACAGCGCCGAATAGCCAACATAGCCTTTGGGCTCGTCTGGCAGCAGGTCCGCTTCGCCCCCATTCGCCTCCGAGCACACAGGGCTCCCCAATGCGCAATGCACGCCAATGCCTACAAAGTCCGCCGTCGCCAGCGCCGGAGTGCTGATGACCTCCTGTTGCTGCGGCGAGGTGGGTCCAAAGACCTTGGCAACATCCACTGTGATGTTTTCCAGAATCGTGTTCGCAGTTGCCACCGAGCCCACATCACAACCGGCCCGCGTGTAGGGGACCCACGGCGCCGGTGCGTTCAGACCTTTTTCCGACAGCATGTTGAACGTTGTGTCGGTCTGAGCCGGAGGGAGCGAGGAATCAAAGATCGGATCCGTCCAGTACGCGAACGACACTCCAGGATTGGTCGTGCCATCGGGATTGAAGTAACGGAAGCTGTTGGCGATCGGCACGCCGTGGCGGTCCGGGTACACGCCGGTCAGCGACGTCAGGATGTCGTTGGCGGTGTGCGAGATGAGCGGCGTGTGGTGATTGGTGTGAAGGGTGCCGTAGCTTTCAAGGAAATTCAGCAGGTGAGGCATTTGCTCAAGGTCGGAGGGTACGTTGGGATTGTCGCGAGTGAAATGAACGTTGTCGAATTGGATGTAGATGATATGTCGAACCTGGCTGCCACCTGCCGTCAATTTACAGCCAAACTGCGCCAAGGCTGTTGAGGATCCGAACAGCAGACAAGCCGCCAGTGCAACTACATGTGCCAGGCGCAAGGGCCGGCACGCGGATATGTTGGATTTCACGCATCTCACCTCCACGTGTGGGATGCGCTGCTTATACGCGATTCCCTCTCCAGACTTGATGAACGCCCTGTAAATAAGCCGTAAACAGATCGTAATCGCGTGTGGCTTGTGAATATCCGATTGCGTTTACGACTTAGCTCTCATGTAGCAGTGTTGTCCACCTCTATCTTCCACCAAACGTGTAACCCAGAGAGAGCCCATACCGCACTGCCCGCGCCGAACTGAATTCCTGATTATCATTCACCAGGTAGAGGTGAGCTTCCGGCCGGATGAAGAAGTTCCGCACGGGATAGAGTCTGAGCCCAACACCGAAGTGGCCCATGAAGTGATTGATGGTGACGTAGTTCTTGCAGGTGTAGTAGTCGCACGTCTGGAAGGGCTGGTAAAAGCGTGTCGACTGTCCGCCCACTCCCGCCAGCAACTCCAGATATGTGCGGTCGGCTAGCTTCGGCAAGTACATCGCGTTGAAGTCATAGAAGAAGGGACGGAAAGGCTGCACGTCCAGCCAATCACCGCGAGTTGCCCGCCACGCGAATTCGCCCTGCACGCCGAAGTTCTTGAACAAAACCGCATCGGCGCTGAATGTCGGATACGCGCTGCCTGTTAGAGACTGGGGAAAATGGTTTCCGGTCGCCTCGTTCGCGCTTGGGGCCGTAATCGTGCTCACTCCGACAGCCACGTCAAGTTGTTGGGCACCGGCAAGAGAACTCGTAAGAACGATGGCGAAACCGAAAATCGCGAAAGCGGAAAACAGCTTTGTGTAGTTCAAAGCAAACCTCCGCAAAGGTGATTGATCCTATGGAAGTTTGATGCGCGTCGAAGCCTAAGTGGTACCGCGTATATGTTGCTCCCGCCAGGTGGGAACTTGGATATGGCTTTAGCAGGCGTCCAGTCGGAATCAGCAGGCCAGCAACAATCGGAGGTCACGCAGGTTATTCCCGGTAGGACCAGTCAGGATCGCGTCTCCCAACCTGTCCAGCAACGGGAAAGCGTCGAAACCGGCCAGCACGTCTGTGACAACCCGAGCGCCACCCGCTCGTTGCAGGCTGCTTCCGTCAACCACCGCGCCTGCTGCTGGGCTGTTGCCGTCAATGCCATCGGTGCCCGCACTCAGCACGGTGATGTTCTCGCCCGCAATTTTCGCCGCGCAGGCCAGCGCGAACTGTTGATTCCGTCCGCCCGTGCCTCCGTTGCGGACAGCCACCGTGACTTCGCCCCCGGAGATTAGACAGACTCGTGGGGCTTTTTTCCGTAAATCGCGCAGGCGTTCGAGCAGATAATCCGCCGCCCTCTCGTAGTCCCAGTCGTCACAGGAGTTGTCGATCTCGACACCGAACCCCGCCGCCTTCGCGGCCTTGGCGGCCTCCTCGACTGCCACTCTATTCGACAGCACCGGCCACCAGCGGGCGCGGACAAAGGCCGGATCGTCAGACTTGGGTGTCTCGTCGAGCGCGTGACGATGGAAAAGATCCGCCACCGACGGCGGGAACTGCCCTACCAGACCGTACTTCGCCGCAATCCGCTCGCAATCGTTGAGTGAAGTCGAGTCGGGCATGGTCGGACCCGAGGCAAGCGCATCCGGCGTAGCGTCCGGCACGTCCGACACGAGAATCGACACTTGTTGCGCAGGATAGGCTATCTGCGCCAGCCTGCCACCCTTCACTGCCGACAGGTGCTTGCGAATCGCGTTGATTTCGGCAATCGGCGCGCCGGATAAGACCAGGGCTCGGTAAATCGCAACCAGATCCGCCAGCGAGATTTCATCGTCAATCGGCTTTTCCACGATTGACGAGCCTCCGCCGGACAACAGAAAAATCACCAGAGATGCGGCATTCAGCGAATCGAGTGATTTCAGGATCGCCTCAGCGGCCTGGATAGATTCACTCGTAGGTGTGGGATGTCCCCCGCGAAAGTACCGGAATCCATGCAACTGACTCCCGGGCTCGACGGACGACGCCACGATGCCTTCGAACCGGCTCCCCACCTGCGCTTCCAGCGCTTCGACCATCGTATGCGCCGCCTTGCCGATTGAAACGACAAAGACGCGAGAGTACGAGTCGAGATCGTGCAGATCTTCACAAATCCGCAGCACCCCGCGCTCGCAGTGGACGTGGCGGGCGAAAGCGCTGGAAATCGAGGCGTTCTGGAGCGCGGCGGCGAAAATTTGCCGAGCCCTATCGCGCATCTCGCGAAATTGCGTGTCGCCCTCGGAAAGCGAAGCCGGCATGGTGAGGATTATAGAAAACTGGTAGGTTTTCGAGGCTAGCCTACAGTGATTTGCAGCATCTCAGCTACCCACTGCTCAATTACCGTGCGCATTTCTTTCAGTCGGCCTTCAAAAAAATGATCACCTGCTTCAATGCGCACCAGTTTCTTAGGATCAGCGAAGGCATTCACCTCGGACTCCAGTCTCCCCATGGGCCCGAACTGGTCACGCGAACCGCTGACAAAGAGCTTGGGCTTGGTGCACGAACGCAGGAAGTCGTAGTTGTATGTGCGATCTTCGATCGGCGTAACGGGCAAACCCAGACCGATGAGAGCGGTCACGCGCTCATCCGGACACGCTGCCCGCAAGCCAACTGCCGCGCCAAACGAGAATCCGGCGAAGATGATCGGCAGAGCGTATTCCCGCTCCAGCCAGTCAAGAGCTGTCCGCACGTCTTCGAGCTCGCCAACACCCTTCGCGTGTTCACCTTCGCTGAGGCCAGTGCCGCGGAAATTGAAACGCAGAACCGGGAAACTGAAATTCTGCAACGCCTTCATCGCATGAAACACGACCTTGTTGTGCATGGTGCCGCCATAGACCGGATGCGGATGACATACCAGCGCCGCATGGGTAGCGTCCGGCGAACCAGTGTTCAGCAGAGCCTCGATTCGTCCCGCAGGGCCGTCGAGAAGAAGCGAGCGTATCGAGGAAGAGTCAGGGGACATGAATGGGCGCTGGTCGTTAGTCATTGGTCGACGTCGGTCGATCGCGGCGAGTCGACGGCCCAAAGCCAAACGACGTACGACCAACGACAACCGACGCTCAGTATTTCAGATTTCGCCACCGAGCGACTAGCGACCAGCGGTCAGCGACTGGTACGCTTTCCCAATGGACCTGTTCGGACTCACGCGCCGTCTCGTCGACATCGAGTCCATCACCCCCAATGAAGGAGGGGTCGGCGCTTTTCTGTGCGATGAACTTCGTCAGCGAAATTTTGAGGCCAACCGGATGCCCGTCGAAGGCGCTCGCGCCAATGTCCTTGCGACCTCGCCCGGACACCCACATCCTGCGGTAGTGTTTTCCACCCACATGGACACGGTTCCGCCGTTCATTCCGGCGTCGGAAGACAGCACCCGCATTTTTGGCCGTGGCTCATGTGATGCCAAAGGAATCATCGCCACTCAGATCGTCGCCGCAGAGAAGCTTCGCGCTGAAGGCGTGCATGTGGGGCTGCTGTTCCTGGTAGGCGAGGAGCGCGACTCAATCGGCGCAAAAGCTGCCAACCAATTCCCCATTGGTTCAAGCTTCATGATTAACGGCGAGCCCACTGAAAATCGTCTCGCCATCGCTACCAAGGGAGCGCTTCACGTCGAACTGATTGCGCGCGGCAGGATGGCGCACTCCGCGTATCCAGAACTGGGCGAATCGGCCATCGATAAACTCGTCGAGGCGCTGCACCGCCTGCACTCCATGAAATTGCCCGAGACGCCCGATGTCGGCCCCTGCACAAAGAATGTCGGCTCGATCCAGGGAGGCCGTGCACCCAACGTGATCTCTGACTTTGCCAAAGCTGATCTCTTCTATCGGCTCGTTGGCTCGACGGAAGATCTGCGCGCGCAGATTGTAGCGACGGTCGGGAACCTGGCCGAAGTTCACTTCACGCGCGAGACTCCGTTCATGCGCCTCCGCACGCTCGACCGCCTGCCGACCATGGTTGCAGCCTTCACCACTGACATTCCGTCACTGCCGGACTGGGGCGAACCTCTGTTATTGGGACCTGGCTCGATTCACGTCGCGCACACCGAAGGGGAATACGTGGAGAAGAGGCAGCTCGAAGAAGCCGTCGAGCTGTATTGCCGAGTAGCGAAACAATTGCTCGGGCACAAATAGAAACGGCTGCGCCCGGATCTTACGCTCCGAACTGCCGCAAGTGATGGTCGAGGTGCTTGTACATGCCACGGCTCCAATCCTGGGGGCTAAGCGGCCCAAAGAACGGATGCGGGTGCCTCGTACAGCCCTCTTCCCCGTCCTCGTGAAACCTTTTCAACTTCGATTTCAGCTGCTCCTGTTCGCGGGCAAAATCACGCGCGTCCGAAATCACGAGTTTCTTGTCGGTCGGGCTGTTCTTGGAAAACGGCTTCTCGTTCGTGAAGATTGGTTTGACGAAGGGACCCAATACTCTCCCGATCAAAAGGCGTGGCAGGTTAAGGCCGCCCGAAGCCATGTCGAGCGCAACCGAGCAGTGTGCCATCATCTGCGCGACATCCATCTTGCCCCACTGCCGTACGGACGTCGGCTGAAGCTTGTCGACGCGCGACATGATTTCGTTCAGGGCGTCGGTCTGGAACAGGGTCTTCGCGGTTGAATTCATAGGTACTCCATGGATCACGGCATTCTACCGAGTATTGTCGCTTCTGCAATCTGACTTCTGCATTCTGCAATTTCTACGGCCAACCGATATCCTTACAAAATGTCCTCACCTTCCCTCAACTCCCTCTCCCGAGCGTCCTCTTCCTATCTCCGCTCGGCGATGCACCAGCCGATCCAGTGGCACGAGTGGGGCGAGGAGGCGTTTGCGGCGGCGAAGCGTGAGAACAAGCCGATCCTGCTCGACATAGGGGCTGTGTGGTGCCACTGGTGCCACGTCATGGACCGCGAGTCGTATGACGATCCCGAAGTCGCAAAGATCGTTAACGGGCATTTCGTCGCCGTGAAGGTCGATCGCGACGAACGTCCCGATATCGACAGCCGTTACCAGGCCGCCGTCGGCGCGCTTACCGGTCAGGGAGGCTGGCCGCTCACAGGCTTTCTCACTCCCGACGGCAAGCCGTTCTACGGCGGAACTTACTTCCCACCGCAGGACCAGTACGGTCGCCCAAGTTTCAAACGCGTGCTCCTCGCCATCGCCCAGGCATATCGCGAGAAGAACGGCGATGTGCTCGACCAGGCTAACCAGGTCACAAATGCAATTTCACAAGCGGAGGCGTTCTCCGGTCGAGGTGGCGAGATTTCCCGCAAACTCGTCGAGGCAATCATCGACTCAACCGTTCGCATGTTCGACGAACGCAATGGCGGCTTCGGTAACGCGCCAAAGTTCCCTCATCCTTCTGCACTCGATCTTCTGATTGAACACTCTGCTCGCACAGGCAACGAGCATAGTCGTGAGGTATTCGTCACCACCCTCGAAAAAATGGCCCGCGGCGGCGTCTATGACCAACTCGCTGGAGGATTTCACCGCTATTCGGTGGACGAGCGTTGGGTCGTCCCGCACTTCGAGAAGATGTGCTACGACAACTCGGAACTGCTCAAGAACTACCTGCATGCCGGGCAAGCAACCGGGAACGAATATTTTGCCGACGTCGCACGCGACATCATCCGTTGGATGGATGAATGGCTCAGCGATCGCGCACACGGCGGCTTCTACGCTTCCCAAGACGCCGATTATTCGATGGACGACGATGGCGATTACTTCACCTGGACTCAGGATGAGGCCAAGGCAGTTCTTACCTCCGAAGAATTCGAGGCAGCTGCGCTTCACTACGACATCGACGAAATCGGCGAAATGCACCACAACCCGGCCAAGAATGTGCTCTTCGTCCGCGCTTCCGCAGACGAAATTGCCCGGCGGCTGGACGTCACTGTAGAGCAAGTCCGAGAGATTTTGGCCGCAGCAAAAAAGAAGATGTATGCCTCGCGACTCACCCGGCCAACGCCATATGTCGACAAAACTCTGTACACGGGATGGAACGCAATGTGCATCTCGGCCTATCTGAAAGGGGCTCGCACATTGGATCTCGACAAAGCCCAACACTTCGCCCTCCGCTCTCTTGACCGGCTTCTCGCTGAAGGGCTGACATCCGAACATGCACCAGATGGATCGGATGGGAACGTCGTGCTGCGGCACGTGATCGCCTACTCCGATCCTCAGGCCGAGCGTCGTGAAACAACGGGGGGCCTCGACGACTATGCCTTCGCAGCAATCGCATGCCTGGATGCTTATGAGGCCACAACCGTATTCAGCTACTTCCGCTTCGCGCAGAAGATCGTCGACTCGATCATCAGTCGGTTCTTCGACCCCGAATCGGGCGGCTTCTTCGACACTGCAAAAGGCGATCGGGGTAGATCCACGGAAGCAGAGCCCGTACTGGGTATCTTAGGTGCGCGACGCAAACCTTTTCAGGACTCACCGACGCCTGCAGGGAATCCGGTGGCTGCCATTGCACTGCTTCGGCTATATGCCTACACCAACAAAGCCTCGTACCGTGAGAACGCCGAGCGAACGCTCGCCCTGTTCGCCAGCGGCGCCGAGAAGTATGGAATGTTCGCCGCCACCTACGGATTGGCCATCGCGCATTTTACGCAGCCTCAGATAGAAGTTGTCATCGTCGGACACGATCAAGTGGCAGAACAACTTACTCGTGCTGCACTGCGGCCGCTGGCCCTCACGAAAGCAGTTCTGCATTTCCGCGATGGCGTCGTCTCCCCTCAGAATCTGCCTCCCGCTCTGGCCGAAACGCTTCCTGCGCTTCCGGCTGCCCGCGGAAAACGCTCCTTTGCTGTGATCTGCTCGGACTTCACCTGTCAGGGTCCATTCTTTCATCCTGCTGAAATACGCGAACGTTTGGGATCGCCCACTCGTCCGACGGGCGAACCCCGGGAATCCTGAAGTTTCTGTCTTCCCCGCCGATAACTCCTTCAGGTCAGTGTGCAAACTATGGCGGGACTCCTCGAAGATCAGGGCATATTCCGTTCCCTTCTCGAAGAGTTGCCGGTCGGCATTTACGTTGTGGACCGCGAACAGCGTATCCGCTTCTGGAATCGAGGCGCGCAGCAAATCACGGGACACCTGGCGCATGAACTGGTCGGTCAGCACGACACGGGTCATCTGTTGAAACCCTGCGACCGGCAAGGCCGTCTCTTATGCGACGAGCACTCTCCCGTCGTGGCCACTCTTCGCCACGGTCATTCGCAACAGTTCTTCGCCTTCTATCTCCACAAGAATGGCCACCGTGTCGCGGTGAAAGTTCGCATCCGGCCCATCCTCGAACACGGGGACGCCGTTGTGGGTGCCCTCAATCTTTTCGAAGAGGCGTTCTCCTTCCGCGATGATGCTTTTGGACCGTTGATGTATGGCTGCCTGGACGCGACTACGGGCGTGCCGTCCCAGCGCCTTACGCATGCCGTCCTGGAGCAATGCATCACCGGAATGGAAGAGACCCACTCGGGTTTCGGCTTGTTGAGAGTGCGGATTCTCGGCCTCCAGGAATTCGGCTCGAAACATGGACCGCAATCGATGGCGCCTTTCCTCCGCGCGACCGCACAGACGCTTCGCCACAACCTGGATGCCGACAGTTTTCTCGGCCGCTGGGGCGAGGATCAGTTTGTCGCGGTGCTGCCTTCCTCCAGTCCCGTCCTGGTGGCCGCGGCCGCGGAGCGAATCCGGAAATTGCTGAGCCAGTCGGAGATTTCCTGGTGGGGCGATCACTTCCGGATTGAAGCGGAGGTGGAAAGCGCCGTCGCCCGGCCCGGAGACACGCTGGGAACGCTATTACATGAAATTGCCCCCGTGCGCGCAAGAGCGGCGGCCACTACAGGGACTGACGGCGCGCCCGGTTCTGCGCCTTCGCAAGGGTGAGTTTTTATGTTTGCGATTATCGGCATCGTCGTCGTCTTTGGCTGTATCGTCGGCGGCTACCTCATGGAGCACGGCAACTTGCGGGTGCTCCTGCAGCCGGCGGAACTGCTGATCATCGGCGGGGCGGCAGCCGGCACGGTGTTGATCGCGAACCCCCTGCATATTCTCAAACAGATCGCCGGCGGCCTGGCCGGAGTGTTTGGATCATCGAAGTATGGCAAGCAGCGCTACATCGACTCGCTGAAGATGGTGTTCGAGCTGCTTAACAAAGCGCGCCGCGAAGGTCTTGTGGCGCTCGAAAGCGACATCGAAGAGCCGGACAAAAGCGCCCTGCTCTCGAAGTACAAAGACTTCATCAAGGACCATCACGCCGTCAACTTCCTCTGCGACACGATGCGCATGGCGGTCAGCGGCGGCATTGAAGCCTTCGACCTCGACCAGATGCTCGAAGCCGACATGGAAGTCCACCACCATGGCGCTACCCAGCCGGTAACCGCTCTCGGCACCACGGCTGACTCGCTCCCAGGACTCGGCATTGTCGCCGCCGTGCTCGGCGTTGTGATCACGATGGGCGCTCTCGGCGGGCCGCCGGAAGAAATCGGCCACAAGGTCGCTGCTGCCTTGGTGGGGACTTTCCTTGGCATCTTGCTCTGCTATGGGCTGGTCGGCCCGCTGGCGCAGCGGATGGGCAAGTCCGCTGACGAAGAACACGCCTACCTGAACGTCTTGCGCGTCGTGATCATCGCGTTCCTCAAAGGTATCGCCCCCATCATGGCCATCGAAATCGGGCGGCGCGTCGTGCCCGGACACGTACGGCCTTCATTCAAGGAAGTTGAGGAGGCGGCCCGGGGCGCGAAGAACGACACTGGAGCCGCCGCCGCGGCCGCAGCCGCGAGCTGAGGTTCCGCATGCCGACGCCACCCATCATCATCAAGAAGAAAGTCAGTCATGGTGGACATCACGGTGGGGCATGGAAAGTCGCCTATGCCGATTTCGTCACCGCCATGATGGCGCTGTTCATCGTTCTGTGGCTCCTGAACACCAGCAAGCAGATTCAGGCTGCAGTCGGAGGCTATTTCAAAGATCCCACCGGAACTTCCAAGAAAGTGGGGACGAACCTCTCGGGAGCCGGCGAGAACTTCCGCCTGACCAAGCAGAACATGGCGGATCTCAAGGAGCAGTTGCAGAAGAGCATCCGCAGCATCACGGAGCTCGAAAATCTCCGGAAGAATATCGAGATGACGGTGACCGCCGAGGGCCTTCGCATCGAGCTCCTCGAATCCGACAATGGAACGTTCTTCAACAGCGGCAGCCCGAAGCTGAATGAGAGCGGTCAGGAGATGCTCTCCCTCCTTGCGCAGCAATTGGGCCAGGTCCCCAACCGCGTCTCCATTGAAGGACACACCGATGCCAAGCCGTTTGTCGGCAAGGGCAACTACAGCAACTGGGAACTCTCCGCGGATCGCGCGAATGCCGCGCGGCGTCTCATGCAAGAGTCCGGACTGCGTGCCGATCAGGTGGAGCAAGTCCGGGGTTTCGCCGACCAGCGGCTGCGGACGCCGGACAAACCGTTCGAAGCTTCGAACCGCAGAGTATCCATCATCGTCCAATACATCTCGCAGGATATTGAACCGGATGACGCCTCGCCGGCAAAAGAGAGTACCTCCTCTGAAAAAGCCACCGAAGCTCAACCAGGCGAGAAGGCCGATCACCACTAATCGCAAAAAATATGGGCTGACCTAAGGTCAGCCCGAGAAGAGTGCGTACTGTACGCTGCAGGTTACTGGAGGTTACTTTGGTGACCTTGCCCTGCAGCGTAAATTGTTGGAACTTGTTGCTTGCAAGGTTGCTAGCAGTTCCAACCTCTTTTGGGTGGGCACAGCGGAATCGGCCCTCCGTCCGGAGCGGGAACTCTGGGGACGGCGGCGTAGACGTATGTGCCTACCAGACCTACCAGCAGGATCAACGCCCTTAGCGAACGTTTCATTGTCTTTCTCCTTGAGGTTACACGTCGGTTGCCTTCCTAAGTTCAGAGAGGCAGTCGACGCGCGCGCATTATACACGACGTCAACAAGCGGAATTTCTCGCTCCTGCCCGCGCGGAAAGGTGCGTACACCTGCATGCCTCCCCTGCCGCCTCTGCATGGAAAGCCTGCCTTTCCCGCAAGATATGCGGTCTGCAGTCAGCATCCTTCATGTAATGGTTGAGGACTTTACTTGTGCTGCCGGATAGGCAGCAGATAGGCTGTGGTGCGACTAAGTTTCAGCTTGACACGATTTTAGCGCGAAGAGAGAAGAGGCCTGCTCCACGACCTTACTGGCTGCGATCTGAGCCAGCCTTTGCCGCCGTAGCCGCTGGACGATTCGGGGTACTGCTTTCCCGCCCTGCCAGGTTCGATCCCCGTGAAAACGCCCTTTCCACCATTCCTTCGAACATCGGGATCAACGCATCTGCCGGCAAGGGTCCCTGATTCTCGGAGTTGTGCAGATCGGCGAGGCTTTGCTCCCAGCGCTGAGTCTGAAGATGGTTGGGGGCAACGTCCCGAGCCGCTCCACGAGACAGCACGTAAGCAAACCAGACCAGGATGGCAATGTCATACATCGCGCTGTTGACCAAGGCGATGCGCCCGATGTCCAGATAACTTCCCGCATTGAGAACGATGAGCATCAATTCGACGCCAGCAAACAAACCGAATCCCAACGCGATGCCGAAGCTCTGCTGACGTTTGGATACGCCGAGGAACCGCGAAAAAAGAAGCAGGAACAAAATCAACCCACACTGCACCAGTCGTACAGAACGCTGCAAGCTGGTCACCGCTTGAATCAGGAATCGCTCCCAGGGCCCCCATTGCTCTCCGCTATTCGAGCTTGAGAACGCGACGACGACCGAAACCAGCAGCATCACGACGCCAGCCCACTTGAACAGGACCGTTCCCAGATCTTTGAGCGTGTCATAGGGACGGAAGACGTCGAGGAAAACTTCGTGAATCACGCGAAATCCAAGCAGCGCGCTCACGCCTGCGCCCGCCCAGTAAACGTAAAAGAACCACTCATAGCTTTCGGTGCTGCGCAGAGGAAACGTGACCGCAAAGATAGCAATCTGCGCCAAAATATAGGTGAAAAAAACGGGGAATTTCTTGCGAAGTCCGCGCCGCCACAGTACTAGGGCCACGGCCGCTTGTAGCAACGGTTGCGCACACCACAGATACAGCCCGATCTGGTGATACCAGTGCATGGCCTGTGAGGGGGAAACAGGCGGCCACTGAATAAAACTGTCCGCACACCCTCACTACTACCTTAAGCACGTTAGGTCATAGGGTCAATCTACTTAGGTAACGTTGGTAACCATTACCTGGCCGGTGCGAATGGCCAGAAGGACGCGGCCTCAACCGACGTCCGGCAGCGAATGCAGGTAAGCCCGCATCATACGGACTTCGTCATCCTTCTCGTTGAGGTCATGCAGTAGAACGTCGCGTAGCGAAATCACGCCTTTTAGGTCCCGTCCGTCACACACGGGGAGGTGACGAAAGCCATGGCGCCGCATGAGCGTCATGCAGGTCTCCAGATTATCGCCGGGCGCGACCGTGAGTGGATCCTCGGTCATGACCTCACGCAGCAACGTCTGGGCCGGGTCTTTCCCGGGCACCACCACGCGGCTCATCAGGTCGCGTTCGGAGAAGATGCCAATCAGCAGGCCGTCCTGCAGAACCGGTACCGCTCCAATGTTGTGGTCCACCATCATTCCGGCGACTTCGAGTACGCTTCGCCCGATATCCGCCGACACCGTCACTTGATTCTTGAGCAGATCGCGAATCAGCATTGGCGCCTCCCTTGACATATGCCGGACTGACTCGGTCTTCCGGCACGCAACAACCTGATCGGCTGCGAAAGGATAAGGGAAAGGCCCTTTCACGCCCACATTCGGGCGGAGTATATGTCGAAATCTCCTGCCGTGGAAGAAAAACTTGGCGCGAGGGCTTACGAGATACCGGCGGTACCCGAAGGCGCCGCCAGCGTAATCACATACGAACGCCCGGCTAAATTGGGTGGCACCTGCAGGCGGTCACGCGAAGTAACGATCACGTTGTAGTCGTCGCTGGCGCGCAGGCGCTCAAACACCGGGGTTGCCTCCTGCGGTTCGACCAGCGCCAGGTAATGCAGGAACGCGAAAACGTCCGAAGTCGGTTCCAGGCCCGGTCCTACGTACGAAATGTCGACATCTTCGTGGGAAAAATGCCAGCCTAGGGACGCCGCCAGATAGACGGCACGCTCGTAGGTATTGGCGTCCAGGACTCCCGGCAAGGGGTTGTCGAAAACGATCCGCAACCGGCGTTCGTCTTCGCGGCTGAACTCGCGAACCTTGAGCGTGCCCGTGCGGGCGGTGGCCTTCCAATCGACGTGCCGGGCGGAATCCTCCGGCATATATTCACGAATACGGTAAAGATCGTAGCCGCGACCGCGGACGAAAGTCTCGAACTCGCCCGTGACCATCGGAAGTACTTCGAAGAATTCCTCCGGGGGGTCGACCGACGGATAGACGATCACCTCGCGGGCCAGTGCGACCTTGCGTGTCTTGAGAAGAAAGGCGAAGGGAAAACGCGTCGCCAATCCGAAGTCCTTCTCACGATAACGGCCGCGCTGGGGAAAACTCATCTCCAAGTCCGCACGCAGCTCCTGTCCGGGAGCCACGAACGGAAAATAAACGGACTGCTGCAGAATCGGCTTGTCGGGTGTCTCCAGCACGCGGCGTAAGCGCCGGTCAGGCACCCGGATCCACTGGCTTTCCGGTGGGCGGTTCCGCGGCACTCCCAGCGTGTAGGCCTCCCACCGCCAGCGTTTCAGAGTCTTGCGCTTGGTAGGCACTACGCGTATGGAAAACGAGGCGAGCCAGCGGCTTGCATTCCTTAACAAGAGACGTGCCAGCGTGGGACGGCCGGCGAACACGTGCTCCGGCAGGTTGACTTCCAGTTCGAGGTTTCGCAGAACAAACGCGGACCCTATCCCTGAGACGAGGATGGCAGACAACAGAGCCGCGACCACGATGTACAGCAGATTGTTGCCCGTATTAAGGGCGGCGATGCCGATGACCACGGTGATCGCCATGTATACGAGTCCGGGTCGCGTCATCTCGTAGTCCATCGCATCTCGGACGCGCGCGGCTACAACTTGCCGCGCCAGATAGGGCACTGTCGTCAGACCGACGAGTGTCGCCAGCAGCAGTGCGGCTGACGCCAGGACGATCGTTGCCCAGATGTTTCCGGATTCCCGTGAAACCGTGGAGAACAGCGCGGCTCCGAAGGCGAGCACCAGTCCAAGAATCGCCACCAGGAAGCGAACCCAGACTTGGGATAAACCGATCCGCGATGTGCCCTGAGGCATGTCCGAGTATGGCACGACCGAGGAACTCACCGCGCTTCCTCGTGTCCATAAGCCCGGCGGACCCAACCGGCTGCTTTGTCGCGCGCACGGTCGGAGTAGACCGCGATCTTGGGGAAACGCGCGCGCAGCTTGGAAAGCAGGTGATGAGCCCACACGTACTCGGTCGAAAGGATGGTCAGGCCGATGATAATGAACAGGATCCCCTGCATGATGGGAAGAAACAGCCCGATCACGCCGAGTACGATGAAAACCCAGCCCACCACGATCGCCACTACCTTCTTGACCGTCTGCTTCATGCCTGTCTCAGCATAAGATGCGCTTTCATTGTGGAAAAGTAACGGAAGGCCACAACCTGGTCACAAATCGAAGGTTCGGGAGGCTGTCCTGTCGGCTTGAAGTCGAGAATTTACTGGTTTCGGAGCCTCAATCCTGCCGCTTCCACCACAGCAAGAGGAAGACCGCGAGCGCAATCACCAGCGCGATGTCGAACCGCTTGATGGCCCGCTCAAGGACGTCCCAGTGGCGTCCAAACAGGTATCCGACGGTGGCAATTACGGACACCCACACAACCGCTCCCAGAAAATTGAACAGAGCGAATGCTCTCCAGGGCATCCGTAGCACACCCGCCAGCGGTCCGGCAAAGACGCGCATGCCGAAGATGAAGCGGGCGAAGAAAATCGTTGCCGCGCCGTACCGGGCGAACAGGTCCTCTCCCCTGTCGAGAGAGCGTTGCGGGACACGGAATACTCTCTGATAGCGATTCAACAAGGGTCTCCCACCGTGTCGGCCGAGGGCGTACCCCAGGTTGTCGCCGGCGGTAGCAGCAAGTGTTGCCACCATGATGATCCAGCCCAGATGAAGTTGATGCTCGGAATAGGCAAGAAAACTGGCAAGCAGCAGCGTCGTCTCCCCTGGCACCGGAATTCCGGCGTTCTCGCACAGCAATGCCAGCGCTACGGCCCAATAACCGTAGTGCGCGATAAACGTGCGAAGAGCGTCGAAAACGGCATGACCCATTTTGAAGAGTGTAGTGCTACCGCCTCGAGTTGATTCTGGCCTTATGATTCTGCCAGGAATCCGATCAGCGCCCGGTTGAACTCTTCCGGCGCTTCCTCGTAGGGCAAATGTCCTACTCCTGGAAGTGCCACCAGCCGGCTGTCGCGGAAAATCCCTCGCAGGGACTCGGAGGAACGGAACGACACTGCCCGGTCCCGCGTGCCCCAGATGAGCAGCGTTGGATAATCGCGAATTCTTGGCAGGGTACCCGCCAGGTCGTCGAGATCCTTGGTCCAGGTGCTCACAATGCGCCGGCCATGCTCCAAGCCATGGTTCAAGCGAACCGGACGCCGGTAGCCTTCCAGCGAATCGGGTGGAATCTGCCTCCCGTCACCAAACAGTCGCCGCAACCACAGATAGTCAAAGAGTCGCCAGCGTTCCACAGTGTTGCGAAAGAGGAACGACCCAACCTTCCCTCCCACGAAGGGAGCTAGCCTTCGCCCGTGACGTGACCATGGATTGACAGGTGCGACCAGGATCAGGCGCTTCAGACGCCGGTCCGCATGGTCTGCGGAAATGGCAGCGGCCAGCATCGCCACCGCCCCGCCATGCGACGTGCCCAGCAAGTCATAGTCACCGATCCCCGCAGCATCCACGAAACTCAGCACGCGTCCAGCAGCAGCACGCATCGAGCAGTCCATCCCGGCCGGCGCGATGGAGAAGCCCGCCCCGAGATTGTCGATGGCGTACACCGTGGCGTGAGGAACCAGAGCCGGAATAGTGAATCGCCAAGAAAATGAATAGCCCATCAGGCCGTGGACCAGCATCAAGGCCCGGCCCGAACCAGCCTTCAGGTAGCGCATACGGCCACCAGCAAGATCCAACCAGTGCTCTTGCCAGGGGCTGTGGGACGTTGCCCCAACAGAGGAAGGGGATTTTTCTTCGATTCTTGGCGTTCCTGTGGGCAACTAAAATCTCGTCCGCAGAGTCTATCTAAGTGAATATCGCCTCTGTCGCTTCTGTCCCGGGGGAATCGAGCTATCGGTTCCCCCGGATTTGTTTTTTCTGGCTGCCTGGGTGAGGTCGGGTATCTCCTTGTTGTGACAAAGGAAATACCACCACCAGAGCGCCCCAGGGACGGCCTCTCACGCGGCCGGAACTACCGCCGGTTCCTTCTTTCGCTTCTTTCCCAGTAGCTTCTTCAGCACGCGAACACCCTTGTCCACGTGCTTCTCTTGCATGAGGAATGGTGGCAGGAAGCGCAGGACCGTATCCTGCGTGGCGTTGAACAGGACGCCTTCTGCCAGTCCTTGCTCCACGAAAGGACGGGCCGGCATGTCCAGCACAAGTCCCTGGATAAATCCTCTCCCGCGGACCGTCTGCGCGCCTGCATATTTGCCCACCAATTGCTGCAATTCCTGGTGCAGGTGGGCTCCCACGCCATTGACGTTCTCGAGCAGTTTTTCCTCCTCGACGATGGCGAGATATTCCAGTGCCACGCGGCAGGCTAGCGGACCTCCCCCAAAGGTCGTGCCGTGCTGCCCAGGCGAGATCGCGGTGGCGAATTTCTCACGCGCCAGGAACGCGCCGAGGGGTAACCCGGCGGCGATCGGCTTCGCGATAGCGAGAATGTCGGGGACAACTCCGAATGTTTGGAAAGCAAACAGAGTACCCGTGCGCCCTAGCCCACACTGGATTTCGTCGAAAATCAACGCCGCCTGATGCTGGTCTGCCAGCCGACGGCACTCCTGCAGGAATTCCACCGAACACTCCAGAATTCCGCCTTCGCCAAAAATCGGCTCCAGCACGATGGCGCAGGTGTTCTCGTTGATAGCCGCGCGCAGGGCTTCGATGTTGTTCTGCGGGACGAAGGTTACGTCGCCGAGCAACGGCTCGAATCCCTTGCGGTGTTTATCCTGGCCGGTCAGAGAGAGTGCGCCGAAAGTGCGCCCGTGGTAGGAGCCCTCCAGACCCACAAGCTTGCATTTGGCATCGCCACCGATCCGGTGCCCGGCAAGGCGAGCCAGCTTGATGGAGCCTTCGATCGCTTCCGTTCCGCTGTTCTGGAAGAAGGCGCGGTCCAGGCCCGAGAGCTGGCAGAGCCTCTGCGCGAGCCTTCCCTGATATTCGTTGTAGTAGAGATTCGAAATGTGAATGAGCTTCGCGGCCTGTTCACGAATCGCCTTTACGATCCGCGGATGAGCGTGGCCGAGCGCATTCACTCCGATGCCAGAGACAAAATCCAGGTACCTATTGCCTTCAAAATCGAACAGGAAAACGCCCTTCCCTTTTTCCAGAGCGACGGGATAACGGCTGTAGGTTTGTAGAAGATAACGTCGTTCAAGATCGGCAATTTCTTCAAAGCGGGACATACCTGGATTGTAAAACGAATCAGCGCCGGACGCCGCCTTCGGGCGCGTTTAGGGTTTAGGTGGGATTTTGCCTTGGCCCAAAGGATCGTCAGGGTCTAGCCCGGCTGCTGCCATGATCGCGCGCCCGAGCTCCACCGCCGAAACCGAGCCGCTGTTCGACACGCGCCGTCCGTCCCCATCGACCTCATCGATACACGCCACAAAGCGGTAGCCTCGCCCGACAACCGTTTGCAGGTACCGGGGTTGTCCTGAGTCGTCATCCAGCACCATCCGGACTTTGCGGATCGCCGTGTTAATGCCCTGTTCCACATCGACGAACACGTCTCTCCCCCAGAGCGCGTCGGCGATTTGCTCGCGTGTCACCATCTGTCCGCGCCTGTCCACCAGAAACATCAGCAGTTGCAGGGGGAGTCCTTCCAGCTTCAGTGGGCAACCATTACGAGACAACTGAAAACGGGAATAGTCCAGCACGTACTCGTCAAATCGGACTCGCTTATCAGCCACGGGCATGCTCCCTAAATCCTCTTTCGGCCAGTGAGAGATTCTGGTCTGGCAGGCGATGACTGTCAAGGCGGGCCGCTCGCTGCCGACAGCTTGCAAGTTACTAGTGCTATTGGCAGCCCTGACGTTTCTTCGATCCGGAGTCGTAGAACCCTGCGCCATGGGAGGTGCGAGCGGCGTGGCCTTCAGATCAATTCAGACCGCTTCAGGCAGGCTCCATGGACGTTTCTAGAGGCTTGCCGCAATATGGCATCACTTTGTGGGGAACAGAGAAGGTTCTTCCACCGAGCTTCCCGATTTTCACGGAGGTGAATTATGAAACGCGAAAAGTGGATGCTCCCGGTGACGCTGCTGTTGCTGTCGGGCCTGTTGGCCGCCCAGTCCTTGACGCAGTCCAGCGTCAAAGCTCAGGTTCCGTTCGACTTCATAGTCAACAACAAAATCATTCCCGCCGGGGAGTGTGTCGTAGGCTCCGCGGGATTAAATGGCAAGATTCTTTCGATTCGCAACGTCGACGCCCGCACCAGCGCGCTCTCGGTGTCGTCTGCGGGTGAAACTCGCAGAGCTTCTGAAAACACCATGCTCGTGTTCAGACGCTATGGTAGTCAGTACTTCCTGTCCAGCGTCCGCCTGGAAGGCAGCGCGCGAACCTACCAGTTGCAGGAAAGCAGGGCGGAAGCAGAGCTGCGCGCCCAGAACGTGCCGGCCTCGGAAACGATTTTGCTCGCCTCGCTTAAGTAGTTGAGGGGGCTAACTATGGAAGGGGTACGCGAACCCGGGGAAGTTCACGGACCCTTCCATTGCATCAGATCTCAGTTTCAGCAGGTTTTTGTGGCGCTCTTGAGCCTATTCTGCCCGTGATCTCTCGTCTCTCTAACCGCACCGTTCCCGCCCGCCTCGCTGTCTTCCAAGCTCCCGCCCAGGTCCTCAGGAGCGCCATCTTGGCCCAACCGCAAAAGAGCTTGACTGGCATGCCAATTCCAAAATAAATACATGCCGATTCCATATTTCATATCAACCGGATGGAACCGCCTCTATAATCATGGAAGTCGCTATAGGCAAGGGACTTATTTGTACAGAGAATCACAGCCCGTGGCAGATCAGTTGCAGATACCTGCACAGCGGCAGTTCTCTAGTCCTGCCGCAGCGACACAGTCCCAGCCCATGAACCGCGACTTACAGGCCCGCTTTACTGCCATCCTTCTGGGCCTGCTGACTGTCGCCGCCATCGTTTTCTCGGGCTACAACTACAAAGTCGACAAACAATACCTGTTTCCCGACGACGGTGTCTGGTGGATGGAGAAGACCGGTCACCTGATTGCCGCTCGGCTGGACCCAAACGGCCCCGCGGCGCGTGCTGGTATTCGTTCCGGCGACACCGTGATCAGCGTCAATGGACGTGAAGTAACGACCTCCGCCGGCCTGAGCCGGCAGCTCTACTTTTCGGGAGTATATTCAAAGGCCACCTACTCCCTGATCCGTGGCTCGTTCCCAGTCGACGTGGAAGTGGTCCTCGTGCCCGCCGACCGCTCCATGAACGATTGGCTGCGGCTGATTGCCCTCATCTACCTGGGAATTGGTCTGTACGTCTTCCTGCGCCGCTGGACGGCAGTGGGTTCCACCCACTTCTACATTTTCTGCCTGGTGTCGTTCGTCTTTTACGCCTTCCACTACACCGGCAAGTTCAATGATTTCGACTGGACGATCTTCTGGTGCAACGAAGTGGCATGGCTGCTCCAGGCGGCGTTATTCCTGCACTTCGTGCTCGTATTTCCGGAGCGGCCCACATTCGTGAGCCGGAACCGGTGGCTGCCGCCTGTCCTCTACATCCCCGGAGCAATCCTGCTGGGAGTACAGATTTTGGCCATTCAGTTCCTGCAAGCCAGCCAGCACTTGCGCTGGAACCTGGATCGGCTGCACTGGGGATACTCGACCGTGCTCTTCGCGGCTGCTGCGTACGTGCTCGTCTACCGCTATCACCGCGCCGGCACGCCCATTCTTCGCCAGCAACTGAAGTGGATCACCCGCGGCACGATTCTCGCCATCACGCCTTTTACTTTGTTGTATGTCGTGCCGTTCCTGTTCGGGGTGATGCCGACACTCAGCATGAAGGTGTCGGTGCTGTCCCTTGGCTTACTGCCGCTGACCTTCGGTTACGCCATCTTCCGCTACCGCCTGATGGACGTCGATCTCATCTTCAAGCGCGGTATGGCGTACACGCTCGCGGCTGCAGCGATCGTGGCAGCGTATTTTCTGGGCGTGGCTGGAATCGCGGAACTCGTGCATACGCAAGTGCCGAGCACGGGTCCTTACGGATTGATGGTCGCGATCGCAGTGACGGCGTTGTTGTTCGACCCCGTGCGGAAATGGATTCAGGACCAGCTCGACCAGTTCTTCTACCGCACACGCTACGACTACCGCCGCACGTTGATCGAGTTCGGCCGTGAGCTCAGTTCCGAAACCGATCTGAACAAGATGCTCACCTCGGTCACCGATCGCCTGTCGCGAACGCTGCTGGTGGACCGGATGGCGATCTTCCTCGCCAATCCCGACGGTTCTCGATTCGAAATCACGAAGTCGTTCGGCATGTCGCACCTCGGGGGCATCGATCTCTCCTTCCTCGCAAAACCCAGGATCGAAGACGCCATCGGGCACGTTTTCTTCGAGAACACCCACCTGGTCCCGCGCGAGACGCCGTCCGCGCAGGAAGCAATTGCCCGCCTCGACCTCAACTACTACATCCCCTGCCACGCGCAGCAGAAGACGATCGGCTTCCTCGGACTCGGTAAGACGATGGATGGCGACTTCCTTTCGAGCGAAGACGTCGAGTTGCTCGAGACGCTGGCCGGTTATATCGGCATCGCGATTCAAAATGCCCGCCTGTACGCCTCGCTCGAGCAAAAGGTCACCGAGTATGAACGCCTCAAGGACTTCAACGAGAATATCGTCGAGTCGATCAACGTCGGCGTGCTCGCGGTCGATCTGCAGGATCGTATCGAGTCGTGGAACTCGCAGATGGAAGTCATGTATGCCCTGCCGCGCTGGCAGGCGGTCGGACGGTCGCTGAGTGAAGTCTTCCCGGCCGCTTTCGTAGAGGAGTTCTACCGCGTCCGCCAGAATCCGGGCATCCACAATCTCTACAAATTCCGCCTCGGCACGCCGAGCGGGGAATGGCGCACGGTCAACGTGGCCATCGCACCGCTCGTGACCCGCAAGTTCCACGTCGTTGGCCGGCTGGTCATCATGGACGACATCACCGAGCGCATGGAACTGGAAGCCCAGCTCTCGCAGGCCGACAAACTCTCCTCCATCGGGCTTCTGGCGGCAGGTGTCGCTCACGAGGTCAACACGCCCCTGGCCGTGATTTCGTCGTATACCCAGATGCTGGCCAAGCAGTTGCAGTCGGATCCGCAGAAAGCCGGCTTGCTCGAGAAGATCACGAAGCAGACCTTCCGCGCGTCAGAGATTGTCAACAACCTGTTGAATTTCTCGCGCACGACCGGAACTGAATTCACCGAGATCGATGTCAACAAGGTGATCGCCGACACGCTCGCCTTGCTCGAACACCAGTTCAAGATCGCGCAAATCAAAGTGGAGAAGGAACTCGAAATGAGCCTTCCCGCCATCCAGGGGAATGCGGGACGGCTGCAACAGGTTTTCCTGAACCTGTTCCTGAACGCCAAGGATGCCATGGCCGGAGGCGGCGTGTTGCGGGTCACGACGCAGAACGGCGATCTTGTCAGCGTACGCGTGGCCGATACTGGCGCCGGCATCGCGCAGGAACACATTCACCGGATCTACGATCCGTTTTTCACGACAAAGAATTCGCCCGGCGAAGGCCAGAACCGCGGTACCGGTCTGGGGCTCTCCGTGACCTACGGCATCATTCAGGAGCATGCGGGGAAGATCCGCGTAGAGAGCCGGCCGGGCGAGGGCACAACCTTCACGTTGGATTTCCCCCTAGTCAGGAAGGCCGTCCATGTCTGAAGCTGCGGTGGTTTCGCGTCGAACTATGCCGGAGAACATAAGCATGCCGGAGAGCTTGGGCTCCGTCCTCGTGATCGATGACGAAGCGGAGATCCGGGAATCGCTGGAAACTCTGCTGCAACTCGAGGGATATTCGGTGGCGACAGCCGCGACAGGCCGCGAAGGCCTCGCGCACCTCGCCGGACGTGTCTTTGATGTCGTTCTCCTCGATGTTGCGCTCCCCGATAAAAATGGAATGGATCTGCTCGCCGAAATCCGCATGCAGAACCCCGAGCAGGCGGTCATCATGATCACCGCCTACGGCACGGTCGAGAACGCCGTGCGGGCCATGCAGACCGGTGCCGCCAATTTCATCCAGAAACCCTGGGATAACGAAAAGCTGCTGGCTGATGTGCGCGCCGCCGTGGCGCGCCAGAAAGCGGTCGAAGAAAACATTCAGCTCAAGCGTGCGCTGAAACAGCGCTACGATTTCGAAAACATTGTCGGTAAGAGCGAGGCGATGCTTAAGATCTTCGACCTCGTCTCTCAGGTTGCGCCCAGCCGCTCCACGGTTCTGCTGCAGGGTGAGAGCGGGACTGGCAAAGAACTCATTGCCAAAGCGATTCATCTGCATTCGCCCCGCCGTGACCGGCCCTTTGTGCCGGTCAACACCGGCTCTATGCCGCCCGACCTGCTCGAATCCACGCTCTTTGGCCACGTGAAAGGTGCGTTCACCAGCGCCATTGCCTCCAAGAAGGGCTTGTTCGAAGTGGCTGACCGCGGCACTTTGTTCCTGGACGAGATCGGCACGATGAGCCTGGACACCCAGAGCAAAATTCTCCGCGTGCTGCAGGACCGCAAGTTCATGCACCTCGGCGGCGTGCAGGAGATGCAGGTGGATGTTCGCATCATCGCTGCCACCAACGTCGATCTGCGCCTGCTCGTGCGCGAAGGACGTTTTCGCGAGGATCTGTTCTACCGGCTCAATGTCATCACGATTGATCTGCCACCGCTGCGCCAGCGCCGCGAAGACATTCCGCCGCTGGCCGATCATTTCCTCAAGAAGTACTCCGATGAGAACGATCGCCAGCGCCGCCGTATCACACCCGAGGCTTTGCGCCCGCTGCTGAACTATCCATGGCCGGGCAATGTGCGCGAACTGGAGAATGTGATTGAGCGCGCTGTGGTGCTGTCGTCCGAGATCGACATTGGACTTGATCTCCTGCCCGACCACATCGTTGGCCGCGGGACTCCGGTCCCCTTGCTGGATGCCGATCCGGGAGCTTCCCTCTTTGACATCGTCGAAGACTGCGAGCGTCGCATCATCATGGACATGCTGGAGAAATGCGGCTGGAACCAGACGGAAGCCGCGGAACGGTTCCATGTTCCGTTATCGACACTGAACCAGAAGATCAAGCGGCTGGGTATCGAGATCAAGAAGAAGAACAACCACTGAGCGGATTCAGGATCCCCCATCAACCTCTCCTGAACGGGCCGCTGGCGCTGGGGTGTGCAACTACCTTTTTCGCTCTGCTATAGTCTCTGGGATCACATGGCACTGGAAATCGAGCTGATTTCGCCTGTCGAAGTCGCCAAAGAAGCGCTCCTGTCGATTCAGGAATACTCCCTCCTGGCGCTGCAGTCGTTGGCGAATTTCTTCCGCCGGCCCCTCTACGCCGGGGACATGCTGATGCAGGCGGACCTCATCGGTGTCGGCTCCCTCCCCATTGTCGTGCTCACGGGCCTCTCCATCGGCGCCCTGCTGGCCTTGAATTCGGCCAACACCCTACAGCGCTTCGGCGGCATCACGCTGATCGGCCAGTTGGTCTCCATCGGAATGGTTACAGAACTCGGCCCACTGATCACCGGACTCATGGTCGCAGGCCGCAACGCCTCCGGCATGGCCAGCGAACTCGGTTCGATGATCGTGACCGAGCAGATCGACGCCATGCGTGCCCTCGGCACCGATCCGAGCAAGAAGCTGGTCACACCGCGCGTTGCCGCCACCGTGTTCATGCTGTTCTTCCTGACGATCATCGCCGATCTGCTCGGCCTCGTCGGCGGCAATGCCGTCGCCAGCCTGCTCTTCGGACTCGACTCGCGTCAGTACTGGTCGAATGCGTGGCAGATTCTCGTCTTCCGCGACGTCTTCATGGGCCTGGCGAAGCCGGTCCTGTTCGGTTTCATTATTTCCACCATCGGCTGCTACTACGGCATGTCCACCCGCGGCGGCACGCAGGGCGTTGGCCGCTCGACAACCCAGGCTGTCGTCGCTTCCTCTGTCCTGATCCTGGTCGTCGACTTCTTTATCACCAAGCTGATCTTTGCGATTCTCGGGTACAGATAAGCGATGGCGACTCCCACTCTGCCCATCGGCGATACGCGAGTTGCACACCCGGAAGCCTCGCAGTACGCCATTGTCTTCGAGAATGTTGCCATCGCCTTCGAGGAGAACGTCGTCCTGGACGGTGTTTCTTTCCGCCTGGAACACGGCGAAACCAAAGCGCTATTTGGCGTAGCAGGATCAGGCAAGAGCACGATCCTCAAGCTCGCGCTTGGATTGCTTCCCCCCGACAGTGGGAGGATCTCCCTGCTGGGCGAAGAAGTGACCAGCATGTCCGAACAGGAACTGTTCGACCTGCGTCGCCGCGTCGGCATCGTCTTTCAGGAGAGTGCCCTGTTCGACTCGCTCCGGGTTCGCGATAACGTTGCTTTCCGCCTCATGGAGGAGGGCCTTTCCGAAGAGGAAATCGACCGTCGGGTGCGCGAAGCGTTGCGCTTCGTGGAGCTCGAACGCACCATCGACATGTTTCCGTCCGAACTTTCCGGCGGCATGCGGCGGCGCGTCGCCATCGCCCGGGCTGTCATCACGCAGCCGGAAGTTCTTCTCTATGACTCGCCCACCGGCGGGTTGGACCCGGTCACATCGAATACGATCATCGAACTGATCATGAAACAGCGCGACGTCTATAAAACCAGCGCGCTTCTCGTCACCCATCGCCTGCAGGACGCTTTCACGATGGCCACAAATCAGTTCGACAAGAACACGAACCAGCTCGTGCCGCTCCCCAGGGGTCAGCAGTGCGAGGTGCCGATGAGTTTCCTGTTACTGCGCGACGGCAAGGTGATCTTCGATGGCAATGCGCACGATCTCGCCTCGTCACGCGACCCCTATATCCGCGAATACATCTCTTGATTGCAGAGGTAAGAAGTCAGATTGCAAAAGTGAAAAGCTCTGAACCATGGGCTACGAGCAAACTTGCCCTCGATCGCTCGAAGCTCACACCTCGAAGCTCGTAGCTCTTCTGCAATCTGACTTCTGCAATCTATTTCCCCGTCGCCGCCTGTTTCATCTGAATGAATGCTTCGACGTTGGCCTTGTCTACCAGCGCCGAGCCCGTATCGACGAATGCCGGGACCGGTGCAAACACGTCCTTGGAGAAATCCGACGACATGTTTGGCAGCTTATGGTGGTAGAGGTCGTCCAGCATCCGCAATCCCACGTAGGTCATGGTGTAAGGCTTTTGAGAGATGGTCGCGGCGATCACGCCTTTGCGGATCCACTCCAGCGTGTCAGGATCGGTGTCCATGGCGATCACGACCTTATTGGTCACCTTGTTCGAGTTGAGCACGGTCGCCACTTCCTTGCCCGCCTGCGCTTCCAGGCAGACGAACGCATCGACCTTGTCCTTCTCTTTGCCGAGAATCTCCGTCGTCGTGTCGAAGGCGACGCGGGGATCGCCCGCGATATCGACGACACGGGCAATCTTGATCTCGGGATGACTCTCCAAAGCGTCGCGGTAGCCGCGCAGCCGCTCCGCCAGATTTGCCTGGGCTGGCATGGTGAACACGACGACATTGCCCTTGCCCTTCAACTCTGCGGCGAGGCGTAGGCCCCCGGTCACCCCGGCCTGATAGTTGTTCGTCCCGATGAAAAACAGACGCTTACTCGCGGGCGCGTCAGAATCGACGGTGATCACCGGGATCCCGGCGCCGATCGCGGCATCGATGCTGTCCTTGAGCAGCTTGGCGTCGGCGGCAGACACCAGAATGCCCGTCGCCTTCTTCGCGACTGCTTTGTCGAAAGCATCCTTCTCGGCTTTCGGGTCATATTCGTCGGGCCCGACAAAGTCGTATCTGACTTTCAACTGCGACGCGGACTGCGAAAATCCTGCGCCAGCCGTTTTCCAGTACGGCACCTGGATATTTGCGGAGACGAGCACGTAGAGTTCGTCACTGGAGTGCTCCGAGCCGCACGTGATCAATGAAAGGACGAAAACGAGTACGCAACCGCAGGCAAGCAACTGAAACAAGCGAGGCATGGGGTCCTCCTTGGGGCAAATTGACGGGAGGATTTTAGACCCGCAGCGGTGTTGGAAGCAAAGTCAGCGGCGGGCTCGAAGCCAGATCGCACGACCAAGCGGCAATCAGCCGGTTTGATCCGGTTTCTTGCGTGGCGTTTTCCCCGGCAAGGCTGCCGGGTTCTCATGAACCCGTTCGCGGAACCCGCCCTTCATTCCGCTCGCTAGACCGATACTCGATTCCCCAAACTTGTCCCGAAGATGATCGGCGGCCGCGAGCGCCTTCTGCCAGCGTTGTTGGCGCGTCGGCTCGAGCAGATCCATCTGCGCGGGGCCGGATTCAAAATTCGATGTCTGTACGCCGAGAAGCCGCACCGGTATTCCCTTCTTCCAATTTTGCCGGAAGAGGCGGCGCGCAGTTTCAAAGATCTCGGTATCGAGCTGTGTGGGTTCCTCGAGGGAGTGGGCCCGGGTGATGGTCGTGAAATCCTTATAGCGCAATTTCAGCTGGATGGTCCGGGTGAAGTAGCCTCCCTCGCGAAGGCGCCGCCCAACCATTTCGCTGAGCCGCATCAGCGTCGAGTGCAGCCGTTGCTCGTCGGCAGTGTCTTCTTCGTACGTATGCTCATGACTGATCGACTTGGGATCGGCGTTCTCTCCTACCTCGCTGTCGAACCAGCCCCCGGCATCTTCGCCTCGAGCTTTGCCGGCCAGCGCCAGCCCCCATTTCCCAAAACGTTCCTCCAGTTCGGCATCGTCGAAGCGGCGGAGGTCCCCTACGCGCTCGATTCCCATTTCGCGCAGCCTCTGCTCTGTGACTTTCCCGACTCCGGGAATGTCACGAACATCAAGCGAAGCCAGAAATTTCGCCTCCTGCGACGGCAAAACCCAGATCACACCGTTGGGCTTGGCTTTTGCCGATCCGACCTTGGCGATCAGGCGCGAGGTGCCAATGCCGATCGAGCAATTGAGCTGCGTCGCCTCCTTCATCGCTTCATGCAGCCGATGTGCCGAGCGCAGCGGCGGCCCATGGAGACGTTCTGTGCCGCTCATGTCGAGGTACGCCTCGTCGACCGAGGCCATCTCGACTTGTGGCGAAAACTGGCAGAGAACCTCATGCACTCGGGTCGAGTATTCGCGGTACCGCTCCGGATGTCCATTGACGAAGATCGCCTGCGGGCAGAGTTTTGCCGCTGTGCGCAGGGGCATGGCCGAATGTACGCCGAACTTGCGGGCGGCGTAGGACGCGGCAGAAACCACTCCCCGTTCGTCGCGTTGGCCGCCCACGACTACGGGCTTGCCTTTCAGCGACGGGTCGAACAGCTCCTCGACCGACACGAAGAAAGCATCCATGTCGACGTGGAAGATGGTGTGGGCGGACATGCCGGTCAACCTGAGAACTGAGTGTAGCGCCGACAGTCTCCGGTCGCCAGCCGCTGGTCGCTGAGTCGGAAGATTAGCTCAACACCAGTTCCCGCCTGAGATCCACTGGCGGAGTTGCAACCGTCGTGCGCATCTGCCGCACGCGGTCGTAAATCTTCCCGTACTCCCGCGCCGAAGCTCCCCAGGAGAAGTCCTTGCCCATCCCGTTGCGCATGAGCGTCTGCCACGACGATTGATCGCGGAACGCAAGCAATGCCTGCTTGATCGTCGCCAGCAGTGACTCCCCGTTGTAGTCGGAGAATTTGAAGCCGGTTCCTTTGCCAGTGCGCGCATCCCAGGGCTCAATCGTGTCGTCAAGACCGCCCGTGGCACGCACAATCGGCACCGTGCCGTACTTCAGGCTGTAGATCTGATTCAGGCCGCACGGCTCATACTTTGAAGGCATCAGGAACATATCTGCGCCCGCTTCGATCTTGTGAGCCACAGCGTTGTCGTAGGCCACTTTCACGGCTATCTTGTTCGGAAATTGCCTGTTCAAGCGCTGGAACATCTCCTCGTAAGGCTTGTCGCCGGCGCCCAGGGCCACAACAATCATCTCTTCGCGTGCCAGCCGGTCCATGATCTGCGAGATCAGGTCGAAGCCCTTCTGTGCCGCAAAGCGCGACACGATGCCAATCACGGGCAGGCTGAGGTCAGGACTGGCAACCCCAAATGTGTTCAAAAGATCCGCCTTGCATTGCTTCTTGCCGGCCAAGTCCTGCGGGGAATACTTCGCCGATGCGAATTTATCCGTCTGCGGGCTCCAGTCGTCATAGTCCACACCGTTCAGAATTCCGGTCACCGTGGCCGCGCGGTTGCGCAGCACCCCCTCGAGTCCGAATCCGTATTCGGTCGTCTGAATCTCCTGGCTGTATTTCTTGCTCACGGTCGTGATGAAATCCGAGACAACCAGCGCTCCCTTCAGGAAATTCACCTGCCCGAAGAATTCCATCTTCGCAATCGTGAACAGATCCCAGGGCAGCATCAGCAGGGGCAGAATGTCAGGCGGGAAAAGGCCCTGGTAGCCCATATTGTGAATGGTAAAGACCGTAGCTACATCCCGAAACGCAGGATCCTCCGCATAGAGTGTTCGCAGCAGAACCGGCAGCAGCGCCGATTGCCAGTCGTGGCAGTGGAACACATGCGGCACACCCAGAACCTTCGAGGCCTCAAGCACCGCCCGCGAAAATAACGCAAAGCGTTCGGCGTTATCCGGATAGTCGCCGGCCGAGGTGCCATACAGCGCCTCGCGGTCGAAATAGGGCGGATAGTCGATGAAATAGAACCGGACACCGGAAGAGCTGCCCGCCGTCATGACCGAGCAGAAGCGATACTTGTCATCGAATGGTACCGTGATGCTCCGTACCACAGTTTGCGGGTCGGTCAGCTTCGTCTGCCGATAACGCGGCAAGTAAACACTGACCTGGTGTCCAAGGGCCGCCAGTGCTTTGGGCAGCGCGCCGACCACATCAGCCAACCCTCCCGTCTTGGAAAATGGAACGCACTCGGAAGCTACGAAGGCAATGTGCATGTCTGAAGGCCTCCTGGCAGGGGCAATTTGCCCCGCTCAAGCTATGATGTTTGCGAAACAAAAAGGAACCTGCCAGTCTAATCGGCAAAAAGAACGAGGGTCAACGTGCCGAAAGGCGCCACCGTGCACAAAGGTCATAAGCCCAAGCTCGGCCAGCATTTCCTGGCCAACCCGGCAGCCGCGCACCGCATCGTCGACGCCCTGGGTGACATCTCGCACGCAACCGTGCTCGAAATTGGCCCCGGCCGTGGCGCGCTTACCGCGCTCCTCGCACCCAAGGCCCGACGAATCATCACTGTCGAACTCGATCGCGTGCTTGCTGCGCAGCTGCGCATGATGTTCGCCGTTCGTCCGAACGTGGAAGTCATCGAGGGCGACATTCTCAAGATCGAGCTGGATACGGTCTTTGGGCCCAAACCCGGCAGTGTTCGCCCTGGGTTGACATTTGTTCCCGAGCCGGCGCTTGTCGTCGGCAACCTTCCCTACTACATCACGTCCGATATCGTGCTGCGCCTGCTCGAGTATCACAGCTATTTCTCGACGATCGTGATCATGGTGCAGAAGGAGGTCGCCGACCGATTGGCTGCGTCCCCAGGCAGCCGCGACTATGGTCTGCTGTCGGCCACAGCGCAGCTCTACGCCCGCGTGGAGAAGCTGTTCACGCTTCCGCCTGGGGCATTCGCACCGCCGCCGAAGGTCCATTCCAGCGTCGTGCGCATGACCATCGCCCCTCGCGCCGCCGAACTCCATGTCCCCGAGAACGAATTCGTCGCCTTCCTGAAGTTGTCCTTCGGACAAAAACGCAAGACACTGTGGAACAACCTCCGGACGCGATACGATGAAGCTGTGCTCCGCGCCGCCTTGGCGAAGAGCGCAGTGAAACCAACGGTTCGAGCCGAAGCACTCGCTCTGGCCAAGAGCGCTGCTCTGTTCCGTGCCCTGCACGAGGGAACTGAGTAGCACGCGAGTTCCAGTCCCGGCGGACCCCGCTGCGACCCCGGAACTGAATGCTGAAGTCAGGAGGCTCCCCATGACTTCCTCCGTCCGCACTCCGGCTGTTGCCGGCAGATTTTATCCCCGTCGCCCGGAGGACCTCCGGAAGGAGATCGAAATCTTCACTCACACCGTCGACGCACCTCGGATCTCCGCCATCGGCTGCATCGCGCCCCACGCCGGATACATGTTCTCGGGCCACGTGGCCGGCGCAGTGTATGCGCGCATCGATGTCCCCGACCGCGCCGTGGTTCTCTGCCCGAACCATACGGGAATGGGACACCCCCTGGCCGTTATGACGCGCGAGTCCTGGCAGACCCCTCTCGGCGAGGTGGCCGCCGACAACGACCTCGGAACAGCACTTCTCCAGCAGTGTCACCAGGCTGGTGAAGACAGCGCCGCGCACCGCTCCGAGCACGCCATCGAAGTGCAACTTCCCTTTCTGCAGATGCGGAACCCTCACTTGCGCTTTCTTCCCATTGCGGTTGGAACCAGTGACTATGAAACCCTGCGCGCGCTGGGCGAGGCCCTTGGCAATGTCATCGCATCCCAGTCCGGGAAGGTTCTGATCGTCGCCTCGAGCGACATGAACCACTATGAGCCCGACGCTGTCACTCGCGTGAAGGACCGAAAAGCGATCGAGCGCGTGTTAGACCTCGATCCGCGTGGCCTGTGGGATGTCGTGATGAACGAAGATGTCAGCATGTGCGGCTTCGGCCCCGCGATTGCCATGCTGACTGCCGCCAAGCGTCTCGGAGCGACTTCGGCAACGCTCGTGAAGTACGCCACTTCCGGCGACGTCTCTGGAGACCGCGATGCCGTCGTCGGCTACGCCGGGATCGTGGTCCAGTAGTCGGGCCTTATGCTCTTCCCGACAAAAATGAGGAGGGCGTCCGCATCGGGCGCCCTCATCTGCAAGGATTCTAGTGCGGTTTCGCGCTCCGCGACGGCGCCGATGGAGGCGGTGACGGCATTCGCGGCGCCGGCGGCGGAGACGATGTCCGCGGAGTTGAGACCTGCCGCGAAGGAGCAGGCGAGCCTGTCCTTGGCGGAGCGGGCGCGGCGCCCGTGTCTGGCGGACCGGCCGCACGGTCAGTTCTGACTTCTACCGGACGTGTGCTCCGGTTCGCTTCCCGAGCCACGCGTTCAAGGTCGCGTACGGCGCCCCTCGGCACTCCCAATCCGGCCGATCCCGGCGTGATCGTCAACCGTGTCGTCCTGGCCGCAGGCAGTGTCGCCAAACCCCGCCCGACCATCACGGTCGTCCGCGTCCGGGCTGGTGGCTGTGGGATCACCGTTCTCGCCGGAGGATTCACAACCCGCGGCACCGTATACCAGGTATTCCAGTACCCGGGCTGCCAGACCCAGCCATACCCGGGAAGGAACGTCCAGCTGCCATACCGGTACGGCATCCATCCCCACGGATACGCCGAGACCCACATGTACCCATACCCGGGATACCAGACCCAGCCGCCATCCATGTACGGATCCCAGCTCGCGTCGAGGAAGTAAGGCTGCCAGACCATGCCATAGCCGGGAACCGAGAAGTAGCTGCCGTAGTAGTTCAAATCGCTCCAGCCATACGCGTATGGCGACGACACGTCCGCATTGCGCGCGTTGGCGTAACGGTCGTGATATTCGGACTGTTGTTTGTCCCAGTCGTCGTACGGGTCCTCTTCGTAGTTCTTCGCGACTTCGTAGCGATCGCTGTGCACGTCGAACGTCGCGCTGTGCTTCTCCGAGATTTCCACGGGACCGGACTGCCCGCTCACTTCTACCCGGCCCTTGAACACAGCCAGCGTTGCCTCGTCACTTGTCAGGTCCAGACGGAAGTGCGCTGGCTCCGTTAGAGTGACCGTCTCGCTGCCGAAATTCACCGTGAATGTATCGCCCTTCTGCCCGCGAACATTGACGTAGAGCGTCCCGCCCGTCAGTTGCACGGTGCTCAACTTCCGGCCATCGTCGCCGAGGGCAAGATGCGTAAAGCTCACTTCGCTGTCCGGCACGATGCGCAGTGCGCTCCCGTCCTCGAACTCGATTTCGGCGCGGCCCTCTTCGCCGGTTTTCAGCTGAGTCCCTTCGATCACCGGCATGTTGAGAAAAGCCCGTTCGAAACCGTTGCCGGTCGCACGGTCCATCTGCACGTTGCCCTGCACGTCACTGAGACGAACGATGCGGGCCTTCGATTCTGCTGCCGCCGAACTCGCAAACAGCGCCGTTGCGACAACGCCCCAAAACGCCAACAACCCCAGTTTCCCGATCGCCATATATGCATCTCCTGGGACTGCCCCTACTTGTTAGAGCACGACAGAGGCTCGCTTAGTTGCCGCATCGCCCCAATCGCCGAAGAACCTCCTTGGCGCATCGTTCCGCCATGAGAACCTTCCATGTAACTACCCTAACGCCAATAAGTTACAAGACTCGGCACTCGTCGGAGGTCACTAGTCAGTCTGGTAGCCTGGCCGGGCGAAGTCAAGCGATTTATTGCACTCTAAAGGTTGGTGCCCCTCTGGATTCAGGCCCTGCGGCTTCCCCACACACTCGTCTGCCCCTCTGTGAACCCTAGTTTGTACCTTTGGGGGGACTCTCCAGCATGCGTTGCGCCCGGGCACGGGTCACGTTGATCACCCCAGGATCGTTGATGATCTGACGAAGAATAGGAGCGATCGCTTGCACTTCCACGATCGGTGAGGTTCGGGAGGACTCCTCCATTTTCTTCAGCTCTTCCGCCAGCGCGAGTTTCTGATAACGATGTGCGTACTCTAGCCGGTGGCCGAACTCCAGCGTCGCCGACAATGACTGGAACAACCCGGTCAGTTCCTGTCCGGCAACATCGGAGGTGTAGTTGTAGGTGGTCGTGCCGGCACGCTGGGCGTCCTTATACATGAGAGTCTTCTTGCCCGTGAACGCCATGTTCTTGCGGTGAGAATCGAGATCTTTCTGAAAATAGCCAAGTTGGGCTGCAAGATCGAAGATCTTCTGCCGTGTCGCTTCCGAGGCGGCGAAGTCATAGGTGAAACTGTCGTCTTGCTCCTCTTCAGGTAACGTCTTGCCGCTCGATTCGTAGTGCGCCGCCCCGCTTTGATCGATACGGAACGAATAGTGGCCGGGGATCGAGCCCGGAAAGTCGAGTGTGAATGTGACCGTCGCGGGATCGGACTTGACCTGGGAAAATGCGGCGACAGAAGAGAGCACAACCAAACAAGCTACGTAGAATCCACGCACCATGGGCCGCCATCCATGATTGGGCACGGAATGGAAGTTCGTCAAGCGGAGCCGGCAAACCGGCACTCGCTTTTCAGCCCTTCTTCTTCGGGAACCTGGGTACTGAGCAGTGCAATGCCGGAGTCTACTTGCAAACTGCCGTGTAGCCTTGCTTATTCGTCGCGGAATAGTAGATCTGCCCTGAGATGGCGCCGCTGCTGTTGATCCCGCCCGCGGTGGCATTCTTGGCTCCTGCATACACAATGTTCCAGAACACGCCGTTTTTGTAGATGAAGCCGAACGCGCGATCCGCAGACAGGCGATTCCCCACAACCACGCCGGACTTGTTGACGTCAGTCAGAACTGTTCCGAAGCGGGCATTGGCCGCGTCCACCGTCGTGAACGAGCCACTCTGCCACACGAATCCGTGGTACAGACTGCCATCGGAATAGGACCCAACGACGAGGCCATTGTCGTTGATGGCTTCTGGCGTCGTCAGCAGCGCGCCCGAATACTGGATCACTGTGTACTTGCTTCCGTCCAGCTTGAATCCTTTCGTGGTCGTGCCTTTGTTGAAGTTCCCCACGACAACCCCTGCGGCGTTGATTCCGTACAGCCAGGTGTGCGTCGCATTGGGATAGTTCACTTCCACCATGTTCGACCCGGATTGCGCCATGCCGTGCACGTGCGGCGGGTTCTTGCTGTCGAGATACGAGCCGACATTGACGCCCGGCGAGTTGCGCCGGCTGAACCACGTAAGGTTGGAGCCCGGCGCCTGATACAAGGTGTACTTCCCGGAGGCGCTGCGCGAGAACGCAACGAGTACTCCAGATCCTTTGTCCTCTAACTGGCCGACAACTGTACCGTCATCGCTGATGCCATTGACTTGGGCGAACGAATAACCCGCCGGTGCGTCGAACGTAGTGAAGCTGCAGGTTGCCTTCTTGGCGGCATGCGCAATGCCACACGCTGCCAGCAGCATCACCAGCGCAAAAGCAGTTCGGGGAAGGCGCATAAATCCTCACGATTCGGTTCCAAACAGCATACTGCGAGATTGCCGGCTCGTGGCGCTCGCCTGCCCAAACGAATATTCGTGTCCTAATCCATCGCCGGAGTGCGACGCCCGTAACGTGAGTGTGGAATTCGACGTGCACTGCGGTGACATTGGTTGGCACCAGACGCGGTTCCCGCAGTGGGCGACCTGGCGCGAGGAGGGTGCTCTCAGCCGGTCCGTGCCTGTCGCTCTCGCGTCGCCGCCGTGTGCAGATGACAGATCGCGATCGCTAGCGCATCCGCTGCGTCGGGTGGTTCCGGAATCTGGTCGAGGTTCAACAGCCGCGCCACCATCTGCTGCACCTGATGTTTTTCAGCCTTGCCGTACCCGACAACCGCCGACTTGATCGAAAGCGGGGAATATTCGGCGACTTCAAGTCCCGCCGCCGCAGCCGCCAGCATCGCCACGCCCCGCACCTGGCCAAGTTTCAGCGCCGACTTCACATTCACAGCGTAAAAGACATCTTCGATCGCCACTCGGTCGGGATGGTGCTCGGAGATCAACTGCTGCAAGCGGCTATTGATTCGCGACAGCCGCATGGGCATCGGCTCGCGCGGCGAAACTTTAATTGCTCCGCAATCCAGGTACACCAGGCGGTCATCCTCGAGCAGGTCGACCACTCCGTATCCCGTGTATTCGGTACCGCAGTCGATGCCGAGGACCCGCATGCGAAGAGTCTAGCACTCAGCTCTTGGCTCTTAGCCTTTCGCTCTTGGCTCTCGTTATTCCGCGGGACCGGGTTCGGCCAACGGCATAACCGCATCCTGAACGCGGAACTTCGACATCGACACGCATGTGGAATAGCCCGACGGACCTACTACGTCAGAGTCGGGAGCTTCGCGCTCAACACGATAGGTTCGCATCGTCGCGCAAGTTGACTCAGAATCCGAAGCCGTCCAAAGGCGATAGCCACGAATCGGGAAGGATCCCGCCTTCGGCAAGCGCTGTACCCACTCGCCGAACGCCTTCTTGTCTGGGTTCAGGATGGACGGTTTCGAAGGTTGCGGCTGGCTCAGATCTTGGCTGATCGCTTTCGAAACTCCAATAAGAACGAAAAAGACGAGGCAGAGGCCCAAATTCCTCATGGCTGACCTCCTGGTTCCTGCGCAGATTATCTCTCTGTTTCGTTCGACGTGGAATGCTGGGGAAAGTAACCTAAGCAGCTGCGCCTGAACTCAGCAACAGCGCGGACGATACGCCTTCGAGTGATGGTGTTCCCGACAAAAAGCCGCATAGTTGCGGCGGGAGCGCTCCATACCATTGCGCGCAAGAAAACGTTCGTATGCAGACTCGTCGAAAATCTCGCGCAGCACCGCAAGCCAGGTCCCTCCGAGATTGGCGAGCATCGCGGCGATCTGCCCGACGATCACCGCACGCGGTCGTTGCGTCCCTGAAGGCGGGAAAGTGCTTCTGTCAGCCGTCTTCATCCCTATCCCGGCTCCTCCAGCGCCAGCTTCGTCATGACAAAAGGCGCTTCCTTGACTTCTGCTGCCTTCCGGCCGGACAAGACGCGCGCCCACTCCCATACCGACTCCATCACGACCACGCCAACCAGCACGACCAGCACACCTGCGACCGCGGCATCCAGCCGGTCATTGAAGATCATGCGCGCACTCGCGCCCGTGGCTTCCAGTTGTCGTGCATGTGCCAGAAATCCGATCCGCGGATTGGCATTCAGCACCTTTTGCCACGCTGCGCTGAATGTCGCCGCCACCAGCCAGCACAAGGGGATGAGCGTCACGGCCACGTACCGCACCCGCCCCGACTTGATCACGATGGTCGTTGCAACGCACAGGGCAACCGCCGCCAGCAGTTGGTTGCAGATCCCAAACAACGGCCACAGCGAGTTGATCCCTCCCAGCGGATCCTTCACCCCGTTCCAGAGGAAGTATCCCCAGAAGTTTACGATGATTGCGCTCGTCAGCAGGATTGACGGATACCAGCTCGTTCGCCCCAGAGGTTTCCAGATGTGGCCCAGCGCATCCTGCACCATGAAGCGGCCGACCCGCGTGCCGGCGTCGAGAATCGTCAGGATGAACAGCGCCTCGAACATGATGGCGAAGTGATACCAGATCGCCATCACCGCGTCGCCGCCCAGGCTTCGCGAAAAAATGTGTGCCATGCCGACGGCGAACGCGGGAGCGCCGCCAGTGCGGTTAAACAATGTCTCCTCTCCCACCGCCCGAGCGAGCGAAGCCATCTCGGCTGCCGTCACCGGGAACCAGCCGTTGATCGTTGCCACCGCCGCATCCGGCGTCTGTCCCACGATTCCCGCCGGGCTGTTGATCGCAAAATACACACCAGGCTGCAGCACGCAGGCGGCGATCATCGCCATGATCGCCACCATCGATTCCGCGATCATGCCGCCGTAGCCCACCATCCGTGTTTCCGGCTCGCGGCGGATCAGCTTGGGCGTGGTGCCGCTCGAAATCAGCGAGTGGAAACCGCTTACGGCTCCGCATGCGATCGTGATGAACGCAAACGGAAAAATCGTGCCCGCAAAAACCGGCCCCGTGCCATCGGCAAAGCGCGTCAGCGCCGGCATGTGCAACGATGGCCGCACCGCCACGATCCCGATGGCCAGCAGGCATATCGTCCCCAGCTTCACGAATGTGCTGAGGTAGTCGCGAGGCGCAAGCAGCAGCCAAACCGGCAATGCCGAAGCGGAGAATCCATAAATAATGATCAGGATCGCGAGCGTCGGCGCCGACAACGTGAACAGCGCCGCCCACGATGGCGAATGCGCCACCCCCTGTCCGCCGAAAATTGCCGCCAGCACCAGCGCGAATCCGATGACCGACGTCTCCAGCACCTTACCCGGCCGGATATGCCGCAGGTAAATGCCCATCAACACGGCGATCGGCATCGTCATGGCGATGGTGAACGTCCCCCATGGGCTCGACTTCAGCGCGTTGACCACAATCAGCGCCACCGCCCCCAGCAGGATCACGATGATGCTGATCACCGCCAGGTAGGCGACGAATCCGCCGACTTTCCCGATTTCTGTCTTCGCCATTTCTGTCAGCGATTTGCCGTCGCGCCGCACGGAAAAGAGCAGGATCACGAAATCCTGCACACAGCCGCCGAGCACCGCCCCCGCAATAATCCACAGAGTCCCGGGCAGATAGCCAAACTGCGCCGCCAGCACCGGTCCCACCAGCGGTCCTGGTCCGGCAATGGCGGCAAAGTGATGCCCAAAAACGACCCACTTGTTCGTGGGAACGAAGTCGCGTCCGTTGTCGAGACGCTCCGCAGGCGTGGCTCGTAGGGGATCGATTGCCAGCAACTTTGCCGCAATGAACCTGCTGTAGAAACGATATCCGACCGCGTAAGTCGAGACCGCTGCCACCACCAGCCACATGGCGTTGATCTCCTCGCCGCGGCGCAAGGCGATCGTGCCCAGGGCAAGAGCCCCGAGCAGGCTGATGGCGATCCAGAGAAGTGCACGCAGGAATTTGGGCATGAAGGGTCGAGGTCCGGCGAGTATTGTCGACAAAATAAACGGGTGACGCAAGTTATGACCAGGAACACTTTCTGCGCAAGAAGAATCGAAGTCGGCGCGAGGGAATGGCGAGACAGGACGCCGAATTCTGGTACTCTTGTAAGCTCCGGCCCTTTCTCCCTGTTTGTACCGGCGGCTCTGTCCGCGGGACCGGACAAATCTATCTCACGAGGAACCGGCAATGAAAATTGGCATACTTACCGGCGGTGGCGACTGCCCCGGCCTGAATGCCGTGATCCGCGCGGTTGTGCGCAAGGGAACATTTCACTATGGTGACGAATTCATCGGGTTCGTGGAAGGTTGGCGCGGACTCCTTGAAAACAAGACCACGCCACTCGATCTCTCTACGGTCGGCGGCATTCTCCCTCGCGGCGGAACCATTCTGCGCACCTCCCGCACCAACCCCGCCAAGCATGGCGACGGAATCCAGCGTTGTGCCGACAACCTTAAGAAACACAGCTGTGACGCTCTCGTCGCCATCGGCGGAGACGACACGCTCTCGGTCGCGCAGAAGCTCTTCGCCAATGGAGTGAAAGTTGTCGGCGTGCCCAAGACAATCGACAACGACCTCGCCGGTACGGACTTCACCTTCGGGTTCGACACGGCGGTCAATGTCGCCACCGAGGCCATCGACCGCTGCCACACGACCGCGGAAGCCCACAACCGCGTCCTCGTGGTCGAGGTGATGGGCCGCGATTCCGGTTGGATTGCCTGCTACAGCGGCATCGCCGGCGGCGCCGACGTAATCCTGATTCCCGAGGTTCCCTTCGATATTGAAGAGGTCGCGAATCTGATCAAGCAGCGGCATGCGCGGGGACGCTATTTCAGCATCGTCGTCGCCGCCGAGGGAGCCAAATTTGCTGGCGGCGCCGAAATGCACGACGGCGCCCCCGTCCTGCAGGACGTTGGGCGCGATGAATTCGGCCACCTGCGCCTGGGCGGCATCGGCGGCGTTCTGGCGCGCGAAATCGAAAAACGCACCGGGTTTGAAACTCGCTCTGTCGTGCTCGGCCACATCCAGCGCGGCGGCTCGCCCAGTGCCTTCGACCGCGTGCTTGCCACCCGCTACGGACTTGGCGCCATCGACATGGTCCACCGCGGCGAGTTCGGCCAGATGGCTGCACTGCGCGGTAACAAGATCGTCTCCATTCCCCTCGCCGAAGCCATTTCTTCGAACCGCAAGGTCGACCCCGAGATCCTGAATGCCGCCGTCGGCATTTTGGACAAACTGGAGGAGAGGGCCGCAGTCGACTAGATTCCTCTCAAGAAAACAAAGCGGGAGGAGGTCGTGAACCTCTTCCCGCTCTTTTATGAGGGGTATGAAGCTTCTATTTCACCTTTTCCAGTACTTTGGCCTTCAGATGCTCTGACTTCGGCTGATACACGCAGAACGGTTCTTCGTCCAGATAGTCGCCGGTGGCCGCAAACGCCCGGGCGCGGCACCCCATGCAGATATTGCGGAACTCGCAGCAGCCGCACTTCCCTTTCAGGTTGTCGGTGTCGCGGAGTTCGTTGAAGACCTTCGCATTCGCCCAGATCTCGGCGAATTGTTCGTGCCGCAGATCGCCGGCAATCGCCGGTAGGTAACCGCAGGGAAAAACTTCTCCTTCGTGCGAAATGAAACACACGCCGGTCCCAGCGAGACAACCCTTCGTCATCGCGTTCATGTCGTTGGGATGCCCGCTGGGATGTCCAGTGTGATGTCCAGGAGGAGGGCCTTGCGGCTTGAGTGAAATCCCGGTGCCGCCGGGCATCAGTATGTCCGTCGGCCCGATGGAAGCAGGGTGAGTGGAAACAGGATGAGTTACAGGATTTGCTTTCGCAATGGCCTCAGCAGCGCGGCGGTCCGCCGCGCGCCGCTGCCGCACGACGCGAAAATAGTGCGGCGCGCATGTCGCTTTCAGTTCGATGCCGCCTTCGAGCGACTGATCGTAGAACCAGTTCAGCATGCGCTCGTATTCTTCGGGCGGAACCATCTGTTCGGCGGCGATATCCACGCCGCAGCCGACGGGGACCAGCAGGAAGGTGTGCAGCGCATCCGCGCCAACCGAACGTGCCAGTTCCAGCACCGCCGGCAACTGATGCGCATTGTGCCGCGCGATCGTGGTGTTGATCTGCACCGACATGCCGACTTCCTTCAGGTTACGGAATCCGTACAGCGCCGCCTCGAATGCCCCCGGGATGCCACGGAAGGTGTCGTGCGTGGTTGCGTCGGCTCCGTCCAGGCTGATGGAAACTCGCTTCACGCCTGCATCGGCGATCATGCGGGCGACTTCCTTCGTGACCAGCGTGCCGTTGGTCGCCAGCGCAACTCGCAGGCCCTTGTCCGTGGCGTACCGCGCCAACTGGAAAATGTCAGACCGGAAGAGCGGCTCGCCGCCACTGAGCACGAGAATCGGATTCGCAACGGCCGCGATCTGGTCAATGATGTCGAGCGCTTTTTTCGTCGGCAGGTCGCTCGGGGAACTCAGCTCCGTCGCCGTCGCCCGGCAGTGAATGCAGCGCAGATTGCAGCCCTTGGTCACTTCCCAGAAGATCAGCCGCGGCTTGAATTCCTGAGTGTGTGCGGAGTGTCCGTTGCCGTTGCCCGGCATGCTCACCGCCTCTTTCCCGTTGGGAACCATGGAGATTGACCTCACCCTGGTCATGAAGATAGTGCAAGGCCGAACCTTGAGCCGTGAGTGTTATCACAGCGAATTGTGATGAATGTCACTAGGGCAAGCCCATGAAAATACGGCCCGTGGCATCGCGCCGCGGCTGATATCATGGCTCCCATCGAAAGCCTTTTTTGCGGAGCGAATGGGTATGCAGCCTTCCTGCCGTCTCTTCCTTGTCCTCATGCTCGGTTTTTTCGTCGCTTTGACCTTGATCGCCTCGGCGCAGACAACCGCATCCTCCACCCTTGCGCTCGATGCCGCTACCGGTTCTCAGCCGTTGCGCGACGGCCTCGAGATTCACGCCGGCGCCGCCATCCTGCGTATCACCGCGCTGCGCGACGATATCCTCCGCGTACGGATCGCTCCTGACGGAACCCTGCCGGAGGATGCTTCCTGGGCGGTCCTTTCCGGACCGCGCGGCAAGTCGATCGACGTGCAGGCGGTCCAGGATGCCAATGCCGTCGGCTTCCGCACCGCTGCGCTCGACGTTCGTGTGGAACGAACGCCCCTTCGCCTGATTGTCCGCGATCTCGCCGGCAATGTGATCTCCGCCGACGCCGTCGGCCGCCCTGCCCGCTTTCAGGCCGGCGGCTTCTCCGTGTATAAGGAAATGCCCGCCGACGAGCACTACTTCGGCCTCGGCGACAAAACAGGCCAATTCGACCGCCGGAATCAGGCGTACACGCTGTGGAATCGTGACATCGCCCCGCAGGAATCGATCGATCCCCTCTACAAGAGCATTCCCTTCTTCCTGGGCATCAGCTCGACTCGCAGCTACGGACTCTTCCTCGACAACACCTGGCGCACCTGGTTCGATTTCGGTAAGCAGATTCGCGACGCTTACGCGTTCGGTTCCGAGGGCGGGCCCCTTGACTACTATCTGATCTACGGACCCGGCCCGAAGCAGGTGCTTGAAGCCTACGCCTACCTCACGGGAACGCCGCCCTTGCCACCGCTGTGGGCCCTTGGATTTCAGCAGTCCCGCTACAGCTACACTCCCGAGTCCCAGGTTCGCGAAATTGCCAACCGCCTTCGCAAGGACAGGATTCCATCCGACGTTCTCTACCTCGACATCGACTATCAGGACCGCAACCGGCCATTCACGGTCAACTCGTCGACGTTTCCCGATTTCCCGAAGCTGATGTCGGATCTTCGCAAGCAGCGCTTTCGCGTCGTCAACATCACCGACCTGCACATTGCTCATGCACCGAACCAGGGATACTCCCCCTATGACTCGGGTCATGCCGGTGACCACTTCGTGAAGAGCCCTGATGGCACAGAGTATGTCGGCGTCGTCTGGCCGGGGCCCGCCGTCTTTCCCGACTTCACTCGAGCCCAGACTCGCGACTGGTGGGGCGGCCTCTACAAGCAATTCACGCAGGATGGTGTCGCCGGTTTCTGGAACGACATGAACGAGCCTGCCGTCTTTAGCGGCCCTGCCTTCACCATGCCGCTCAACTCCGTCCATCGCATCGAGGAACCCGGCTTCGCTGCGCGCACGGCGACCCATGCCGAGATCCACAACATCATGGGGCTCGAAAACGCGCGTGCCACCTACGAAGGACTGCTCAAACTGCGCCCGGACGAACGTCCCTTCGTTCTCACCCGCGCCACGTTCGCCGGCGGTCAGCGCTACGGCTTTACCTGGACCGGAGACAACTTTGCCACCTGGAACCATCTTCGTCTCGCTACCCAGATGGTCCTCAATCTCGGCATGAGCGGCATTTCCATGGTCGGCGCCGACGTCGGCGGCTTCAATGGGTCGCCTCCTCCCGACCTGCTCACCCGATGGACCCAGCTCGCCGCCTTCCAGCCGCTTTTCCGTAACCACTCTGCCAAGGGTACTTTGCCGCATGAGGTGTGGACCGTCGGACCAGAGAAAGAAGCCATCTGCCGACGATACATCGAAACCCGCTATCGCCTGTTGCCCTACGTCTACGCCCTTGCGGACGAGTCCTCGCGTACCGGCCTACCACTGGTGCGTCCCCTGTTCCTGGAATTCCCTGAGACCGTTTCCGGCTTTGGCGGCCTCGACACCGAGTTTTTCCTCGGTCCCAGCCTGCTGATTGCTCCGCAGCCTTTCGGCGAAACCCTCGACGAATACGACCTCTCCTTGCCTCGCGGCCAGTGGTATGACTTCTGGACTGGCACGCAAGCCAGCGCGACTCCTAAGGGCCCTTCCATTGCCGAAATCGCCAGCGCCGGACCGGGAACGAAGTTCCCCGAACCGCAAAAAATCCAGCCCACCCTCGGCACGCTGCCCGTCTATGTCCGCGGAGGGAGCATCCTCCCCCTCCAGCCGGTGATCCAGAACACCGACGAGATTCCCAGCGGTCCGCTCGAACTGCGCGTCTATCCCGGTCCCGATTGTCATGGCTCCATCTATCTCGACGACGGCCACACTTTCCGCTATCAGCAAGGCGAGTTTCTGCGCCAGTCCTTCACCTGCGAGTCCACGAACAGCTCCCTGCGCGTGCACTTTGGTGCGCGCCAGGGTACGTTCGCTCCGTGGTGGAAAAGCTTCGAGGTGGTGATCTACGGATGGCCGTCAGCGAAGGCTGACGTGAAACTTCCCAGCGGATCCCCGCTGAAGACTTCCTACGATCAGAAGAGCCGGGCGTTGCACATCATCTTGCCGGACATTGCCACTGAATCTGATCTTGCGATCGGAGGCTTCGCCGCACCCTAGCGGTGCGGGCGCAACACTGCTTGCCGATTGCCCGTGGCCGATTTGTGGACTTCCTACGGCCCGACTCCCCCGCTGTGGCAATCGCTGCAGTTGACTGCGGTCATGTCGCCCAGGTCCACCGGGTGTTTGAATTCGAGTCCCGGTAATGACGAAATATCCACGGCGTTTTCCTGCTGCTCCAGGATGGTGTGGCAGATATTGCAGTCCTTGCGGATGGCCTTGCCCTCGGGGCTCACGTGGTTGCCGTCGTGGCAGCGGAAGCACCCGTTGAAATAGAAATGCCCGATATTGTTAGGATGCGTTCGCCAGTCGACCTTCATCTCGGGGAAGAAGGTCAGCTTGTAGATCCGTTGCAGTTCGTCGATCGCATTGCGAATCTCCGGCTGCTTGTTCTTTGCGACTTCTGGATACTTGCTGTTGTAGAACTCGTAGATCGTCTTCGCGATGCCCTGCATGGCTGCGTCGGTCGTGTCGTATTTTCCTGTCAGCGCCGTCACCGATTGCTGTTTCAGGTACGGCAGGCTGATATCCAGCCGGTGCGCCGTCAGGGATCGATCGACCGACACGTCGGGCGGCACGTAGATGTGCGTCGGACGGTTGTGGCAATCGACGCAGTCCATGGGCCGTTTTTCTGCCTTGGCGATCTGGTCCTTTGTGAGCGTCGAGTCTTTTGCGAAGTACTCGGTCACTCGCCCCTGCAAATCTTTCGCCCGGACGTACGCGATCGTCTGACGCTGCTCATCGGTCGCGACGTAGGTGATCTCGTTCGAGATGTTCATGTGCCAGTGGATCCCTTCCGGCTCTCCCGTGGCCGGATCGCCTCCGCCGGTCTTGATCAGCAACCGGATTTGCCGCGGCGTGTTCTTCTCGTCGCTCGAAAAATGATTGAAGACCTTCAGCTGCGCCCCGTAAAACTTCTTTGGCCAGTGACAGGTCTCGCACGTCTCTGCCGCCGGGCGCAGGTTATGGACCGGAGTAGGAATGGGCCGAGGGAATGTGTTTAACGCCGTCTTGAACACCTGGCGCGCCCCAGACAGCTTCGACTTCACGTACCACGTCGCTCCTGCGCCTACATGGCAGTCGACGCACGCCACGCGCGCGTGCGGCGATTGCTGGTAGGCCGTGAACTCCGGCGCCATCACCGTGTGGCAGAGTTGTCCGCAGAAGCTCACGGAATCGGTGAATTCGTATGCGCGATAGCTCCCGATCACGCTCATCAGGATGAAGACCACCAGAAACGTCAGAAAAAATGCGACGGCGCCGCGCTGCGCTGGGTCCGCAAAGTCCAGGTGGAAATACCGGCTCGATATCCCCTCCGAGCTGAGTTTTCTGTGGCGGTAGTAGAACGCTCCCAGGACGGTCATCGCCAGGCCGAGGACGAAGAATGCTGGCGCCACCATATACGCGAGAATGCCGACGTACGGACTGGGATGAGGATCTGTAAGGTCGCGGAAAAAGAGAAAGAGAATGTTACCGAGGGCCACCGCGGCCAGCGCCATTCCCATGATCGAGATTGGATTGCGCAGGAGTTGGCGGACGCGCTCCATTCCTGCCACCGGTGCGGATTCACTCGGACTTGATTCGGGCATAGCGCAAACACTCCTCTGGCGTTGCAGTTCTCGCGAAACCTATGCTTATACCAGAATCGGAGGACGCTTCCTATGCCGCGGATTCCCATCCCGGGCGAAGCCGTCTACTCCTTCCGGCCTCCAGACTCTTCCGTGACCTCGGCCTCGTCGCTCGAAGTGGCGGATGCAGCATGTTCGGACGCGGCTTCTGCCTCCGCGTCGGCCAGCAGTGTCTCCGTGTCGAGCGCATGTTCCTCGGCGTAGTGATGGCGCGCGACCTTGCCGTCCCACCAAGCCCAATTCATCGGGTACGCGTCCGGATCCAGGAACACCTGGTAGAAATGCCACACGATGATTGCCAGCGTGGCGAGTACGGCTTCGTAGAAGTGAATGGCGGTCGCGATATCCAGCCACCAGCGCGGCAGCAGGTTGCCGACAAAAACTTTCGCCCACAGCATGGTACCGGTCGTCGCCATAACGATGATGCCCCACACCAGCGCCCAGTACTCCGCCTTCTCGGCATACGTGAACCGCTTGAACTCGGGTTTGGATCCGCCCCATCCGAGATGGTAGTGAAGCGTGCCCAGGACATCCGTTGCGTCCTTCGGTTCGGGCAGCAGGTCGAGAACAAGCAGCCGCCCGTCGCGCGACAGGATGGCGTAGATGATGTGGTACACGCTGGCGCCGATCATCGTGACGCCCGCGATGCGGTGGATAATTCCCCGCACCTTCTCGCCCATGCCCGGAATCATGGCGAGCCAGGAGTCCGGATACTTCAGCGCAAATCCCGTGATCACCAGGGTGAAGAACGAGATCAGCAGCGCCAGGTGCTGCCAGCGCTGGCTGCGGTTCATGCGCGTAATCGACCGCGGGTAGAGGTCGCGCTGTTCAATCGCTTTTCGCCGCCAGATGATCAGATTGTGCAGGAGCATGCCGCCGATCACGGCGAAAATCATGCTCAGGTAGAAACGGCGTATCCAGCGCACTGCGACGCTGCCGATATCGGCCGAGATCGGCGCATCCACATGCACTTTGCCGAGCGCGAACTTCTCATTCACGCCCGGGTGGCACTGTCCGCACGTCTTCACCAGGTTGGCCCGGTTGATCGTGGAGCGCGGATCGTTCGATGGAAGAATGTTGTGCACGCCGTGGCAACTGGCGCAGTTGGCGACCACCTGGGATCCCAGCTTCGACGCCAGTCCGTGATAGCTCGACAGGTAGGTCGACGACCGCCTTCCCTCCACGCCGAATTCCTGTGACAGCCTGACGCCTTCATGGCATCTCGCGCAGGTGATCTGCGCCAGATTCTGCGCCGAGACCGAGGAACTCGGGTCCAGGTGCGACTTGATGGAGTGAATGCCATGGCAATCGGTACACACCGGAGCTTGCCAGTTGCCGCGGCTGATGGCCTGTCCGTGGATGCTCTGCACGAACTCGTCTTTGACTGGCCCGTGGCACTTGGCGCAGGTTGCCGGCACGTTGAATTTGAAGATCGGCGACTTGGCGTCGTTCGCCGACAGAATCTCGTGTGTTCCGTGACAGTCGGTGCAGACGGCAGCCTTGTCGGAGCCGTTGGCTACGGCGCGCCCATGGACGCTCTGCTCGTACGAAAGGAACGGCTGCGTGCTGTGCCCGCTCGCCCCCATCACGAACTTCTCGCCGTGACAGGTGCCGCAGGTCTTCGGAATGTTCTGGTGGCTCACGCGCGAATTCGGATCGCCCGCGGCCAGCAGTTCGTGGGGGCTGCCGTGGCAGTCGGTGCAGGTCGCAGCTTTCGTGTCGCCGGCAGCGATTGCCTTCGCGTGAAAACTACGGTCATACGCAGCCTGCTGGTCGGCGTGACACGTCTTGCACTCGACTTTCGCCGGCTTCGCTTCGTGTGGCGAACTCTTCAGGTCGGTATGGCAATCGACGCAGGTGAACATCGTGCCGTGCATCGACGCCTTGAACTTGTCAGGATCCACATAAAGGCTCACCGTCTTGCCGTCACGCTCGGTGGAGAGTCCTTTATCGCCGTGGCAGACCAGGCAGTCATCGGTGGTCGGCTTGGGGATGGCCTTGGACTTGGACGCCGCTAAACACGGAGAGAACGCCAGCGCCGTAACGAGGATGCTGAACGCAATCTGCCGCCCTGGACTCCGGCGCGCCTGGACGGTGCATGTTTCCGGCATTGCTGACCTTCCTCCCTGCCCTGTTCGACTGAGCTTCTGCTTCCATTTTCGAAGGCAGATGAACGCATGGACAGTGAGTCAGCGCACTTCCAGTTGTGATTTCCGTCACTGGGACAATGTGTACCGGAAGTAACCGCAACGACAGCGGTTCCAACTCAGGACGGAGAGCTCCCCAAACGAATGGGGCGGCCGAAACCGCCCCGAGGAGCAAACGGGCACCATTTTCTAGAAGGCGTATTTCAGAGACAGCGACACCTCGTTGCAGTGGAAATAACGCGGCGCCGTGGGGCCTGCAAAGTCCTTCTCTCCATACTGGGCGTAGTTCCAGCCGGCATGCCAGGTCACATTGCGTACGAGGTCGACATCCAGGCTCGCCAGCGGCTGATGATAGTCGTAGCCGAGCGATCCCAGCGGCTGCAGAATATTGAACTGCGGTATCTGCCCGCTCACCGCTGTCGCGCTATAGCCGGCCCGCGTCGTCACGCGAGCCAGCGGTTTGACCATCAGCAGGAACATTCCGTAGTGCGTTTTGCTCTGGTAGTAGCTGTCGGTCAGCAGCGGGTTGCCGGCATCGTTCGCCGAGCAATCGCCGGCATTCGTAACCACCGGCAGTGTCACGCCCGTCGGTGGCGTGTCATTGAAGCAGATGAGCGAGTTCTGCTGGTAGTCGGAATAGTTGTAAGCCAGATCCAGCCCGAAGCGCGGATGCGGGTTGAGGCTGGCATTGAAACCATAGTTGTAATTGTGCCCGCGGAAACGGATGTCGGCATCGCCGTTCGAATTCGTCAGTGTGTTGACGGTCCCTCCAATCACCGCCCACGGACGCGGCGTATAACTGCCCACCACGCGATAGCGTGATTCCTTGCGTGGGCTGATTCGCGTGAAGGCGTGGTCCGCGTAGACCTTCTCGGTATCGAAGCTCAGACGCAGTCCGGTCAGCGGCCGGACTGAAACGCCCGCCAGCAGCGAATGGCTCTCGATCTCTGTCGTGGCATCGTCGCTGGCTGTAGTCGTGACCGTGCACACGCCTTCCGCATCCACCGTCCCGGTCGCACATGCGCCGCGCGTCGCCAGCGTGGGATAGAACGTCAGGTCCTGCACATCGCTGGACGATTCGAAGATCGTGCGGCGCTGGTACCGGTAGCCCACCCGCGCCGTCAGCTTCCGGCTGAAATCGTATTGCAGTTCCGCCGTGTTGCTCTTCAGGTCCTGTTTGAGGAAATTCTGATCGAGCACGGCTGCGACATCGGCCCCTGAGCTGGCGTTGTGTTGCGGGCACGTCGCGGCCGTGAACGGAGGCGGGCACGTCGCCGGATCGAACACGTTGGGAACGGACAGCAGAGTCGCTCCATACAACGTGGTCGCCGTGTAGGCGAATGCTCCCGGCAAGCGGAAATTGTAGAAGCGGAAGTTGTCCACCAGCCGGAAGTGGTCCGTGAGATGTACCGTCACGCCCGCGTCTGCCGATGCAGTCACCCGATGAACCAAAGCAGTGCCCTCGGTATCAGAGTTGCGCGCGCGGGTGCGTGTCGTCAGGCCCTCATACAGCTCCGCGTAGCTGGGCAGTTTCATGTCCCCTGATGTGTAACTGACGTTTCCCGTCACATCAACATGAGCAAGATAGCTGCTCCGCACACTCAGCTGTTCGGTCGGGAAGGAATTTCGCGTCGCGTTGAAGCGGCCGTACGCGAAGTATCCATTACAGGCCGGATTGGCTGTTCCATCCCCCAGCAGCGGCGTGGCGCACGGCTGGCTGGCGGCGCTATTGAATGGCAGCCCCAGGTCGACAGGAGTTTCGTCTGCCAACGCGTAGGGAGTGGAATTCAAATTCGCTGCGGTATCGCCTTTGTATGCATTCCAGAACTGGTCATAGCTTAATACGGTGCGTGGAAGCAGTTTTACATCCACGCCCAGCCGATACATGTCCTGCGTGGTGCTCCAGGGCTGCGCCAGCAGCGCGTCCGTGCCCTCATGGATGCTTGTCCACGACGGCCCGGTCATGTTGTTGTGCGAATATCCAAGCCGGAAACTGATCTTCGATTGCGGCAGGAGTGAGAGATCGAAGTCGCTCATGCGCCGCCGCGTGGCAAAGGTGTGAGGCGACGCCTCGATCGAAACACTCGGCACCGAGGTTGCCGGATTCAGCGGATTCGCCAGCAGATTGAAATCGAAGTAGTTCTGGTCGCGGCGGAACGAAGCCCGAAAGTCGTACCACCGGTTCTTCTGGACTCGCATACGAAGGTAGTTATTGGGATCACCGCCCCAACCCAGGCTGGTCAAGAACAGATCGTCGAACAGCACACCCTGGTGTTTCTCCGAACGCATCGAAAGTGTCTGCTCGAAGATGCGCGGCCCTTCGTGCAGGTTGATCAGTGTGTCGTACATGCTCTCATTGCCGGTAACATCCGAAAACCGGTAGCCGGCTTCGATCGACTGATGCACCCGATAACCGCCGTAGCTGACCTCTTCCGGTGCTGCCGATTGTGATTGCGAGCGTCCGGTCGCGGGAAAGACCAGGCTCAACCCCAACAACCCGATGGTCCCCAACATTCGCGCATGCGATCGGATAGAACCCCAGTACTTCGATCCTGCATTCTCCATTCGATTCGTCATGAGATTCCTCCCTACTGCATGAACGCCGCGTTGGCGTTGGATCCATGAATGGCGGCATGGCACATCGTGCATGCTTGATATTTCTGGGACTGGTTGTGTGCGGGTCCCGAAGGGCCCGGTCCCGGGAACGAGTGACACTGCAGGCAGAGCAGGTTGACCTGGCTCACACGCAGAAGCCTGGGATTCGTCGAGCCATGCGGCGTGTGACAACTGCCGCATCCTTCCGTCTTGACCGGCATGTGTTCATAGACGAAGGGGCCCTGCTTGTCGGCGTGGCACTTGTAGCAGGTTGCCTCGCCACCTTGCGTCGCTCGCACCTGCCGCAACCCCGCCGTGCCATGCACGTTGTGGCAGTCGCTGCACTCGACCAGGCCCTCGTTCACACGATGCCGATAAGGCCGCGCAAAATCGGCCTTGGTCGCGGCATGACAGCCGTAGCACAGCTCTGGCTGCGACTTCGCCAGCAGGTGCTGTTCACTTTTCGCATGGTGCGGGCTGTGGCAGTCGATACATCCGACATCGTTGCTCGCGTGCGCCGATACCGCGTGATGGCGCTGCGTCTGCGATTCGCCGTGGCATTCCAGGCAGCGCCGGCTCGATTCGGCCCGGCTGAGCTCGGCGAAACGGATGATCTTCGACTTATCGCCCCCGCCGGCAATGTGCTCGGCGCCCGGCCCATGGCACGATTCGCAACCGTGCCCGCCCTTCTTCGTCGTTTGAAAATGCGGGGTTCCCTCGAACTGCTTCTTGTACACGTCTTCGTGACAGGTCATGCAGGCCTCCGATCCCGCATACGCGGAGGAAGCCCCGGCTGCGCTTGGTTTCTCCGGCGCGGTCTGGGCTGACACCGCGGCGCCGGCTCCGAACATCGCCAGCAGGAGAACCAGGCCCACTGCGAATCGATGTGTCATTGCATCCACTCCTCGAACTCTCGGCCGGGCCGCAGAACGCGTCCTCAGCAAACTTGCTGGCCGCGGCATCGCGTGCAAACGGCAGAACCTGCCCGGCTGATCTACTGTGGAATCGGCACGGCTGCGGACACAAGTAGGCGGAGGGTCGCATCCCACCGTGCGACGGATGGCCGAAGAATAGCACTGACCACAATCTTCAGTTTGTCGAGAGCTTCGTAGAACCTAGGAAACGCGCGCGCGGCGCACTCGGCCCAGGCCCACGCTGCGCACGCGATCGTACGCCACATGCAGGTCTTCGCTGAGCAGGTTGACCACGTGCAAGCAGGCCTCTCGATGCTCGCGCAGGAAGCGGAGCAAGTCTCGGCGGCTCACCGCGGCGACGCGCAGGTTATCTACCGCCTCCGCCGTCACCTCGTAGCCGCCGCCGGCCAGGCAGGCGCTCAGTCCGAGCAGTTCCCCGGCCGTCACGGTGCGTAGAGTCAGCCGGCGGCCGTTTTCCGAGCACACCGTCAGCCGGACTCTCCCTTCGCACAGGAGAAAGACCCCGCGCGACACCTGACCTTCGCGGAATAGCACGGTTCCCTTCGGGAGCATCTGGGTAGACTTGATCCCGTCAAAAGCCGCGAGCGCGGTGGGAGCCAAATCGCAGAAAACCCGATCCGATCGCTGGGTGCAATCGAAACAACTCTGGGACATAACCTCTCTCCTTCATCGTAGATATCTCAAGGAGAGGAGAGAAACAGTGATTGCAGTCACGAAATGCCGTGACCCTACGCACAAAATACCCGTTGCAACCGCACTTACTAGCTGCTCGTCGCCAGGGCGCGCAGGGCGGCTTTGTTCCGGATTACCAAAGTGGAACCCTTGGCTTGCAGTATCTGCCGCTTCTTGAGGTCGGCGAACAGGCGGGTCACCGTCTCTCGTGATGTGCCGATCATCTGGGCTATCTCTTCATGCGTCAGCGCCAGCTTCAGGCGGGGTTCCTGCTTCTGCGCTTCGCCATTCTTGGAGCTCCACTCCAGCAATAGCTTGGCAAGCTTCTCGCCGGCCGAGTGCGAAAGCCCGAGAGAGCGCACTTCGTGGCAGGCGACGTTGTATTTCTCGCTGAGTTGCTCCGCCACCTTGAAGCACGCGTCGCTGTGCTCTTTCAGGAACTTCAGAAAGTCTTCGCGCTTTACGAAGTTGACCTGGCAAGGATCGATCGTCTCCGCTGTCAGCTCGTAAGCCTTGCCCGACACGGTCGCGCTCAGGCCCAGCACTTCGCCGGGCTCGGCAATTTTCAGGATCAGCGTCTTGCCGTCGCTGGCGCAGATCGACAGCTTCACGCGTCCTTTGCAAAGCACGAAAATCCCGCGCGGCGCCTGTCCTTCGACAAACAGCACGGCCCCCTTGGGATAAGCGGTGGCGTATTTGATGCTCTCGAAGGACTGCAGCGCCGATGTCGGCAGATCACAGAAAATCCGGTCCGCGCGCATCTTGCAGGTGAGGCAGCTTTCGATGATGTCGAGTCCATATGGCGAGAGCATGTTGCACCCCCTTCGGGTACCGCTCCAGGCAGCGCGGGCCGCAATGGTTACAGCGCGCTCTGCCCTGTGACGAATATCACGTACTCAGTGTGCGTCCGGGCAGAACCTTCGGCGGTGATAAGTGCCACAGCTGGCTGTGACACAAGTCACACAGCAGCATTTGTCCGGGACGTGCCCGCCTCCAGATTCACTGGCATTGCCGCTGGTTTCAGGGCATACTAGTCGCACGCGCCACCCCCGGGCCTTGCAAGGATGTTTCGTGCCGACGCCTGAAGAACGAATCCAACGAGATCCCTATCCCGAAAAGCGGCTCCTCGCGCCGCCGCCGGCAGTTCCCGATCCCACCGTGCAACGCAAGCGGATGCTGATCGCACTGGCGATCCTTCTCGTGGCGCTGGTGGCCGTCGTTCTCAAGGATTGGGATTTCTGGTTCCCCGCTTCTGAAGGAGCACCGGACGTGGCCACCCCGGCCAGGAACGCGGCGCCCGCAGCCGCCGCCCCAGTTTCGGCGTCGATGAAGATGGATCGGCCGGCGGCCAAGACGCCGGAGCCAACCAGGCCGGCTGCCCCCTTCACCGCTACGGCGGAGCGCGCTGCCTTGCCGCCCCTGCAAGTTGAGGTCGTCGCGGGCAATCGCCGCACCCAGGTGCCGTCCCGCAATAACGCGATTCGCCTGGATATGGATTCTGGCGCGGCGTCGCCGGCCTCCCAGGCCGCCCCGACCCAGAATGCGGTGGTCAACGCCGCCGACCGCGTGCAGATGTCGCCGCAGACGCAGCAGAACGTCAGCGTCACCGTGCCGCCGGACTACCCGCTGCTGGCACGCCAGATGAAAGTGCAGGGCGCGGTGATCTTGCAGGCGCTGATTTCCCGCGAAGGTTCGATTCAGGAACTCCAGATTGTCAGCGGTCCCACGATTCTTGCCGCAGCCGCCCGCGAGGCTGTGAAGCAATGGCGGTTCAAGCCGTACTACCAGAGCGGACAGCCGGTCGAGACTCAGGCCCGGATCACGGTGAATTTTACGATCTCCACGAACTGAGAGGGTGCGCCCCGTGCAGTCCTCCCGCTCAACAATTGCTCACCTGTCTCCCACCGCTCAGGCGGAACTTGTTTGCACTCTAGCCCTCTTCCTGGCGCTCGCGTGCGGAACTTCCTTCATTTCGCGCGTGCAGGCCCAGACCAACGCGAAAGGAGTATCTGCCATGGCTTTCATTCTCCACAGCACTGATTTCGCCAATGGCGCCGACATCCCCCGGGGACTGACTTGTGAGGGCGAGGATCGCTCTCCCTCGCTGGAATGGGGAGAGCCACCCGCCGGGACAAAGTCGTTCGCCCTGATTGCCGATGATCCCGACGCACCTGCGGGAACATGGGTCCATTGGGTCATTTTCAATGTCCCGGGAAACGCTCGTGGCTTGCGTGCCGGATTCGAAAAGAAGGAGCAGTTCACGGACGGCACTCGGCAAGGCAGAAACGACTTCCGGAAGATCGGCTACAACGGGCCCTGCCCGCCTCCGGGAAAACCTCACCGCTACTTCTTCAAGCTCTATGCGCTCAACGCAGAATTGCCCTTGCCCGCAGGAGCCAGCAAGCGCGACGTGGAACACGCCATGGAAGGGCACATCGTGGGACACACAGAATGGATGGGGAAATACCAGAGGTAGCGCAACAACTCATCGCGCCCTGCTGCGATCCTGAACCGCTCAGCCCCCAAGGACCAAGGGGCGGCTGAAAATTAAAACGGGCGTCCGAGTTTTTCAACTCAGGACGCCCGGGCAGCCCTCCCCCAGAACTGCTCAATTGGGAATGTACGACTACGCCGTCAATCTGAAAATGGCACACGCGTGCCAAGCACACTCCACCAAAGTGCCAGCCCGCTATGTGCAAGATTCCTCGGCACAAATCGCTCCAAAACTCGCTCCAGGCAGGGCTTTCAGGCATTTGGCGAAGCTTGGCGAGAGATCCTCTTCCCGCGTAGAGCCTTCGCATTCGGATGGCAGTTGAACCTGTCCTGTCCGGGGGAGTACCTGAGATGTCTATACCCCTGTGTGCGCGACAGAGCTATGTTGCGGAGTGTGGGGGCGGTAGTGTGCGTGACGCCCCCATGTTTCTTGCGCGGGCGTGGTCTCGCAGCCAAGGACCCTTTGTAACCGCTGCACAGGCTGGCCCCGCGGAGATTCAACGCGATGCAGCGTTACGTTTGCATCCATTGCCACTTCTATCAACCGCCACGAGAAAATCCGTGGCTCGAAGCGGTCGAACTGCAAGACTCCGCCGTGCCCTATCACGACTGGAACGAGCGGGTCACGGCGGAGTGTTACCTGCCAAACGGGGCTGCCCGGATTCTGGACGGTCAATCCCGGATTCTCAAGATCGTCAATAATTACGCCCGCATCAGCTTCAATTTTGGCCCTACCCTGCTCTCCTGGATGGAGCAAAACGCGCCTCAGGCCTACGAAAGGATTCTGGAGGCCGATGGACTGAGCCAGCGACTCTTTTCCGGGCACGGCTCGGCTCTGGCTCAGGCATACAATCACATGATCCTGCCGCTGGCCAACCCGCGTGACCGGCGCACGCAGATCATTTGGGGAATCCGCGATTTCCAGCACCGCTTCGGGCGCGATCCCGAGGGCATGTGGCTGCCGGAAACGGCTGTCGACCTCGAGAGCTTAGAGTTGCTCGCCGAAGCGGGAATTCGCTTCACCGTCCTCGCCCCTCATCAGGCGCGCCGCGCCCGCAACCATGTCTGGGAGGAATGGCACGGCGTCGAGGGAGGCAGGATCGATCCTACCCGCGCGTATCAGTGCTACCTGCCTTCGGGGCGCGCCATCAGCCTGTTCTTCTACGACGGGCCCATCTCGCATGCGGTTGCCTTCGAGGGCCTGCTGACCGACGGAGAACGCTTCGCCCACCGCCTGTTGAGCGGCTTCAACGAGTCCCGCGACTGGCCGCAAATCGTGCACATCGCCACCGACGGCGAAACCTACGGCCATCATTTTCGCCACGGCGACATGGCGCTGGCCTATGCCCTCGAATACCTGGAGCGCAACCAGCTCGCCCGGATCACCAACTATGGCGAATACCTCGCCCTGCATCCGCCAACTCAGGAGGTGGAGATCTTCGAAAAGACTTCCTGGAGTTGCATGCACGGCGTCTCCCGCTGGGTGCACGATTGTGGGTGCCGTTCGGGCGAAGGCAATGCCTGGAATCAGCAGTGGCGGCGCCCGCTGCGCAGCGCGCTCGATTGGCTTCGCGACGATCTCAGCGCCATCTACGAAACCAGAGCGTCCAGGCTGTTCATCGATCCCTGGTCCGCCCGCAACGATTACATCCAGCTGGTGCTCGACCGGTCGTTCCAGAACAAAGCCGCCTTCCTGGCGCAGCACACTCTGCAGCCGCTCACCCCCGGCGAACACCTGGAAGCGCTGCGCCTGCTGGAAATGCAGCGCCACCTCATGTTGATGTACACAAGCTGCGGCTGGTTCTTCGACGAATTCACCGGCCCGGCAACACTGCAGATCCTCCAATACGCGGCCCGCGCCTTGCAGTTGAATCAGCAGATCACCGGCGAGACTCGCGAAGAAGCCTTCCTGCAGCGGCTCCAGGAAGCTTGGAGCAACGTGCCTGGCTGCGGGAACGGTCGTCATGTCTATGAGCGCTTCATCAAGCCCGCCATGCTCGATCTGGTGGGGGTGGGTGCACACTATGCGATCAGCTCTATGTTCGACGGTTTTCACGGGAGCGACATCGTCTTCTGTTATCGCGTCGCGCTGGAAAAGTCCCAGCTCCTGGAGTCCGGCAAGACCAAGTTCGCCGCCGGCGTCGCCACCCTCACTTCAGATATGACCGACACTTCCCTGCGGTTGGGATTCGGGGTCGTTCACTTTGGCGACCACAACCTGAGCGCAGGGGTCCGGCCGCTCCGCGACGACGCCTGGTTCGGAGAGTTCGTCGATCAAACCTCTCGAGCCTTTTCCGGCGCCGATCTCCCGGCCTGCCTGCGGCTCATCGATCACTACTTCCATGGTTCGACGTATTCGCTGCGATCACTCTTTCAGGATGCGCGCAAGAAGATTGTCGGCCAGATCATCAACTCGACTTTGAGTGATGCCGAGGCGTTGTACCGGCGGGTTTACGAAGAACACGCGCCCCTCATGTGCTTCCTCTCAGATCTGCACTATCCTCTTCCGCCGGTCCTCCGCCTCACCACCGAATACGTGCTCGGCGCCAATGTGCGCCGGGCGTTGGCTGACCACACGACCGACCTGGATGTCGTACGGTCTCTGCTGGATGCCGTCCAGCGCAGCGGCTTCAGCCTCGACGCGTCCAATCTCGAGTCCGCCCTGCGACAAAGACTGAACACCTTGATGGACCGCTGGATGCGGAATCCCGGCAGTCTGGAGACTCTGGAGGACGTCGAGCATCTCATCGCGCTGTCGCGCACTCACCCATTCGAGTTGAATCTCTGGAAATCGCAGAACGCTTACTACGAACTTTCGCAGGCGGTTGCTGGCAACGGCGCCGGCGCAGTAAATCCGGCGTGGCTCAGTCACTTCCGCGGCTTGGGACAATGGCTGGGTCTGGCCCTGCCTCAATTGCAGGCCCCGTCGCCGTTCGTCAAAGACGATCCCGCGGCCTAAAACGCCGCACGAATCGCAGTGCTGGTATTGCACGACGTTGCAGGGAGCACGAAGAGACAGCTCCGAGGTGCAATATGCGATCACTTCGCCATTTCTTCCCGGTTTTGAAGCATCTGTTTCCGAGAAGTGGACAGACAGGCCACGCCGCGCACCCGCTGGACCCGTGCGCGTCACCCGCGTGGAAAGCTCTCTACATAGCCGCCCTCTTCGAGAGAGATGAGACCCGCGCCGTGGAGCGCATCGACGAAGCCAAGAAGGCCATGGTAGTGCGCACCCGCGAACTCTTCCACGCATCGGGAGATCATCTGCGGGAGCGGAAGGCCATTGAAGAGACCTTCCAGTCTTTGCAAGCCCTGGAGCAAGTGCTCCTCCCCTCCGGGCATGTCGAGGCTGTGGATTGGCATGGCAAGAGCGCGTAAGGCGGAAGCGAGGCCCCGGCTCACTCCCTGAGAAGGCCCTTTCCTGCCTGCCCGCAGGGGCCATCCTCATCCCAGCGAAACCTTCCTTCATTTTCGGCTTGACAGTGTTAGTAGTGTTATAGTTAAGTATAACACTATAGGACGAGCGCGGCCGCCCTCGCTCTGAACCCGACAAGGAACAAGGAGACTCGAACCATGCAATCTCATCGTTTTATGCTGACCGCTGCGCTGTTGTCGGCCACTGCCATCGCCTTCGCCCAGACCGACGCCAAGAAACCCCTGACCGACGCGCAGAAGTCTTTCGCGACGCTGAAGACACTGGCGGGGGAGTGGGAAGGCGTTGTCACCGTCACGCCCCCTATGCCGGGTATGACCGGCGATAAGGCTCAGCTTCACGTCTCGATGCGCGTGACCTCACGGGGCAACGCCGTCGTACACGAGTTGCAGGAAGCGAACACGCCTCTCGACGCCACCAAATACGACCATCCCGTAACCATGCTTTACCTGGAAGATGGACGCCTGATGCTCACGCACTACTGTGACGCCGGCAACCGGCCGCGCATGACCGGCACCACAACTCCCGACGGCAAGAAAGTCGAATTTGCGTTCGTCGATCTTTCCGGCAGCAACCAGTACGGACACATGTACCATGCGGTGTTCACGCCCATCGATGCCGACCACCACATCGAGGACTGGACCTTTATGATGCCAGGGGACAAGCCCATCCAAGCCCACATGGATTTAACACGAGCGAAGTAAATCTTTGCCCCGAACGCCGCGCGAAGGAGGAATTTCGATGGGCACCGATGCGGTTCCAATTGCGCACACCGGCGCGCCTTCCGGACGGGCTGCACGCGAGCTTTCGCTGTTCCGGTTGTACACGCTGCGGGTCGCGTACCTTATCATGGCCGCTGGATTAGCCGTATTTATCTGGCCTTCCGTGATTCGTCACACCAACGCTTTCGCGATCGCACACGGTGCGGAAACGGCAATGCTTGCCGGACTGGGAGCGATTGCCGCCCTCGGACTCCGGTATCCAGTGCAGATGCTGCCCGTGTTGCTGATCGAAGTGATCTGGAAGGCGATCTATCTCATCGCGTTTGCTTATCCGATGTGGTCTGCGCACCAGATCACGCCGGCGATGGCAGAAAACATCAAGGCGGTTTCGATGGTTGTGATCCTGTTGCCCCTGATTCCGTGGCGCTACATATTCACTCATTGCGTGGTCAAGCGTGGTGATCGTTGGAAATAGTCTGCTGCGACGATTTGTGGGACACACTAGCGTTTCTCGAGTAAGAGGTTCCGGAACCGGAAATGGACCGTGAGTGGAACGACAGTCAGCCGATTTACCGCCAGCTTCGC
>DATIWL010000084.1:0-4694 GCA_035519435.1 Terriglobales bacterium
GTCTTCTTGCCCTTGTCGAAGTAGCCAGTCATCGACATCGATATCTGTTTCACCTTCTCTTCGCTCCGTCGTCTCATACTGAGTCAACGCTTATGCTTCCATCGGGATGACGAAGTGATAGGTTTTTCAGAGTTTCCCTAAAGGCAATGTCTGCTTCACGGCCGTGGATCCCTGCGATCGGATGCCCGCTTGGGGTCGGGTGCGTGAGTCCGGCGCCGTGGGCAGCAGACATTCGATTGGTCTTCGATGCTCAATGGCCACGCCATCGATTGAGCTGGCGCTCTAGAAACCACCTCGCCACGCACATGCGGCGGGCTACGTCTGCACGACCTTGAGAGCGGTCGTCGGCGTCACGATCTCTCTGGCACCTGGATGACCGGAATGTGACCGAGACCTTGAGTTCACGCTGTGGCCGTGAATGACCGGACCCGCTGCAACGCTGACGTTGGCGTCGCCAGGCTGAAGGACAGCAGTGGGTCGACAGTGACAGTTCGCTGGCTTCGAATGCAGCCGTTGGGGGGTCAACGTTGAGGGCAGGTGGCTGCCACCTGCTCGACGACTGGCGAGAGGCAACTGCTGTCATTCGCCAGGCCGAAACTCGAACGTCGGCAGCCAGTCTGATCCAGTCGTTCGGCCGGTGAGGTCGACCGTCAGCAGATGGCCGGTCAGCGACGGTTAGTTAGGTGAGTGCCCACAATGGGGAGTCATAGCAAGTGAGCGTACGGCTGACCGGTCCGGACTGTTCGATCCGCGCGGATTGGCGGTATATTTAATCAGGGTGCGCACCAAATTGCGTGTTCCCGAAGCGTCGATCTCGACGACTGATCGGCGTGGGTCTTATTGGGGGCGCGTCGTCGTTTGTGCGGTGGGCGAACCATTCCGACGAGGAGGTGTCATGGGCGAGCTTGCGATCCAGGGATTTCGCGGAAGGCTGATCGGTCCGTCGGACCAGGACTACGACGAGGCGCGAGCGCTGTACAACGGGATGATCGACAAGCGGCCCAAGCTGATCGCTCGCTGCGCCGACGCCGCCGATGTCCTGGCGGCAGTCAACTACGGCCGTGAGAACAAGCTGCTCCTGGCGATCCGCGGAGGCGGCCACAGTGGCCCGGGTTTGGGCAGCTGCGACGGCGGCCTAGTTATCGACCTGTCACAGATGCGCAGCGTGCGCGTAGATCCTTTGACTCGGACCGCGCGGGTCGAACCGGGCTGCACGGCAACCGATCTCGACCACGCGACCCACGCCTTCGGCCTCGCCGTACCGCTCGGCATCGTCGGCAGCACGGGCGTCGCGGGCCTGACCTTGGGCGGCGGAACCGGCTACCTTACGCGCAAGCACGGTCTCACGATCGACAACCTGCTAGAGGTCGACATGGTGCTGGCCGATGGCTCGTTCGTTACCGCCAACAAGGACAAACACGCCGATCTATTCTGGGCGCTGCGCGGTGGCGGCGGCAACTTCGGCGTGGTCACGAGTTTTCTATTCCAGGCCCACCCGGCCAAGATGGTCTTCGCCGGTCCGATCTTCTGGGACGCCAAGGAAGCCAAGAAGGTCATGGGGACCTACCGCGACTTCATCCCGAATGCTCCCGAGGAGCTCGGCCTGTTCGTCGGCCTCAAGACTGTGCCGCCGACCGATCCCTTCCCCAAGGAGCACTGGAGCAAGCGCGCTTGTGCCTTGATCGGTGCGTTCAACGGCCCGGTCGTTGACGGCCAGAAGCTTATGGCCTCGCTGCTCGAAAAGCTGCCGGCTCCGTTGTTCAACTGGATGGGCGAGATGCCGTGGACTGCTATCAACGGCCTGTTCGACCCGTTTTTCCCCAAAGGCCTGCAGTGGTACTGGAAGGGCGACTTCGTCAAGGCACTGTCCGACGAAGCGATCGACGTGCACATCGCCAACGCGCTCAAAGCGCCGACCGCATTCTGCCTGATGCACCTCTACCCCATCGACGGCGCCGTCCGGCGGGTCGCCAAGGACGCCACGCCGTGGGGCGCGCGCGACGCGTCGTGGTCTATGGTGATCGCCGGCATCAGCTCCGATCCCAAGGACGCAGCGGCGCTCAAGACCTGGGGACGTGCCTACTGGGAAGCCATCCACCCGTTCAACCTGAAAGGCGCCTACGTCAACTTCATGGACGCTGACGAGGCCGACAACCGGGTCGAACTCAGCTACGGCGACAACTACAAGCGCCTCGCCGCGATCAAGGCTAAGTACGATCCCAACAATCTGTTCCGGGTCAATCAGAACATCAAGCCCAAGACGTGAACAGACACGCGGGCGCGGTTGCGCACGATCCGCGGCGGTTTCTCATGTGCGCGGATGAGGTGATGCAGTGAAGTGCGCGACGACAGTTGCTTGTCACGCTGGGCGCAACCGCACTGGCAGCCCTGCGCAGTCGTTGCTGCGGGCAGCTTACAGGCTTAGTTGCGAACTCACGCAACCGGCCATTTGCTGACGATCCGGGTCGTCGGTCGAAGGACTGGAGCAGGCTGGCTGCCGACGTTCGAGTTCGGCCGGGCGGATGACAGCAGTTGCCTAAAGCGGCCGGATGAGAGTGTCTGGGGCGGAGGGCCGGTTTACGCTGAAACTTGGCGCTCGCCAGTCGTCGAGCAGGTGGCAGCCACCTGCCCTCAACGTTGACCGCCCAACGGCTGCATTCGAAGCCAGCGAACTGTCACTGTCGACCCGTTGTCGTCCATCGGGTCTGCGCAAAGCCGGCGTTCCCCTGCGGGGAAGCGGACTTCCCCGGTCCCCCGGTCTCGGCTTCTCGCGCCGCAAGCTGGGACTGGCTGTCGGCGCGCTTTACAGGCGGCCTCCTCAGCAGCAATCTTGTCATGACATGTAATTGTTTCGTAATGAGATTGTATTTCCGGCCCAATGCTTGCACAAAGGAACCGTTCGCTTGGGGAGTCGCCGCTTACGCGGGAATTGCGGCTTCGCTAATTTTCTCCGCTGGTACCAATCGGGACGCGATGATGTCTCAAATCTCTAAAAAATGGTGTGTCGTGCTGGTCGCGATGTTGTCGAGTTCGGTCTACGCGGGTGTTATTGAGTGGGACCTCTCCTACGCTGGTAGCGGGTTCACGGCGAGTTTGCAATTAACGACGACGGATACTCTGGTGTTTGGGCATTACACCGTTGTCGACATTTCCGGGTCGCGGAACGGTATCACCATAGACAGCCTACTTGCGCCCGGGACCTACGGCTCTAATGACAACTTCTTCTTCCCGCCGATCGCGATCCCCTTCGATGTTGCTGGGACGGCTTTCAGTGCAGGAGGCGTTTCCTATGACCTCTATGCCGACCTTGGTTTCCTTGGAAGTCCGACCGGCTTGGGTGAGTGCAACAGCAATGCCAGCCTATCGTGTAATTCTGTTCTTGACGGTGTTCCGGTGACCAGCTTCACGCTTGCCCAAGTGCCCGAACCCACAACAATCGCGCTGCTCGGTCTTGGACTTGCTGGACTGGCCGCATCGCGGCGGCGCAAGTTGACCTGATCCAATCTCGCAACAGCGAAACATGACCCCGCCAACGTGGTGGGGTTTTCATTTTTGGCGCTGAACTCGATTGCGTGGAACGTGCCCGGCCCAACCACGGGTCCGCAGAAATCGAGGAATGCCCACGTGGGGCGGCTCCAGCGGCCAATTCCGCACCCGTATGCCTCGGCACCCGCCACAGAAGTCTTGCACGTTGCCGGCCGCGCAATTCAACAAGAAGAGTATCGCCAATCCGGAGAATCGCGCGGCCACAGCGTGGAGGTTCCGAAGTTTGAGGCAACGTGACCTTCCAGGTAACGCGACTGGCCGCTTCTGGGAAATCTAGGCGGCGACGCCGAAGGTCTGGAGTTGGCCGACTCCTGCCGATGGCGCCCCGATAGTGAACATTTCGCCGTGCGTCTGCTCTCGAGGCGGTAGGTGTCACGCAGCCCGTGAAGCTCGGGCCGTATCAGATCTGGCTGCGCGATCTCGCGGATCAGGTGGCGCGACTCGCGAAGTAGTTCGAGCGAAGCCGGATAGGTTCTAACGCTTCGGCTTCGGTTTTGGCCGGAACTTCTCGAAGTAAGGCGCGCCGGCGGTTTGCTGTCCGGGCGACATCTCCTGCTTGTTGATAACGATCAAGCTCATACCCGAGGAACTTACTGGCACGGCAGCCGTTACGGTCGGAGCGCCAAGAGTCTGCCTCTCACCAGGGGCTTGCGACGTTACATCGCTCAGCAATTGTCGCGTTAGCTTTATTGTTTCGTCTATCCGACCAATCAAGGCGTTGGCGTCCTCCCGAGTGAAACGCACACCTTCGGGTTTTCTCTTGCGGTCGACCTTCGGCTCATTCGGATCTGGGCGCCACTCTCCGCTTGTCCTTTGAACGAAGGGTTGACGCATGCTATTCCAGTACAAGGTGTGGTTCCAGACCTGCGCAGCGTTGTTGAAGATGCCGGCCTTGTCCGCCTTCCCGGCTGTGTCCAGCACATTTCTCTCGAGCGTCGCATCGGCGTACTCGGTCCCGGCGACCAGCTTGTTCAGATTGTCGACATACGCCCGGTGATGCCGCCCATATGAAAGCCGATCGTATTGGCCGAGATCACCGGCTCAAGGGCATTGTCGGCATACGGTAGCGGGGGGAGCGCAACCGGCGCCGCCCGCGCCAGCCGCAAGTAGGGCGCCCCCACAGCGGCCAGTACCGCCGCCGCTCCACG
>DATIWL010000085.1:0-35612 GCA_035519435.1 Terriglobales bacterium
CTCGCCCGCTAAAGGATCGTATGAGCACGATTCGAGTACCACCGACGGCTGCATACCGCGCGGAAGCTGACATTACGCCGCCAGTCGCACGTATCACGCTGATGCATCCTCCGCTCAACGTGATCGATTTGCGAATGACAGGATTGCTGATTGCATTCCTCGCCCAGCTCGAATCTCGGACCGATATTTCTGTGATCCTTTTCGAAGGTGACGCTCGTGCCTTCTCCGCGGGAGTTGACATCCAAGCGCACGTGCCCGAGCAAATCCGCGAAACGCTGACCAGCTTTCACGGCGTAATTCGTGCCGTAGTGGCATCGCGCAAGATCACGATTGCCGCTGTCAAAGGCGCATGCCTTGGCGGAGGAGCCGAGCTGGCTGCCGTCTGCGACATGGTTTTCACCGCGCGCGATGCCACCTGGGGTTTTCCGGAGATCAAACTCGGCTGCTATCCACCGGTGGCGGCTGTGGTCCTGCCAGCGCTGGTCGGCCAGAGGCGGGCTACCGAACTGATTCTCACTGGTCGCCAGATTTCCGGAGATGAAGCCGCTGCGATCGGGCTTGCCAATCGTTCGGTACGGGCCGAAGAGCTTGATGTGATGGTGACTGAGACGGTTTCCGAGCTGTCGCGGCTCAGTCCTGCCGCGCTTGCCCACGCCAAAAAGGCTATTCACGCCTGGGATGCGATCCATTTTGATAAGGGACTTGCGCGGGCGGAGAAGATATATTTAAAAGAGTTGATAGCGACTGAGGACGCGCGCGAAGGTATTGCGGCGCACCTTGAGAAGCGACCGCCAAAATGGACAGGCCGGTAGAAGCCGACAAGGTCGAAGATCGCAGCGATGCCGAGCTGCTCGTTCGCCCGACCAAGCAGTCGCAGAAATCCGGCCACCTCATGTGCCGCTCCAGTGCCTGGGGCGTCATGGGATTTCTGGCGTGCGCCTATTTCACCTGGCTTTCCTTCATTCACGTCTGGCGTGGTGAATTCGACTGGCCGCACGACGGCTGGACCGCCGCCACATATATCGTCTGGATCCTGGTGCTGGTCGGTCTCATGCTCGATACGCGCTGCTGGCGCGAACAGTTGTTCTTCGGAGTGCTGGTCACCAATTTTCTAGTCGGCTTTGGAATGACCGTCTGGCGCTCGATTCCCGCAACTCACGTGCGGACAGCCCGGTTAGGCACTGGGGCATTGTGGGGTTTGGCGGCGCTGTTGAGCCTCGCGACCATGGGAAGAGCCAAGGCGGCCGGTCCTGAACAATCCTGAATACAAAGAAAGCCATTCGTCACATCCCGATCCTCGCCGCACGCGATATTCTGTAGAGTGAATCCAGTAGTTCAAACCCAATGATTCTTGTGTCTTCGGAAGTCTGTTGATAATCCGGGGTCGCGAACCAGGAGCTAATACCTCATTCATGCCACGTCCGAAACCTCTTGTTCTCATCATTCTCGACGGCTGGGGATACCGTGCCGAAACCAAAGCCAATGCCATCGCGCTCGCGCGCAAGCCGACGTATGACCGATTGCTGCGGGAGTATCCGAACACGTTGATTCATACCAGCGGCCCGTTCGTCGGCCTGCCCGAAGGACAGATGGGCAACAGCGAAGTCGGGCACCTGAACATAGGCGCCGGACGGATTGTGCACATGGATATCACTCGCATCGACCTGATGATCCAGAACGGCGAGCTGTTCTCGCATCCCGTACTCGTCGATGCCATGAAGAACGCGCGCTCCGGCGGACGCAAACTGCACTTGTTCGGCCTGGTCTCGGATGGCGGCGTGCACTCGCGGCAGGAACATCTGCATGCGCTGATCAAAATGGCAAAGCAGCAGGGCGTCGACCGCGTCTTTGTGCACGCTTTCATGGACGGCCGCGACACACTGCCGACCAACGGCGCCGGATACCTGGAACAGCTCCAGCAGAAGATGCGCGAGTACAACTGCGGCAAGATCGCGACCGTCAACGGCCGCTACTACGCCATGGACCGCGACCGGCGCTGGGAGCGCATCAACAAGGCATACGAAGCCATGGTCTTTGGTAAGGCCGAAGGCGGCACCTATGTCGATCCCGTTCAGGGGATGAAGGACTCCTACAACAAGGGAGTGACCGACGAGTTTGTTATCCCGTTCGTGTGCGTGGACAACCGTGGCGAGCCGCTGGCGAAGATCGGCGATGACGATTCCTGCATCTGCTTCAACTTCCGCGCTGATCGTGTTCGGCAGATCACGCGCGCTCTCTGCCGCAATAGTGGACTGAATGCGCAGGAGGGCCGCGACCTCCCGGGCGCCGCGGATCTCGATGCAACCATTCCGCGCGATCGCACCCCGAAGCATCTGAAGTATGTCTGCATGACGCAGTATGACAAGAACTTCAGCCTGCCAGTCGTGATCCCCCCCGAATCGCTGGTGAATATTCTCGCCAACGTCATGGCGGCTTCGAATATGCGGAATCTGCGTGTGGCGGAGACGGAAAAATACGCTCACGTCACGTATTTTTTCAACGGCGGTGTGGAGCAGCCGTTCCCGGGAGAGGATCGGGTGCTGGTGCCGTCACCGAAGGTTGCGACCTACGATCTGAAGCCGGAGATGAGTGCTGCAGGAATTGCCGAAGCCGTAGTCAAAGCCACCAACGACAACGCTTTCGACGTCATCATCGTCAACTTCGCCAACGCCGACATGGTTGGCCACTCTGGCAAGATCGAGCCGACCATCAAAGCAGTGGAGACAGTCGATGGTTGTCTGGGCGAGATCGAGAAAGCGGTTCGTGCAAAAGGCGGAGCGATCCTAGTCACCGCCGACCACGGCAACGCCGAGCTGATGATCGATCCTGCGACGGGAGGCCCACACACGGCGCATACGACGAATCCAGTGCCATTCATCGTAATCGGCGAAGATGCCAAGCAGTACACGCTGAAGCCCAACGGGTCACTACGGGACATCTCTCCGACGATTCTCGGCATGCTGGGAATCACCGAGCCAAAAGAAATGACAGGCTCGGATTTGCGGGTGAAGAAGATCGGGTGATCTGGTGATCGGGCCATCGGGCAATCAGGCTGGTTGCGTTACTAGACAACAGAATAGGACGAGCATGAATTGGATAGCCGGGCTCGGGCCAGCACGCTTAGCGACCATGCCGCGGCCACGCGGCGGCGATTGGCTTAAAGAGGAGATCGAGCAGTTACGCGTCGAGGGCGTCGATGTCCTCGTCTCCGCACTAACTCCAGACGAGGTCGACGAACTCGGCCTGGTCCAAGAGCCCGACACCTGTCGGGAGAATGGCATCTCGTTTCTGGCATTTCCCATAGCCGATCGGGATGTACCTGACTCTTACGGAGCCGTGCGGAGCTTTGTTGAAGGACTCAACAAGGAACTCTGCGACAGCAAGGCCGTTGCCATTCACTGCCGAGCCGGAATCGGGCGCTCCTCGCTCCTTGCCGCCTGCACGCTGGTTGTCGCAGGTTTGTCCGTCGACCAGGCCTTCGCTGCAATCCGGGAAGCCCGGGGCTGCAACGTTCCAGACACGGAAGTGCAACGGGTGTGGGTGGAAAAATTCGCACAGCGAGTACAAGGTGCCAGAGTGGAATGAAGCTCCTGATTTTTGTTCACCACCCGTTTCCGCTGTGGAATGCGCCGCTCTGGTTTTCACAGCGCCTGCAGAAGGAATTCCCGAAACTCAACGTCGCCCATCTCCCTGATTACTCCCGAGTCGACGCCGAAATTCCTGACACCGACATCGCCATCACGTGGTCGATCAAGCCCGAACAAGTCCACGCGGCGAAGAAGCTTCGCTGGATTCACTCGCCCGCAGCCGCTGTTCACACGCTCATCATTCCCGAAATCGTAAACGGTGACGTCATCATCACGAACTCCCGCGAGGTGCACGGGGCCGTGGTGGCGGAGCATGTGATCGCGCTGGTCTTCGCGCTCGCGAAGAAGATTCCGGAAGCCATCCGCTTGCAACAGAAGCACGAATGGGGCCAGAAGCGAATGTGGAACGAACTTCCGCGCGTCCGCGAAGTCGCGGGCGCAACGCTAGGGCTGATCGGCCTGGGAGCCATTGGCCGGACGGTCGCGAAGATTGCGAAAGCTCTGGGCATGAGAGTGATCGCTGCCCGCGAGCATCCGGAGAAGGGAAGCGAAGGCGCGGACCAGATCTTCGGTCCAACTCAACTCGACGAAATCTTTCGCCAGTCCGACTATGTCGTCCTAGCAGCACCTATGACTGAAAGCACCAGGGCAATTGCCAACTCCGCAAGCATAGCCCTCATGAAACCCGACGCCTGCCTGATCAACGTTGGCCGAGGTCCCCTCGTCGATGAAGAGGCCCTCGCCGCCGCACTCCGCGAAAAGAGAATCGCCGGCGCCGCCGTCGACGTTTTCCCAAAAGAACCCCTCGACCCGCAGTCGCCGCTGTGGGATGTTCCTAACCTGCTAATCACACCCCACACAGCGGCGCTTACCGACAAAATCTGGGAGCGTCACTACACCCTCTACTCCGAGAATCTGCGGCGGTTTCTCAATGGAGAGGAGCTCTTAGGAAGAGTCGACAAGCAGAAAGGGTATTAACCGAAAGTCTAGAGCCTGACGCCGGACGACGGAGGTTTACCTCGTATCGATCCCAAACCCGAGAATCGCTGTCACCTCGACCGGATCATTGCCACGGAACGCTGGCCGAAATTTCCAGTTCGGCAGTGCGGCCAGGATTTGCGAGGTCGTCTCCGCTGCACCGGGATCAAGAACCCTGATGTCCTTCAGCACTCCCGTTCGATCCAGTACGCAGGTAAATACCACATGCGTCGGTCGCAATCCCTCGGGCAAATCCTTACGGATAGGTTCCGGTTCGGTTAGCGGCACTCGGGTGGCATGCCCTGCAGAGGCCGGATCTGAATACTGCATCGCGGCTCTCCCGAGTGACGTGTCGATGTAGATCGAATAGTTGTCGCCCTTGAGCAGCCCGTAGTAGTTGAATACTCCACCGGAGCGCGAGGTAGCCTGAACAGTGATCCCGGCCCGCTTGTGTGCATCGACCGACGAATGCCCTGGCCCAGAAGCTGCGTCCCCGCCTGGGGTTCCAAAACTGGGCAGCGTGATCGTATTGCCGCCCTGCACGGAGACGCCCGGCACCGCGGGAGTACCACTGGTGCCACGTCCGGCGCCGCCGGGACCGGGATAAGAAGAGATTCCTGCTCGTGCATTGGGATCGGCTCCGGGTCCCAGACCGTCCTTGCCTGCCCCGCTGCCTTCGCCCTGGAGGCCGCTGCCGGGCCCATTGCCTTTCCCGAGGCCGGAACCACCCCCGCTGCCGCCGAGGCCCGTCTTAGCCGTGCCGGTCGGAGACATGGCAATGGCGCCACCGCTGGAACCATTGGGAACGCCGACTTTGCTTCCGGGCTGATTGGAGATGACAACACCTGACCCGGCAGCGTTTCCACCATTACTGCTCGGAGGGGCGATTGCGGTGCCAAGATCGAATGGTCCACCGGTACCCGTACCCTTCAGGCCGTGACCAGTTCCCGAGGCCGCTTGTCCTCCACCGAGACTTGGAGGAGGAGGTACGACTTGAGGTGATCCTCCCAGCGATCCTGCGCGGTTCCCGCCGCCTTGCAGTCCACCTCCTGCGCTGACCGGAGGAGGGACGACCTGAGTACCGAGCCCGGCTCCAACGTTTCGCGCCCTTGCACTACCGCCGCCGAAACTGGGCGGAGGGGGCACTGGATTTGACCGAATGTTGCCCGTCGCAGACCCTCCCCAGCTGTTCAGGTCGCGGCTGACCTGCGCGGGAGGAGGCGCGATAACAGTAGGGGCAGGCAGGCTCAGCTTTGGCGTCGATGACGGATCGCGCTCGGGCGCGGACACCGGCGGTGCGACCACATTGGTATTTTGAGCCACCTGCGAGCGCGAACTCGCGAGATCGCGCTGTACTTCGGGGGGAGGAGCGACGACCGAAGAGTTTATCGGTCCCGCACTGCGCATTCGGTCCCGCGTCAGGTCGGGCGCGGGCGCGACAACAGACGTGCTCAACGCGGGTGTTGAGCGCGCGTTGGCGTGAGCGATGTCAGGTGCCGGAGCAACGACTGGGGCCGTCAGGCTCTCGGGCCTGCGCTCCGTGGCCGAATTGAGTTCGGGCGCTGGAGCCACAATGCTGGGAGATGAGAGAGAGGGAATCGCCAGCCGCGAGCGTAGGCCTTCGCTAGGAGGCGGTCCAGGCAGTGATTTCAAGGCGAGCAAGTTAGCAACCGAGGCGTCGGAGTGCGGCAGGTTGAGCTTTGGAGCGTCGACAACCTTTTCGGCCGGTTTGGAGCCACGTGCAACGCGAATAGTCTGCGTGCGGTGGTGGGCTTCCTGGCCGCCGGCGCGTCCTGTCTTGCCGGAGGGCGCTCCGCCACGATCCTGCGTTTGCGGCAGTTCGTCGCCGGAGTAGTAGATGACGTCCCACTTGGGGAGAGGGGGCGGCGAATAGGGCCGCAGGCTGGCAATGCGTTCGGGAAGCACAATTACGGCAACGAGAAGAAGCGCTTCCAGGACCCAGGTGACGGCCATCCCGCGATAGGGAAACATGCCAACGGGAGCTTCTCCAGCCAAGGCTTTCGGAGGCCTGCCCAGCGCCGGGCGAACAGCGGTCTTGAATTCTTCCCATGGCGAGGACCACTCCACGAGCAGGCGTGGCGGTTCGGGCCACTGGTCAACGCTCTGCGGAATGGTTTCGATGGTACTCATGCTGCTTCGCGGTGGAGGGGGCGTTCCATAAGGATATCGACTTGGTCGCCCAGGGCGGTGCGGGAATCGTGTACCGTGCCAATCGGAAGTTCCAGCACCGACGCGGCCCGGATGCGGATCGCCGCCATACGCCAGGGCTTCAACCCCTCTTCAATGTGGATGACGAGTCTCTTCTGATCAAGGTAGACGACATCGATGGGGAAGCGCATCGCGAAGGTGTGGACACCGCGGGAAGGCGTGATCCACAGGCCCTGGCCACGCCGGAAGCGGGCAGGGTCGGTTGCCATCAGGCCGCGGAAACGAGACCAATGCGTCCGCGCGATCACCAGTTCGGTGGCGAGGTAAGTTGTGCGCGTGCGGTTGAAAGCAAACCCCGTGGGCCCGTGCCCGGGCATGACAACTCCTTAGTTTCAGCGCCGACCTAGCGCCGCCCTCCGGCAGTCTGGGTCAGCAGACGAACCAATTGGATCACTGCCGGGCCGACGGTCACGAAAATGAGGGAAGGCAGCACAAAGAGAACGAGGGGAATAATCATTTTAACAGTAGTTTTGGCGGCCTGTTCCTCGGCCCGCTGGCGGCGCTCGGTGCGGAGCGAATCGGAGTGTACGCGCAGCGCCTGGGCGACGCTGGTACCGAAGCGATCGGTCTGAATCAGCGTTCCGACGAGGGCGCGGATATCCTCGACCCCGGTACGCGCGGCGAGGTTTCGTAGGGCCTCGACGCGGGGCTTGCCGGCTCGCGTTTCCAGATTGAACAGGTGGAACTCGGCACTGAGTTCCGGATGCGCATAGCGGAGGTCTTCGCCGACGCGCATCATCGCCTGATCGAGGGCGAGGCCGGCCTCCACGCAGATTACAGTGAGATCCAGGGCGTCGGGTAAGCCGAGCCGTATGCGTCGCTGCCGTTGCGCCACGGCGCGCTTCAGAAAGAAGCGAGGAACAAAGAAGCCGAGCGCCGGCACCCCCACCAACAATAGCGGCGAGTCGAATCCGGTCAGCAGCACTACCGTGGCCAGCCCGAGCCCGGCAAAGAGCGCACGCAACCCGAAGTAGATGTTGACGTGGCGGGCATCGCGATAGCCGGCCTGGATCAACCAGGCGCGGGTTTCCGAGACATCTGTCGGCGACACAGGAAGCGCCCGGCTGAGAGGATCGAGGGCTTGCTGGAGACGTTCGCGAATGGCAGGTTTGGGTTCGGCCTTCGGACGTTGCCAGCCGATCTCGCGCAGGCGGGAGCCCAGCACTGAAGACGGCGCGACCGTCGCGGCGCCGAAGGCAAACACGACCACTGCAATCGTGACGAAGATCAGAATGGAGAGCGCCAGTGCCATGAATCAGACCTGAATTCGAATAATCCTGCGAATGAAAAAGTAGCCCACGGTTTGCAGCGTAATGCCTCCGACGATCAAGATATGCCCGATGGGATCGGTGAACAGAGGCTGAATGAAGCCGGGGTTCAGGGTCAGCATCACGATGACGATTGTCGGCGGCAGGGCCATCAACAGCATCATGGTGAGCCGGCCTTGCGCCGTGTGCACACGCACCTGGCGCAGGATCTTGAAACGCTCGCGGATCACGTACGACAGGTTGTCGAGGATCTCGGCGAGGTTGCCGCCGGTCTCGCGCTGCAGCATAACGGCAGTCACAAAGAACTTCACGTCAACCAGCGGAATGCGCTCAACCAGGTTCAAAAGCGCGTCGCGGACCGGCAGTCCGTACTTCTGCTCCTCAAAGAGCTGGCGGAATTCCCCGGCGACCGGCTCCGACACCTCGGCGGCGATCATCTCCAGGGCGGTGGTAAAAGCGTGGCCGGCACGGACGGCGCGTGCGAGCGTGTCGATGGCTTCAGGGAACTTTTCCTCAAAGCGCTGGAATCGCTTGGCCCGCCGGTGTGACGCATAGGCATAAGGGATGAAGAATCCCAGGACGCCGCCTGCCCACCCAAACAGGACGTTTCCTCCTGCCACCCAGAACAGCAAACCGAAGACAATGGCGGCAATGGCGCAAAAAACCAGGAAGTTACCCGCCCGAACATTGACCTCGCCCTGGGTGAGCATCTTCTGCAGGGCGGAAACCCGCTCCGAGCGCCGGAGCAGGGTGTCGAAGGCCGGAATCCGGCTGAGCATTTCGTCGCGAAGAAGCACGGCGGCAGGTTCCGCAGCTTCCGGTTGCTGCTGCGCGGCAGAGAGGCGGTCACGCAGAACGCGGGCTTGGGCGCTGCGACGGTCGACGAGAACCAACGCGCCGAAGGCGATCGCGCTCACCAGGACGAAGACAATGAATGCGGCGGCTACCGGCATTCCTAGACCTCCAGCCTCGACTCGAAGATTTCCGGCCGCAGGCGGCAGCCCGCAGTTGCAAGCCGATCCGAGAATCGCGGGCGGATGCCGGTGGAGCGGAAGGCTCCGCGCACCCGTCCGTGCTGATCGATTCCGGTGCGGTCGAACACGAAAATATCCTGCATGGCGATGATGTCGCCTTCCATACCGGTGATCTCCGAGATGGTGAGGACCTTGCGCGTGCCGTCGGAGAGCCGCGCCACCTGCACGACCGCGTGAATGGCGGCGGACACCTGCTGCCGGATGGCGCGCTCAGGGATATTCAGGTTAGCCATGGAGACCATGTTTTCCACGCGGGCAAGCGCATCGCGCTGAGAGTTGGCGTGGACAGTGGTGAGCGAACCCTCGTGCCCGGTGTTCATCGCCTGAAGCATGTCGAAGGCCTCCTCGCCACGCACCTCGCCCACCACGATGCGGTCGGGACGCATACGCAGGCTGTTGATGACGAGCTGGCGCTGCCGCACCGCGCCCTTGCCCTCAATATTGGGGGGGCGCGTTTCCAGGCGCACGACGTGTTCCTGCTTCAGCTGAAGTTCGGCGGCATCTTCGATGGTGACAATGCGATCGGAATTCGGAATGTAGCCGGAGAGAACGTTGAGCAGTGTGGTCTTGCCGGCGCCGGTTCCGCCCGAGATGAGCAGATTCAACCGGCCTTTGACCATGGCCGAGAGCACTTCGAGCATCGCCTCCGACAGGGTCTTGTTCTCGAGCATATTGCGGGCAGTGATCGGATCGCGTCCGAAGCGGCGGATCGACAAACAGGGTCCATCGAGGGCGAGTGGCGGAATGATAGCGTTAACACGCGAGCCGTCGGCGAGGCGAGCATCCACCATGGGCGAGGATTCGTCCACGCGGCGTCCGATGCGCGAGACGATGCGATCAATGATCTGCATCAGGTGGCCATTGTCTTTGAACGACAGCCCGGTGAGTTCCAGCTTGCCGGCCCGCTCCACATAGACACGATCAAACCGATTCACGAGGATGTCGGAGATCCCGGGATCTTTGAGCAGCGGCTCGAGCGGGCCGAGGCCGAAGATTTCGTCGAGAATTTCACGCGCCAACCGCTCGCGCTCAGCGAAGCTAAGAGGCACGGCCTCGCTGTTGACCGAGCTGCGGATCAGGACCAGCACTTCGTCTCGAGCGGCATCGCCGGCCGCCTTGCCGAGCTTTTCCAGATCGAGACGATCGAGAATCTTACGGTGCAGGTCAGCTTTGACCTGCTGGTACTCGCTCCGCTCAAATGCCTGTAGGTTCGCCATGTTGAAAAAAACAGCTTTCAGCCTGCTAGCTCTTGGTTCTTAGCTTAACGCTTTTCTCCCGTGAAGAATCGTTCCAGATTGTCTCCCGTCGCACAATCGTCACCTGCCGGCAGTCAAGACGGGTCTCCTATACCGTCTTGAATAGAGACCACGCCGTGCGTTTGGTGTCCAGGTCGTCCTTGGTCAAATGTTCCGCCAAGCCGGCAATGGACCGCGCGATTTCTGTGTTGCCCTGCTGCATGAGGGGCACGCCGCGGTCGATTGCGGTGGAAACCGCAAAATACTGATTCGGAATCCGCCACAGAACCGGCGCGCCGATCGCCGCCTCCGTCTCCGCCTCATTGAAACCAGCAACTTTGCGATAGCGGTTCAGGACCAGCGCAAAGCGGTCGTGCGAACCGCTCTCGCCGAGGTATTGGGCGACGCGGCCCGCGCTCCACAACGAAGCCACATCGGCATGAGCCACGAGCAGAACTCTTTCCGAGAGATTGCTAACCAGACGCGTGGCGCCGTCAAGGCGGGAGGAAGCGTCGACAACGATGTAGCGAAACAGTCCCGCCATCGTGTCGAAGAGACGAGCAAAATCGGAAACCGACGGCTCGATCGGCGACGGAGCCGCCGGCCCAGCCAGTACCTGGAGGCCGCCCGAGTGCCGGGCCATGAAACTGTCGAGCAGGGAAGAGTCGAGACGGTGAAGGTTGCTGATAGCATCCGACACGGTGAACGCGGGTTTGAGATTGAGATGGAGAGCACAATGCCCCAGCGGAGCCAAGTCGATTAATGCGGTCGTGTGAATCGCCTGCAGCGCGAGAGCAAGATTGACGGCGACGGTCGTGGCCCCACTGCCGCCCTTGGCATTCACAACCGTCACGATCTTTCCACGCGAGCCCTCGCGTCCTGGCTTGCGGCGCGTCGAGGTCAGACGCACGAAGGCTTCCAGTAAATCGGTTGTCGTGGTCGGACGCTCGATGTATTCGCGCGCGCCCGACCGCATGGCGCTAACGATGACCTGCGGCTGAGTCATGGTGCCGATGGCGAACACGGCCGAGTCGGGCAGTTCCTGATGGAGCAATTCGATCGCCCGCAGGGCGGCAGTGGATGCTTCGCTGGGAATATCCACGAGAATGACATTGGGGGCGAATGCTTGAGTCTTCCGGATCACGGAGTCGGTCGCGGCCAGCGGCAGGGTGGCATGGCTGCAGACAGTGTGCGCGACGCTGGTTCCGTCGACCAGAACCTGCAGCACAGCGCGTTGATCATTGTCCGTGGCAAAGACAGCAACTGACAACTCTGGCATGACTCGACCCCACCCAGCTCGCTAGATCCCCGACCCGCACTCCGATGGAGCGAGCCCGTGACTACTTGCCACTGCCCTCGGGTTTCTTGCCATCAAACTTATCCTTGTCCAAGAGTGGCTCCGGACTTGCAGGGCCCGGTGGCGCCTGTGCGCTCGGCGAGATCCGCCGCGCTGTGCACAGCACCATCAACTCCGCATTGCTCTTTTGCAGGCTGGAGCTCTTGAAGAAGTTGCCCAGCACCGGAATGTCGCCGAGGCCGGGAATCTTATTCACGATCTTGGTGACCCGGTTGTCCATCAGGCCTGCGATGACGAAGCTCTGGCCGTCCTGCAGTTCGAATTCGGTATCCGCCTTGCGCGTGCTGATGGCAGGAATCGTCGTTCCAGAGATGGTCACCGAGTTGGCGAAATCAAGGGTGCTGACTTCCGGCACAACTCGCAGGTGAATGTTCCCGTTGGGTTGAATCACCGGCGTGAACTTCAAGCGCACGCCGAATTCCCGGAACTGAATCGTGATGGTAGACAGTCCCTGCCCGCTGGGTTGAGCAACGGGAAATGGAAATTCTCCCCCGGCAAGAAAGCTGGCTTCTTTGCCGTTGACCGCAATCAGGTTCGGCTCCGCAAGAATTTGCAGGAGGTTCTTGGCTTGCAGTGCCTTGATGACTCCCCCGAGGTGGATGTCGGGCCGGAAGAAAAATATGTTGAGCAGGTCCCCGACGGTGGTAGTGCTCGTTCCCGCATTCGATGCTGTGCCCGTGTCGGAAGTTGGGGGCGGGGCGCCAATCTGATCGGTGATCGTGCCCGTTCTGATCCCGCCATACTGCCCGGTGGTGATGGAGCCGATCGTATTGCCCGCGCCGGTACTGAATACATTGATGCCGATCTGGCTCAGGGCCGTCCGGTCAACTTCCGCAAACTTCACTTCGAGCAGGACCTCCTGCGCTCCCACCGGTCCGAATGTCAGCACGTTAACGACATTCCGCGAATAGGCGGATGCAATCGCTCCGGCATGTTTCGAGACATCTTCGGTCGTCACGTGACCGGAAAGCACGATGGCCGAGCGCGAAGGAGTCACGGAAATCTGTTCGTCGGGGAAAATACGGTGGATTTCCTCGGCCGCAGCGGTGATGTCCACATCGACGCGCAGATCGAAACTCTGTGACCGCTCGAGCTCATCCCAGATCAGGAGCGAGATTTCTCCCGGCGCCAGTCCGTTCACGAGAACCTGGTTCGGGGTTACCACCAGCGCGTCGGCGACGGCGGGATCGGTCACGGAAACGCGTTTCAGGCGTTCCGTCGTGTTGATGAGAAGTGACTTGCCCACCATCACCCGGAGCGGGGCGGAGCCGGGGAGAGGTGCGGACGTCGCTCCTGGTTGCGCAGCTTGGTTTGCCTGCGCTGCAGGTGGAGCGGGTTGCGTCTGCGAATGAGCCGCAGGAACCGCGGCCGTGGCGATTGCCAAGGACAGCACCACCAGGGCAATCAGCCGAAGGTTGCGCATCGATCGGAACGCCTTCGCCTGGGCACGCATAAGTTTTTCGAGCAAGAATCCAGGTACGAGTGCTAGCAGCATGGTTGGTTCAAAACTTGGTTTCGTCTCGTTTACTGCCACGAATCGTTTCCACGTTGTACGTCGTCGGCGCGACTACGGGAGCCGAAACCGCGAGCTTGCGGATTTTCGGCTTGGGCTGAGCTGCTTGTTGCGGCGTTCCACCCGGATACAGGGAACTGGCGCGCGTCGCGTCGATTCCTTCCTTACGGTTGTCGAGCGGATTCCGAAGCGCGAGCTGAATCCGGCCTTCCTGCGAAGCCAGCGTGAGTTTCTGAGCGTCGTCGGGAGAAACCAGAAGCGTGATGACCGGCGCGACCTGCGATTCTCCAGTATTACTACGCTCCAGATTCTTGCCCACGGCGATCACGGCAACGTTCTCCAGGACAGTCGTCGTCTGCCGGTCGTTTCCGTTGCTGGTCGTGCCGGTTGCCAGGACGTCAACCCGCGAGCCGGGTTGCACAAATCCCGCCACCGAAACCACGTCATTGACTCGGACTGACACCGCGCGCATTCCAGTCGGAATCAACGATGGCAGCCCCGAACCGGCTTTGGGAGCCGCCAGTTTGCTGGGGAGAATGAATTCACCCTTGCCGATGGGCAGGACTACTCCGCGCTCGAGAACCTGTTCCAAATTGGTAAAGGCGCCGGGTGGGACAACGGACTGAGGAAACCGGGCTATGCGGACATATCGGCCTTCGAGCTTGGCGCCCACCGGGATGTCGTCCGCGGCGACGACAATGTCCACCCCCGGTTCGTTCCCGGCGCCGAGCGAAAGACGCAACCGGTTATAGACAGTGAAACTGACGAGGAGGCCCAGCGCCAAAGCCAATCCCCCGATCATCAACAAACGGCCTCGGTTCATTCCTCTCCTTGCCGATCAGCCCTAGACCGACGACAGTCGCGTGCTTCGAGCGAGCCGGTCACGGTGACCGTTTCGCAACTACTGCGAGATGCTGCTGGCCACTTGCGAAAACACATTGTTGGCATTACCGCCGATCAAGCGGATCGTGCCGATGACAATCACCAGGATCACGGCCAGCATGACGGCGTATTCGGCGATATCCTGCCCTTCCTCATTGCGCCACAATCGTTTGGCCAGATCTCTCATTCTTGCCTCCGCAACTTTCGTCCGTGCTGAAAATCTCTTCCGATTTGCCAGCACTATCCGGGTGGTCCCGGCAAGCGCGGGCCAAAGCACCGGATTCCGCCGTTCATTCTGCCCGAATCCGCCAACAGCCCGGCTCTTCTACCGGATTCCAGGTAGGAAAGCCAGTGGAGTTTGCCCTTAGTGTCGCAGATTCAGGAACTCTGCGGTACACATTTTTTCGCTCTGGTTCCGCGCTTGGTACGACCTCCGACACCGCGATCGGCAGACTGGCGGCACGATTTCGGAGGAAGATTACCGCTTGGGAGTCGCGGTATTCCGACCCCCAGCCAGCATCCATCGACAGAGCCTGCGACAGAGGCGAAGAAGGGGGCACTAGCACAACCTCTACGCCTCGAGAATCAAGAACCTGCCGCCAGCCCTCCTGTAGCTGCAGGGCTTGCTGGAACTCGCGGAGTATGTTGTCACCGTAAAGATCGGCACGGCCGTCGATGAACACATGGTATTCCGGACTCAGCTTCCAGATGGCATAACCGCCCCAGTCGTAGTACGCGAAAAGGTGGCTCGGCATGGGGTGCGATTGCAGGAAAGCCACCGCCTGAGCAGGGAAGAGGTCGCGTTCCGTCTGAGACTGGCTGCGGAAGAGGCTGTCCCAGCGAACCACGGCAAATAACGCCATCAGCACCAACACGGCACCGCGGAAGGCAAGCGGATATTGCCGAAGACGCTTCATGGGAGGGGCGACGGGAAGGATGACAGCCATGATTGGGCCTGCGAGGAGCACGAAGATCGGTATATGGCGTACCGCGTCGATCGCGGCTGCAAACGTCAGCACCAGAGGCACGATGGAACGAGCTTTTGGCCGGGAGCGGGAATTTGCCATGGCGACCAGCAAACCCAGCCATATGATCAACAAGGGCGCATATCGAAGCTGATGAAAGTCGGGAGGGTGCCATTCAGCGATGAAAGACCGCATTCCCTCGGACCGTAAGACATCAAGCGGGTAGCGATAAAGCTGGCTGCCGCTCGGATTCAGTGGTACCAGGGCCATACAAGCAATGATGACAAGCACGATGCGCGTGAGATGCGGCCGGACCTGAGTCCATGGGGTTCGGGCCGACGCCGCCTCCCAGAGCAGTCCGAGCGCAATGGCCAGAAGCAAGGCAGGTCCGAGGGCAAACCCGGCATGCAGGTTGAGCCACAGAAGAAAGACAGGCGGGATCAGGAGCAGGAGCGGCGGATGCTCCTCTCCTCGTTCCACGAGCCAGAGCGTGAGGCTGGCAAGAGCGAAGGTAAACATCTGGGGACGCGCCCCCCAGGCCGGCGCGGCGGCCAGAGCGGCAATCGCGACAGCTACTGCCGCTCCGGACGGCTTGGCCGGGCAGCGCAGATAGAGCAGCATGAAACCGGCAGTTGTCACGACGGAGGAAAAGAGGATGAGGCCGCCAACGCCGCCGTGCCGCCAGATCTCGTAGAACACCACCTCGGACAGCCACTCGTGCGATATCCATGGATCCCCAGCACGAGTAAAGGAGAACGGGTCGGAGTGTGGAATATGCCCGGTTTGCACGATCCACTGCCCGGTGCGCAAATGCCACCACAAATCGGGATCAGCGGCGCTCCGCGCCGTCATGGCGAGCAGGCCGAGAAGCAGGATTCCTGCGAACGTGCGGACTCGGTTTAGCGGAAGAATCTGCATCGGAGGTGCGCTGGCGATTATAGAATCAAGCCGCGATTCGTGTTTCTATGAACGGTTTCAGGCTCGAACGAAACAGGCAAGTAATTGCCGGCGCCTTCCTGTTGGCTATGGCAGTCGGCCACGTGGTGTGGGCGACGAGCATATGGCCGGCACTCCGCCGCGGGTATCAGGACTTTACGATCTTCTACACCGCCGGGGGGATGGTCGGCAGCGGACAGGTAGCGTCGCTTTACGACCTGTCGGCGCAATACGACGCACAGCGAAAATTCGCTCCGGATGTTCGGATTCGTCAGGCAGCCCTCCCGTATAACCACCCGCCGTTCGAGGCGCTTCTGTTCATGCCCTTTGCATGCCTGGGGTACGTTCCGGCGTACCTTGCATGGACAGCACTCAATTTCGTGATGCTGGCAGCGAGTCTGATGCTACTGAGGAGCTTTCCGGCAATTCGTGCACTGTCGCCTTGGCTGCTGGCGTTGGCGGGAGCTGGTTTCTTCCCCGTGGCGATCAGTTTCATCCAGGGACAAGACACTGTGCTTCTGCTTCTGATCGTGGTCACGGCGCTGGTGGCCCTGGCGCGACAGCGCAATGTCATCGGTGGAGCTGTGTTGGCTCTCGGATTGTTCAAGCCTCATTTCGCTGGGCCACTGGCTCTCTTGCTGGCGATGCGGCGTCCGCGGCTGCTGGGTGGGTTCATTCCTGCCGGATTGCTGCTGGCCGGGATCTCGGTGGCCATGGTGGGATGGCGTGGCGCGATGAACTATGTACATTTTGTCCTCCACTTGGAGAACAGCGGCGCAGGCGGCGCAATCGGGGCTAATGATATGCCCAACTTGCGTGGCTTGATAGATACTATGGCGTCTTCAGTGACCGGTACTGGGACGAGCCGTTTCCTGACGATTGCTGCGTCGATTGCATTGTTTCTCTTCACGCTGCGGAAAGAGCGGAAGAACGATCATTCGATTGTCGCCACGTTCGGTCTGGGGACGGTTGTTACCATGCTCGTCAGCTACCATGGTCTGCCTTACGACTTGATCCTTCTCCTTCCCATCGCGCTGTTATTGTTTGCCGGGCAGGTTGAAGCGGCGAACCGTATGGACACCGCATTGCTAGTGGTGCTGTTTCTGACACCGCTGTATGCGTTCCTGTGGCTGCGCCTGAACCAGTTTGCATGGTTTGCTCTCGTTGTGATTGGACTGCTTTGTCGGCTGTGGTATCTGCCCGTTCCCGTGGACGCTGACTTGGATAGTCGTGTGGCGTCGAGGTCATCTCAGATCCCATGAGGACATCCGGTGACAGTTCTAAATTGTGGTGGGTCGTGTTGCTATCCCTGATGTGCGCCTCTGGCATGTGGCTGTACATGCAGCGCGTGCTCATTGCCTACCAGATCGCCGATGCCCAAGCGCACAGCAGGCCCCGGGGGAATCTGTCCGATCTCTATCCCCGTTGGCTGGGGGCGAGGGAGTTGCTTCTTTACGGACGGGATCCCTACAGCGACGACGTCACTCGAGAGATTCAAGCCGGGTACTATGGCCGTCCATTGGACGCCTCAAACCCGTCGGATCCACGCGACCAGCAGGCATTTGCCTATCCGGTTTATGTCGTGTTTTATCTGGCGCCGACGGTGCGCATGCCGTTCGGGATGGTGCAGAGGGTATTCTTCTGGATGCTGGTCGCCGTAACCGCGGTCTCGGTGGCGCTCTGGATACGAATGCTGCGGTGGCCGCTGTCACACCCCTCCCAGATTGCCGTTCTGGTGCTGGTTTTTGGGAGTCTGGCCGTGGTTCAGGGACTGAAACTGCAGCAGATCACGTTGTTGGTCGCGGCCATGATGGCGGGCGCTGTTGCACTGGTGGTTGCGGATCGTCTCGTGTTCACCGGCATTTTGCTGGGTTTGGCGACGATCAAGCCGCAGGTTGTCTGCCTGCTGCTGCTGTGGCTGGCGATCTGGACGCTCGGGGATTGGAAGCGTCGGTATCGATGGATGGTCTCATTCCTGATCACGGTGGCTATCCTGGCGGGCGCCTCGGAACTCGTGCTGCCGCATTGGATTCCGCGCTTCTGGCATGCCATGCATGACTACCTTCACTACACCGAAGGCGTGCCGTTACTGCATAAGTTGCTTCCAACTCCCTGGAACTGGATCGTGGAAATCGCAGCGGGGGGCGGAGCGGTGCTGGTGTGCTGGACCAATCGCAGACAGACGGCAGAGGCCCGGATCTTTGCCGCGACGACATGTCTCGTCCTGGCGGTTACGCTGTTACTGGTCCCGAGCTACGCTCTCTACAATCAGGTGCTGTTGGTGCCGACGATCCTGCTCGTGGCGCGGGAGCGCTACCCACTTTGGCAAAGAAGCGCCGTCATTCGTGCCCTGCTGGGGATCGGAGTGACGCTGTTGTTGTGGCATTGGATGGCCGGTCTCGTGCTGGCTGTTCTCTCCTTCGTGGCGCGGCCCGAGTGGGTGCAACGTGGGTGGGCAGTGCCAGCCTGGGCGACACCGACGCTGCCCCTGGCTGCCGCGGCTCTCGTGCTCTCTCTGGCATATCCAGGATCAATGTCCGCGTCCCGGAGCACGATCCCGTCGTAGAATGCTAGGGCCGGCGGTAAGGTACCTGCCGGGGCGCGCAGGAGAATTACGGGTTCATGTCTGTTTCGTCGACAACACCATCGGGGGCAGTGTCGGGGATCTTCCCGGTCGTGATCTACGTCCAGGGAAATGAGCAGCAGACGCTGTCGCTGAACCATACGCCATATACGGTCGGCCGCAAGGTGGACCGAGACCTGGTGATTCCGGATCCTCGTGTTTCGCGCGAGCACGCTTCGATCATCGCCGAAAACGGCGAGTTCTTCGTAGTCGACCAGGGGTCGAAGCACGGGACGTTCGTCAATGGGGAGCGGGTCGATCGCCGCAAGCTGGCGCGGAACGACCGTCTGGAATTCGGCGCCCGCGATGTTGCCTACTGCATCTTCCACCCTCTGCATGCGACCTCGAATACCGCACGCGAATTTCTCAGCCAGATTTCCGGCATCCAGATCGCGCCCGAGGCCAGCGATCTCGAGAAGCTCACACTCTTTCTTGAAGCGGCGCGTAAACTGAACACGATCGGCGTGCTCGATGAAATCCTGGTAACACTCATCGATGCCACGCTGCGACTGACACGCGCCGAGCGGGGCTACATCTTCCTGAAAGATTCGGACGGGAATCTGACGCTTGCCGCCGGCCGCAACTCCAAGGGCGAGCCCCTTCTGGACGACAAGACGATATCGCGCTCGGTGCTCGAAGAGGCGCTCACATCGAACTCGGAGTATCTGGTCACCGATACCAGCCAGATGATGGACATGAAAGAGCGGCACAGCATTGTGGCGTTCGATCTTCGCACCGTCATTTGCATGCCGCTACGAAGGCCGCTCGTACAAGCGACACGAGCCCAGCAATCGCCGGGCGCCGATGTCATGGGCGCGCTGTACGTCGACTCGCGGTTTGCGTCCCGCGACATTACGAGCGTGAGCCACGACATTCTGCGGGCGATCGCCACCGAAGCCGCCCAGTTGATCGAGAATGCGCGCCTGGTGCAAGCCGAAGAAGCGGCGCGCCGCTATCAGCAGGAACTCTCCATCGCAGCGTCGATTCAGCAGCAGCTGATGGCGGTCACGATCCCCGAGGTTGCGTTCGCGCGGCTCAGTCCGCGCAACCTGCCTTGTAAGGAGATCGGGGGCGACTTCTATGACGTGGTGAACACACCGGACGGGCTGGCCGTCGTGCTGTGCGACGTCAGCGGCAAGGGAGTCTCGGCCGCGCTCCTTGCGTCAACCTTGCAGGGGATGATGTATTCGCACCTCATCGCGGGTATGCCGCTGACCGAGATCGTGGAAGCGGTGAATCGCTACTTTACCCAGAAGCACATCGGCGGGAAATACGCGACGCTGATCGTGGCGCGCCTGCGTCACGACGGCGATCTTGAATATGTCAATTGCGGGCACGTTCCGCCGGTCTGGATCTGCAATCATGAGGTGCTGCGTCCTGCCCATGCGAACTTGCCGGTAGGGCTGCTGGCAGAGGCCACCTACGAGAGCGATCGTTGCCAGATGAAACCCGGCGACCGTCTCATCCTGGTGACCGACGGCGTCACGGAAGCAGAGAATGCTCACGGCGAGATGTTCGATAGCGAGCGACTCGAAGCGGTGGCGGGAACAAGCAAGTCTTTGGACGACATTTTTGCAGCCATCGCTGACTTCTGTGGCGGTACGCCGTTGAATGACGACTGCACGGTCGTCGAACTGGTCTTCAGCGGGAACGAGTAATGCCACGAGTCGGTGCCCGGGCTCCACTTACTCGATCCGTGTCAGCGGCCTTCCAGCATCTTCACCAGCGTAAAGAGCGTGTGATTGACTGGCGTCGGCACGCCGAGCGCGGCTCCGCGACGTGCGATATAGCCGTTGAGGGAATCAATTTCCGTCAACTTCCCCCGATGGATGTCTTGTGCGGTTGACGAGAACGCTTCCGGCATTTGCGTAGCAATCTTCATCGCGCCGGCCAGCGCAGCTTCTGAGCTGGCGACATCAGGCAACACAACGTTCGCGGCATGCGCGACGGCCAACACTTCCTCGACTGCCGCCCTAACCAGTTTGCGCGCCTCCGGATTTCTGGCAATCTCGCCGTACCTCACGCGAGCAAGCGCCGAAATTGCATTCAGCGCGCAGTTCCAGATCAATTTGGTCCACAACTCACCCTCGATGTTGTCCGAGAGGCGGCAAGGAATATTGGCGCGCGTGAAAATCTCCGCGACGCGCCTGGCGCCCAGGTCCCTGGCGCTGAGAACCAGGTCGCCGCGTCCCACGTGTTTGATGCAACCGGGTTTTTCGACAGACGCGGCGATATAGACGACGGCCGGGAGGATGTTGATCTGCGCCGCGGCACGAATCTGTTCCGCATTGTCAACGCCGTTTTGCAGGCCGACCACCAGCGTCTCGGGCCCCAGAAGAGGGGCAATTGCTCTTGCGGTGGCAGCGTTATCGACAGTCTTTACGCAGAAAAGAACCAGGTCAGCTCCTCGCACCGCGACGAAATCGGTAGTGGCTTCCAAGTGGACACTTTTCTGAAATTGCAGGGTATCGAGAAAGAGGCCATCGCGATTTACCGCATCAACGAAGGCAGGGCGCGCGATCAAGACGACTGGAGCGCCCGCCAGCGCCAACAGGCCCCCAAAGTATCCGCCGACCGCCCCTGCGCCCACGACTGCGACACGCGGCCATCCATCGAGCTGCGATGTGCTGTCCGTCAGGCCTCTGCTCCTTTGTGGATCGCAACCGTCGACCATGTCTTGTCGGCCGCGTGGCAGAGTTTCTCGATTGCGCAATCGGCGCACTTGGGGCTGCGGGCCACACACAGCTTCCGGCCATGCCAGATCACCTCATGCGAGAAGTCGGTCCAGCGCTCGCGGGGGACGATCTGCATCAGGTCCTGCTCAATCTTGACTGCGTCTTCCTGGGAAGTGAGTTCCAGACGGCGTGAAATGCGTGTAACGTGCGTATCGACGACGACGCCCTCGTTCTTCTTGAACCAGGTGCCCAGCACGACATTGGCTGTCTTGCGGGCAACGCCGGGAAGGGTAAGCAACTGCTCCATGGTCTGCGGGACTTCTCCGCCAAAGTCGGAGACAATTTTGCGCGCCGCCCCCACGATGGATTTCGATTTGTTGCGAAAGAAGCCGGTGGAGCGAATGTCAGGCTCCAGTTCTTCGGGTTGGAGCGCGGCGAAGTGCTGAACCGTCGGATACTTTTCAAACAATCCGGGAGTGACCATGTTTACGCGGACGTCTGTACATTGGGCCGAGAGGATGGTCGCGACGACGAGTTCCCATGCGCTGCGATGGGTGAGCGCACAGGTGACGCCGGGGTACATGCGATCGAGTCCCGCGATGATGGCCGCCACTCGTTCGGGGGCGATGGGGTTGTATCCCGAGGGAGTCCGTGCGGACACCGACTTGGCGGGCGCCTTCTTCTCCGATATCGCAGCGGCAAATCGTGAGGGAGTGATGCGAGGCTGAATCCGGCTGCTCTTGCGCACTGCGTCCTGCCGTCCACTGCGACTGGGCCGGCGCGGCATATTTCCGCGGGGCATGACGTCTCCTTGAGAGTTTCATGGTAGCAAACAAGCAGTGGAGGACAGCGGCCGAGCGCGTCCCGTTTGCGGCGCGCCATCCGTAACCGTGTATGCAATTGACGCATACCCGCGCCCTGAGTACTCTGAACTCCAAGGAAAAAACAACGTGGCCGTAAAGAGCATCAAACTCGGACAAGTCTGGCGCCAGGATGCCAGTGGTCAGGACTTTCTCGTCACCAAGGTCTACAACGAAGTATTCAGCCAGTTCGCAGTGCTGCGCCCGGCGGAAGTGAATGCCCCCGATGCGCCGGTGGTCAAGGTGAAAGTTGCCAAATCCCCAGATGGCGTCACCCTGCCGGGATTCAGTTTCACGCAAGAAGGAGCGTTCTGAATCGGACGATCGGATAATCTGCCGATCGTCATCCGGCCCATCGGTTGATCGATCTGGCTTTCAATCATCCGATGACCCGATGATCCGATCCAAATGACTGAGAAAATTCTCGCGCTTCTCTTCGTTTTCATCAAAACAATCGTTGCCGCAACCGGCTACGCGGGCATTGCCATTCTCATGGCGATTGAATCGGCCTGCATCCCGCTGCCTTCGGAATTAATCATGCCGTTCGCGGGCTATCTCGTTTACACGGGCGGGATGAACTTGTTCTGGGTGGCGACGGCGGGAGCCATCGGCTGCAACATCGGCTCGCTCGTCGCGTATGAAATCGGATTCTACGGCGGCCGCCCTCTAGTCGAGCGCTACGGGCGCTGGATCCTCATGGGCCGCAGGGAACTGGACTGGGCCGATCGATTCTTCCTGCGCTGGGGGGAAGCGGCCGTATTCATTGCCCGGCTTTTGCCGGTGATTCGCACCTTCATCGCACTTCCCGCGGGAATTGCGCGCATGTCGCGCGCCAAGTTTCACATCTATACGTTTCTGGGATCGTGGCCGTGGTGCCTGGCGCTGGCCTGGGCCGGATACAAACTGGGCGAGAACTGGCGAGCGCTGGGGAAGTACTTCCATCAGTTTGATGCCGTAATCGGGATCGGCCTCCTCGCCGGAGTTATCTGGTTCCTGTGGTCACACTGGAAGAATCGACTTGGGGCAGAGCAGTAATTAGATCCGGCCGTCGTCTGCCTCCGTCTGTCTGCCGCTGATGCGGGCGAACGAGCGAGGTCAGGAAGTAACTGGAAGCAGGTTCGCGCCGTAACTTTACGCCTCCCGCCAAACTGTGTAATCTCACGCAAGGCTGAACTGGCATGGGATTTTTTGGCTCGCTTCTTTATCCGTGGGGCTTCATCCTACAAGGACTGGCGATCGTCCACTTTATTCGCCGGCGGCCGGACAACTATTGGATCTACGTCATTCTGTTTCTCGGGCCACTCGGCGCGATCGTCTATCTCTTTGCCGAAGCTCTTCCCGACATTGGGTTACTGGGCCAGTCGTTCAAAGTCTTTCCACGCCGCAAGCGCATTCGGCAGCTTGAGGCGATCCTTCGGGACAATCCGTCTCCGGGGAACTACGAAGAACTCGGCGATCTCTACATGGATGACGGAAGGATTCCGCAGGCGCGAGACGCATTCGACAAGGCGATCAAGGCGAGAGCCGATACGCCAGACCCGTTCTATCGCCGCGGCGTGTGCGCCATTCAAATGGGAGATTTCCCGGCCGCGGTTCCCGATCTTGAAAGAACGGTGGCGAAGCAGCCAGACTACGATTTTCAGCGCGCCGCCGGGCTGCTGGCACATGCATATGCAAAGACGGGACAGAACGGGAAAGCGGAGGTTCTCTTCCGCCAGGTAACCACGACATCCACGCTCTCTGAGACCTACCTGAATTTCTCCGACCTGCTTGCCTCCGAGCAGCGCACCAAAGAAGCCCGTGACTGGGCACAGAAAGTGATGGACAAGAAACCCACCATGCCGAGCTATCTCCGGCGCCGTGAACGCCCCTGGTTCCGGAGAGCCAGCGAGATCCTGAAGAGACTTCCGAAAGAGGCTGTTAGCTCTTAGCCCTTGGCAGCGTTGCTCGGCCGAGAAGCAATCGCTCGAAGGCGAAGTGCTATCCTTCCTTTCGATGCGCATTAGCTACCTCGAATGCACGCGCTGCGGGGATCATCTCTCCGCCGATCATCCGCAGAATGTCTGTCCCAAAGACGGCGGCGTTCTCTATGTCCGCTACGATCTTGCGAGGCTTCGGGGCAAGCTGCGGCCGGCTGACCTGCGAGGCCGAGTGGCGACCATGTGGCGCTATGCGGAAATCCTGCCCGAAGCCAAGCCGGTGACACTCGGCGAAGGCTTTACTCCGATGCTGCCCAGCCGTGAATACCAAAATGTCTACATCAAAGACGAGGGCCTGAATCCTACAGGGTCTTTCAAGGCACGCGGGATGTCAGCTGCGGTCACGATGGCGAGGCAGTACGGGTTGACGAAACTCGCTGCGCCATCTGCCGGGAATGCAGGTGGCGCTTTGGCAGCTTACGCTGCGGCCGCCGGAATCGAAGCGCACATTTTCATGCCGAAGGATGTTCCAGTCGCCAACCGCATGGAGTGCGACTACTACGGTGCGCACGTCACGCTGGTCGACGGTCTGATCAGCGACTGCGGCCGCATGGTCGCCGAACGCAAAGAGAAGGAGGGATGGTTCGACGTTTCTACGTTGAAAGAGCCGTTTCGCGTCGAGGGCAAGAAGACGATGGGCTACGAAGTCGGCGAGCAACTGGGATGGAAGATGCCGCAGGGCATCATTTATCCCACCGGCGGAGGTGTCGGATTGATCGGCATGTGGAAGGCGTTCGACGAAATGGAGGAACTAGGCTGGATTGGGGAAGAGCGGCCGAAGATGGTGACGGTGCAGGCAGCGGGATGCGCGCCGATCGTGAAGGCGTGGGAGGAAGGGAAGAGCAATTCCGAAATGTGGGCTGGCGCCAGGACGTTTGCTGCCGGCCTACGCGTGCCGAAAGCGTACGGTGACTACCTGATCATGGACATTCTGAAAAGGAGCAAAGGCGCCGCCGTTGCCGCGACCGACGAAGAGATTCTTGCCGGTCTGCGCCACTGGGCCAGCGTAGAAGGAGTGTTCGCGGCTCCCGAGGGAGCGGCATCGCTGGTGGCGTATCAGAAACTGCGAGCGAGTGGATTCTTTAGAGCCGATGATGTGGTTGTCCTGTTCAACACGGGAAGCGCCTACAAATATCTCGATATGCTGGAAGGGAAGCGGGGAACCATCGGCACCACGCCTCCCGCCTCCCGCAACATCGGCGGAATCATTGGGCCCTATTAACACCAGCTTTTAGCTCCTAGCATTTAGCACTTAGCCAGGGCAGGAAGTTCGGGTGCGAACGCCGGCCCAGAGTGAAGGGGCTAAGAGCTAACGGCCAAACGCTAATCCATGCAGCTACCCGACCCATTCACAGCGCAGCGTGAAGAAATGGTCCGAACGCAGCTCGAAGACCGTGGCATCGAGGATCTCCGTGTGCTCGACGCGATGCGTGAGGTTCCGCGCCATGAGTTCGTTCTGCCGGAGTTCATATGCCAAGCCTATGACGATCACCCACTCCCGATTGGGGCGGGACAGACGATTTCTCAACCGTATATCGTTGCCGTAATGCTGCAGCACCTGGCGCTGCGGCCGGCCGACCGCACGCTGGAAGTTGGTACGGGTTCCGGATACGTGACAGCCCTGCTGGCGCGGCTCTGCGCTGAGGTGTACTCGATGGAGCGCCATGCGCCCCTGGCCGCTTCCGCCGAAGCAACGCTCCAGCGGTTGGGTTATTCCAACGTGAAATTGCAAGTTGGCGATGGTACTCGTGGCTGGCCCGAACATGCTCCTTACGACGCGATTCTTGTCTCGGCGGCAGCGCATGAAATGCCTCCTGCGCTCTTCGACCAATTGCGGGAAGGCGGTCAGATGATCGTCCCGGTCGGACCTCCCTTCAGCCAGGAACTCCGGTTGATCACGAAGGAAAAAGGGAAAGTGGGGATCAGGGTCCTGGAGGGCTGCCGCTTCGTGCCTCTGGTGGAAGGTACCGTAGAAAGAGTGGACAGTGGTTAGTGGGTGGTGAGTAGAAAAGGGACGGTTTCAGAAGAACGTTCGTGGTAGAGCGTGGCTGCAGAGCCTGCCATGAAACGAAGTCGAAGAACGCCGATCACACCTGCCACCAGCCGCTATCCACGAATCACTATCTGCTGCTTTACAATCGGCAAGTGGGTTTCCTGCACAATCTGAAAGTCACATTGGAGATGATCAAGTGGGAGCATTCTGTCTTCGCGCTCCCGTTCGCGCTTTGCGGGGCCATGCTCGCTGCCGGAGGCATGCCCGCCTGGCGGCAACTGGCATGGATCATCGTCGCCATGGTGTCGGCACGGTCGGCAGCAATGGCCTTTAACCGGCTCGCTGACGCTACGATCGATGCAGCCAATCCGCGCACTGCAATCCGGGCGCTGCCTGCGGGACTCCTGAGCCATGGCTTCGTCAGCACGTTTGTGATCGTTTCATGCGGGATTTTCGTGCTGGCGGCATCGCAGCTTAACCGGCTGACCCTGTGGCTGTCGCCAGTCGCGCTGGCGGTGGTTCTGCTGTACTCCTATTCCAAGCGCTACACACGGTGGTCGCATCTTTTCCTGGGATTCGCACTTGGCATCGCTCCGGCTGCTGCGTGGATTGCCGTCCGCGGATCGCTCGATCTGCGCATTCTCCTGCTCACCGCAGCAGTGACCTTCTGGGTGGGCGGGTTTGACGTTATTTACGCTTGCCAGGATTACGAATTCGACCAGGGCTATGGTCTCCATTCCGTGCCGCGCTACATGGGGATTCACACCGCGTTGTGGGTTGCCCGGCTCTTTCACCTGGCAATGCTGGGGTTGCTAGTGGTGCTGCTGTTCGCATTCGGCTTAGGCAAACTGGCGGCTGTCGGGGTCATCGCCGTGGCGTTGTTGCTGGCCTACGAGCATTCGCTGGTCCGCCACGACGATCTCAGTAAGCTGAATGCGGCGTTCTTCACGATGAACGGCGTGATTTCTGTCGTTTTCTTTGTTTTCATCGGAGCCGATCTTCTTCTGCGGTTTTGAGACTAACGGAACTACCGAAATCACAGTCTGTTGTGATCCTGCCCCCAACCCTGCGGTATCATTGAGAACGATGGCAACGCACCCGTTTCAGACGGATGATGCCCGTCTGCATCCGATCAAAGACAAGGTTCTGGCTGGTGAGCGGCTCACTGAGGCCGATGCCCTCGCCCTGTATTCCACTGGTGACATCCTCGCTGTAGGCTGGCTGGCCAACTGGCTGCGCGAACGGATGCATGGCGATAAGGCGTATTTCAACGTCAATCGCCATATCAATCCTACGAACGTCTGCATTGCCGCCTGCCGCCTCTGCGCTTTCGGACGCAAGAAAGACGCGCCCGGCGCCTACACCATGGCGCTCGAAGAAGCCTTCCAGATCGCGGCCACCGGATACACCGAAGCCATCACCGAGTTTCATATCGTCGGCGGTCTTCATCCCGACCTGCCGTTTGAATACTTCCTCGATCTCGTTTCCGGACTGAAGGAGCGCTTCCCACAGGTCCACATGAAGGCCTTCACCATGGTCGAAGTCGCCTATCTCGCCAAGCGCGCCAAGCTCTCCATCCGCGACACGCTGGTAAAGATGAAGGAAGCGGGTGTGGACTCGCTGCCAGGTGGGGGCGCCGAAATCTTCGCCGACCGCGTCCGCCACATCATCTGCGACCACAAGATTGACGGCGATCAATGGCTTGACACCGCCCGTCTGGCGCACGAAATCGGCCTGAAGTCGAACGCGACCATGCTGTACGGCCACATCGAAAACGACGAAGACCGTGTCGATCATCTGCTCAAGCTGCGCGCCCTACAAGATGAAACGGGCGGGTTTCAAACTTTCATCCCGCTGGCATTTCATCCGGCGAACACGCCGCTGCAGCACCTGCCGACGACCACCGGCATGCTCGACATCAAGCAGATCGCGGTCAGTCGCATGGTGCTCGACAACTTTCCGCACATCAAATCGTACTGGCAAATGATGACGCCCAAGATCGCGCAGATCTCGCTCCGCTTCGGCGCCGACGACATCGACGGTACAGTCGTCGAAGAGAAGATATACCACGACGCCGGCGCCACCACACCGCAAGGTCTGCGTCGCCAGGACCTCATCCGGTTGATCAAAGAATCTGGCAGGGAACCGGTCGAGCGCGACACGCTTTACCGGCCGGTGACGAGGACGGAATCGTCGTTCACAGTTTCTGTGTAGCAGACGGGCCATCCACCACGGAGACACGGAGTCACGGAGAAAATCGTAGCGAACTTGCTTTCCTCCGTGTCTCCGTGCCTCCGTGGTGGACTTGCGATGGAACTTCCCGTAATCTGCCGTATCTAAAGACCATGTCCAACGAGCAAACAGCAACCTTCGGCGGCGGATGCTTCTGGTGTATCGAGGCCATCTTCCAGCGCCTCACCGGCGTCACCCACGTCGAGTCCGGCTACATGGGCGGACACGTCGACAATCCCACCTACCGCCAGGTCTGCGGCGGAGACACCGGGCACGTCGAAATCGTGCGCGTGACCTTCAACCCTGACGAAATCAGCTATCGCGATCTGGTTGACGTGTTCTTCACCGTGCACGATCCGACGACGGTTAACCAACAGGGAAATGACGTTGGAGAGCAGTACCGCTCGGTGATTTTTTATGAGAATGAGGAGCAGCAGAAGGTCGCAGAAGAGGTAATTGCAGAACTGACAGCTGCTAAAGCCTTTCCGGAACCAATCGTGACCGCAGTCGAGCCGGCGTCGAAGTTCTACAAGGCTGAGGACTATCACCAGAACTACTACAACGAGAATTCACGCCAGCCGTATTGCATGTTCGTGATCTCGCCCAAACTGGCGAAATTCGAAAAGAAGTTTGGCGAGAAGATGCGAGCCTGATCAGGCTGCATGCGATTTTTGTTTCGGACTTGCCGATTCAGCCGCGGGCCCTGTCCTTTCCTCGAACAATAACCTGCGTAGAGAACGAAGGTCGTTCAGCATGCGGCTGCTATTGTCGAGGTACTGCTCCAGCTTTTCGAGTTTGAAGTGGACCAACCGTTGCGCCTCGAGGCGGCGATCTGGTTTGTCTGCCGCAGCAGCCAGGTCGGCGGCCACGTCACCTTTGGTTTCCGCAATCGCTTCCCGCAGAAGCTGGATATATTCATGAGCATTTTCAACGCTATCGAAAAGAACGTCGGGTCGATATGACATAGGGAACCTTTCTTGCACGGGAGTCATGGCGGAGAGGGAGGGATTCGAACCCCCGATACCCGTCAAGGTATGTCCGCTTTCGAGGCGGATCGTTTCAACCACTCACGCACCTCTCCGCATCGGACAATGAATGAAACACCAAATCCTGCACGAGGAAGGAAGCGGCAATTGAGGGATCCTTCGCCGCGCTCAGGATTTCGGCTGCAGGCTCCTGGCGTCACTTTCGCTCCGCCTCACGCCTGCAAAGCGCCTCAACTCACGCATCTCTCCGCGCCGGACGATCGTTACTGTCGGAACTGTTAACTCTCCGAAGTCCTATGCCCCGACTGGCGCTGAAACTCCGGTCATGCCCTACAGATGGTAGTCCTAGGATTTTAGCAGGTAATGGGCATACTTCCACGCGAATCCAGGTACTGGATGGATGCCGCCCGGAGGCGGAAAGCGGTGTTTTGATACGCACCTTTGTGATGCAGTTCACGTCCTTGGGTGATCCACCGGGCTATATCGCGGGGATATAATCAAAGTTTGTTAGCTCGTACGATTTGCGACGCCGTTAGAGACGCGATTAGAAAAGGGTTGTGTCGTTTTTCCAGCGGTCGTACCCACACAGCAATCCACAACTTCAGTTTCGGTCTTTCTCAGCACGACACTTTCTCTGTATTCCCCGTTTTCAGACTGATTCATTGCAGGTGGAGATTCTCATGTCCCGATTGATTGAAGTCACCGAATTGGCCCTGCGAGACGCCCATCAGAGCCTGATGGCAACGCGCATGGCGCTGGAAGACATGGTGCCGGTTTGCGAAGACATCGACAATGCCGGCTACTGGTCGGTGGAATGCTGGGGCGGTGCAACCTACGATGCCTGCATTCGTTTCCTGAACGAGGATCCTTGGGAGCGCCTGCGGACGTTCCGCAAACTGATGCCGAAGAGCCGCCTGCAGATGCTGCTGCGCGGCCAGAACCTGCTCGGGTACCGGCATTACGAAGATGGCGTCGTCGAGAGGTTCGTCGAAAAGTCGGCGGCGAACGGCATGGACGTGTTCCGCGTTTTCGACGCGCTCAACGACCTGCGCAACATCACGACGAGTGTGAAGGCGGTCAAGAAGACCGGCAAGCACGCCGAAGGGACGATTTGCTACACGACCAGCCCGGTGCATACCATTCCAGCGTTCGTGGAAATGGCGCAGAAGCTGAAGGAGATGGGATGCGATTCCATATGCATCAAGGACATGGCCGGGCTGCTCAAGCCGCAACCAGCATATGACCTGGTGAAGGGGATCAAGGAGAGATGCGGCAAAGACACGCTGGTGCACGTGCACACGCATGCGACGACGGGCGTCACGCTGGTGGCGCTGGTCAAAGCGATTGAAGCGGGCTGCGACATCGTCGACACGGCCATCAGTTCGCTGTCCCTGGGGCCCGGCCACAATCCCACCGAAAGCCTGGTGGAGTTGCTGGAAGGAACCGAATTCACTACCCGGCTCGACATGGAGCGGATCCTGAAGGTGAAGCGGCATTTCGCGCACATTCGGCCGCGTTACCGCGAGTTCCTCAGCGAAGTAACTGGTGTGGAGACGGAGATCTTCAAGAGCCAGATTCCCGGCGGCATGATCTCGAACATGGAGAGCCAGCTGAAAGGCCAGGGAGCGGGCGATCGCATCCAGGATGTGCTGGACGAAGTGCCCAATGTCCGCAAAGACGCCGGATATCCACCCCTGGTGACCCCGTCGAGCCAGATCGTCGGATCGCAGGCGGTGTTCAACATCCTGATGGGCAAATACAAGGTGCTCACGGGAGAATTCGCCGATCTGATGCTTGGCTACTACGGCAGCACCCTGGGAGAAAAGAACCCTGAAGTACTGAAACGCGCGGCCGAGCACGCAAAAAAACCGGTGATCACGGTTCGCCCGGCCGACCTGCTCAAACCAGAATGGGACACGCTGAAGACGAGCGCGCTGGCGCTCGAAGGAGCCAATGGCACCGATGAGGATGTTCTGACCTACGCGATGTTCCCGCAAGTGGCGCCGAAGTTTTTCAAGACCCGTAAAGATGGGCCGAAGAATCTGGGTAAAGATCCGGCGAAGAAGGCGGCCGCGGCTGCGGGCGATGCGAAAGGATCTGCAGTTCCGGCTGGCAAGTCACTGGAAGGGTCGGTTCACTACGTCGTCACCCTGAATGGCAGAGAGCATCAGGTCAGCGTCGCACCCGGAAAATAATTGGCGGTCTTTGATCAGGAGAGAGGAATGCCCCCGAAAGCGGCAACGGAAAAAGCAAAGACGTTCGAGACGATGGTGCAGGAGCTTCAGTCGAAACGCGCCCACTTGTTCGAGGGCGGCGGCAAGGAGCGCATCGAGAAGCAACATGCGGCCGGCAAGCTGAGCGCGCGGGAACGTGTCGAGCGGCTGGCGGATCCGAAGAGTTTTCAGGAATTTGGCCTGTTTGCAAAACACCGGCAAACCTACTTCGGGATGGCCGACAAGGAATTTCCCGCCGACGGTGTGTTGACGGGCGCCGCGACGATCGACGGCCGGCTCGTCCACATGGCCAGCCAGGACTTCACGGTCAGCGGCGGTGCTGCCGGCGAAGTCCACAGCGACAAGATCGCCGACTTGATGAAGTTGTCTCTGAAAACCGGAAGCCCTTTCATCTTCATCAACGACTCAGGCGGCGCGCGCGTGCAGGAGGGTATCGACAGCCTGGCGGCGTACGGGCGGATCTTCTACAACAACGTGATGCTCTCGGGCACCGTACCGCAGATTTCGCTGATCTGCGGGCCATGCGCCGGCGGAGCGGCTTACAGTCCGGCGCTCACCGACTTTGTCATTCAAACCCAGCAGGCGCAGATGTTCATCACTGGCCCGCAGGTCATCAAACAGGTCACGGGGGAGAATGTCACAGCGGAAGAGCTGGGCGGGCCAGCGGCACAGATGAACCAGTCGGGCGTGGTGCATCTGATCGCGCAGAATGACGATGAGGCGATCCTCATGTGCCGTCGGTTGCTCAGCTTCATGCCGTCAAACAATCTGGAAGACGCGCCGCGAATGCCGTACAACCTGCCATTGGCGGCCGATCCGGAGTTCAACAAGATCGTTCCGGTGGAGACCAAGCAGGCCTATGACGTGCGAAGAGTCATCGGCCGTGTTGTCGACTACGAGGACTTCCTCGAAATCCAGCCGGGATTTGCGGCGAATATCGTGGTGGGATTCGGGCGTCTGCAGGGGCGACCCGTCGGCATCATTGCAAACCAGCCCAGCGTGCTGGCTGGCGCGCTCGATATCAATGCTTCCGACAAATCCTCACGCTTTATTCGCTTCTGCAATGCATTTAACATTCCGCTGGTCACCTTCGTCGACGTGCCTGGGTTTTTGCCGGGCGTGCAACAGGAGTATGGCGGGATCATCCGCCACGGGGCGAAGATGCTGTTTGCCTACTCCGCAGCGACCGTACCAAAGCTGACAGTAGTTTTGCGCAAAGCTTATGGCGGCGCATACCTCGCCATGTGCTCGCGCGACATGGGCGCCGACCGAGTTGTGGCCTGGCCGACGGCGGAAATCGCGGTGATGGGCGCCGAGGGCGCAGCCGAAATTGTCTTCCGACGTGAAATCGATGCGGCGAAGGACAAGGTCGGGAAGCGAAAGGAATTGATCCAGCAGTACCGCGACACGTTCTCGAATCCGTATGTGGCGGCCGGGCGGAGGCTGGTCGATGACATCATTGAACCGGCCGAGACGCGCGTGTACCTGGCACAGGCGCTCGAAGCCCTGCATGCCAAGCGCGAACTGCGTCCGCCGAAGAAGCACGGATTGATTCCACTGTAAGCAGGGGACGGAACGATGGAGTTGATGAGCCTAGCGATATCGATTGTGGCAGCGATCGCGGTTGCCGTCTGCTTGCGAGCCGTTTCCGGCCTGCAACGGAAGCTCGAGCAACTGAGCGGCGAGATCCGTCAGAGATCAGAACAACAGGCGGCGGACCTGCGTGAGACGGTGCGTGCGCTGGAAGCTCGGATTGCAGATCTTGCCGGTGTGCGAACGGCGGCGCCGAAGCCGGCGCCTGTTCCCGCGCTGGCGCCGGTTGCGGCCGCGCCGCCCAAGCGGGCGGAGGAGATTGCTCCAGAGCTGTTGGTGGTGATGGCTGCCGCCGTCACGGTTTTTCTTGGGAAACAGGTACGGATTCGTTCGGCCAAGATGTTGCAGTCACCTTATGAGATCGTGAACCCGTGGGCGCAGCAGGGCCGCGTGTTTGTGCAGGCTTCGCACAACCTGTGGCAGCGCTAGCTCGAAGGGGAGAAGGGAATCATCCTTGAAGCTGCAAATCGCGATAGACGGAAAAACCTACGAACTGGACGTGGAAGTCATCGAGGATGATGCATTTCCTCGCCACCCGAACTATGGGCCGTACATGCCCATGGCGTCGACGGTGCAGTCAGCGCCCGCGCCGCTTGCGAAGGCTGAGGCGCCTGCGGCGGAGGCCAACGTTGACGAGGCGAAGGTTTCGCGGAGTCCGGTTGCGGGCGTCGTGATCAAAGTGAACGTCGAGCCAGGGCAGGAGTTGAAGCCTGACGACTTGATGATGGTTCTCGAAGCGATGAAGATGGAGACCAACGTCACCGCCGCCGTTGCCGGTAAGGTCAAAACGGTTCGTGTGCAGGCGGGCGACGCGGTAAAGATGAACCAGATTCTGGTGGAGTTTGAGTAGATACGAGTGGCGAGTAGCGCGTAGGTCTACCGCTTTCCTCTAAAGAACTCCTGCAGGATTTCGGCAGAACGTCCTGCCAGCACACCACTTTGTATTTCCATCCGGTGATTGAGTTTGGGGTGGTTCAGCACTTCGAGTGCGGAATGAACCGCACCGGTTTTGGGGTCGTCTGCGCCATAGACCAATCGGCGTACACGGGCGTGAATCAGTGCCCCCGCGCACATGGCACACGGCTCGATGGTCGCGAATAGATCGCTGTCGACGAGACGGTGATTGCCGACGGATCGTCCCGCGTCGCGCAAGGCAATAATCTCCGCATGCGCGGTGGGATCGTTGTCGGCGAGATTACGGTTCCAGCCGCGGCCAACGATAGCACCATCAAGCACGACGACCGCGCCGACCGGCACCTCTCCCATCTCCAGCGCGCGTTGCGCGCAGCGGAGAGCTTCTTCCATCCAGAGCTCGTCAGTCGTAGTCAAGGACGGTGGCCTGTCGCAAGTTGCCATTTTGGATTTCGCGTGGCTAGAAGTCCGCGCTCTAATTGATTGTATCGGGACTGCAGTATCTGCGATCACGCGATGACCGGAAGCTTCCCAAGAATTCGAAAACTGACAACGCCCAGGTTCTGGTAAAGACCGAGGGAGAATAGGCGAGAGTGCAAGAGTCCGAAATTCAGTCAGATGCAAGGAGTTCTTCAGGTAGCTTCTGCGGCGAGTCTCTTCCTAGATAACGCGCAGCACGGTCCGCACAACTTCCGGCACGACGGCATGAACAATGGCGGGAACGACCGTGAGCAGCACGCAACGAGTCACGACCAGCGCCGGCAACGCAAGCAGCGCCCATACTGTCGTCGGGATGTTGGCGATGTAGGCTTTCATTGCCGTTTCCATTCTCGTTGGTCTCTAGTACGTGGACGTGTGGGAAGAAGTTCCGTCAACACCTGGTTGTGATCCAGCGCACAATGGCGGGTTTGCGGGGATGGTATCCTAGTCGCGTTATGGGAATGGCCGCGATCGCCCGGAAAGTGTTTCTCCTGGACCTGCTCCAGGGGTTGAAAGTTACCTTCAAGTATCAGCACCCGAAGGAGATCTACACGGAGCAGTACCCGCTCGAGCGGCCGCAGGTGGCCGAGCGCTATCGCGGAGCGCCGCGGCTCAATGTCAATCCCGATACGAATGAGACCATGTGCATTGCCTGTGACCTGTGTGCCTTGGCTTGTCCTGAGCATCTGATTGTGGTCTCGAGCGAGCGCAATGAGAAGACTCGACGCAAGGAACTCACGAATTTCACCTACGATCTGAGCCGCTGCATGTTCTGCGGTCTTTGTGAAGATGCCTGCCCCACCGATGCGCTCGAACTCACACAAGATTTCGAGTTAGCGAGTTACACTCGGCAAGGCTGGATCTGGGACCGTCCTACGCTAGAAAAGGGTCCACAACCCACGCAATACCAGAAGTAATTCCGCATCTTCTTTTCTCTTCATGCGGAAGGGCGCTGGCCCGAGGAATCTGCTTTCTCATCGGCATCATCGTCGCCAACCCTCGTCACTACGGCATTCTCCGGATAGGCACTCCTGACCGCAAGTTCCACACTTCAAGAAGAC
>DATIWL010000086.1:0-4712 GCA_035519435.1 Terriglobales bacterium
TTTCGCGTCCGATGAAGTGGTTCAGGAAACTACTCTTGCCTGCTTTGAATCGCCCCAGGACGGCGACGCTGATTTCGTCCTGCCCGACCGATGATCGCGTGCTCGCGAGAAGGCCGGACAACGCGGAGATCTCGTACCGCGCTGCGACGTCCTCTACCAGGTTCAGGATTGGCTCCAAGCGGGAATGGACGAACGACTGTGGGGCTAGCTGACTGGAACCGGTTGGGTGGGCCCTACCGCTTGTTTCGGATTCGATGTCTTGCGTCCTCAGAATCATAGCTCCTCACAAGTAGGAGCCATCATTCCCGAGACGAACTCGAGACGGTTGATGGCGGGCTCCATCACCGACGTTCTAAACCGTATTGTAGCGTCGTTTCAGTGCGTCTGGGTATCCGCCATCCATCTTTCGTTGACCGGTACTTGGGCTTGGCCCATAATGAAAAAAAGGCGTTGGAGTTCGCCACAACCGCCCCTCGGGGAAGATGACTCCTACTATGAGGATTGGTTGTGAGCATGGACGACGCGCCGCAATTCGGTCACCTCAATTCGTCACAGCGACTGCATCTGCTGACGAGTTGCCAATACGCCGACAAGCTGCTTTCCGAGATTGAGGCGACTCTCGTCGCATCGCAGTCGAAGTCTCCCTTTCCAAAATTCAAACCGGACATCTCGCCGGCACAGGCCAAGGTCGTACAAGACTACATCGCAAGAATGCGGGCTCAGTTGGTGCGCATCCTGGATAGTCAGGGAGTTCAGATTCCTGCGCCGAATATCGGATCGGTCCACTCGATTCGAGTGACGCTGGGATTTGTGGATATCGCCTTCGATGAGTGCCGTCCCAAGCGCATGGCTGGGTACGGAGAACTCGCTGATACCGCCGCAATCGAGATCGCCGGGCTCGTCGACGAAATCCAGGGGATCATTTCCAGGTTGGATTCTTATCTGGCGCAGGGCCAGTCCGCCGACCTGGAGCAGCGACTGCGACGACTGGAGGAGGCGGGCGGCGACGTCGCGCTCGTCAAGGCGCTCGAACGGGCCATTAATCAACATGGTCTGGTGGAGTTCCGGCCGACATTAGCGACGATCATCGACCGTTTAGAAACCGACACGTTCGAGATCGCCGTATTCGGCAGGGTCAGTTCTGGAAAATCGTCTCTCTTGAATCATATTGCCGAGCAGGACCTGCTGCCAGTGGGGGTGAACCCCATCACGGCGGTGCCGACACGCCTGGCGTACGGCCCTGAATCGCGCGCCACCGCCTGGTTCGCCGACCGGAAAGCAGAGCAATTCAGCGTTGAGCATCTTGCGGAATACGTTACGGAGCAGCGCAATCCAGGGAACATCCAGCACGTGACCCGAATTGTCGTGGAGTTGCCGGCACAGAGGCTTCGTGAGGGCGTTGTTTATGTCGACACGCCAGGGCTCGGCTCCCTTGCCACTTCCGGCGCGGCCGAAACCAGGGCCTATCTTCCCCGGTGCGATTTGGGCGTCGTGCTGATCGATGCCGGGTCAACTCTGACGCAGGACGATTTGGCGACCATCCAAACGTTATACGATGCCGGAATTCCCGCTTCCGTGTTGTTGAGCAAGTCGGACTTGTTGGCTCCTGCAGACCGGGAGCGCGCGCTCCAATATGTCGCTGACCACATTCGTTCGGACCTGGGGGTTGAATTGTCGGTCCATGCGATCAGCATCAAGGGCGACTACAGTGATCTCCTTGAGAACTGGCTCGCCACCGAAATCCTTCCACTTTACGACCGTCATGCGGAACTCGCGCGGCAATCGCTGAACCGGAAGATCGGCGCGCTTCGCCTTGGAGTGGAGGCGGCGCTCAAGACGCGGCTGAAACACACGGTACCCGGCGAGCCCACCGGTGCCAGGATCGACGTGCGCAGGTTGCGGGACTTGGAGACCGAACTCAGAACCGCCGCCGGCAGAATTGCTCAGGCGCGGACGGAGTGTCTCGATGCGACCGACGCGCTCCGCGAGTGCGCGGATGGCTTTGTTAGGACGGCCGCCAACAATCTGGTTGATGCTTGGGCCTCGGGTACAACTGCAACAGGAGGAGGTCTCATCCAAAGCAAGCTGGAACGGGCCGCCGCGGAGAGGGCGGCGCAGATCTCGTCCGCCGTTCAGGAGGTGGCTGGTAACGCCGGGAGCGCGCTCGCAAAAGCTGCCCTGGCACTCGAACTCGAGAACAGGCCCGAGCAGGATGAGTTATTGGATGTACTGAAGAATATGCCGCGTTTCGATTTGGGCAACCTCGAAATTGAAGTTGGCCCGAGCGCGGTAGCCTCACTGTTGGGCCGCCGGTGGGCAATTGCTCGGGTGGTGCGAAAGATCAGATCTCAAGCCGGGAACCAGATAGCGGACGCCGTTGCGATTCATGCGCGCGTGCTTCAGGCGTGGGTGCGCAAGACCTTCACCGAATTGCAGGAGCGTTTTGATAGCTACGCCGACGCGTACCGGGCGCACTTGGATCGTCTGGTGGCCAATAAGCCTGGCGTTGAAGACGAACAGGCTCTTCGGGAGGATCTCGATGCTCTGGCGACCGCTGCTCCGGATAATGCGGAGCAGGAAAATGCGCCGGGTACGGCTGCGTGAGGTGGCATCGAGCTTATGGAAGAGTGGCCGGCCATTGATTCCCGAGACTACATTGTGGCGTTCGAGCTGCGCTCGATAGGCGATTGCCCACCGGATTTTCAGTTGCCGTCTTCCGTGGCCGGTTTCGAGACAGGGCTTTTCCTCCCGCGCGGCGATCGCGATTGGTTCGGACGGCCGTCATACCCGCCCCGCATCCTGCTTCTCAACGATGGGGCACTCCATATCTTCTCTCACCCGAGCACAGGGGAGCCGCTGCGCCGAGGCGCCGTGGATCAGATCACATCAGTCGAATCGGGGCACATGCTTCTGAAAGGGTGGCTCCGTTTCGCCGGAGCCGGATTCGACCATACGGTTCGCTACAATACCTGCGGTTTCCGGTCGGTCTTCCGGTTCATGCGCCGTTTTCGGGATGAACTCTTGCGCCGCGGTCTGCCACTCGCGAACTCGCCGGTACCGTTCGGAGAAGGCCTCGACGTCAAGTTCGCCAACGCCTTAGCGGTCGAACTCGACTCCGGAGAAAGCGTTCTGATGCGGGTCTTCCAACCACCGAGTGAGCTGATCTCTAGAAACTGGTTGCTTCCGCGCCACTATTCGATCGCTGGCGATCTGCTGGCTCTCACCAGCAGGCGGCTGCTGTGGATCACGGACCGAGAGAGGGGGTCACACTCGCGATACGGAAGCATCGCTTCGTATACGCCGTTCGACGCCGTTCTGGGCATCGATCTGACATCAGGTCGAGGCGGACACATTCTCCAGGTGCGTCTGAACGGCGGATCCGCCTGGCAGATTCCTATCGCGCGCGAAAATCCGTGGGACAGCCGGCGGATCGCGGAAGACTTCCTAGCAGCGCTAGAGATTCAAAAGAGGCGCAATGAAACCAGCCGGTCAGAGGTCCGCCGATAGTGACATCCCGCCCGGCGATCCCGAGGAGACCCTTCTTGGGGGGATAAGACCATCACAGGACGGTTGTGGGAATCCACCGTAGTGCGTGCTGGCATCCACCCGAGCACGGTACGATGCTCCGAAGCGCCTCGGGCATGGCTCGAATAAAGCAAAAGCCGCTAGAACCGCCCTTCTTATAGCGTTGCGTGCGCACCGGAATATTCATTAGTAGCCGTCAGGTCAAGGGTGTCAGTGAAACGCCGGCTCGAGAATCGCTCGCCCGAGCATAAGAGCAAGCCCCCGCTAGCAACGGTGGTCGCCGATGTGCTGTTCGAGGGCTAACCGCGCCTGCTCAGACTTAACACGTGCCTCGTCGGCAGCTCGTGCCAGGCGGTCATACTCGGCTTTCGAAGATACTCCCATTTTCTGTTGAAGGTCGGAGACTGCTTTGGAGAATTTCTTGGTGGCCGCTTCGTACTCAGATCCCAGCCTTTGCTTTTCTTCGCAAGCCATGTCGGGATTATCTCAGACGAGATCTTCGGTGTGGAGCTGCCCCCACGTATAAAACGGCGGTTTGGTTACGGTGCGAACATTATCACCGTATCGATGCGGATCGAAGAAAACTTGATGTAGCGGCCCGCGTGGTATTGCGGCTGGGCGGCCAGCCGGCACATCTCTGTGATCTGCCCTGGATTTCCGCAGGCGCTCTCCAAAACCTTTTCGCGGAACTCCTCGAGATCCAAGTTGCGCAGTTCAAAACAGTCGGCAGCCGACTCGAACAGCAGTTCGGCTTCGCGCTCATGGAGCGGAGGGATGTTCAGTGCCTTTGCCGGATTCCAGAAGAGCCTTGCCAATGCACCCAAACTGATGGCGTCCCGAGATGCGGCGAAAAGAGCCATTCCGCGCGTGTGGTAGATCCGTTGCAGGAAACGGTAGGTGGGAAAGCTGGCCGCGGCAACGCCATCCAACACCATCGGCGCGGGTGCGCTTTCCAGTGCGGTCCACAAGAGTCCCTTGAGGTGAATGCTCGTTTGAGCCGTGAGCCATGCCTCCGGATCAGCTCCCGGTTTGGCGCGACTCATGAAACTCGCGTGCCGCCTGGCAATCAGAGTGCGCGCCATTGCCGTCAACAAGCCATGCAGGGTCGGCACCCACGCAACGTATAGGACATGGTGATTGGTGCAAAGCGCCTCCCTGATGAGCCTGGTCTTGCCGCAGCCCTGAGG
>DATIWL010000087.1:0-22357 GCA_035519435.1 Terriglobales bacterium
AATGTACAGCACGCAATACGCAATGACGATCCCTGACGATGCCCACCTCAGAATCAGCCAAGTGGAATGCATCTCAGCACCTGCATGCAAACTCTGGAGCCGATGACCAGGATTGAACTGGTGACCTCTCCCTTACCAAGGGAGTGCTCTACCAACTGAGCTACATCGGCTCGTTGTTCCCGTCGCTACTCCCGTCGGGATGCATCACATCCTTGCGCCGGACCATCGTCTTCACGGCAAACAGCGCCAGCACCGCCAGCGTCGCCAGACGAATCTTCTCGTCAGTGATGGTGCTCCACGTCAATACCGCGAGCACGACATACGCGGCCATCGCCAAAACAAAACGGTTCACGCGCATTCTTACAACCAGATCCTTCGCAGAAAGCGCTCAGGATTTCGGCTGCCTCAAACTGGTGCACAGGGGAGGATTCGAACCTCCGTACCTCCTGAGAGGGACAGATTTACAGTCTGTTGGCTTTAACCACTCACCCACCTGTGCGCAAAACCACAAATCCGCCAACATGCAAGCAAACACAAACTCGTAACACAGCACCGCTGATTGGGAAACGAACTGCAGGAATTCTCGCTGCCGCTGCGACCTGCCGGAAAATATCCTGATGGAGTGCGTTAGAACTATTGCGCTACGCGCGCCGATCCGCGCAAACCTTCCGTGTTTCCGGAAAACCGTTTCCTGGAGCTGGCGAAGGGATTCGAACCCCTGACCCTCTGATTACAAATCAGATGCTCTACCGGCTGAGCTACGCCAGCATTCGGAAGTATGGCCCTTCGGACACAATACTTCCTCAGATCCCTTCCTGATGTCCGGGACAATTATCTAAGGTATCACAGCCGGTTTTTGGGGTGCAACCGGAACCTCCTGCAGGTCAGAGGTTAGAGGTCCGATTGTAGAGGTGACAGGCTACGAGTTCCGGGCTGCCAGCACGCCCGATTGCGCGTAGCTCGAAGCTCGCGTCTCCTGGCGGTTTCATCTCTGCAATCTGACCTCTGCAATCCGGAGGTGCTATCATTCCCTCCCTACAGCTTCCATGCGCATTCGACGCACTCTCCCTGTTCTGATCGTGGTGCTGGCAATTGCGGCTGCCGTGGTCGCCATCGTCCAGCTCCGCAAGCGCGCTCCGCCGGAGGCCGCCCGCCTCCTTCCCGGCGCCGATGGCTTTTTCTATGTGAATCTTCGCTGGATTCGCACGTTCAACGCGACCAACCAGCTGCCGCCGGTCACTCGGGACCCTGACTATCAGAAGTTCGTCGAAGAGACCGGTTTCCAGTTCGAGCGCGATCTGGAAGAGGCTGCGTTTGCTGTGCACTACCCGGAAAGTTGGGGCGGTACTGGTGGACAGTCGCCCGAACCGCGCTTCAGCGAGATATTCGTCGCCAAGATCGACAACGCCAAACTCGCTGCCTACCTGAAGAAGCTGGCGTCCTCCGTGGACGAATATAAGGGATTCAATATCTACAACATCCCACTCGAGGGCCGCACGGTTCGAGCCGTCATCCTCTCCTACGATACGGTTGCCGTCTCCAATCATCCTGACGAAAACGTGATCCGGGGCATCCTTGACCGCTCGCGGAAATTAGCATCCCCCTTCGGCGGTCCGCAGTTCCTCCGCCAGTACTACAAGACCGTGCCTTTTGCCAGCCTGGCGTGGGCCATCCTCCGCGTCGATCCGTCACATGCAAGTTCTCTCACTGGAGTAAGCGGCTGGTCCCTGCTGTTCCCGAAGCCCGCCGTTCTCGTCGTTTCTGGCCGTTACATTCGAGCACTACACCTGCGCGCCGAGGCCTTCACGGACAGCGAAGACGATGCTCGCGACATCACGGATAAGGCGGGCACGTTTCTGAGTCTGTTTCACTCGGCAGAAGTCAGCATTGGGAATCAGGGCCCGGATGTCGACGTGAGAGCGTTCTTCGACAGCCTGAAAGTGGAGCGCTCAGGGAACCGTGCGATTCTGACCGCGATCGTTCCGCCGGGATTCATCAAGAAGGTTTTGACCGAAGCTCCACCCGAGCAACAGGCGCCCGCCGAAGCGGCGAAACCCGCGCCGAAGGTGCCGTCGAAACCGGCCGGCAAGACCCGGAAGCCATGAACTCGACGCAAAGGAGGAAAACCTGTAACAATTCGGCGTCCCGCCGCATCTTTTCAGGGAGGCGGAGCCGCGAGTCTCTACAATAACTTCATGTCCAGTCTGCCACTTCCGATCGCAGCCTTTGTCGCTGGCCTGATCTCGTTTTTATCGCCGTGCGTGCTGCCCCTCGTTCCAGGATACGTTTCGCTCATTTCGGGCGCCGGAGTGGAGGAGTTGAAATCCGACTCCGGCCAGCTCTTCCGCAAGGTAATGCTGAACTCGATCGCATTCATCATCGGCTTCAGCATCGTTTTCGTGACGCTGGGCGCAATCTCGACCGGGGTCGGGCAACTGTTCGCGCAATACAAATCGCTGCTCGCCCGCGTAGCTGGTGTCGTGATTATCCTCTTTGGTTTGCATTTGACCGGGATCTTCCAGATCAAGGCCCTGCTGGCCGACACGCGCATGCACAGCCTCAAAGGTGGAGCGACCGCCTGGGGTGCTTTCGTCATTGGTTTTGCCTTTGCGTTTGGCTGGACGCCTTGCGTAGGCCCGATACTCGCGGTGGTTCTGGGTTTCGCCGCCGTACAGGAAACCGTGGTCAAGGGCGTGCTTCTCCTGGCCGTGTACTCGGCCGGTCTAGCGGTGCCGTTTCTGTTGACTTCTCTCGGTATCGGCCGCTTTCTGAAGTTCTACAACCGCTTTAAATTCCACATGCACGCGCTCGAGGTGGCCAGCGGAGGCTTGCTCATCCTGCTCGGCATTCTGCTCGTTTCCGGCAAGTTCACGATCATTTCGAGCTGGTTTTCGTTCCTGAACCGTTTTGCTCTATAAGTGGAGTCACAGTGAAGAGAGATCCCTGGGTCTTAATCGTGATTGCCGCGATTGTAGCGGCTATGCTTTACGGTGGCATTTATGCCGCCCGCAAGAACCGCGCCACCGGATCGGTTTCCAGCAAACTCCGCGGACAGACTGCTCCTGATTTTGAACTCAAGTCGCTGGACGGCAAGAACGTAAAGCTCTCCGACTTCCGTGGCAAGGCCGTGTTGCTCAATTTCTGGGCGACCTGGTGTGGTCCCTGCAAAATCGAAATGCCATGGTTCGTCGAGTTGCAGAAAGAGTATGGCCCGGAAGGATTTGAGGTGGTCGGTGTCGCCATGGACGATCCGGCCGACGAAGAGGAAATTGCGAAATTTGCCAAGGATCTAGGCGTCAACTACACCGTGCTGGTGGGCACCGATGCGGTCGGGGACAGCTATAACGTCAACGTTTTCCCGACGACGTTTTTCATCGATCGCGACGGGAAACTGGTGGCGCGGGAATTCGGGCTCCAGAGCCGTAGTGTCTTTGTGGACCATATCAAGGAGTCTTTGGGCCAGCCGGTACAGGCGCAAAAGTAACCTCGAATCGGAGCGAGGACTGGAGTACCCTTGAGACCGATGAATCGGATCATTCCCGGAATGCTTCTGGTGCTTGTGGCATGCGCCTTGACACAGGAGATGCCTGTCCTGAAAGCGCCAGTCGTTTCCTTGGCGCCCGTTCCGATCGCCAGCATTCCTCAAGGCAAATCGGGAACGGTACCTCTGTCGTTTCGCATCGTGCGCGGTTATCACATCAATTCCAACAAGCCGAAATCGGAGTTCCTGATTCCGACCGCGCTGAAGGTCGATGCCACTACAGACATCGTCATTGGAAGGATTACCTATCCGGATGGCAAGGATATGAGCTTTGCTTTCTCCCCCGATGAGAAGCTCAACGTCTATGCCGGAGACTTTGAAGTTGGAGTGATGGTCAGGCCCTTGCGCTCTGTACAGGCCGGCAAGTACATGATTCGCGGGAATCTGAAGTATCAGGCTTGCGACAACGCACAGTGCTATCCGCCAAAACAAATGCCGGTCAGCTTCGAAGTGAGGATCAGCAAGGCTGCAGCGCCAGCCCGCAAGAATCCCGCCCAGAGCCCGCACGCGCACAAGTAAGGCCGTGCCATGGGCCAGGTCGCAGGTGCCAGGGTTAAATCCCAGGAAGCTCATCCAACGACTGACATTGTGGGCGACGAGAATCCCCTGAGAACGACAGCGCTGACAGCCGAGAACTGAGGCCTGATCTAGCGCGTCACCCGCAGGCCGCGCGCTTCGTCCAATTGCCGCGTGAGCGTGTCGATGCGCGCCTGCAGCACATTGCGAATCGATAACATCCCCAGCAACATCCCATCGTCATCCACGACGGGCAGATGCCGGTAGTGCCGTTCCACCATGGTTGCCAGCGCTTGTCCTGGGGTCGTGTCGAGCGTTGCCATTTCCACCGGTGTCGTCATGACTTCGCGCACAGATGTTTGCGCCGGATCCTTGCCGCTCGCGGAAAGGCGCCGCAAAACGTCGCGTTCGGTGAAAATTCCGGCCACGCGCTTGTTCTCGTCGACCACGGCCACCGCACCCACGCGGCGGTCCAGCATGGCTTGGATGGCCTGTGCCGCGGTCGCGTCCAGCGCGACCGACGCACCGCCCGCATCACACATCTCCAGGATGTTCATTCTTGCCTCTTCTGTCCGATCTCGTTCTTGAAAACCTTACCGTCCTTCATGACAAACCGCACGTTGCTCAGGATCTCGACATTTGCCAAGGGATCCCCGCTCACTGCCACAATGTCGGCGAAGGCGCCCGGCGCGATTACGCCGATCCTCCTTCGCATATCGAGCAGTTCGGCGGCCCGGGACGTCGCACTCTGGATCGCCTGCATCGGAGTCATCCCGAACGCGACCATTCGCGGGAACTCCTGCGCGATCGGTTCCGTCCACGAAATGCCGCCCATGTCGGTTCCGAACGCGATCTTGACTCCAGCCTTCAGCGCCTTGCGGAACGACTCTTCATGCGCAGATACGCGTTTGCGGTCACGCTGGCCGGCGGGCGTGTCGGCCGGAGAATGATCGTAGTAGTAGACGCTCAGTGTCGGACACAGCCATGTCCCCTGCTTCAGCATCTGGGCGATGTTCGCATCCGTAAGCGCCAAGCCGTGCTCGATGGAGTCGCATCCGCCGTCGAGGGCACGCTGCAAGCCTTCGCCGCTGTAGGCGTGGCAGGCAACTTTCTTTCCCCAGCCATGGGTCTCATCCACGATCGCACGCAGCTCGTCAACCGTAAGCGTCGGCTGAGACACGAGTTCGCCGTCCTTCCCGACCCACGACCGATGCGTCATGTAGACCTTGATCCAGTCGGCCCCATGGTCCAGTTGCTCCCGCGCAGCCTTGCGCGCCTCGACTGGCCCATCGATAATCTGCACGCCTTTGGGCACATCAATCTCAGGTGCGTATCCTTCCAGCGGATAACCTCCTGTCGTCGAGATGGCGCGGGTGGAGACGAACAGGCGGGGGCCGGGAATATATCCGCCTTCAATGGCCTCCTTGATGCCGACATCGCCGTAACCCGCACCTTCGGTTTCCATGTCACGCAACGACGTGAAACCCTGCTCGAGCGCTCGCCGCACAGCCACCGCGGCACGTGCCGCGCGAAACGCCAGCGGCTGCTTCAGCAGCTGCACGTCATAGCCGCCTTCCGACGGTTCCTCACCCTGCAGGAAAATATGTGTATGCGCGTCAATCAGCCCGGGGAGAACGGTAGCTTGTGAAAGATCAATGACCTCAGCACCCGAGGGGATGCGTGCCGCCGACGCGTCAGACACCTCGGCGATCACGTTTCCACGGATGATGATGACCTGATTCCGACGCGGAGTCGCCGATTCGCCGTCAATCAGAACCCCGGCGCGAATTACGGTCATCGGCTTGAGCACGGGGCCATTGCTCTGCCCCCAGCTCCCTACAACTAAGCAAGGAACGGTTAAGAGCGTGAACCAGCGCCTCACAGGGAAACCTCCGCAAGATGCAGGATTGTACTCCCGCACGCCGGGGCTGCGCCGGGAAAATGTTGGGAAGCCTAGACGGGGCGCGCGCCGTAGCGTGGAAGGTGAAGGACAAGATCGGACGCGCAAGCGCCGTTGCCTATGAGTGAAGCTCCGCCTGACTCCAGCGTTCGTACGGCAATTGCCAGTCGCACCTTGCGTGAGGTCGCGCCTGCGACGTTACGCTTCTTCTGCCGGTGCGGCATGCTGCATGGATGCGAGCGAGGGTCCGAGTGTTCGACTTGCGCCCCCAGGAGCCACTCTGCGGCCCCTTCTTCAAACCGGAGCGTGATCGTGCGTTTCGGAGGCTGCTCCTCGATCATCGTCCCAAGAAGATACTGCAATGCCACGCGGAGTCTGGGCCCGGGGACTGCGATCGTGGCTGACGTTGTACCCACAATCTTGAGGCAAATCTGGTTCAACTCGGCAAGCGAGCGAAGATCCTCGACCACCCCGCGGAGCACGGGGAAGAAAGCCACCGGCTGGGCTGACGGCCGCGCCAGTTCTGCATCGAGATACTCCCGCAGCAGTCGAACCTGGCCGATGACAAGTTCGGCTTGTTCCAATGCGGTAGCGACAGCCTCCTGCTGCTGGCCCGCAGCCTTCTCAATCGACAGTTCGAGCGAACAGCAAAGCGTGGTCAGGGGCTGGCTGACTGAATGGAGAAGTTCGCCGAGAATTTCCTGATCCTGCAAGAGCTTGGCCGCAGGTTGAGCGATGGTACTCATGCAGCCGCCTCCTCAGGACTGAGTTGGTATCCAACGCCGCGAACCGTGTGAATCAAATGCGGAGAAAAACCGTCATCTACCTTCCGACGCAGATAGTTGATGTAAACATCGACGACGTTGGTCGTCGAATCGAACGTCAGGTTCCAGACATGCTCGATGATCATCGTCCGCGTCAGGCGCCGCCCCGTGTTCCGCATCAGGTACTCGAGGAGGGCAAACTCTTTTGTTGTCAGGTCGATTCGGCGTCCGGCACGCTCAACGCGACGTTCCACCCGATCGAGCCGCAGGTCGCGCACCGTCAGTACCGATTCCGACGGCAGGTGGCTGCGCCGCAACAGGGCGCGCACCCGTGCTGCAAGCTCGAGAAAGGAGAATGGCTTCACGAGATAGTCGTCTGCGCCCGTATCCAGGCACAGCACGCGATCCTCGACTCGGCTTCTCGTCGTCAGGATCATGACCGGCAGGCTAGGCTTGCGTTGCCGCAAACCCTTCAGAACCGCAAGGCCGTCGATTCCCGGAAGGTTCAAATCGAGCACCAACAGGTCGTAGTCGAACTGCAGCGCCATCGAACGGCCCTGCTCACCATCGATGGCAGTGTCGACCGCGTAATGTTCGGCTTCAAGTCCCTTACGAATGAAATTGGCCAGCGCTGTATCGTCTTCCACGATCAGGATTCTCATGAGCGCCTTCTTACTTGCTCTGATAATCCTCATTCTCAGCGTGAAAGATCGCGCACACAAGATCACGAAACTGCACGAATGGACGTGGGACACAACGGTGGGGAACTTCTCGAAATGAACGTGCTCTACACTCCCAGCGCGCCCCGAATGGCCACGACGATACCCTCTGCAAGCCGCTCTATCTGTTCTTGCGACTCGGCTTCAATCATCACCCGTGCCAGCGCCTCGGTACCCGAATAGCGGACAACGGCTCTGCCGTTACCGTCGAGCTCTCGTTGCGCAGCCTTGATGACTGCCTCCACGGCAGGAATCTGCGCGAAGGGAATCTTTTCCCGCACGCGGACATTGCGAATCACCTGCGGGAATACTTTGAGATCGTTCGCCAGTTCCGCGAGCGATTTCCCCGTGCGAACCATGATCTCCATCACTCGTATCGCCGTCAGAAGGCCGTCGCCGGTGGTTGCATCTCCGTCGCGAAAGAGAATGTGACCGGACTGTTCTCCGCCTAGAGCCGCACCCACGCGTTGCATCTCTTCGAGAACGTATTTGTCACCCACGTTGGCACGCAACATCTGAATGCCGGCCTGTTTCAGCGCAAGTTCCAGCCCCATATTCGACATGGTTGTGGCGACCACCGTCGACTTTGCCAGAACGCCGCGCCCGTGCATTTCTCGCGCACCGATGAGCAGCACTGCATCGCCGTTTACGACGCGCCCCTGGGCATCGGAAAACAGAGCCCGGTCAGCATCGCCATCGAAAGTCACGCCAAGATCGAAGTGGCCTCCGCTCGCGGCTACGAAGTTTGCGACGGCCTCAGGATGCAGCGCGCCGCACTGTTCGTTGATGTTCTTACCGTCAGGTGAGGCATGCAAAAATTCTGCGGCAATTCCAAGCGCTCGGAAAAGCTCCGGCGCTTCCTCGGCGGCTGCGCCGTTCGCACAATCGACGGCGACGCGCAGGCGGCTCAAGTCGGTTTTGACATCCGCGGCGAGCCACCGGACGTAGGATTGCCGCAACGCCCCATCTCCGGGAAGGCTGGAGGCAGCCGTGGGGAGGTCTGCGACTGCGAGCGGATCCTGGAGCAGCGCGAAGATTTCTTTCTCAATTGCCAGTTCGTGAGCATCCGGCAGCTTGTAGCCGTCTCCGGAGAAGACCTTGATTCCATTGTCTGTCCAGGGATTGTGAGACGCCGAAATCACCACACCCGCGTCAAAACTCTGTGACCGCGCCAGGTACGCCACCCCCGGTGTCGTAATCACTCCGGCACTGCGCACTTCAACTCCTACCGACTCCAGGCCCTGCCAGACCCGGTCGGCAATCCACCGGCTCGACTCGCGGGTGTCCTGCCCGATGACGACGCGCGCCTTCGCGTTTCCGCGAATCAGGTCGTGCCCCAGAGCTCGCCCGATCAGGTACGTGCTCTCTCGCGTGAGTGGGAATTCTCCTGCTACGCCGCGGATTCCATCTGTCCCAAAGAGCTGTCGAGTCTGCGTCATGAAAGTCTGCTGTTTGCACCTGGCCGTCAGCTTTTAGCGCGAGCAGCAGAAGGCCAGGCTGAAGGCTAAGAGCGAATGGCGAAGGGCTGGATTACTGCGTCTTCTTATCGCCCCCCAAACGCTCCATGATAACGGTGACTCGAATGGGTGTGGGGTGCACAACTTGGATCAGAGGATCGGAGACATACGCCTGCGTGACGAACGTGGCGCGCGTCATGACACCAGTGGCATCCACAGGGTCGGTCGTGGCGGCGTCTACGCCCTCAACGCGCCGCCGGGGACCGGTGATAATGATCGTCGCCGGGTCGGCCTCGAGCGGCGTTTCGGCCGGAATTCCGATTACCCGGGGATGAACTGGAACTGTGCGGGTCATACGGGTGTCGAAGGAAAGCTGGAACTGGCCGGGAATAATCTGGACGACCTCAAGATCCTGAGGCAGCCGAATGTTCCGTGAAGTCAAATCGAACGTCCGTGTGCCGGCGTGCACGGACGATAGATCAACCTCGACGCGCACCTCACCCGCGCGCAGACGATGGATCACTCTTTCAGTCCCCCGTACTCGGACCTGCGCCTCGGTAAAGCTCGCCGAGTCGATCTCCAGCGCCTCGGGAATGTTGTGAAACTCGATTGGGACCCGCATCTCGACCTCGGCAATCGGAGATCGGACCATGACCAGCCACAGGCCGAACGCCAGCGCAAGGGAAACGGCCTTGAGGCCGAGATCCTGGATAAAGACGCGACGAAACAAGTTTGCCATGGTTTAGTCGTCGCCTCCCGGCCGTACGCCGGCATCTTGTCTGCGGGCACTCGCAGAACTGGGCGGTTCTTCTGCGACGACGGTCTCCTCTACCGGAGTCGGCAACATTGGAGCCGGCGCGTATCTCCGCAACAGTTGCGTGAGTCGCTCCCGCAATCGCTCGACCGTCAAGTCACGCTCAATTTCACCCTTGATCGCGAGGCTGATGGCCCCGGTCTCTTCGGAAATGATGACCGCCACCGCGTCTGTCTCTTCCGTAATGCCGATCCCGGCTCGATGTCGTGTCCCCATTTGCGTCGACAGCACAGGATTCATGGATAGCGGGAGGAAACACGCAGCTGCCGCGATGCGATCGTGCTGGATGATCACCGCCCCGTCATGCAGCGGGGCGCTGGGACGGAACAGAGTCGCCAGCAGATCATATGAAAGGCGGGCATCGAGCGGCACTCCGCTCTCGATGTAGGTGCGAAGCCCGATCTCGCGCTCGATCACAATCAAGGCTCCGGTCTGGTTCTGCGAGAACAGGTTCGCGGCGAGGACGATGTCGTCATACACGTCCCCCGCCAGACTCGAAGAGCGTGAGAATGAAATCCGGCTGCCGAGATTGGCCAGGGCGTGCCGAATCTCCGTCTGGAACACGACAATCAGCGCAAACACCACATAGGGAAGGAGCGTGCTCAGGAGCCAGTTCAACGTGCGCAGTTCGCCCAGCCGCGCAAAATAGAACGCCAGCGCCAGCACCGCCAGACCGACCAGCATCGGTGCGGCCCGCGTACCGCGAATCAGCGACAGCAGCTGATAGATCAGGATCGCGACCAGCAGGATATCCACGATCGAGATCAGCGAAATGTGCGGCCAGGCCAGTGACGCGGTCACGCCAACCTCACGCGAAGAACTTGAATTTCATTCTAATGCAGGCTCTTTCGAATCGGGCCAGGTGGTTTCGACGGAATCAACGTTCGCATGCACGCGCCCGCGTGCCAGCCTGGCGGCGATCTGATCGCCCGGGCGCAACTGGCCCGCATCCTTAACGAGCTGCCCGCTCGCGTCGAATACAAGGGCGTAGCCGCGGTTCAAGATCGCCAGCGGAGACAGCGCCTCCAGCGCTGCGCTTCGGCGGTCTAATCCAGCCCGCAGCGCCAGCAGCCGTGCATGCACCGCGGCCGCCAGACCGCCTGCCTGGCTCTCGAGCCGCTGTCGAACCAGCGCGAGCCGTTGCCGCACGTCGAAGTGGCGAACCCCGGCCGACGCTATCTCCCAGCGACGACGCAACCGCTCAACCGCCTGCCCTTCGGCCCGCTCCAGTCGGAAGGCGATTTCGTCGAGCCGCTGTTGCCGCCGGTTGATGGCGTCCATTATGCGTGCGAAGGCTCCGTGCGTCGTATGCTCCATCAATTGCTGCCGCGCCATCAGCAGCCGGTAACGGACCGCCCGTTCCAGCCGCTGATTCAACTCAGCAGCCTGCGTTTCAATTTCCCGCCGCGACCGGATCACCAACTCCGCTGCCGCTGAAGGCGTCGGCGCGCGCAGATCGGCGACGAAGTCGACAATCGTGAAATCCGTTTCATGCCCGATCGCCGAGATCACCGGAATCTTCGATGCGGCCACCGCCCGTGCCAGTCCTTCCTGGTTGAAGGCTGCGAGGTCTTCGGCTGATCCGCCGCCCCGCGCAATGACGATGACCTCAACGTCTCGCGTCTGATTGAAATGGCGAACTCCGGCAGTGACCTCCAGCGGGGCTGCCTCCCCTTGCACCTGCGCCGGGTAGATCAGCACGTTCGCCGAATGATGCCTTCGCGCCAGAACGTTCAGGATGTCGCGCACAGCGGCGCCCTGTGGAGAAGTAATGATCCCGATTCGCGTCGGCAATGCAGGAATCGGGTTTTTGCGCGCTGAATCGAATAGCCCCTCAGCCTCGAGCTTAACCTTAAGTTGCTCGAACGCCAGTTGCAGCGCCCCAACTCCTTGCGGTTCCATGAACTCGGCCGAGATCTGCAACTCGCCTTTGTCTTCGTAGACTGTGATTCGGCCGCGCACAGTCACGTGCAACCCGTTGTCGGGACGGAACCGCAGCAGTTTCGCTGATGAACGGAACATCACCACCCGAATCTGCGCGCTCTCTTCTTTGAGCGTGAAATAGAGGTGGCCCGAATCCGGGCTCCGCAGATTCGAAATCTCGCCTTCGACCCAGCAGTCGGAATATTCCCGTTCGAGATGCGTTCGCACCGCCGAGACGAGTGCCGCCACCGTCCAGATGCGGCGCTCCGGCGGACGGAATTGAAATCCGAGTTGGTCGGTGGCTTCCACGAGGCTTCAGTGTAACGCTGCGCTCAGAGAGACACGCATGCTCACGGGTAGAATCAGGCAATCGGCATGTCAGCGCTTGAAATGTGCGATCAGATACAGGACCAGTGACAATACGGCGCTAAGCACGATACACGTCACAAGGGGGAAATAGAACGTCGTGTTCTTCCCCCTGTAAACGATGTCTCCCGGAAGTCGTCCCAGTGGCACCCCCGTCCACCCGATCAACATGACGACGCCGCCAATCACAACCAGCAGAGCACCAGAGATGACGAGAATCCGGCCCATCTCCTGCATCCTTCGAGTCTAACCGACCCGTGTGAGGCGGGCATTCCCTTCCACTCGCTCGGCTTGTTGGGGCAGGCTCGGGCCGCCCGTGCAATCGGCCGTCAAGTAGACTCAACCAGTGTCCATGATCCTCGAAACCGCACGCCTGATCCTGCGCGAGTTCGAGCCCGATGATACGGTTGCCCTGGCTCGCGTCGTCTCCGATCCCCACACCATGCGCTACTACCCCGCGCCGTACGATCACGCCGGAGTCGAGCAATGGATTGCCCGGAACCGCCAACGTTACAAAGAGGACGGCGTCGGCCTCTGGGGGATGGTGCTCAAGTCAACCGGCGAGTTGATCGGCGACTGCGGCATCACGCGTCAGCCAGTGGAAGGAGAGTTCTACTACGAGATCGGCTATCATCTGCGCCACGACTGCTGGGGACAGGGCCTGGCGACGGAAGCGGCGATCGCCTGCCGCGAGTGGGGCTTTGCCAATCTCAAGGTCGATCGCTTGATATCGCTGATCCGCCCGGAGAACGTCCCTTCGCAGCGCGTCGCTGAGCGCAACGGCATGAAGGTTTGGAAAGAAATCGCTTGGCGCGGCCTGCGGCACTCTGTCTATTCGATCCAGCGACCCTGACTCCGGCCTATTTTTGTTCGTGTGGGGCGGGCATCTCTGCCCGCCCACGTGGACAATGATGTCCGCGTCACACGCTACACCAAGTCTGCCACCTTTACCTCGCCGCCTTTCCACGCTTCGCGGAACTGCTTGTCAACGAACCCGGCATCGTAGTTGCGGTCCTGAGCCTTCAGCGACTCTCGTAGTCCAAACAGCGACCGGGGATTTCGCGGGTTCTTCTCCAGGTCTTCACGAAACACCTGTTCCGCTCCCTTGGCGTCGCCGTTCATCAGCAATACTGCACCCAGCGACTCGCGCACCGGGAAGTACCAGTCTGGAGGTTCGCCATAGTTCAGGCTGTCCTGCACCGTCACGGCATCGCGCAGACTTGCGATTGCCGCCGGCCTGTCGTTGCGTGCCATGGCGATCTTGGCGGTCAGAACGTCATTGGCGATGCGCAGGATGTCCTTGGTCTTGTTGTTGAACGGCGGAGCAAAAATGGCATCGGCCGGAGTTGCGTTCCATGCGGCTTCGACTGTCTGCCGCTCTTTCTCCGCCTGGTCCGGTTTCCCGGTTTCAGCCAGAGCCACGCCCTGCGCGTAATGCCAGAACGTCGTCGCAACGGGAAGGCTAGCGTCGGGCTTAGGCGTCTTCAGGACGTCGTTCCAGCGGTCAAAACGCAATTGGACCGCCGTCGGGATGGTCAGAAAGCCTTCCAGCATGGGCATTTCCTTAATCATGGGTTGGACGTGCGCCACCAACCGATCGGCTCCGCTCTTGGCCTGGGCGAAGTCGCCCTGCATGCTGGCCGCGATGGCAATGAAATGCAGGTTATGGCTGTAGTACATCCCGGAGTACATGCTGGGCCCGCTTGCGCCTTTGAGATAGGCTTCGTCAGCGGCTGCAGCTTCGATATTGGTTTTCACCGCCTGATCGTAGTCTCCGGTACGGATGTATACATGGGCCGGCATATGCACAATGTGGCCCGCCCCCGGCGCAAGGGCCGCCAGCCGGTTCGCTCCGGCCAAAGCACGTTCAGGGGAGACCGAAGCTTCGGTAGCGTGGATGTAGTAGTGCACTGCGCCCAGGTGATTCGGTTCGCGTTTCAGCACCGACTCCAGCGTGGCGACGATCTCATCTGTTCCTTCTCGCGGTGTGCCGTCGTGTTGCCACAATCCCCACGGATGCAGGTTCATCCCTGCTTCAGCAAAGAGAGTCGCTGCATCCAGATCGTCCGGGAACGACTTCATCACTTCGCGCATAGCATCGCGATAGTCCTCCGCGGCTTTGCGCAAATCTGACTTGGGATCGGCCGGGAAACGCTTCGCCATGGCGGCAATGTATGCTTTTTCGCTCGCTGACGCGGCGCCGCTCAAATCCGAGGCTTTCTGGATGGCGTCGTGCGCTTCTTTGAATCGTTCCTCGCTCGCCGGATCGTTGTAGTTTGGACCCACCGCCTCGGCTACACCCCACCAAGCCATCGCCAGCTTGGGATCAAGTTCCGCGGCTTTATGAAATGAGCGCGCGGCCTCATCGTGATTGAACGCGTAAATGAACCTTAGTCCCTGGTCGAAGAATTTTTGCGCTTCCGCATTCTTCGTCGAGACCGGATGGTGCAGGTCGCCCAAGCCCGTCACGAGCGTCACCGGACGCGAATGCGAAGCCATGGAATGGTCCTGTGCCGCCAACACGGCTCCAAGGCACATCACGACAACCACAAAACACACTGTGAGTTTCATACCACCCCCTGTTGGATTTAGAAGATGTATCGAGAACCTGAAGAAACGGAACCCCACGTGCCTGCCAAGATTATATGCCGATTGGTGCACCGTCAGTGCGCCTGCTAACCTCAATTTTCAGGAAGGAAGTCCATGCCCAGGAAATCTGCCCCGCCTTTCAAACCGTCCGAGGCACTGCTCTCGGCCTTTGATACCAACGAACGTATCAACCAGTACCTGCTGGAAAACCTGCCCGTGCTCTCCTGGCGTGCCAATCCTCCGGGTGGAGGTGGACGTACCATCGCAGCGATCGTCGCACACGTGCATAACGTACGCGTGATGTGGCTGAAGGCCACGAAGGGCAACATCCCGGCGCAACTCGATCGCCTGACTGTGACCCCGGCGCAAGCCCGTAAGGCCCTTGCCGAGAGCCATGCCGCGCTACACGAAGTGATCGCTGCCGCCCTCAAAGCCGATGGCCGCATCAAAGGCTTTCGCCCGGACGTCGCGGGTTTTGTCGGCTACCTCATTGCTCACGATGCTCACCACCGTGGGCAAGTCACCATCCTTGCCCGTCAGGTCGGTTATCCCATCTCGCAGAAGACGATGTTCGGAATGTGGGAATGGGGCGTGCAGTAAACTCGAATCAGGCAATTCCCGCGCGCATGCAAAAAGCCACTATTCTTTTTAATCCGAACTCCGGCCGGCGCGGCCGTAAGGCGGAACTCGCCCACGCCATCGGCATCATCCAGCTAGCGGGTGTCCGGACGGATCTGACCGTATGCCACTCCAGCGAGGAAGCCACCATTCACGCGCGCTACGCCGTCGCCTCGGGCAGTGACACCGTGGTGGCGTGCGGTGGCGATGGCACCATCCACGACGTCCTCCAGAGCCTGGCTGGCACACCCGTCGCTCTGGCCATTCTTCCATTCGGCACCGCTAATGCTCTCGCTCACGATCTCGGAATACCTTTGCGCCCCACTGCCGCGGCGCAGGCCCTCGTCGAAGGGGAAGTCCGCCGCATCCCGCTGGGCCGCCTTGAGTATCACGATTTCAATGGCAAGCCCGGGCATCGCTATTTCACGGTTGCCGCCGGAGTTGGCGTTGATGCGCATCTCTTTTACAAACTCAACCGCGATCTCAAGAAGCAGGCCGGTATGGCTGCTTACTACCTGAAAGCGTGGAATCTTTGGGCGACCCATCGAATGAGGAAATTCGACGTGGAGTATTCCAACGGGACCGGTGCGAAGTATCAGACGACACTGACGGAGTTGCTGGCAGTTCGCATCCGCTTCTTCGGGAACATTCTCCGTGAACTCGTCCCTGGAGCCTCGCTCGACCATCCTCATTTGCGCGCCGTGATGTGCCGCACGGAGAGTCGCAATGCCTACCTGCAATATGTTGCAGGAGCCCTTCTTGGATGGCGCCGGAACATCGATGGCATTGACTTAGTCAGCGCTTCCGAAATCACCTGCCAGCTTCCGGAAGATGGCGACCGAGTCTACGTAGAAGCCGACGGAGAACTCCTCGGCCGCCTCCCTGCCCGCATGACCATGGAGGCGGACGCGTTATCGTTGGTAGTGCCTGGAAAAAGAAACTGAAAGTCGTGGGCGGGTTCACTTCTGCATTCTGACTTCTGCATTCTGCAACTACTTCTTGATCTCTCCCGCCCAGTTCGTCACCAGCACCAGCGGGGTTGAAGCGCCCTCGGGATACGTTTCAAAGATGAAGTGCTGGCCGTCCGGGGCGGCGTCATAAGGCGTTCCGACTGGAGCGATATAGCTCACCTGGAACAACGGTCGTACGGGTTCCGGTTGGAATTCGTCGTTCTTTGAGTCAACGCTGGTGGCGTAGAGCTGGCCGTCGGATCCGAAAAAGTAAATCTCGCGACTGTCGCCTCGCCAGACCGGGAACGTCGCGCCGGCCTGTGACACCTGCCACCGGCCCTCTCCGCTGGGGAAGTGCGTGACGTAGACCTCCTCGCGCCCCGAATCGGTTGAACTGTAGGCGAGCCAGCGCCCGTCGGGTGACAAGTTGTACTGCACGATCCTGCCTTGCGGAGATTGCGGTTGCGCGATCGGCATGGGCTTCTTTTCGCCGGTCAGGGGCAGGGCAAAAACGCCGCCGCCAGTCGGCCCGGCCTGCTCCATGTGGAGGAGATACCGCCCGTCGGCTGACCACTGCGGCAGGAGTAGGGTCCGTGCCTGTCCGTTGGCGTCGCTCTCCATCAGTGTCTCTTCCTGCCCGCCGCCGTTCGCCAGGCGCGCGCGCAGTGATGTTCCCGTGACCAGCGTCGTACCATTCTGTCGTACGTAGACTATGCGCTTGCCATCGGTCGACCACGACGGCATCAAGTGGGTTGCGCCGCCGAACGTGAGCCGGGTGCGCGACCCGCGTTCCAGGTCGAACACCCAGATATCGGCTTGCGGATCGCCCATCGCCACCGCGAGCCGCTTGCCGTCCGGAGAAATCTGTCCACTCCCTTTGTAGAAACCCCTGTCCCCCACCTGGCTGAGCCTCTTCCCCGTTCGATCCCGCCAGAACAGGTCGGTTCCCAGCGTTTTCGAACCGGGCTCGTAGACCAGCATTCCGTTCTCGCTCGCGGCGAAAGTCGTATGCCATGTGCCCGTGTCGTACTCCACCACGTCGACCAGTGGCTGGGGATCGCCTGACACGGTTCCCGTTGAGGGATCGAACTTCACCGCCAGCAGTGCGGACTGCATGTGATAGATCAGATAACCCGACGCGTACTGCGCGTCCGAATCGGAATTGAGCACGTGCTTGTAGGAACCATCGTCGAGCGAGCCCAGATAGATACCCTGTTCTGATCCTCCGGCATGATTGGTCGCAAAGAACAGGAAATGCTTGCCATCGGGCAGGAATCTGGGCCAGCGGTGGGTAGTGTGCTTGCCGCCTTCGAACTTGGTCAGGCGTTCCGGCGTTCCACCCGACGCACTGACTCGCCACAACGTGTCGCGGTAGTCGGGCTCGTAGACGATGACGTTGTTCTGGTTCCATGAGCCTCCACGTGGGTTGGGCGTCTCTGCCAGAACCGTGATCGGGCCGCCTGAGGCCGCAATCTTCTTCAGATGACCGTCGGCGAAGAATCCCAAGAACTTGCCATCAAAGGACCAGAAGGGAAACGACGCGCCATCTGTGCCTTCGATCTTTCTGGGGGCCAACTCGCTCAACGATTGCACCCAGATTGAGTCCCGCTCCTTCTGATTGCGAGCGCAATATGCGATCGCAGTGCCGTCAGCGTTGACCACCGGCGGACCGGAGAAGTCACCAGTAAAGTCAAACGTCATTCCTGGCGGCGGGATCAAGACCGACTTCAGAGTTGGCACGGACTCCCGGGGACGCAGAACCAACCATCCGGTTAGCGCCAGCAGAACCGCGACCGCCCCGGCCCAAAGCCATCGCTCGCGCAGTCCCCGGCGAAGACGGGTCACCGCAGCTGCGCCGGCGCTCGATCCGGCGTTCGCAACCCAGCGCAACTGCCGCGCAACGTCCGCCGCATTCTGCCAGCGCGCTTCCGGATCTTTTGCCAGGCAATCGCTGACAACGTGATCCAGCGCTGCAGGCGCCATCGGCTGAACTTTCGCGATGGGCTCCGGATCCCTGTCCAGGATCGCCGACGCGACCGAGATCTGGCTTTTGCCCTCGAAGGCGCGCTTGCCGGTCACCATCTCGTAGAGCACGGCGCCGAAACTGAAGATGTCGCTGCGGGCGTCCGCCTCCTGCCCTTGCAGCACCTCGGGCGCCATGTACTGGAAGGTGCCCACAATCGTCCCCTGTTGCGTCAGCGGCGTCTTTGCGGCAGTCAGGGCCGACAAATTCATGGTCGGCGTGGATGGTGTCAGATTTCCCTTGGTGTTCAACGTCGTGCCCAGCATGGCTGCCGGTTTCGCCAGTCCGAAATCGAGCAACTTGGCCCCCGACTGCGTGAGCATGATGTTGCCGGGCTTCAGATCGCGGTGCACGATTCCCGCGCGGTGTGCCTTTTCCAGCGCATCGCAGATCTGGATGCCACACTCGAGCGCCTGCTTTACCGGCAGAGGCCCTTTTTGCAGCCGTGCCTCCAGGCTCTCGCCCTGGACGAACTCCATCACCAGGTACGAGGTGCCGTCCTGGTTGCCTACGTCGTGCAGCGTGCAGATATGGGGATGGTTCAGCGAAGAGATCGTGCGCGCTTCCCGTTCAAAGCGCTGGCGGGCTGCGGCATCATCTGAAAGATGATCGGGAAGGATTTTGACTGCAACAGTCCGGTCCAGCCGCGTATCGCGCGCGCGATACACCTCACCCATGCCGCCCGCTCCGAGTGGCGACTGGATTTCATAGGGCCCAAGCTTGGTACCAGAGGTGAGTGCCATCCGCGCGCAACATTATAGCTGCGTTCGCGGCTCCCGACTCCTGACTGCTGCCTCTGTGCTATAACCACCCCATGCCTACCGGCCGCCAGGGTTCCATCCACCTGTTCCAGTTCAAAGGAATCAACGTATTCCTGCACTGGTCGTGGTTTGTCGTAGCGATCTATGAAATTCAGGGCCGGTCGCGACAATACAGTTCGATCACCTGGAATGTGCTGGAGTATCTAGCCCTCTTTCTGATCGTCCTGCTCCACGAGTTCGGCCACTCGCTCGCCTGTCGCCAGGTCGGCGGACAAGCCGACCAGATCGTGCTCTGGCCATTGGGCGGAGTGGCATATGTCAACCCGCCGCAGCGCCCGGGCGCAACCCTCTGGAGTATCGCGGCCGGGCCACTCGTCAACGTTGCACTGGCGCCGATGCTGTTTGGGGCGCTGGTCATCAGCCACCTGATCGGTTGGCCCCATTCCTTTCCCGATCTTCACACTCTGCTGTTCCAGGTGTTGCTGATCGATCTTTATCTATTGGCGTTTAATATGCTGCCGGTCTATCCGCTCGATGGCGGCCAGATTTTGCGGAGCTTGCTCTGGTTCCTGCTCGGGCGCGCCCGCAGCCTGATGGCGGCCGCGATCCTCGGTCTTGTCGGAGTGATCGGATTTGTCGCTCTCGCTTTCCTGATGCAATCCCCTTGGTTGGGAGTCCTGGCCGTCTTCATGCTCCTCAACTGTTGGGGAGGCCTGATGCACGCGCGCGAACTGCTGCGGGTCGCAAAGCTGCCGCGACATGCCGGCTTCGCCTGTCCAGCCTGCAAGACGGCGCCGCCGGTCGGCGATGTCTGGAGATGCACGGCTTGCGGCCGGTCCTTCGACACCTTCCAGAACCACGGTGTGTGTCCCTACTGCGCCGCGCAGTATCCAGTGACCCGATGCCTTGACTGCGGCGAAGCTCGCCCCATGCAGGAATGGGTAAGCACTGTCTAAGAGAGCCTCCTGTACCCGACGGAAAACTCCTGGTCGCTCAGTGGGGCTATAACCCGCATTTCTCACTCCTGCAATCTAGCTTCTTCCTATTGCCGTTGCTCGGCTAAACTCTCATTCAGCATACCGTGGAACCCATTACCCATTTCCTCTTCGGCGCCACGCTCGGCCGTGCCGGGCTCAACCGCAAGACCGCGCTCGCCACAGCGACGCTCACCCTCGCTGCAGAAGCTCCCGACCTCGACGTTTTCGGACACTTCGTCGGCAACTCTGCTTTCGGTTTCGAACACCATCGCGGTTTCACGCATTCGTTTCTCGGACTGCCCCTGATCGCCGTAGCCGTTGTTGGATTCATGTACGGCATCTGGCGCCTTCGCGGGCGCAAGACCCGTGATCCCAACTTGCCGCCCAAGTGGGGGCTGCTGTTTGTGTATGCCTATCTTGCGGGGGTAAGTCATATCCTGCTCGACTTTACGAATAACTACGGAGTTCGTCCTTTCTGGCCGTTCTCGGAGCGCTGGTACTCGTGGGACATCGTATTCATCGTCGAGCCGGTACTTTGGGCGATCCTGATTCTCGGCCTGATCACGCCGGTACTGTTTTCACTCATCGCGGAAGAAGTCGGAGGGCGCCAAAAGGGACCTCAAGGACGCGTTGCCGCAATCATGGCTCTTCTCGCGGTTGGAGCGCTTTGGGGACTGCGTGACTACGAACATCGCCGCGCCATGGCGGCGCTGGAAGCCCGCACGTACGAAGGGGCCGACCCGATCCGCGTCTCGGCATACCCCTACATGGTCGATCCCTTTCAGTGGTACGGAGTCGTCGAGGTACCCACTTTCTATGCGCGAATGGACGTGAAGTCCTTACTGCCCGAGGTCGATCCCACCGGAGACATGCAGATCCGCTACAAGGCGGAAGAAACGCCGGTGACGCTCGCTGCCAAGAAGACGTATCTCGGACGCGTCTATCTCGACTGGGCGCACTATCCGGTCACCGAAGCCGAAGAATTTCGGAGGAACGACGGCTCAACCGCCTACATTGTCCGCTTCCGAGATCTGCGCTATGCCTATCCCGGACAAAACACTCGCTCTCCCCTTGGGGCACACGTGATTCTGAGCTCTGACCTGAAAGTCATCAGCGAGCAGTTCGGAATGCGCGGTGGGAGTACGGATCAGAACAGCAGGTAGGCATTGGCCCATCAAGCCAGTGTCCGTTGCTGACGTGAACGAGATGACACTCATCCTCATTTTCAACGCCGTCATGTTCCTGCTCGCTGCAGGTCTCGCCACTCGCATTCTGCCTGTCCGCGTCTACTCCGGATTGCTGGAAGCACTTCACATCACCGTCGGCATCACAACTCCACCTCCTGAGAAGCTCTGGTTGATCGCTTTGCTTTGGATTGCCATCGTCACGCTTCTCACCGATGGGCTGCTGGCGGTTTTCTTCTTCCTGGTGCACCAGTTGAAGTGAGCCCCGTGGGGCCGCGCGGAGAGTGCGCGGGCAGTCTTGTACTTCACTGGGCTGCCGGTTGGTGTTACAACCATACAGGAAGCCGCGGACGTAACCGCATGCGATAGAAGCTCAACCCGCGCCCTCCAAGACTCGTTCGAAAGTACACAATCCTCTTATGAAAGCTCTCGTGAAAAGTCGGTCGGAGCGCGGTTTATGGCTCGAAGAAGTTCCGGAACCGGAATACGGCATCAACGATGTCAAGATTCGCGTGCGGCTCACCGGGATCTGCGGAACGGATCTCCATATCTATCAGTGGGACGATTGGGCGAAGTCCGCCATACCGGTGCCGCTCGTCATCGGGCACGAATTCGTCGGTGAGATTGTCGCTGTCGGATCGAATGTCAACGACTACCGCGTCGGGGAACTGGTTAGCGGAGAGGGGCACGTCACCTGTGGGCGCTGCCGCAATTGTCTGGCTGGGCGTCGCCACTTGTGCGCGCACACCAAGGGAGTCGGGGTTAACCGGTCCGGCTGCTTCGCGGAGTACATCGTTCTGCCGATGAGCAACATCTGGAGACACAATCCCAAGATCAATCCGGAGATCGCGGCCATTTTTGATCCTTTTGGCAATGCGGTGCACACAGCATTGTCATTTCCGGTTCTCGGGGAAGATGTGCTCATCACCGGAGCGGGCCCGATCGGGCTGATGGCCGCGCCGGTGGTGCGGCATGCCGGGGCGAGGCATGTTGTCATCAGCGATCTGAATCCTTATCGTCTGGCTCTCGCGGAAAAGATGGGCGTGACGATGGCTGTCGACCCGCGAAAGACGCCGCTCAAGGAAGTGCAGAAGAAGCTGGGCATGCAGGAGGGATTCGACGTGGGCCTGGAAATGTCGGGTTCGCCGGCTGCCTTCCGCGAAATGCTCGCCAATATGAGCCATGGCGCGAAGATTGCCATGCTTGGGATTCCGTCGAATGATGTGTCGATCGACTGGCATAGCGTGATCTTCAA
>DATIWL010000088.1:0-2448 GCA_035519435.1 Terriglobales bacterium
CCGACTCCGCCGCCAAAGCCGAAGAACGACACATAAGCGGGCGCCCAGATCGGACGATAGTGGCGATAGCCGTACACCGGCCCCGGCCACCATACCCACGAACTTCCGTAGTACATCCAGCGTCCGTAGTGATACGGAGCCCAACCCCAGGGCTCATAGGAAACCCAGGTCCATCCCCAGTACGGTTCCCAGACCCAACGTCCGGAGCGGTATGGAACCCAGCCAGCCTGAACTGTCGGCACCCACACGGAGCCGTAGTCAGGGACGTTGGTCCAGCTGCCGTAGGCGTCCAGATCTTCGGATCCGACGTAATAGTTGTTCGTGCGAGTCCATGCCTGCGCATTCCGAATCGTGTTATCGCGGTCGTTGTTCCAGCGATCGAAGTCGTCCTTGGAGGATGCGTCGCCGACCTGGTAGCGCGTGCTGTCACCGGTACCGCGCACCGAGATCATCTGGCCCTTGCTGATGTGTGTGCGGCCTTGCGGTGTCGCCACTTCGGCCTCGCCCTTGCGAACTTCTATCTGAGTCTCTTCGTCCGACAGGACAAAAATGCGGTAGCTGCCCTCGTTGCGCGTGGGATGCAACGACATGTTGGGCGTATCAATCTCAACGTCGGCTTCGCTGCCCCGCAGGACAGAGTAATTGGCAAGGCCCTGGCCGAGCTGAACCTGAATCTGTGTCCGGCTTAGACCGGTGATGTTAGCTTGCGCACGCTCGGCAAGACGCAGAATGTTGGCGTAATCGAGCTGAATTTCACCACGCGAGCGTTCGCCGGTCGAGATGCGGTCACCTTCAACAACGGGAGCGTTGAGCGCCGCAGTACCCCAATCGCCGGAGTCGCCACGCTGCGTGGAGACTTCGCCGTGGATCAGACTGATGCGCGCCACGCCGGGCTCGGTCTTGACCTGAGCCATGGCGGCGCCGGAAAGTCCGATCACCAAACCCACCGTCGCCAGCAATGCCATCAATCTGAGTTTCATATTTCACCTCCGCCATGCGGACCAAACTTCGGGCTCTAATAGTGCAGGGGGAGGGCCAAAGATCTGGAGAAGTCTAACGCCATTGGATTCAACTACTTAGACAGGGGAAGCAGGGAAATATGATTGGAGGCTGGTGGCTGGCATGGGCCGGAAGTGGTGAATTTCAGCCAGGTTCATCAGAGGACAGCTCGAGGCTTCATGGCTCCTCCGCAAGGCTGGCCGCCAGCGCAGCGAGTTCGCGACGAACCGTCTCCGGGTTCTTGGAATATTCGGGATCGAGGGTCCTTGCCTGTTCGAGCTTCTGCCACTTTTCAAGGCTCTTCTGATACCAGTTGCGGGCTTCTTGCCGCATCCTGGACCGGGTCGACGCGGACGTCGTGTTTGCCTGCTTCCCGTAATAAGCGCCCAGCTTCTGCAGAGCGAGCGCGAGTTGGTTCTGGCCGTCGACATCTTCGGGATTGGCGGCGACCAGTTTGCCCCACATTTCCGCGGACTTCTGATATCCGGCGAGCGCCGCGGCCGTGTCGCCGAGCGACATGTGGAGATCGCTGACCTCTTTCCAATCCTCGGCAACGTTGCCGGCGAGATTCATGTCTTTCGGACTGGCCGCCGACAGGGCTTCCTCCATCTGCAATGTCTTCTCCAGGTGCCCGAGGGCCTCGCGGTTGCGGCCAAGTTTCTGCAGCATTTCAGCCAAGCGAAAGTGGAATATTCCAAGGTCGGAACGAATCTCGGTGCTGTCGGGATTGAGCGCAGCATCGGCTTCGCAGAGCGCCAGCGCCTGGCGCATGTTCGCCAAGGCCTCTTTCGTGTCGCCCACGTCGGATTGCATAATGGCGATGCGCGAACGTCCAACATAGACGTCGCGGCGCGCCAATGCATTGTTCGGATCCTGCTTGTAGGCCTCTTCGTCGCCGGCACGGCCTTCAGCGCGGTTTCCAGCGCGCCCCGCTTGTCACCCATCTTCTGCATCGCCATAGCGAGGTGATCGTAGCCCACGGCCAGATCGCGCATCGACTGCCCATTGGTTTTGACGGCCAGCGCTTCGAACTGAGCCACCGCGTTCTTTTGCTCGGCGAGGGAGTCAGGCAGGCGATTCATCGCGCGGTACACATCGCCAAGGCGCATGGTTTGAATAGCGCGATCGCGCAATAGCTCGCGGTCGGTAGGATTCGCGGCCAGCAGCTTGTCAGTCATCGCGAGAGCTGCCTGATGGTTTTCCACCGCTTTCGTGAGTTCACCCGTATCAATCAGCGCGGTGCCGTAGCGCACCTGCACGAGCGCGATCTCACGCTCGGTCTCAGGCCCGGGATTTGGAAGGGCGCGCAGGATCGCGAGCGCCTTCTCGTAACTCTTGATCGAACCGTCAAGATCGCCGGTGACCTTCAGCAGGTCTCCAACCTCGCCGTAATCGCGGCCAATTTCCGTGTGCAATTTTTCCTCGGAGCTCGATTGCGCCAGTTGTTCC
>DATIWL010000089.1:0-2251 GCA_035519435.1 Terriglobales bacterium
GGACTCAACACATTCACGCCGCAGGAATCTACACCGGACTTCCACCAGCGCGGTTTCCAATTTGGGCTACAGGATCGTTATGTGCTTGGGGCGCAGGGGCTGCTTACGTCGCAGTTCAATTTCCGCCGATATGACGCCGACGTCCTGCCCAATAGTACGGCGCCGTACCGGCTGCTAATCGAGACTACAGAAGGCGGGTTCTTCGACCGGCAGAAGCGCCGCAGCGACCGTTTTCAGTGGCAGGAGATTTTCCAATCCGGCCAAAAGCACTTTGCCGGAACGCACACACTGAAGCTGGGCCTCGACTTTTCGCACAGCTCCTATGATGGGCGGCTGTCACTCTCGCCCGTCGATATCGTAGGCACAGCCGGTTACACGCTGGAACGAATCACGTTCGGACCTGCCACTCCATTTTCCGTCACTCAGAATGAGGTCGCCTGGTTCGCCGGCGATCAGTGGCAGCCGGCCGAGCGCCTATCCGTCGATCTGGGGGTGCGATTCGATCGCGATTCGATCACCAATTCGACACATGCCGCTCCGCGCGGAGGCCTCATATTCGCACTGACTCGCGATCGAAAGACTCTGCTGAAGGCGGGAGGCGGGCTGTTCTACGACCGCGTGCCGCTGAACATCGCTGCATTCCCGGAGTTCCCGGCGCGTACTGTGATGACGTTGAGCCCGAGCAGTGAGGTACTGGGCTCGACGGCTTACACGAACACCATCTTCGGTTCGTTGCGCAATCCGCGGAGCGCCGCGTGGAACATCGAGCTGGATCGGCAGGTGACCGATCAATTTGCCGTACGCGTCGCATATCAAGACCGCACAACACATGACGCCCTCGTCGTCAACCCGATTGCCAGCTCGTTGACCGTGTCGAATGCCGGACGCGATTCTTACAGCGAGTTTCAAGTTACCGGAGTCTACCAGCTTCGCAAGAACACGATAAATGCTTCCTACGTGAGATCTCGGGCATATGGCGATCTCAACGATTTCAATCAGTTCTTCGGGAACAGTCCGGTCGCAACGATCGAACCGAACGCGCGCGGGAGGCTGCCGTTCGATGCACCGAACCGGTTTCTTGTCTGGAGCGAGATTTCTGCTCCCTTCAAAATCACGCTGATGCCCGTCTTGGACGTTCATACCGGATTCCCGTACTCCATTCAAAACGAGCTTCGGGAGTACGTGGGACCAAGAAATATCGACCGGTTTCCGCGCTTCGTTTCATATGACTTACAGGCAACCAAGGAGATCCGATTGCCCGGTCCTTTCAAAAACCGGAAAGCCAAAGTTGGCGTCAGCGTATTCAACCTATTCAATCACTTTGACCCAAGGGACGTGCAGAGCAACATAAACAGCTATCGGTTCGGCGCGTTGTTCAACTCGCCGCCACGAACGTTCCGCGGCAAGTTTGTGCTCGACTTCTAAGGAGGCAACGTGGCAAGCGTAAAACAGTGTCTTATTCTGGCGGCCGGTAATGGCAGCCGTCTGCGGGCGATGTCCGCGGACCTTCCCAAACCCCTGGTGAGTTTCCAAGGCAAGCCCATCCTGGCACACGTCATCCGCGGCGCGCAGCAAGCGGGGATCGAGGAGTTCGTCATCGTGCTGGGGTATCGCGGGGACCTGATCCGCAACTGGTTCGAGAGCCGGCGCCCCGGGCGGGCGCGCTTCACGTGGGTCGAAAATCCGGACTATCACAAGAGCAACGGCGTCTCCGCCTTGAAGGCCAGAAACGCGATCGACGATAATTTCCTCCTGCTCATGGCCGACCATATCTTCGAGCCCGAGACAGCCAGGAGGATGGTAAGTCAAGACATCGCGATGGGTGAAGTCGTCCTCGGCGTCGATCCCAATATCGGCCGCATCTTCGATATTGACGACGCCACCAAGGTGCGCCGCAGAGGCGACCGGATCGTGGACATCGGCAAGGAGATCAAAGGATACGACGCGATCGATACGGGCATGTTCCTGTGCACTCCCGCCCTGTTCGACGATCTCGAGCGTTCCAGCAAGGATGGAAACTGCTCGCTTTCGGACGGCATGCGCCGGCTGGCGCGCAGCCGCCGCCTGCGCGCTCTAGAGATTGATGCCCCCTGGCATGATCTGGACACGCCGGAAGCGTTCGCTCATGCCTGGGAAGAAAGGCTTTTGGATGCTGCCTGAACCTGGCATTCGCCAGAACCTGTGGGGCCGTCTAGCCGTTGCCCTGATCGGTGTTTTGCTGCTCACGCACCTAGTCCGCCGCGCGGGGCCG
>DATIWL010000090.1:0-2771 GCA_035519435.1 Terriglobales bacterium
CGAGAATCTTTGGTTTTATGAAGACTTGGCGACGGATCACACCAAAGAAAAGCTCCTGCCCGACGCCAGCATGGAGCTGATCATCGATCTCAGTGAAGGTCCGAAGAAACTCTACGACAACTGCGACCTCGATCGATACAACTCGTTCAACCGTTGCTGGGTCAGTGGCCTTCAACGGCAGTTCATCGTGCTGGGGGTGGAGCAAGGGGCTTCGATGATGGGAGCGCATTTCCGGACCGGTGGCACCGCGCCATTTTTTGGGTTTCCAATCTCGGAGCTGTCGGGGACGGTGGTTGAACTGGACCTGATCTGGAAACGCGAAATTCTCGCCCTGCGCGAGCAACTGCTCGAAGCCGCCACTCCGGATCAGAAGTTCGACCTGCTCGAGGGATACCTGATCAGCAAAGCGAAAGATCGCCTGGACCCTGACCGAACGGTGGCGGCGGCTCTCGACAAACTGCGCTCATGGCCCGTACTCCCGCTCCGTGACCTGGCCTCGCAACTCGGGCTGAGTCATAAGCAGATGCTGGCCCGGTTTGACTGTCGGGTCGGAGTGACACCGAAAGTTGCGTCGCGCATCTTTCGATTTCAGAAAGCACTCACTTCTACGAACAAGGCCGCAGCCGAACCGGACTGGTCGGATCTGGCGGTCGATTGCGGCTACTACGACCAGTCCCACATGATCCACGAATTTCATCAACTGGCGGGCCTGACGCCGGCGGAGTACCTGCGCGGGCGAACTGAATTTCCCCTGTACGTGGCTCTCGACTGAAGGAAATTTCTTACAATACAGAATTCTCGAACACCGCCATTCTCGTGTCTGAGCAGTTCACATCGGAGGATGGCGATGCCACATATCAATTGGCTGGCGGTTCTGGCGGCAGCAGTTTCTACGTTTCTGATCGGAGGTCTCTGGTACTCTCCTGCGCTGTTCGGCCGCGCATGGATGACTGTCAACCACTTCACGCCCGAAGACCTGAACAAAGGGAACACAGCGAAGATCTTCGGACTGTCGTTCATTTTTGCGCTGGCAATGTCGGCGAACCTGGCCGCCTTTCTCGCCGATCCGAAAACAACGGCGCTTTGGGGTGCCACGGCGGGATTCCTGGCGGGGTTTGGGTGGGTGGCGCTGGGGATTGCAACTGTGGCACTGTTCGAGCGACGGTCAGGGAAATACATCCTGATCAACGGCGGCTACATGACGGTGTCGTTCACAATCATGGGGTTGATCCTCGGGGTGTGGCGGTAATAAAGGCCGGACCGGACTCCCCCTCCAGTGCGATTGACTCCTTTGCCGTTCGCCCCTAAGATGGCCTGACCAAAAACCAGCGCTGCTTCTCCGGTCCCCCGCCAGGAACGGCTGCGCGCCACGGGCCAATGATCGGTCAAACAGTCTCTCACTATCGCATCACAGAACTGCTCGGCGGCGGTGGGATGGGCGTCGTCTACAAGGCTGAGGACACCAGTCTGGGACGATTCGTCGCCCTCAAGTTCCTGCCCGAGGACGTTTCACACGAATCCCAGGCTGTCGAGCGCTTGCGGCGCGAAGCGCGCGCGGCATCTTCACTGAACCACGCCAACATCTGTACGATCTACGAAATTGGGGAGCACAACGGGCATCTCTTCATCGCAATGGAGTGCCTGACGGGCCAGACACTGAAGCACATCATGCGCGGGCGCCCGCTCGAGATGGACCAGCTTCTCAGCATCGGGATTGACGTGACCGATGCCTTGGAGGCAGCTCATTCCAAGGGGATTCTGCACCGCGACATCAAGCCGGCGAACATCTTCGTCACCGACCGCGGCCACGCCAAGATTCTCGATTTCGGCCTGGCGAAGATCGCGAAGAGCGGCGGCACGCTGGACAACTCAGAAACGCATGCCTCGGAACTCGACCTGACCAGTCCCGGCACGGCCGTGGGCACGGTTGCGTACATGTCGCCGGAGCAACTCCGCGGCAAGGAACTGGACGGGCGCACGGACCTGTTCTCGCTCGGGGTTGTGCTCTACGAAATGGCCACGGGGAGGCTGCCGTTCCAGGGAGAGACGTCGGCGGTCATCACGGATGCGATTTTGAATCGCGCTCCAACTGCGCCGGTGCGGCTGAATCCGGAATTACCGGACAAACTGCAGGAGATCATCAACAAGGCGCTCGAAAAAGACCGCGACATGCGCTGCCAGACGGCCGCGGAGTTGCGCGCCGATCTGAAGAGATTGAAGCGGGCGCTCGACTCGTCGCGCACTTCGGTGGTGACGGAGGCGGGCGAAGCCAAGAGTTCCTCCGCGAAAGTTCAGACGGTTCCGACGAAACGTGTGGGGATCCCCAGCGTAGCAATCCTGGCGGCCTGCACGGTGATCGCTCTGGCGGCAGGGCTGTTCGCCGGCAAGTTGATCTTCTCGACGGCCGAGGCGCCACCGCCGCTCTATCGCCAGCTCACATTCCGGCGCGGCAGCATTCGGTCCGCGCGATTCGCTCCCGACGGACAGACGATCCTCTACAGCGCAGCGTGGCAGGGGAATCCGACCGACGTATTCACGGCGCGACCGGAAGCGCCCGAATCGCGCTCGATGGGATTGAACCGCACGCAGCTGATGTCGGTGTCGGGCAATGCGGAGATGGCGGTGCTGCTCGACAGCAAGGCGATCGGGGCGTGGGTGAGCATGGGGACGCTGGCGCGCGCGCCATTGGCAGGCGGAGCGCCGCGCGAGGTGCTGGAGCAAGTGCAGTGGGCGGACTGGTCTCCGGATGGCACCAAGTTTCTGGTCGTGCG
>DATIWL010000091.1:0-15911 GCA_035519435.1 Terriglobales bacterium
GCCCCCTGCGCAAACACGATCTCATCGTGCGCCGAAAGCGAGGCGAACTTGTTCGGATGCGACCGGAACGCCAGTCCCGTCAGTTCGGCAATCTTCGCCGCTGCCCTCTCGGCAAACTCGGGATGCGCATTCAGCCCCGTACCCACCGCGGTCCCGCCGATGGCCAGGTCGTAAAGGCCGTCCAGCGCCAGCTCCAGGCGATTGATGTCGCGGTCGAGGAGCGCCGCCCACCCGCCGAATTCCTGACCGATCGTCAGCGGCACCGCGTCCTGCAGGTGCGTGCGGCCGATCTTGACGATGCCTTCAAATTCACGAGCTTTCGCAGCGATCGCATCGCGCACAGTCTTGACCGCCGGAATCAACACGCTCTTCACGCGCTCGGCCGCCGCAATGTGCATCGCCGTGGGGAATGTGTCGTTCGACGACTGCGACATGTTCACGTGATCGTTCGGATGGATTGGCTTCTTTGACCCCATCTCGCCGCCGGCCATCTCGATTGCCCGGTTCGAGATGACCTCGTTCACGTTCATGTTCGTCTGCGTGCCCGAGCCGGTTTGCCAGATGCGAAGAGGGAACTGGTCGTTCAGTTTGCCCGAGATGACTTCATCTGCTGCGGCGACGATCAACTTGGCCTTGTCCGCCGGCAGCTTGCCCAGGTCCTGATTCACTAGCGCGCATGCCTTTTTCAGAATGCCGAAAGCCCGAATCAGTTCAGGCGGCATTGTGTCACGTCCGATGGCAAAGTGGTGAAGGGAGCGTTGCGTCTGCGCGCCCCAGTAAACATGGGCGGGAACGTCGATTTTGCCCATCGAGTCGGACTCGATACGGGTCTTGACCTGAGAGGGAGCGGCTGGTTCGGTCAGTGCGGACATAATGAAGAAGGACTCCTGTGTTGTGGAGACCAAAATATTATACGGTGCCGCAGAGCCCGAGCTTCGCGCCGCATGTTAGCGTGCCGAAGGCGGTCTGGGCGACCCGCTACCCCAAATCTGCTTGATTCTTGGCTGTTGCCCGTCACTGCCCGCTGTGAGTGTAGTCATAGACCGGCGTGCCCCACGTTAGAAATCATGAAGTTGAGAACACTCAAACTATGGCAAACCATACTTCGAAAAAAGGCGTTATCGGAATACTCACCGGCGGGGGCGATGTCCCCGGCCTTAATCCGGCGATTCGCGCAGTTACCATCCGGGCCATTCGGGAAGGCTACCAGGTCATCGGGATCCGCCGCGGCTGGGGCGGCCTGGTCGATATCATCCGCGAAAAAGATGCCGACAACAGCAACAACTACCAGGTCCTGTCGGAAGAAGTCGTCAACCGCGCCGGACGCACCGGAGGCACGTTCCTCCACACTTCGCGCACGAATCCGAGCAAAGTCGGCAAGAGTAGCGTACCAGAGCACTTGAAGGACAGATTTCAGGCGGAGAAGAACGATCTGACGCCGGAAGTCCTGAAGAATCTTGAATGGCTGGGTATCGACTACCTGATTCCGATCGGCGGCGACGACACACTGAGCTATGGGGTACGCCTCGATCAGGAGGGTTTCAAGGTCGTGGCCATTCCCAAGACCATGGACAACGACGTCCCGGGCACCGACTATTGCATCGGCTTCAGCACCTGCGTGACCCGAACGATCCAGATGGCGAACAGTCTGCGCACGTCTGCCGGCTCCCACGAACGCTTTCTGGTGCTGGAGGTGTTTGGCCGTTACGCCGGATTCACCGCCATGCTGCCGACGATGGCGGGTGCCGCCAACCGTTGCGTCATTCCGGAGTACAAATTCAACATCGAGCAACTGGCGGAATTGCTGGTCTCCGACCGCAACCACAATCCAAGCCGCTACTCCGTGGTGCTGGTGTCGGAGGGAGCGATGTTCGAGGGCAGCGAGATGGTCTTTTCCGACCACACAACCGATGCCTACGGGCACAAGAAGCTGGGCGGAATCGGCGACCTGGTTTCCGAGAAGCTCAAAGACTGTTCCAAGAAGTACAACAAGGGGAAGGCGATCGACGTCATCAATCAAAAACTGGGCTACCTGGTCCGCGGCGGCGATCCCGATGCCATCGATTCGATTGTTCCCATGGCTTATGGCAACCTCGCCCTCGATTTGATTCTTGGCAAAGTCTATGGGCGCCTGGTCGTGCTCAAGAACGGCCGCTACGACAACCTTCCGGTCGATGTCGTGACCGCCTCGAAAAAAACGGTCAACCTGAAGGAGCACTACAACACCGAACGCCTGCGCCCGCACTACAAGAGCTTCGAGATGAAACCACTGTTCATCATGACCAGCGAGGCCGGATAAATAGAAACGCGGCGACCGTCCGTTGTGCGCGCGAAGCCAGTGGTGGAAGAGGCGTCATCCGATGATGTCCGGACGCGGCCCCGAAAGGGGCCGCTCTTTTCCACATCCGGACGCGGGGCAAACTTCGCCTCGATCAGGCTGGTGACCGCGTCGAAAGTGGCATCCGCCAGAGCAGATCTTCCGGGCGCAGAGCGTCACCGTACCTGTGGCGCCGGGAACTCAAAAGGGACCAACGTTTTGCGCCAGCAAACGCAAAGCCCACTGGGTCTTGACATCAGTTCAATAATTGGTTAAATATTTAACTGTGAGCCGGGTCTTCAAAGCTCTTTCCGATCCCACGCGGCGCCGCGTCCTCGAACTGCTGCGCAATGGCCCCATGAGCGCCGGAGACCTGGCGGAGCACTTCAACGTCTCCAAGCCCGCGATGTCGGCGCACTTCGCCGTCCTGCGCGAGGCGGGCCTCATCGATTCGCAGAAACATGGCAAATCCGTCATCTACGAGCTGCAAATGTCGGTGCTCGAAGACGCGCTCCTGGGTTTTGCCCGGACCTTTGGCTGGACGATTCAGGAAAGCAGGGTAGCGAAGCCGAAACGCATCGTCCGCGAGGTTTTCAATTCATGATCACTCATCCGATTTCGACGCGTCCCGTCAAAGCACTGGTTTTTGGCTTCATGGGGTTTGCCGCGGCCGCGGCGACTGTAGCCGCGGCGCAGAAGATGGGCGCAATCGAGCCTGCCAGCACGAAACGTGCGCTCGGACTTCTCGTCGGAGTGATGGTTGCCATAACCGGAAACTTCCTTCCCAAGGTGCGGCCACTGAACGCGCCCGGCGTGAATCCAGGCAAGGCGGCCGCCGCGGCGGAGCGTCTTGCGGGATGGACTCTCGTTCTTGTCGGAATCGCGTACGTCGCGCTCTTCGTCCTGGCGCCGCTCGAGGAAGCAAAGCGAATCTCGTCCATCTTGGGGATTGCGGCCATAGTGCTGATCGCGGCCAACTGGGCGTGGCTCGTACGCGGCATGCTCTTTGGCGGGAAACCAGAACCTGACGAGACGGCTGCCGAACAGCGCTACGCCGCCGAGAAGCGCAAGCTGGTCGTGTCTTTGCTCTTCGCGTTCTTCTACGCATTTGCCACGGCTTGCGCCGCATTTCTGTTCCGCGACCGGCAAACGATCAACGAGATTACCTGGTGGATGTCTGTCGTCTTCTGGCTGATCTATGGCGCAATCATGGTGGCGCTCGACGCGAAGCGGTCGGTCAACTAAGGTCGCAGCTCACAGGAAGAACGGCGTCTTCGCCTTGTACAAGAGATAGGATTCGCCGAAGCGTACCTCCAGTTCTCGTTCCTCATAAATGCGCACGTACAGGATCCATGCCGGCGAGAGCCACAGGACGGTCCACAGGATCGCGTGCAGAGATTGCAGCCACACGGCAGCCACAATGCAGAACAGCAAACTGGACAGACCCATAGGATTGCGGCTGTGCCGATAGAGCCAGGTGGTGGCGAGCTTCTTGCTCAGGACGGCCGCAAACGGCAAACCGAGCCCGCTGATCGCGAGATTCAGTACCGTCAGCGTGGCGACAATAGCGAAAATCTGCAGCAGAGGCCAGCTGATGGATTGTGGGAAGGGAACGTGCGCGATCCGATGGACCTGTGTAGCCCGGAATGCGACGATTACCGCGCCCCCGAGAAAGATCATCTCCAGATAGTGGATCGGGATCGTCAGAACCTCAGCCCGCTCCGGGGTTGGGCGGCGGTTCAGGAACCATCTTGCTGAGGTCGCGAGGACGGGGACAAGAGCCACCAGGCCCCACATCAGTGCGATCTCCCAGCGGTCAGAGAATCGGTGATCGAAGACCAGCCGCAGGCAGACGACCACGACCGCCAGCCCTGCCAGTTTCAGAGTAAGAATCCATGCCGTCTTCATGCCACGGGACTAACATAGGGGCGAAAGGAAGTCAGTGACCTGGAGGACCACCGTGAACTGGACTGAGTTCCTGACGAGCGAGATTGAGACCACCTACCGCACGACGGGGAAACTCATGGACAGTGTCGATCCACGAACGCTCGGGTGGAAGCCGCAGAGTGGCAACAACTGGATGACACTCGGACAGCTCCTGAAACACATTTCCAACGCGTGTGGATCGGGATGCAAGGGATTCGTCGCCGGCGATTGGGGGTTGCCGGCGGGCAAGACGTGGGAGGACCTGTCTCCGGAGGAGAGTCTGCCGCCGGCCGAACAGCTCCCCGCAGTGGGCAGCATCGAGGAAGCGAAAAAGCTGCTCTCCGAGGACAAAGCACTTGCTCTGCAGATGATTGAAGAAGCAGGCGAGGACAGCCTGGCGCACATGGAGACCGGTACTCCGTGGGCTCCCACGACGCGACTGGTTCTCGGCCGGCAGTTGCTGCAGATGATCCAGCATCTCGATCGGCACAAGAGCCAGCTGTTCTACTACCTGAAGCTTCAAGGGAAGCCTGTCAACACGGTCGATCTCTGGGGTGTCTGACGTACTTCGCCATTTCTTGCTGAAGGGTGGTCTGATCGTCTTCGTACGCTGGGTTGAAATTCAGGCAGATTTGTTGGCTCCTGGTCAGTTTCACTGTTATTCTGACATCGGATTTATGGAACCTCATATAAAGCTGTTCAGCGTGCCACGTGTCGAGAGTCAGATATTGGACGACCCGCATCCTGTTCATCCTGTCCATCCTCGGGCCAGGATTCATCACCGCCAACGTCGATAACGACTCGGGCGGCATCTACACCTATTCCTCAGCCGGCGCGAAGTTCGGATATCACCTGTTATGGACCATGATCCCGATGGCGATCACGCTCGCCATTGCGCAGGAAATCGCGGCGCGCTCCGGAGTCGTTACCGGCAAGGGCCTGAGCGAACTGATCCGGGAAGAGTATGGCCTGCGCATCACGCTCTTGCTGATGGCGGGGTTGGTGATGTGCAATCTGGGGGACGTGATCTCTGAATTCGTCGGTGTGGCCAGCAGCCTGGAGCTGTTCGGGGTGCACAAGTTCATCAGTGTCCCGATTGCGGTCGCGCTGGTCTGGGCGTTGGTCGTCTTCAGCGACTACAAGAAGCTCGAGCGCGTGTTCGTGTTTCTGTCGTTTTTGTATATCGCGTACATCGCGACCGGAATTATGGCCAAGCCCGACTGGCTGGAGGTGGCGAAGAATGCCGTGGACGCGCCATCGTGGCACGCCTTCCGGCAGCCGGGATATTTGTACCTGGCGGTCGGCCTGATCGGGGCGACCATCGCGCCGTGGCAGCAGTTCTACCTGCAGGCGTCGATTGTGGAAAAGGAAGCAAGGCCGGAACAGATCAAATACAGCCAGATCGACGCGGTGTTCGGAGCGGTGTTCTCGATCGTTGTGGCCGCGTTCATTGTCGTCGTCTGTGCAGCTACGCTGTACGCGCACGGACAAACGGAGATCCGCGACGCGGCCGACGCGGCTCAATCGCTGCGTCCTTTGGGCGGACAATACACATTCATTCTCTTCGCCTTCGGCCTGATGAATGCGTCGCTGTTTGCGGCGGTCATTCTGCCGCTCTCGACGGCGTATACCGTGTCGCAAGCGCTTGGATTCGAATCGGGACTCAACAAGAAGTTCAAGGAAGCGCCAGTCTTCTACGGGCTCTACACCGCCCTTCTTATTCTCGGCGCGGTGATCACGATGATTCCGGGCTTCCCGCTCGTCAAGATGGCCGTGCTTTCCCAGGTGCTGAACGGAATCCTGCTGCCGTTCGTGCTCGTCTTCATGCTCCTGCTGGTGAACAAGAAGGAACTGATGGGCGAATACGTCAACAGGAAGGGTTACAACATCGTCGCCTGGGGGTTGACCGTGATGGTGATTGTTCTGACCGCGATGATGCTCATCTCGGGCTGAGGTGCGAGGCTCAGATCGACTTCACCGGGATCGCAAGGAGATCGTCTACCAACCCCACTTCCTTCTGGACGAAGGGCTCAGCATAGGTCACCCCCCCCAGCATGCCATAGAAGCGGGCCATAGCCTCGACGCGCGCACGGATCTCGGCCTGAGCAGGAAAAATTCCGCTGCCGGCCTGCTGATCGCTGAACTGCGACTTGTAGGCCATCAGAGAGGCGAATCGCGCTTCAAACTGGTCGGCAATGTCGACGACAAATGAGGGCCTCACGTCGTGGTAGAGACTGGCGTAGATGATCTTGAAAGGACGATGCGGAGCAAGGTCTGGCACGTGACCCGAACTCGCCGCTGAGCCCTGAGACCTGACACCTGACACCTGAGACCCGACGTTCAGCTTCGCCAATCCCGCCAGAAAGCAGGCCTCGTATCCCAAAACTGAAGCGGTGTAATGATCGGGGTGACGTCCTTGCCAGTAAGGAAGGATCAGCACACGCGGACGCAACTCGCGAATCACGCGTGCGACCTTCAGTCGATTCTCCCAGGTGTTTTCGACACGGCCGTCGGGAATGTCGAGAGCGTGACGCCAGGACACCTTCAGGAGGTGCGCCGCCTCCTCGGCTTCGCGCGCACGGTCCGCGGCCGTGCCGCGGGTTCCCATCTCTCCCTGGGTGAGATCGAGGATGCCGGTGCGACAGCCGCGGTCGGCCATTTTCAGCAGAGTGCCGCCGCAGGTTTGTTCCACGTCATCGCGATGAGCGGCAAGAGCAAGAATGTCGAGAGCGGCCATGAGGCGTGAGTGATTTCGTAATTTGGTAATCGGGTAATTTGGTGATTTGAACCTGCGCACCGGTCAAATTGCAACATTACCCGATTACAAAATTAGCAAATCGGCCGACACTTCAGGCCGGCGGCTTCGTTGTCCGCCGGTTGGCCATGGCAAAGGCCAGCCCGAACATGAACAGCGTGAACAGCACCAGCGTCAAGATTGAGGACGTCAAACTGAAATCGCTCTGCGCTGATGGGTACATGAGCCTCCGCAGAGCATCAACGCCGTAGGTCAACGGGTTGACATACATCACAGCGCGGATCCACCCTGAAGCGCCTGACAGCGGGAATAGGGCGCCCGATAGCAGCCAAAGCGGGATCAGGAACAGATTGATGATGGCGTGGAATGCCTGCGTCGAATCCATGGGCCATGCTATCGCAAAGCCTAGAGCGGTGAGCGCGAAGGATACCAAGAACACGGTTACCACGGTCCAGCAGAACGTCCAGGCGGTAAAGTGAATACCCACGAACGGCGCGAACACGAGGAAGATCAGTCCCTGAACAGCCGCCAGAGTGGTTCCACCGAGCACTTTCCCGAGAACGATCGCCGCACGCGGCACCGGCGCCACCAGCACAGAAAGCAAGAAGCCCTCGTTGCGGTCTTCAATGACCGACATCATCGTGAAGATGGCTGTGAAGAGAACAATCATCACCAGCGCGCCAGGATAAAAGTAGTCGAGATAGTGCTGCTGGCCTGCACCGGCACCGGAGCGAAACGAAGTGCCAAAGCCCGATCCGATCACGACCCAGAAGAGCAAAGGCGACAGAATGACGCCCGCGACGCGCGCGCGCTGGCGGTAGAAGCGCACCACCTCGCGCCACCAGAGCGTGAAAGCAGGGAGAGCGAGGCCCACGGAGGAAGCGTCGGTGCTCGGAATTGCTGCCGTTGCCATTTGGTAATTGTGTAATCGGGTAATTTGGAAATCTGAAAAACTCGGCCCACTGTTGGATTGCAAAATTACCCGATTACCAAATTACAAAATCTCATTTCTTCTTCAACTTTGTTTCGACGCCAGCCACGTCTTCATTCCAGAACCGGTGCCCAGTACGGTGAATGAATACGTCTTCAAGTGTTGGCTTGCTCACGCTAATCGACTGAACCTCACCAGGAAAGGCCTCGACCACATCGGGCACGAACCGGTGCCCGTTTTCGATTTCCAGGCGCACGCGGCTATCCATGACTCCGGCCTCGATTCGAAACCGGGTGCGGATGTGATCGGCCAACGATTCTGGGTCGCGCGCTTCGAGCACAATCACGTCACCGCCAATTTCGCGGGTTAACTCCGCCGGGGTTCCCAGACCAACCAGCCTGCCTTTGCTGAGGATCGCCAGGCGGTCACAACGTTCGGCCTCTTCCATCAGGTGGGTGGTGACGATTACTGAGACGTGCTCCTGATCGCGCAGAATCCCGAGATATTGCCAGAGGTCGCGCCGGGCGCCGGGATCGAGTCCGGTGGTCGGCTCGTCGAGCAGGACAACCTCGGGATGGTGCAATAGCCCCTTCGCCAGTTCGATGCGCCGCTGCATGCCTCCGGAGAAGGTTTCCACGCGGTCGCGGGCACGGTCGAGCAATCCAACGCGAGTCAGGATCTCCTTGATCCGCGTTTTCAGAGCTGGACCACGCAGGCCATACAAGTGGCCCTGGTGCCACAGATTCTCGTAGGCAGTGAGCTTCGGATCCACACTCCGGGCCTGGAACACAACGCCAATGCGGCGACGTAATGCCGCTGCATCACGCACCGCATCGAGTCCCACAACCTGCGCTGTGCCCGACGTGGGCACCATGAGCGTGGAGAGAATCCGGAACAATGTGGTCTTGCCGCTGCCGTTGGGCCCGAGAAGGCCGAAGAGCTCCGCCGGTTGAACATCGAACGAGACCCCTGCGAGAGCCGTGCGGTCCTGATATTTGTGCACGAGATCGCGCACCGAGATCACGGCACCAGTGCGGGAGGCGGGAACTGGCGACAGCGGGCAATCGACGGCGACGGAGTGGGAAGTCACGGGCTATTTTACGACGTTGATCATCATCAGAATGAACAACAAGGGCAGATACACCACACTCGCCTGCAAGAGTTGACGTGCCCGCTGTTTTGAACGGGGCGCATTCATCGGCAATCCCAAGCGCGCCAGGCGCGAGCCAAAGTAACAAAATGCAAGCCCCATGATCACGGCTCCGGCAGCGTAGATTCTGCCCGACATCCCCAACAAGGTTGGAGCAAGGCTCACCGGGATCAATCCAAGCGAGTAGAACAGAATCCGGCGTGCAGTGGCGCGGCCATCTTCCTCAACCACGGGAAGCATGCGGATGTTGCCGGCTGCATAGTCGTTGCGGTACAACCACGCGATGGAATAGAAGTGGGGAAATTGCCAGAAAAACACAATGGCAAACATGACCAGAGCGCCAAGTTCCAGCCGGCCGCGCGCGGCAGTCCAGCCAAGTACCCCGGGCATGGCGCCAGGAATCGCGCCTACAAAAGTGCAGATGGGGTGGACTCGCTTCAGGGGGGTGTACGCCGCCAGGTATACAAACGCAGTGGCCAGCGTGAGCAGACCGGTAAGCGCGTTCGTCGTAAATGCGAGATAGAAGGCCCCGCCGACGGTCAGCAGAATACCCACGATCGTTCCATGCATCAGGCTCATCCGTCCTGAAGGCAACGGGCGGTTCGCCGTGCGCCGCATGCGGGCGTCGACTTCGTATTCCATCACTTCATTCAAGGCCGCCGTTCCGCCCGAGACGAGCCCGATTCCAAGGAGGGCGTTCAATAGCATCCAGGAAAAGGAAGAGGCGCCACTTTTCATGGCGCCGAAGTGAAAGCCGCACCAGGCAGTCATGACGATCAGCGTCGTCACCCGCATTTTGGTGAGCTCGGAGTAATCGCGCAGAAGAGCCCGGATACGGCCAGAGATTGTGGCTTGCTGGAGTTGGATCATGCGGCCACCGGCCTCCGCGCGCGTCCTGGAACCCGTTCGGCAAACGATACGGGAACATGGCGCCAGACCTGGATTGCCAGAATAACTGTCGCAGCAAGAAGCAATGCCCCGGTTGCGACGTGCACGACGGTGGAGATCACCATTGGCAGTTCGGGTTGCGCGGCATCGCGTCCCCACATAACGCGTGTGATGAATGCCAGGAAACCGAGGCACAACTGCGCCACCATCAGGCTCAGCATGAACACGGCAGGCCGCTTGACTGCGTCAACGTGAGGATAGACGGAGATCGCACGGATCGCCGTCCACGAGAGAACAATGGCAACGACTCCCGCGTGCACGACGTGCGGCCACCAGCTCAAGCCGTGATGGCGGAACATCGCGCCGAGAATCAGCTGCACGTAAAGAACAAAGATCGACAGCAACGTCAACGTGAACAGGGAGGGCCGGCGCACGTCGACTTCGACACGCGGCACCTCTTCGACCCAACGGCGTCCCGTGAAGACCGAGATAGCGACCGCGATGCAGAAAAATGTCTGCGCCAGTGCCGCGTGCGCGCTCGAAACCGCCGGCGGCAGAAAGAACAGAACCGTAATTCCACCGAGAACGCCCTGGGCGACGACAGTTGCAAGAGCACCGACTCCCAACCAGCGCATCCAGCGGCGCTTTTCAGCACGCCAGGTCCAGACGGCGAGCACAATGGTCAGCAAGCCGACAAACTCAGCCACCATGCGGTGTCCGTGCTCGTAGAAAATGCCGCCCACCATGCGCGGCACCTTGTAGATCGATCCGAAGCTTGTGGGCCAGTCGGGGACGGAGAGTCCGGCGTCATTGCTGGTCACGAGCGCTCCGGCCACGATCAGCACGAGCGTCACACAGGAAGTAAAGATGGCAAAGCGGTGCAATCCTCGATGATATGGAACAGCCAGCGATTTCAGGTCGGTCCCCACGGCAAATCCGGTGCAGCACGCCAGCGGGCGACGTGCCGATGAAGTGGCAAACACAGCATTCTAACAGATGCGTATTCCGAGGACGCGCGCTACGCGTCTCATTGTCGCTATGGATGCGGTATCCCGCTCATCTCGCGACGGGCTATTGCGCCATCGCGGCGATAACCGCATCGGCAAATTCCGAGGTCCCCGCCGAGCCACCCACATCGCGAGTGAGCTTGCTGCGGTCGCGATAGACCCGGTCAAGGGCGGCGCGGATCTTCTGGGCTGCTTCCTGCTCTCCCAGATGCCGCAACATCAGGAGTCCAGAGCGCAGGACTGCTGTCGGATTCGCAATGTTCTTCCCGGCGATGTCCGGCGCGGAGCCGTGCACGGCTTCAAAGATTGCGCATTCGTGGCCGAAATTTGCGCCGGGTACAAGCCCCAGGCCGCCCACCAGACCGGCGGCGAGGTCGGAAACGATATCGCCGTAGAGATTCTCCAGCAACAGAATGTCGTACTGATAGGGATTCATCACCAGTTGCATGCAGGTGTTGTCGACGATGTGCTCGCCGTAAGTGATCTCTGGGTAATCTTTCGAAACGTTGCGCGAGCAACGCAGGAACAGCCCATCCGACATCTTCATGATGTTGGCTTTATGGATGGAATGGATCTTCTTGCGTCCGTTTTTGCGCGCGTAGTCGAAGGCAAAACGCGAGATGCGCGTCGACGCCTTCTCCGTGATGATTTTGAGGCTCTCGACCACGCCGGGCACGACCTCGTGCTCGATTCCCGAGTACAAGCCCTCGGTATTCTCGCGGAAGATGATCAGGTCGACGTCGGGATAGCGCGTGGGGATGTGGGGCAGATTTCGGATCGGCCGGAAGTTGGCAAACAACTCGAAGCGTTTACGCAGTTCGACGTTAATGCTGGAGAACCCTCCGCCGATGGGTGTTGTGACGGGTCCCTTCAGGCCGACGCGGGTGCGCTCGATCGACTCGGTGAGTTCCTTGGGAATGTACTCTTTGTACTTTGCGTACGCCTCGGCGCCGGCGGCGAACGTCTCCCACTCGAATTTGACACCAGTGGCTTCAAGAATGCGAATTGTGGCTTGCATGACCTCGGGGCCGATGCCGTCGCCGGGAATGAGCGTGATTTTATGAGATGGAGTCATTGAGAGATTGAATCATTGAGACATTGAATCATTGAGTCCCGCCGTGTTTGGAAGTGCGTAGTGAAGCCCCGAATATCGCGACTAGTTCGTTTGCTTCTTTCAGCAGATCCTGCGTTCGTTGCGCGCGAAATAATCCCTGGCTCGGTCAAGAGTTCCAACCAGAATACCGTTTCATCAGCCTCTTCAATGACTACTCCCATCCTGGCTATGAACTCCGCTTTAGACCGAGCACGACATACCGCACCGTAGGTCGCTTCAACCGAAGTTCCTCATCGCAGAATCTGTGCCGAGAGTTTGAGCATCGGGACTGCGAGGTAATGAACGAAAGAGATTCACGATCCGAATCGCGAAGGCCTTGGTACGTTGTTTCAGCTCCGTAGCCTTGTCCAAAGAATTCATGGTCACTACAGATTGTCAATGTCGCAATGATTCAATGACTCACTGTTGCAATGATTCAATTCTTCTTCGCTTTCGGCTCCGCCGTGTCCTTCGTCTTCAGCAAGTCTTTCAGCTCAGTCATGAATTCCTGAACGTCTTTGAAATCCAGATACACCGAGGCGAAGCGAACGTAAGCGACCTTGTCGTATCGGCGCAGGCGGCTCATGATCAGCTCGCCGAGTTCGCTGGTCTTGCGCTCGCGCTCCGGCGACTCGATAACAAAAGCTTCGGCTTCGTTGACGATCTGCTCCAGTTTGCTGATGGGCACGGGCCTCTTTTCGCAAGCGCGCATCAGCCCATTGAGGACTTTCTGGCGGTCAAAGCGTTCGCGGCGGCCGTCTTTCTTCACCACCATGTAGGGAATTTCGTCGATGCGCTCGTAGGTGGTGAAACGCTTTTCGCACTTCAGACACTCGCGACGGCGGCGAATCGAGTCAGCCTCTTTGCTTTCGCGCGAATCGACGACCTTATCGTTTTCAAATCCGCAGAAGGGACACTTCATATGGCGCTACGTTCTGCTCAAAAGTACCAGTAATTGTAGCAGGGGCGGGATTCAGCTCTTCAGGATGCGGGGGAGACGGCTTCGCTTTCGTCAGCCTCCGCTGTTTCTTCGGACAGCTTTCGTAACGACAGCCGTTCGCGGTGGGCGAGGAGAAGGCCGACCGGCACGATAGCGACGAACGTCACAAGCCAGAGCATGATGCCGCAGCTGGCGGCTAGTTCCTTAGGAACGTCGAAGACGCGCTGCAGAGTCGCAATGGTGGCAAGTTGCGAACCGCCCCCGATACCAGGAAGCTGGACCAAGGAGCCGATCATGCTCGCACCCATGAGAACCAGAACCTGGGAGCGCTGGATTTCGAGCGAGTCCACCATATACGAGTGAGCCACGTCCTGATAGGCAATGATGATCATGAACCACATGGCCAGCGAGAGGACAGTCACAGCAAAGAGGGACAAGGGACCATGAATCGTGTTGAGGCCATCGCGAAACTCACGCACACGCAGGGCGATCTTCTGACCGAGATGCGCAGGCAGGTGCGAGAACCGTTGTTCCACCCACTTGGCGATGCCTTCCCCCTTGGCGTGAACGGCCATGGCGCCCAAGACCATACCGACTACCAAAGCAGCCAGGAAGACGCCGCCCTTTTGAAAGGCGTGGTACAAGGGCAGTTCACGCGGGCCTTCGGCGAGAAAGATGGCGCACACCAGCAACACCGTGAATGCTCCAATGTCGAAGATCCGCTCTATGGCCCACACGGCAAGCTGTGAGGAGAAGGGTAAGTCCTGGCGGCGAGCGATCAGGTAAGGACGGATCAGCTCTCCGGGACGCCCGAGCAGCGCCAGCCCAGTAAACCCAATCATGGTCGGCGCGATCAGACTGACGGCCGACGCTTTCGGTCGCACGGGCCGGAGAAAGATCTTCCATCGGATGGCTCGAACCACATAAGCCAGGTAGATCAAAGCGACGCCGTGAGCAATGTGAAACCAGTTTTGCGGCCGAGTTTCGCGAAAACGCGCCCAATCGAAGTTCTGCCAGGTCCGGAACTGCATGTACACGAGGATGGCCAGCACCACGAACACTACGGCGTACACGACATACTTTTTCTTCATAGGCGCTGGGGTTCAAAGGCGGGGCGACGACAGGCACGGCCCCACACGAAGGTAAATGACGAAGCCAAAGGGGTCAATGTGTACCGGAGGCGTATAAGAGCGGATTTGGAAGCGCTGAGGCTGAGCTTTTGAGGCGACAGCGCCCTACTGTCTCTCGTTTGGCTGGTTTCCGGCAACCGCTCTCGAGGTCGCAGATTTCAAATTAGTTTTGGCGGGACGGCGTGCCTTAGACTGCGCCGCAGCTTGTTTCTCTTGGGCGATCTTCTTCCGGTTGTACTCGCGCACGACTCTGGATACGTAGGCTCGCGTCTCGCGATACGGCGGCACGCCACGATACTGTTCCACGCGCAGCGGCCCGGCGTTGTAGGCGGCCAGGGCTTTCAGCAAGTCAAAGTTGTAACGTTCCAGGAGTTGGCGCAGGTAACGCGTCCCGCCGCTGACGTTTGCCTGGGGGTCGAACGGGTCGGCTACGCCAAGACGCACAGCCGTGCCCGGCATGAGCTGCATCAGGCCCTGCGCGCCCTTGCGCGACACGGCATTCGGATGGGCTGAGCTTTCTGCGTGGATGACGCTCCGGATCAAGTCCGGGTCGAGGTGGTACGCGGAGCTGGCGGAATCCACGACCTGTGTCAGGTCGACGGGCGATCGCGATTTTGCAGAGGCGGTATCGGGAGGCGATGGGGAAAGGTCCTTTTCAAATCCAAGAATCTGCATGGTCGGAACATCGATGTAGCTGGTGTCGCTGGTCTCAAGAAACAGGCGAGTGATATCGCCCAGCACCTGGCGATGATCGTGCCGGATGGAGAAGCCATTGCGGAGTTGGGCTAGGTCAGCCGCCGACACACGGGCAGGAACGAGCAGGATCGCGATCGCAACGAGCAGCGCCTTCCGCCCACGCATGTTCCGGCCTCTCATAGACACTCTCGGATCTCAGACTCAGATTGCAGGAAGCGCCGCGCCGTGCAATACGTGCGCAATCGCCGCCGCCACACCACTCTCGGTGTTGGAACGAGTCATGGTCCAGCCGCGCCCGAGTAATTCTTCGGAGGCATTTCCCATGATAAAAGACCGTCCGGCGAAGGCAAGCATTTCGATGTCGTTGTAGTTATCACCAACGGCCATGACCTGTTCGCGCGAGATTCCGCGGTATTTGGTCCAGCGCTCGAGTGCATGGCCCTTGGAACAGCCGGTGTTGAGGATGTCGACGATCGAGAGATCGCGTCCCGGATACTCGGTCCGCAGGACCGTGATCGGCAACCCGCATTTTTCCAGTACGCGCAGCGCCTGCTGCATAAGCGCGACCGGGCCGCAGAACATGGCCTGAACGGGGTCGGTGGTGAGCGAGTTTACGATCGGAATCACGAACTCGATATACTCCATATTTTTTTCGAGCCAGCGCTGGATGCTGCCTTCGAGATGCTCAAGGGTTTCGAGCACGATCGCCCCGCGCCCGGGGACGTCATAGGTGAGAACGGTCTGCCCGCGAAAGTCTTGCATTGCGATACAGAGGTCGCGGCAGGTTTCCTTGGGCAGCAGGTCGCGGTGGAAAGTCTCGCCCGAGAGCGAGCGCGTTACGGCACCATTGGAGCAGATCAGCCAGAGATCGAAGCCCAACTGTTGCGCGATGGGCAGCGCGAATGTGTGGCGACGTCCAGTGACGAGGATGATTTCGATGCCCTGAGCATGCGCGTGCCGAAGGGCCGCCAGATCTGTTTTGGAGATTTGAAACTGGGGGTTGAGCAGCGTGCCGTCGATGTCAATGGCAATCAGACGGATGGAATCGGCAGGCACACTCGATTTTAGCATCGGGCGA
>DATIWL010000092.1:0-10743 GCA_035519435.1 Terriglobales bacterium
ACAACGAGCGACAGTGACGGGGGCACCCACTTTCGACCTTGATTTCCATGAGAGCTGAGGCCTGACGACTGAGAACTGCTTTCAAGAAAAATGGCGCGGCTTGCGCCGCGCCTGGGAGAGAGAACAGCAACTGTTTAGTTCACCGCAAGTTTGTTGTCGACGCTAAAGGCTCCGAAAACCTGGTTCGCACGCAAGCCGGCGATGGTCTTGTCCATTTCGTTCTGGACAGTTCCGTACAGCGTGACGTGTCCGTTGTCGACCACGATGCGAATCGGGTCCACAGGATCGGTGGCATAGCGACCCAGCACCGAGTCACGATAGATCGCCCGCGACAGGCGAATGCGCAGGTCGTTGTCGAAAATCGAAGTCGGCAGCACGGTGACTTCGTTCACGACATCTTTGACGCCCGGCATACGCTGCACAATGGCGAGCGCGGAATCGCGCGCTACGTCGTTGTAGACATCGCCGCCGACCGTAGCGACACCGTCTTTGACGCTGACAGTCAGATAGTTGAACGCGTTGTCAAAATATCCGACGCGGTCATAGGCCAGCTTCTTGGCCAGTTTCTGCTCCAACTGGCTGTCGGGAATGGTTTCTCCCGCAACCGCGATCTGATTGCGTACGCCATTGACGTTGGCGAGCTTCTTCACTTTCTTTGCGGCATCGAGTTTGTCCTGGTAGAGATTGACGGTACCGGTCAGCGTCACGATTCCGTCCTCTACGGTGGAACTTACGTTCTGCATTGTGTTCGCGTCATGCAGCCTGGCGTCAACCGCCTGCTGAATCTGCTGATCGTATCGGCCAGTCGAGGCCAGAGCCGTCATGCTCAGCAGGACGAGCAACGCCACTGTGGAAAGACTGAACATTACCTTTTTCATCGTTGCTATCCTCACTGTGAATTTCCGGTCCCCACATTGGTTTATTAACCGGTTAGTTAAATAGATGCAATTGCAGGCGGCGAAGATGTCCCATCCCAGGGAGTCTTGTAAATATCTGGAGACAAAATACTTACAACCCGTTGACAGATAATCGTCATAACGAATAGTCTCGACGCATGAGTCGAGGACTGCAGGCTGAACTGAAACAGAGTGTCCCCTTCGGCAGCCGCGAACAGGAGGCTCACCTGGCCCTGCTGCGCACGGCTGACGCGCTCGAATCGCGGATGGAAGGGAAACTGAAAGAGTTCGGACTCACCGGCACGCAGTACAACGCGCTTCGGATTCTGCGAGGCGCGGGTGCTGACGGGTTACCGTGCAGTGAGATTGGGGAGCGCATGATCACGCACGATCCCGATATCACGCGCTTGCTCAACCGGCTCGAAAAGCGCGGGTTGGCCGAGCGCACTCGAGCCAAGCAAGACCGGCGGATAATCTACGGCAGGATCACCGCCGCTGGATTGAAGTTATTGCGCGAGATGGATAGGCCTGTGGAAGAGTTCGGACGGGAGTTGCTCCGGCACGTAGGGCAGCAGAAGTTGAAACAGTTGATCGAGCTGCTGGAAGTAGTCCGCGCTGGCGTGCCTCCAACGTATTGATAGACCGCCGGCCGCTCGCTTAGGGGCGAATCCCGAGCAGTTTCTGTACTCCCCACAGCGCCGCAACGCCGAAGGCCATGATGAAAGCCAAGCCGATCGCCCGACCGGATATTGTGCTCTTGCTCCAGCCCTGGAGCACGGCGATGAGTCAAACGACGAAGAGAAGGATGGCGCCTGCGGCCAGTACCTTGATGAGCACGGAAGGAACTCCTCAGCCGGAGATTCCCATATCAGTTTGCAGCCGCGATAGTGCGTCAGTCACAGCAATCCGTGACCGGGCTGCCTAGACACGCTTGCGGGCCCGAACGACACGCCGCGGTCCGGACCTTCTTGCCGTTGGGGCCTTGCGCGGTGTGTTGGGAAACACGCGCGCGAATATCTTGTCGATATTCTTTAGCTGCCGCTTCAAATCGAATGCACGCTCGATCTTCGCTCGCGGAACCCGACCGGCGATTTCCGGATCGTTGGCGATCAGTTCGTGAAAGTCGAGGCCTTCTCTCCAGGCACGCATGGCGTGGCTTTGAACCAGTCGATACGCATCTTCGCGGGAGACTCCGGCTTCGACTAGGTCGAGCAAAAGTTGCCCACTGAAAACCAAACCCCGTGTGGAGTTCAGGTTGGCCAGCATACGGTCGGGGTAGACGAACATCGTTTCGACCAGATTTGCGGTCTTGTAGAGCACATAGTCAGCGAGGGTAGTTGAGTCGGGAAAGATGACGCGCTCGACCGAGGAGTGCGAGATGTCGCGTTCGTGCCAAAGGGCGACGTTCTCGAATCCGGCCTGGGCATTGGCGCGCACCACGCGGGCAAGGCCACTGATCTGCTCGCAGGTTACGGGATTCCGCTTGTGCGGCATAGCTGACGAACCCTTCTGCTTCTCGCTGAAGAACTCCTCGGCTTCGCGCACTTCGGTGCGCTGCAGATGGCGAATCTCGGTGGCGATCTTGTCGAGGGTTGAGGCGATCACAGCGAGGGTTGCGAGATAGTGGGCGTGGCGGTCGCGCTGAATCACCTGTGACGACACGGCTGCGGCCTTCAGATCGAGGCGGGCGCACATCTTTTCTTCCAATTCTGGCGTGAGATGCGCAAACGTTCCCACCGCACCCGAGAACTTCCCTACCCTCAGATCCTCCGCCGCCGCCTTGAAGCGGGCGATATTACGTTGCGTCTCGGAATACCAGTTGGCAATTTTGAATCCGAAAGTGATGGGCTCGGCATGAATGCCGTGGGTACGGCCGATCTGCGGCGTGTCTTTGAACTCCCAGGCGCGTCGCTCCAAAACGTCAGCGAGACGTTCGAGATCGCCTGCGATCAGCGATGAGGCCTGCTGGATGAGAAGAGCCTGCGCGGTGTCGACGACATCGTTCGAGGTTAGGCCGTAGTGAAACCAGCGCGCGTGCGGGCCAACGATTTCGGCAACCGCGGTGGTAAAGGCGATTACGTCGTGCTTGACCTCGGCTTCGATCTGGAAGATGCGATCGACGCTGAAGTCGGCGCGCTCGCGGATGGCCTTGGCGGCATCTTTGGGGACGATGCCGGCGGCAGCAAGGGTCTCGGTGGCGGCCACTTCGACGGCCAGCCAAGTGCGAAACCGGTTTTCATCGCTCCAGATGCGGCCCATCTCGGGCCGGGTGTAGCGTGGGATCACGGGGGCTCTCCTGGGAACAGAAGATTGTAATTGAGCCGCTCGCTATAATCCGATTTGAGAGCTGAGAACTGCTCTTTTCATGCGCTTCGAACTTTTCGTCGCAACCCGATATCTTCGCGCCAAGCGGCGGCAGGCCGTTATTGGCGTGATCACGGGGATTTCTGTCGCCGGGGTCGCAGCGGGCGTGGCGTCGTTGATTGTGGCGCTGGCCATCAATAATGGGTTTCGGCAGGATTTGCAGCAACGTTTGCTGGGGTCGACGGCGCACGTCAGCCTGTTGCGCGTGGAGAGCGACGGGATCAGAGATTGGCGTCCCTTATTGGACCGGTTGTCGAAACAACGGCATGTTGTGGCGGCGGCGCCGGCGATTTATGAGCAGGTGCTGATTTCGCGAGGACCACGCGCGCGGGGAGCCGTGTTGAAAGGGATGCTGCCGCAGTACGAGCGGAAGGTCAGCGACTTGCTGAAGACGGTGACGCTGGGGTCGGCAGCGGAGTTAGACAATGCGGGCGGGGACGTCGGCACTACGAGCAATCGGGCGGACAAGAATGTCCGCCCCACACAGACATCCCCCGACGATCTGGCTTCGGTACGAGAACGCCAGGCCTCCATGCCGCCGATCATTCTCGGGAAAGATATGGCAGAGCAGGTCGGCGCGACAGTGGGATCGGTTGTGCTGGTCACGTCGCCGCAGGGAGAACTGACGCCATTTGGGATGGTGCCGAAGTATCTGCGGTTCCGGGTTGTTGGAATTTTCAATTCCGGGTTCTTTGACTACGACTCCTCGTGGGCGTTTACGCGGCTTTCTGATGCACAACAACTTTTCGGCTTGGGTGACCTCATCTCGGTGATGGAATTCAAGCTCGACGACATCTACGCCGCCGGAGACGTCGCTCACGAATTGGAACAAGCGGCCGGACACGGTTTCATGGCAACAAGTTGGATGGAACAGAACCGGGCTCTATTCCGGGCGCTGCGGCTGGAGCGGGTCGTAACGTTCATCACCATCGGATTGATCGTGTTTGTGGCAGCGCTCAACATTCTCATCTCGCTCACGATGATGGTGATGGAGAAAACGAAAGATATCGCGGTCCTGATGTCAATGGGAACAAAGAAGGAACAGATCCGGCGCGTTTTCATCGCGCAAGGCGTATTGATTGGAGTGATTGGCACGGCAATTGGCCTGGTGCTCGGCTTTGCGATCTCCTGGGCCGGCGGACACTACCACTTCATCTCGCTTTCGCCTGAGGTGTACTCGATCGATTACGTGCCCTTCGCGCCCCGGCTCATGGATGGCGTTGTCGTAGCGCTGGTGTCGATCGGAATTTCGCTGGTTGCGACGATCTACCCGTCGTGGTCGGCGGCGCGTATCTTGCCGGCCGAGGCGTTACGGTACGAATAGGCTGCGGTTCGCTATTCGCCGGTCGCTGCAGCCCGGCAAGATGGCGACTGGCCGTCTCCCCAGAACGTGTCGAACAGCGAACCACGAACAGTGTTGCAGGTCCTTACGGCGCAATCACCGCCTTGTAGATATTCAACACCCCGTAGCCGAAGACATTGTTCGGAACCTTGCCCTGGGTGCCGCCGCAGGTCTCGGTGGTCTTGATGTGAACCGCTTTCTTCTCGAGTAGGGTCTCGGTGGCGTCGATGTTCCCAATCAAGCCGGGCTTGGCTTGCCAGAGCAAGGCGATGGAACCCGCGATGTGGGGCGTCGCCATGGACGTGCCGCTCCAGCCGGCCTGGTAACCATTGCCCGGAACCGCACCGCGAATCCCCACGCCCGGCGCAGAGATATCGGGCTTGCGGCGATTGCTGCCGTCGGCGGTGACCGGACCGCGGCTGCTGAACCCGGCGATGCGATTCTGCGAATCGGTGGCACCCACCGTAACCGAGCTGTCATAGAACGACGGCGGATCGGTGATGGTGGAGCAGGCGGATCCGGAGTTCCCTGCAGCGACCGCGGGGAAAATTCCAGCGGCGCGGACGTTGTTGACGACGGCCAGAAGCGTGTTCGCGGAACAGCCTTCGCTCGGAGGACATCCCCAGGAATTGTTGATGGAGTCGGGAGCTTTCGAGGAATCTCCCTGACTGGGGCTGCCTCCAACCGGATAGGGCGCCATCAGAAACTGGAAGCACTCGGTATAGGTGGAGGGCGAACCTGTGCCGCTGGGATCCATGTTGCGGCAGGCGATCCACTGCGCGCCGGGAGCCACGCCAATCTGGTTGGCGTGGCCGTCGTCGCCGACCATTTCACTTACGGTGAATGTGCCGTGACCGTGAGGATCGATGGGAGTCGGCGAGTGAGCCGATGTAGCGTCGTGCCAGTTGTAGTCGTGGTTGGCGGCAGTGCCGTTCCATCCACGATAGTGAGCCTTGAGCGCGGGATGGTCCCATTGCACGCCGGTGTCAGCGCCGGCGACGACTCGTCCTTCACCATGGAAGCCGAGGGTCCAGACCTTCGGCGCTTTGACTTTGGTGATGTTCCACTCAACGTGATTGATCTGGTTGACAGCATCCGTATCGGCAGCACCGGTTGCCGCTGGGAAGGGCAAACTTGTGCGGACGAGGGGATTGGCGTCAATTTGCTTGACGTCAGCGCGGGCGGCAAGCTCATTTATCAGGGAGCGATTGCCCGTGACCTGGATCATATTGACGACCCAAAAGGACTGATATGGGATGCCCCTCCTCTCAAGCGTGGCGATGAGCGGCGCCTGAGAACGGGCGGCGACCTCTCGCAGCGTGTCGACGACAAAACGTCCTTTTGCCTCCTTCGTCGGAAGAGAAGCAGCAGGTGATAGGTCAGCTTGCTCGGACAGTACGATCAAAGCTTCCGTGGCTTTGCCATTCGCCGTCTCTTTGATGATGCGAGACGCGATCTTCGGATTCGAGGCGGCGACCGAGTCTGTCGTCAGCGCCGTAACTGCGAGAATTGACAGAATAGCCACAGCAAGAATCGCGAATAGGATGGCAGAGAAACGTCCGCGAAGTGTCATAGGGCCCTCGGTTCGCTGAGTAATCTGGAGTCTGGCTAAGGCCGGATTTTCCGAGCCGGGCAGCTCGCGCTAGGAATGTACCGTTGAACCGTGGCGGAGTCAACAAACTCTGCACGTCGGGTTGATCTGTCTGCGTGCCGCACTTGCGGGAGCCCATTTTCTGGATCTCGGGAGCGAAGAATTCCCATCTCGCCCAAACGTAAAACTTTTGTATTTTCTCCGTCTCCTCACAGACCCGGCCCGCCAGGCCTTCTAAGTTTGATTAGGAGGGCAGAGTCTGCAATGGAAGTTCATCCCAAGGGCATCCGTGCGCGCGTCCTGTTGACTTCAGTTTTTGGGCCGTACGCGCAAGACGATGAATTCGGCAGCCGCGCCATCAATCCGATGGAGCTTTACCACAACCAGGTGACGCGGGCACAGGGGGGGTTCTCGCTGCGCATGTTCCACAGGTCGTGGGGAATCATGATGATCCAGCACAATATTTCTGCGCCGTGCACGGTGCTCGACTTCCCCAAGCGCGAGGATTTTGTGCGCGAGTTGCAGGCACAACAGTACGACATCGTGGGAATCTCTTCCATCATCGTGAACGTGAGCAAGGTGCGCGAGATGTGCCGCATGGTGCGGAAGCTCTCGCCAAAGTCGGTGATCGTGGTGGGCGGGCACGTAGCGGCGACCCCCGGACTCGATCACATGATCGACGCCGATCACATCGTGCGCGGAGAGGGAATCTCGTGGATGCGCCGCTATCTCGGCGAAGACGAGCATGCGCCGATCCGGCACCCGGACATCGTCTCAGGGCTGCAGACCCGTATCATGGGCGTTCCCTTGCCTGAGCGGAAAGGGGGCACGGCGGCAACGATCATTCCGTCAGTCGGATGTCCGATGGGCTGCAACTTCTGCACGACATCGGCGTTTTTCGGCGGCAAGGGCAAGTTTGTCAACTTCTACGAAACCGGCGATCAACTGTTCGAAGTGATGTGCCAGGCCGAGGCGACTCTCGGCGTGCAGACGTTTTTCGTGATGGATGAAAACTTCCTGCTGCACCGCCAGCGGGCGATGCAGTTGCTCGGGCGGATGAAGGCAGAGAACAAGGCATGGGGGATGGCGGTGTTCGCTTCCGCCAATGCTATTCGTCAATACAAGATCGAAGAACTGATCGAGCTCGGCGTTTCGTGGATCTGGATGGGACTAGAGTCTCCGCGATCGAATTACGCCAAACTCAAAGGCACGGACTCACATCAACTCACGCAGGAACTGCGCGAGCACGGGATCCGGGTACAAGGATCGACGATCATCGGGCTGGAGCACCACACGCCCGAAAACATTCGTGAAGAAATCGAGTTTGCCGTTGCCCACAATACTGACTTCCACCAGTTTATGCTCTATACCCCGGTGCCCGGCACGCCGCTCTACCAGCAGATTGCGGCCGAGGGACGGCTGCTCGAGGGAGTGGACTTCGCGGACATCCATGGTCAGGACAAATTCAACTTCCGTCATGCGGCCATTTCCCGCGACGATTCCAAACGCTTCCTCGACTGGGCATTCTGGCGCGATTTTGAGTGCAACGGTCCCAGCCTCTATCGCATGTGCCAGACGATGCTGCAGGGATGGCGGCGGTACAAAAACTATCCGGATCTAAGGGTACGCGAGCGCTTCGAGCGCGAGAACGCGAAGCTCCGCACAGCCTACAGTGCGGCCCTGTGGGCGATGGAACGCTATTTCCGCAAGGTCAACAAAGACGTCAGCGAACGCATTCGCACGCTGCGGCGGGAAATAGCCAAGGAGCTGGGCGCGATGCCGCGGCTTTCGGGCATCCTGGCGGGACCGGTGCTGCTGTGGACCACGCGGCGCGAGGAGCGCCGCATGGCGGCCGGCAAGACCTATGAACCCCCGACCATCCTAGAGCGGAGAAACTGGGTGGCAGCAAAAGCGTGAAAATTCTTCATTGCGCTCTCCCCTGTGGTCGCTTCCCACTGAAACACCTTGGCAACCGAGCAAACAAGTCCCTTCCGCACCTACAGAAAGCGGGATTGAAATTCCATCTTCTGAGGGTGAACTCCATTCTGAAATTCAATGTGCGTTCGATTCGATGACCTGTGACTACGGTCACATTACATGGGCTATTTTCGGGTATAGAGTCATCCGCAGATCGCATTCCTGAAATGGAATCGTGTTTGGAGTATCGAACTCTCCTCGTGGTCTAATGGAAACCGGCACGGCCCGCACAAGGTTGCAGTGCGCGAAGTACGGTCCTTGCTGGACTTGAGCCCGCGGAGAACGAGATTGCATCCAATAGACCAGAACCCGCTTCTGCGGGTCGAAAACTTGAAAAAGGTCTTTCGCTCAGGCGACGCCGACCTTGTGCTCTTTGAGAATCTGTCGTTCCATGTGAACAGGGCAGAGATGGTCGCCATCGTAGGGCAATCGGGTGCGGGAAAGAGTACCTTATTGCACATCGTAGGCGCGCTTGATCAGCCTTCCGCAGGTACCGTATACTGCGCGCACTCTCAGGTGAATTCACTCTCCGAGGATGCTGCTGCTGAATTTCGCAACCGCGAAATCGGCTTCGTCTGGCAGTTTCACTACCTGCTGCCGGAGTTTACCGCGATTGAAAATGTCGCCATGCCCCTGCTGACTCGGGGACGGCCAATCGACGCAGCCAAGGAGGAAGCGTCGAGGTGGCTGCGGGAGGTGGGGCTGGAGGCGCGCGGGCATCATCGCTCGGGCGAGTTGAGCGGAGGCGAACAGCAGCGGCTGTCGCTCGCACGAGCGCTCATCACCAAGCCAAGGCTGCTGCTGGCCGATGAGCCGACCGGCGACCTAGACGGGCGAACCGCGGAATTGGTTTTTGAGTTGATCGAGCGGCTTCATCGTGAGCATCAGCTTACGTCACTGATTGCCACGCATAATCTGGCGTTCGCACGACGGTGCCATAGAGTGTTGCGCCTGGATCAAGGCAGAATAGAGGAACTCAACCCGCAGGGGCTTTCGGCATAAGAGAAAGTGGGCGTGGCCCACGAAGGCAAACCAAAGTACCCGAACAGTGCGGGGTCGGATGTTAGGGCCAAGGATGATATTGTTAAGGTAGTTGGACGATGGATTGAAGGACCAGGCTTGGGCGAGGTGGTTGGGAAGGACGGGCAGGGAGGCCCGGGTTCCCGCAAGAGATCAGGGGGTAGGAAGTTATGTTTGAACGGTACACGGAGAAAGCCAGGCGCGTCATCTTTTTTGCGCGGTACGAGGCCAGCCAGTTCGGCTCTCCTTATATTGAGAGCGAACACCTGCTCCTCGGACTGCTCCGCGAAGACAAAGCCCTGACCAACCGCTTCCTGCGTTCCCATGCCTCGGTGGAATCGATTCGCAAACAGATCGAGGGCCACACAACAATCCGCGAAAAAGTATCGACTTCCGTCGACCTGCCTCTGAGCAACGAATGCAAGAGAGTTTTGGCTTATGCCGCCGAAGAAGCGGAGCGACTCTCTCACAAGCACATCGGGACAGAGCACCTGCTGCTTGGGTTGCTGCGGGAAGAGAAGTGTTTTGCCGCTGAGATCCTGCACGAGCGCGGCCTGCGGCTTACGACGATCCGTGAAGAACTGGCGCGTACGACCCAGGAGAAGGCGCAGCCGCAGCGCGGGCAACGCGAATCCTCTTTATTGAGCGAATTCTCGCGCGACCTGACTCAGGCCGCGATGGATTCGCAGCTTGACCCGCTCGTCGGGCGTGAAGGCGAGGTCGAGCGCGTCGTCCAGATTCTCTGCCGGCGCACAAAGAATAATCCTGTGCTGATCGGCGAGCCCGGCGTTGGCAAAACTGCCATCGTCGAAGGGCTGGCGCAGCGCATCGCCGACGGCGAAGTGCCCTCGTTCCTCGCTGACAAGCGCATTCTGGCTCTGGATCTCTCTTTGATCGTAGCCGGTACCAAGTACCGCGGCCAGTTCGAAGAGCGCCTGAAGACCATCATGAAAGAACTGATGGAGTCGCAAAATTCCATCATCTTTATCGATGAGTTGCACACGCTCGTCGGCGCGGGTTCGGCCGAAGGTTCGCTCGATGCCGCCAACATCCTGAAGCCCGCGCTTTCGCGCGGCGAGATTCAGTGCATCGGCGCGACCACACCGGGCGAATATCGCAAGTCGATCGAGAAAGACCGTTCGCTGGAACGCCGCTTCCAGGCCGTGAAGGTTCCGCCTCCGAACGAAGTCGACGCCATCAAGATCCTGTTCGGGATCAAAGAACGGTACGAAAAGTTCCACGCCGTCAGCTACACCGACGAAGCCATCAACTTTGCGGTTTCGCATTCAAACCGCTACATTCCGGACCGATTCCTTCCGGACAAGGCCATTGACCTGATCGACGAAGCCGGCGCGCGCGTGAAGCTGCGCCAGACTTCGCTGCCGGAAGAATTGACCGAAGTCCAGAAGCGAATCAAGTTCATCGTCCACCGCATGGAGAACGCCATCGCGAACCACGAGTTCGAGAAGGCGCGCTTCTACTCGGACGAAGAACGCAAAGAGCGCGAGAACCTGCGTGCTCTTCGCGAAAAATACCACCTCGATGAATCCTCC